>CACHFV010000020.1:0-2216 GCA_902579195.1 uncultured SAR86 cluster bacterium | reverse complement strand
AAGTCTTGCAGATGTATATGTGGCACCAAGCAATTCTAATCTCTATGCAGAGGGAACTAGAGTTGACCTCAACTATGACCCTGAATATGTAACCACTGGTGAATGGGGAGTAAAAGCTAAAAATGAAGAGAATACACTTAATTACTCTTTCAATATTTTCTATACCATTTACGAAGGCAAACAATTCACTGGGAACCTTCCTGTAGATGTTGTTTCAGTATATGGCTACGATTCCGATCCAAATTCACCAACTTTTGGACAATTTACATTCTATGATCAAGGTGTGACAATTTGGACCACAGAAAATTTTGGCGAACAAGAGCATTGGGGAGTTGAATTCGAGTACACATGGCTTCCATATGATGGTGGAAGACTATCAGGATTCATGACCAGCTACCACACTGAATTTACTGAGGACTTTGTCACTATGTGGAGATATGGACAAGATGCATTATTTGGTAGAGATTATGGTGCCTCTATTGATCCAGGTAATCCAAATAACTTTGTAAACTTAAAAGGTAACGAAGCTCCATATACACCTGATCTTGCTTTAACAGTCAGATTTGAACATACCTATAAACTAAGAAACGGTATGGAACTCAAGCCTGGTGTGAACTATCACTGGGAGGCAGAATCATATGTGACTCCATGGAACATGGATAAGCATGTTAATGATGAAGGTGGTTGTGACGGTCCTGGTTATTTCTGCTTACCATTAGAGAACTATACTGACAAGAGACCTGCATGGGAAATGTTTGATCTTTTCTTAACTCTTGATTCAAAAGATAATTGGTATATTCAATATGCCTCTTACAATCACAAAAGTGAAGTTGTGCCATGGTATATCGGTGTTGAGGCTGGTATTCCAAGAGGATCATACTCAGCTCCATCCCAAAAAGTAATAAGATTTGGGTACTATTGGTAAACAGTAGATTTATGTAAAATAAAAAGGAGGGTTTGCCCTCCTTTTTTTATGAATACACCAGACATCTCAGACCAATACCCCGACCTACCCTTTCTTTTAAATTTTAAAAGCTTCGGAGGTATCAATAATTTTTCTGGCGAGTAGTAACCCTAAAATGTGATGATGATAACTCCTTAGTTAGAAGCATTTTGTCAGAAGCAGGGCAATCAAGAGTTTTGTTGGTTGATGGAAATGCATCTGAGAATGTTGCTTTACTTGGTGACAAATTAGCCAGCCTGGCAATTGAAAATAATTGGTCTGCTGTTGTAATCCATGGTTGCGTGCGTGACGTCGTTGAATTACAACAACTTAATGTTGCAGTTTTTGCTTTGAACTCTTGCCCTAAAAAAAGTAATAAAAACAATACTGGTTCAAGAAGTATTGATCTTCTCATTAATAACGTTGTGATTAAAGACGGTTATTGGCTATATGGTGACCAGAATGGCATCCTTGTTTCTTCAGAGAAATTAGCTCAGTAACAACTTAAGACTAAGCTACCCTTTTGGTTTGATATGTCAATTGTCATAACATCTATATCAATTGGGCCTTGTGATGTTAAGTAAAATGGAAGATTAATTTTTGATAGATCTAATCCCTCATTTTGAGCTAAACATTTCAGTGGAATGCTGTAATCAGTAAAACTGTCTGAAGGTTGAAGAAATTCAGTCAAATCAACAATTGGATAACAACCCAAACCACATGACATCAAGAATTTTGTCTCGGCATCGAGACTATTTACTCTTGCTTTAAAGTTAATATAACCATCACTAAACGGTATTAAATTTAAAATTTCAGTGGAAAGGATAAAGAAACTATTTTGGTTATTAGATTCATTAAAAACGATATTTAAAGTGTCGTCTTGTTTTTCAGTATCTCTGTAATCAACAACAACATAATTATTTTCGGTATTTAACGCTGTGGAGCTGATTTGTATTTGTGGAGCATTGCCTTCTTGAATAAATCCAAGGTAATTTTCTCTAAAACTTCCTCGCATTAACTCTAGGGTGCTATTTGCCGTAGATATAGAAATATCCTCATCAAACTGGCTTAGATTACTTGGGTTTTCATAATCTAAACCATAACCAAAAGTAAATAATGGGTCACTTGCAGGATCAAAATAATTTAAGTTTGCTTGGTAGGGGGTTTTTGGCCAACTAAAAGGCAGACGGCCTTTCACATCATAATTTACCTTCCCATCTTCTGCTGCAAACATAACATCAGTCATACCACGTGATTCTGTTCCCGGTAACCA
>CACHFV010000019.1:0-2652 GCA_902579195.1 uncultured SAR86 cluster bacterium | reverse complement strand
TCTACAATCAGAGTAACTAATTTTAACGACTCCAGCATTGATTTACTTATAAATTGTTTTACAAAATCCACACAGTGGCATGATTTTTGTATTGCTCGAGAAGAACTGATACTCGAAATAATGAATATTGTGCATAACAATGGATCAGACTTTGCTTACCCAACCAGAACAGTTCATATAGAAAAAGATTGAACTAATCTTGAAATACTAAGTCAAAAATAAAGATAACCTCTCACATCTTATATAGGGCACTTCGGTGCCCTATTTCATTTGAGCAGATTGATAACGACCTATAGGTATTTGGTCAAGCGGTAGTAATTCAATATTATATTCTTCTCTTATATCTTTAAGACTTTTATTTAAGTATTCATCTGAAATATGATGATAATTCCAACGTTTGGTCATTTTCATACATAATTTGAAAATCTTAAATTTCAGCGGCATTAATGACATGTAAATTTTGAGGATGCCCCAATAGCCGCCATGTTTATCAGTTATTGATTTAATAAATTTACTGTAGTCTGGATCTTTGTAGAAATTGATAATAGAACCCCAATCAAACTTCATTCCCCATATCACATAAGTATCAAGCAGTGATTCTTCTTCAATTGATGTGCCTAAACCAAACAATACATGAGTGTAATCATGTTCTTTAAATATTCGAGTATTTGGTGAATCAATATTTAAAATTTCTTTAAAAGCTGGATTGATTGAGTAGAACTCCTCAAGCCCTTCTTTAAGTGTAAGTGAAGAATTTTGTTTTTGAAATTCATACATTCAATTATTATAGCAACTATGTGTGGTCGTTATGTGTTAAGTGGAGATCCATTTCATTCAGGAGCTAAAGATAATTTTAACGTATCTCCAGGCCAAGATATGCCTGTGAAAACTGTAGATTGTGATGGTCAGAATATGAAATGGGGCATAAATACAGATTGGCAGGAAACAAAGCTGTTAATTAATGCACGGAGTGAGACTTACATGCAGAAAAAACATTTAATAAATGTAAACGTTGTATAGTTCCATACACTGGATGGATAGAATGGGCTACTGAGAACAATCAAAAACAACCATATCTTCTCTATTCAGATAAAGCGTATTTTGCTGGTCTTTATGACAATACAGGCTTCATAATCCTTACCAAAGAAGCTAACAGCAATATTTCCGATATTCATAACAGACAACCAGTGTTAATAGATAAATATGATGTTGGATTATGGTTTATGGGTGATTACGATGTGAGTAAAACTAGTGAACTCATTCGATATCATAAAATTTCTAAATCTATCAACAAACCTGAAAATAACAGTCGTGATTATTTAAATGAAATTTAGTAAGTGGAGCGACTGACGAGATTCGAACTCGTACCAAAAGCTTGGAAGGCTTTTGTGCTAGCCATTAACACCACAGTCGCTTGAACGACCATTATATAGTTCGATCTATTCATGGTAAACAATTAAAAATATTATTTGATAACTATGTTATTACCAGATTGGGCAATTTTAGATTGATAGTATTTTTTCAATTCTTCTTTAGATAACGGCACATCCAATCCCTCTGACATCCCTTTAATTGTATAGATTTCTTTCATCCAACGTTCAAGATGGGGTAAATTTTCAAAGTTTATACCTGACCATTTGTATGTTCTTATCCAACACCAATTTGCAATGTCAGCTATAGAGAAATCATTAACCAAGAATTGATTGTCTTTAAGGTGATTATCTAGGACCTCAAAGAGTCTTCGACATTCATTATGATAACGATTTATAGCAACATCTATTTTGTCATCAAGATATCTATAAAAAACATTTGCTTGGCCCATCATTGGGCCTATATGCGCCATTTGAAACATAAGCCATTGCAATATTAAATATTTGTCTTCTTTAGGTAGTAAGTTTCCTTTTAATTCGGCTAAATAGATAAGTATTGCTCCTGATTCAGATAAACCGATATCATTTTCCTCATCGTAAATAGCTGGGATTTTATGATTTGGGCTTATTTTGCTAAATTCATCAGAAAATTGTTCGCCTTCACGAAGATTGATAATTTCGAATCTATAAGGAATATTTAGGTGCTCAAGAGCACAAGATATTTTATGGCCATTTGGTGTTGGAGAAGTGTATAAGACAATCATGGTGATTAATTAAATGAGTACGTTTTGTGATTATTGCAAAATAAGTCCTTCCCTAGCTCCATTGCTAGTTTTCCAGAGGCAGATGAATTGACCCAATCTTGCATAAAATCATTTCTTGTCTGCTCAGATGACCAGATATTTATCCAATTAAATTGGTTGTTATTAAGTTTTGATACTGCAACCCAAAGCTGTAATGAGTTATTTTCAACAGAAAGTAAGAAGGGTCTTATCGATGCTTCAATATCTTTTTGGTTGAGTGTACTGCAATCCATTATCTCAATAAAAAAACTATCCTCAATCAGAAAATTTGATGAGGGTGTTAGCTCATCTACTTTCATATATTTTAGAATACACCCATCAACATCATTATCTTTTTCTGCAATGTCAGATATTTTCAAAAAGGTTTGTGCTGAAGTGCTTTGACGATAATTATTAAAGTCATAATTTTGATATTGATTGCATTCATAAATATTGAAATTAAGTGATTGTTTCTGAAAGAAATAAGAATCTGTAATCAA
>CACHFV010000018.1:0-3543 GCA_902579195.1 uncultured SAR86 cluster bacterium | reverse complement strand
CTTCTATATTGCCTTCAACTTCAACGGGCTTTTCTTCATCAATTCTTTCATTTTTTCTTGCTTCTCTGTAAAGCACATAAGTTCTTGCAACTTTGTGATGTTCATTTCTCATTAGTTGCAACTCAACTTGATCTTGTATTTCTTCTATATGAATTGTTCCGCCGGAAGGCATTCTTCTCTCAAAAACATCAACAATATCTTTGGTCATTTGCTCAACTGCTTCATGGATGCGTGAAGAGCCTGCAGCTGTTCCGCCCTCAACGGCAAGAAACGCCTTCATTATTGCGACCTTTATTTTCTCTTCCTCAAAAGATACTACTTTCCCATTTCTTTTTATGACTCTCATCTTTCCTGGAGTCATCACCAGATTTGGAGATAATTCTTCTTTTTCGGTTTCTGTCTGTGTTACTTGTTGATCCATGATTAACTTCTGTATTTTTCAACAGTTTTTTACTACAAGCAAGCATTTCAACACAATATGTTGTGTTTATTTTCATGTTAAGCACAATATACTGGGATTTTCCTGTTGATAACTTATGGATAAAATTGTTAATAATCTGCAAAACCCGTTTCTTTTATGGTTTTAAATGTGTATTCTTTAAAACTTCTTTTTTATGAAAATACAGATACTAAATAACATTGATAAAGCAGGTTTATCAGTCCTAGAAAAAGGTAATTTTGAATTTACTTCAGTGTTAAATGAAGCAGCAGGTATTGTGCTGAGAAGCCATAATCTCCAAACCATGGATGTTACAAAAAACCTTCATGCAATTTCGAGAGCTGGTGCCGGCACAAACAACATCAATATTGAGCTATGCAGTGAGAAGGGGGTTGTCGTTTTTAATACCCCGGGTGCAAATGCAAATGCCGTTAAGGAAATAGTTATTTGTGCCTTGATTCTATCCAAACGAGATCTTGTTTCCGGAAATAAGAATCTCGATAGTATTGATATTGAGAGGATGGAGGACGAACAAATTAACACAAAGATTGAAGGTATGAAAAAAGAATTTGTGGGCCAAGAAATAAGAGGCAAACAATTAAGTGTTATAGGTTTGGGAGCAATAGGCTCACTTGTTGCAAATCAAGCAATAAATATGGGGATGAATGTAAAGGCATTTGATCCCGGTTTGACTGTTGATATTGCTTTAGGTTTGCCGAGCAGTCTAAACAGATGTAGCACTATAGAGGAAGCACTAACAGGCAGCGATTATGTATCTCTTCACATACCACTCAATGACGTAACAAAAGGAATTATAGATAAAGATAAATTTGTAGTGATGAAAGACGATGCTGTTCTACTAAATTTTTCACGAGGGGGGATTGTAAATGAAGAGGATCTTATTGATTCTCTAAACCAAAACAAAATATACAAATACGTTACTGATTTTCCTACAAAAAAATTATTGGAAAGAATTTCTCAGCACAAAGATGTAATGATTTTTCCTCATCTGGGTGCTAGCACAAAAGAAAGTGAAGTAAATTGTGCCGTTATGGCCTGCAGCCAAATTTCAGATTTTTTAAAATTTGGAAAGATTAACAATAGCGTAAATTTTCCAAACATCTCTTCTGAGAAGGTTGCAAAACATAGGATATTTATTACAAACAATAATCAACCTGGCATCATTTCTCAGATAACCGAAGGCTTAGCAGAGGCAGGAGTAAATATTTCTGAATTCGTTAACAAAAGTAGGGGAGAAATTGCATGCAATATCATCGATTCCGATGATGAAATTAACCCAGAGATTGTCTCTAAGCTAGAGAAAATCGAAGGTGTTACAAATGCAAGACTTTGCTACTAAAAAAAATGACTTTATTTTCACCAAAACTCTTGCTTTTCACACAAGAATGATCATTACTCAAAAATTAATGCCATTTTTTAGCCGATTTGTGTTTTTTGAATGTATGTCTCTCGAATAGCCTATAAATAGTGGGTTAGTATATATTGCTCATTTTTTGTACAATTCTATGAAAGCTTTCTTTCTTAAGGGGTGTAGTTGTTAAAGGGTGTGTTTTCCCCAAAGTTATCCACAGCTTTTGTGGATAAAAAAATTGTGTTATTTTTGGTCTCATGGAAGAAGAAAATTTTTGGAATAATTTTTTAGAACAAGAGTTTAAAAAGGACTATTTTAAGAGCATAAAAAAACGCCTACTTGATGATAATAATTCAGGAAAAAAAATACATCCAAACCCCTCAGAATTTTTTAAATCTCTTATGCTTTGCAAGTATGAGACAACAAAAATTGTTATTGTTGGTCAGGATCCTTATCACTCACCCAATACAGCAAATGGTTTAGCTTTCTCAGTAGGCAGAAATCATAAATTGCCACCATCACTAAGAAATATTTTTATTGAAATCAAAAATGATTTAGCAATTTCGAACACAAGTGGTGATTTATCACATTGGGCAAAACAAGGTGTGATGTTATTGAATACTTCCTTATCTGTTGTTGAGGGAAATCCTGGATCTCATTCCAAAATTGGCTGGGAGTTATTTACTGATAAAGTTGTTTCATTGATCCAAGCCAAAGGAAATATAATTTTTATGCTGTGGGGGAATCATGCAAAACAAAAAAAAGATTTGATTTGCCAAAACAATTTTATTCTTGAGGCTGCACACCCATCACCTTTATCAGCTTCAAGTGGTTTTTTTGGATGCAAACATTTTTCAAAAGCTAATGAGATTCTCAAGTCAATTAATCAAACTACCATTGACTGGCATACGGGCTAATCTGTTCTCCTTCAACAAAGTATTCATTTTTTTCGATGTAATAGTGGTGGAGGGTTAAGTTTTTGAAACTTTTTGAAAAAACTTCTTTACCAATATTCTTGCCTGCGACATCTGTAATTGGTGATTTTGCATTTGCAAATATCACAGCAGCCTTATTTTTTTTACCAAGGTAGGTAACCCTAGCAATGATTTCTTGACCCCTATAACAACCCTTTTCATATGAAATGAACTTTTCTAAATCATAACCAAGCTCTTGTGGTCGAAATTTTCCAAACACCTCACAATCAATATCGTATTGAAAATTTTCCATACATGCTTTTTCCCAGTCAGCAGTATTGGTAGATGGGTCTTCTGAATGTTCAAAACTTTTTCGAATTGTTTTGCTTGTTACTTCAGCAAAGACTCTTTTATCCGTCATTTCAAAACTACATTTGTAAAAAGGAGCATATTTAGTTAAATCATTAACTAAGGTTTCAGCAACGCACTCTCTTACAACTAAATAAAAATTATCATCAAATACTATTGTTGCATTTGATAAAACAAACCCTTTTTCATCACAAAATAACCCAGTCCAGTGTTTAGCATCGGTATTGAGATCACACGAAGCTTGGCCTTGTAGAAATTCGCGCCCTCTATCGCCATTAATTTTAATGGCACAATATTTGTCTAATTGATAAAATTTACTCATGGAAAGTGATTTAACCTTTAAAAAATTAAATTTTAAAGCAAGAAGAGGTATGAAGGAAACAACTGAAATTCTAAAAAGAATTTTTGCAGAGTACAAGACACTGTCTAAAGTGCAAAAAGAAGAATTA
>CACHFV010000017.1:0-4769 GCA_902579195.1 uncultured SAR86 cluster bacterium | reverse complement strand
GATCAATTTCTTGATTTTGGTTATGCTGAAAGGGTTGCATCTCCTGCTCAAATTTCAGCCGCTGTATTAACTTATGCTCAACAATCAGATCGTATTAAGTTAGTTGAATATGGCCGTACTCATGAAAATAGGCCACTTTATGCTGTATTTATCTCATCTCCTGAGAATATTGCTAACTTAGAAACTATAAAAGCTAACCTTAATCAGCTTACAGATGCCAGAAACACTACTGATTCAAAGGCTAATTCGATCATAAAATCTTTGCCTGCAGTTGCATGGATGGCCTACTCTATTCATGGTAATGAAACATCGGGGGCTGATGCTGCTCTTGGAATAATTTATCACCTTATTGCAAGTGAAGATAAAGAGGTCGTAGATATGCTCTCTAATATGGTTATTATCGTTGATCCTATGATGAATCCAGATGGAAGAGATAGGTTTGCGAAATCATTAGAGCAATATCGTGGAACTGCGCCAAATTATGATGATCAATCCATGCTTCATACAGGAGATTGGCCATATGGTCGTACAAACCACTATTTCTTTGATCTCAATAGAGATTGGTTCTATCTAACACAGCCTGAAACACAAGGTCGAGTGCCTTTAATTAATGATTGGAGGCCTCAAATTCTAGTTGATGGTCATGAAATGGGTGCTCAAGACACCTTTATGACAGGACCCCCAAGAGAACCAATTAACACAAACATTGATAAAGATCTTATTAAGTGGGGAAATGTTTTTGCAGATGACCAAGCCAGAGCATTTGATGATAATAATTGGAGGTTTTATACCGGAGAATGGCATGAAGATTTGTACCCCGGATACTCTTTTTACATCCAATTTAGAGGTAGCTTAGGCATTCTATATGAGCAATCAAGAATGGCTGAAGATGGTGTAAGGAGACCTGAAGGGACCATTCAATCATACAAAGAATCTGTGCATCATCAGTTTGTTAGTACCATTGCCAATTTAAAAACTTTACAAATGTACTCTCAAGAAATGTATCAGGATTATTGGGATGGCAGGAAATATAATGTTTCAAAAAATGGTGAGTACGCCAACCAAACCTTCGTTATCTTGCCTACTGATAACCATGGAAGACTTAATACCATAGCTGAAAAACTAGCAGCTCAAGACATTGAGATGTTCACAAATTCTCAGCCAATAAATGTTGGCCCTACGCTTCAACAATCTGGTGAAACGGTTGAAAATTATGTTATTCCTGCTGGAAGTATGATTGTCCCAAATCTTCAGCCAGAAGCTCCATTAATAGCAGCCATCCTTGAATTTGATGCTAAAATTATTGAGCCTGTTCTTAAAGAAGAGAGAAGACAGACCTTAAAAAACGGTAGCTCAATAATGTATGACACTACCGCTTTCAACCTAACAATGATGTATGGATTAGAAGCTGTTACAGTTAGCCAAAATTTACAAAGAGGTTTAACTAAATGGAAGCCAGCAAAGGGAAGCAAAACAATCAATCCAAATGCTCTGATGTGGGTTGTAAACGGGGCTGATGACCGCTCTGTAGCATTCGCAGCTCGATTAATGGAGCTGGGCGTTGAGGTAAGAATAATTGACAAGGAATCTTATCTGTCTAACCAAAACTTTAGTCGGGGTAGTGTTGTCGTTATTGGGATGGATAATCCAAGCTACAAAGGGCTTTCAGACACGGTTCAAGTCGTTGCATCTGAGCTAGATATAGCAGTTTCATCTGTAGACTCAGGATTTGGAGCTGAAGAGCTTCCTGACTGGGGTGGAAGGCATTTTAGGTTGCTTGAAAGACCTCAAATAGCCATTCTTAGTCATGAAGGATTTAGCTCTTACGATGTTGGAGTTAGCTGGTTCTCATTAGACCATCATCTGGGTATAAGGCATAGCCAATTAAATGCATCAAGTTTCTATGGTGATTTGCGTCGATACAACACTATCATTATGCCAAGCGGAAGAGGTTTCTCTGGTGCCCAAATGAATGCCTTAAGAGACTGGGTGGAGCAAGGTGGCACACTCATTGCGCATAACTCAAGCACAAGAAGCCTAACCTTTGAAAATGGCATTGGTTCAGTAAAACAACTATCAGATACATTTGATAAAAGTGCTGACTACAATATTGAATTGCAAAAAGAGTTTGAGGCTCTTAATGTGGTAATTGATGTTGATAAAACCAATGATTACAAAATTGATTATGATGTAGCATACCCATGGGAAGCAAGCACATCAAAATATAGCAAACAAGAACTAGAAAAACGTGATAGATGGCAGTCTCAATTTATGCCTTCAGGATCGTTTGTAGCGGGCAGAATAGATAATGAACATTGGTTAACATTTGGTACACCTGATACACTGCCCCTTCTGTACAGCAGAGTTCCTGTTCTCATGACTAACTCTAGCTCTGAGGCAGTCGTTCGTGTTGGTGAAATAGTGGATAGTGAGGCTGAGGAATACCGTTCTATCAATTGGTCAGATATGCCTCCAGGTAAGGATCTAAATGTCAGAATGAGTGGATTAGTATGGCCAGAAGCAGCACAAAGGATTGCAAACTCAGCATACTTAACTCGTGAGAGAATTGGGCGTGGCCAAGTCATCTTATTTTCAGGTGAACCTAATTTTAGAGGTGCAGCCCTTGGAACTAATAGGTTATGGCTTAATGCTGTAGTCTATGGAGCAGGTTTAGGAGCTTCAAGCAGAATAACTCCTTAAAGATATGTAAGGGTAGTCACTTTAACTGCCCTTTCAATCTCTCCTCACGCTTGATTTGATTCCGTCTGGAACATAACCCCCATCTTCACTCCACTGCTTAGATTCTTTATCAAACATTTCATTTTCAAACCAATTGATAAAATCTGTATCACGTGTTACTTTCCAAAAGTCCCAAACAGCCCTTGCTAAAGGAGTTTTCATAGTTCCAAGTTTAAGAGCATTGATGCGTATTGTAAGGTGTTTTTTATCAACAAAACCTTTGTTGAACTTCTCATAAACATCAAAAATATCTACAAGCGCCATAACGATAAACATTGATGCCCTCCACTCTTCTCCATGGGTAAGTTTCCCACTCCAATCTTTTGCTAAAAAATCAGCAAACTCTGAATCTTTTGCAGTGGCAAAATATCTCTCATACTGTCTTTGTGTAAGAGAGTGGCCAAATTGGGCCTTGGTAATTTCATTTTGCTGATGTATTTGTATTCCCAAATAAACAACCGATACAACAACACCAAGTGCTGCTATGACTTGTACTATTATTATTATTGTCTCAGCGCCCATACTTAATAATTTAACCTAAAAATTTAATAATTTCTTTAGCAGCATCTCTGCCATGAGCTATTGCATGCACAGCTAAGCTTGAACCTATTATCATGTCCCCACCTGCAAAATATTTAGGATTAGATGTCTGGTAGTTAAATTTGTTATTGTTCAATTCCACAAGTCCAGTGTCTGAGATCTTAACATTCTTGTCCAGAACAAAATCTGGTACATCAGCTTGATATCCAAAAGCAATAACTAACTTATCGACCTCTATAGCCTTCTCAGAGCCTTCAATTAGCTCTGGACGCTGTCTTCCAGTAGCGTCTGGCTCGCCAAGCTTAGTTTCACATACTTTCAAGCTGGTAATTGATCCATTACCCTCGACTTTCAAAGGTTGGGTATTGAATAGAAAATCAACGCCCTCCTCCATAGCATGTTTAATTTCACGAATGGAGCCTGGCATGTTTTCTTGATCTCTACGATATATGCAAGTTACGCTTTTTGCTTGTTGACGCACAGCAGTCCTCACACAATCCATAGCGGTATCTCCGCCTCCCAGAACAGCGACTCTTTGATCTTTAAAATCTATTTTTTCTGCATCATCTGGATCCATCAAATATTCTGTATTTTTAATGAGGTACGGCAATGCTTCCACTACACCTGTTTTATCGGTACCTTCAATCTTGCCTTTGATTGATTCATACGTTCCCAAACCTAAAAATATGGCATCACTTTTCTTCTCAATTTCTGCTACCTTCTTTGTATCAACTTCTGTGTTTAAGACAAATTTCACACCTAATTCTTCTAGCATTTCTCTCCGTTTCAGGATAATGCTCTTTTCAAGCTTAAATTCTGGTATGCCATAAGTTAATAAGCCGCCTATTTCAGGGTTTTTATCGTACACGGTACACTTTACCCCCCTTCTGATTAAATTTTCTGCACAAGCAAGTCCAGCGGGACCTGCACCAATTATGGACACATGTTTCTTGCTAAACTTTTCAACATAACGCTTTGGTTTCCATCCCATATTAATAGCTGTGTCGGTGATATGTTTTTCTATTTGCCCAATAGTAACTGCTTCGAAACCTGTATTGAGAGTACATGCGCCTTCACACAGCTTATCTTGTGGGCAAATCCTTCCGCAAATCTCGGGAAATGAATTGGTTTGATGGCATAAATCAGCAGCTTCTTCATATTTACCTTCATTAGCAAGCTTTAACCAATCTGGGATGAAATTATGCAAAGGACATTTCCATTCGCAATAGGGATTTCCACAATCTAAACATCTACTTGATTGAGCAGCAATATCATCGTGTGTCTGAGTTTCGTATATTTCCCCAAAATTGGCTTTTCTAACCTCTAAGGGCTTTGTGTCAGGGTCAATCCTTTTAATATCTATAAACTCAAAATTTGTTGACACTATGCTGCCTCCTCTCTTGTGTTTTTAATAATTCTCGCCAGATTTTCAGCATATGGCGTAATAATCCAGAATAAGTTTTGGTATTTTTCAAAATCTTCCAGGATTT
>CACHFV010000016.1:0-6354 GCA_902579195.1 uncultured SAR86 cluster bacterium | reverse complement strand
TTGGTGTAAATATTTCAGCAGGTGTTGTGCAGATAGGAGATATTCAAGCTGATAAAGTTTCTTTAGCAGATTCAGCAAATAATGATTTCAATTTTGTAGATATGGACAAAAATAATGAGCTTGAAACTTTTTTTCAAGCTTTAATTAAGGATCAGGATTCTGTTGGTGCAAAGATACTGGTAAGAATCAATGGTTTAATGCCAGGAGTTGGATCACCAGTATTCTCAAAATTAGATGCCGAACTTGCAAAAGCAATGATGGGTGTAAATGCTGTTAAAGCTGTTGAGATTGGTGCTGGCGCTAATGTTGTAAGCATGAGAGGTTCAGGGAATAGAGATTTAATGGTCAAAGCAGGTTTCCTTTCAAACAACTCTGGAGGAATACTTGGCGGCATTTCAAATGGTGAAGATATAGATATCTATGTATCACTAAAACCAACATCAAGCATCTCTCAAAAAACAACAACTATTAACAAAGACAATGAAGAGGTTGATCTGCAAGTTAAAGGAAGACATGATCCCTGTGTTGGTTTGCGTGCCGCTCCAATACTTGAAGCAATGGCAGCTTTATGCATATTAGATCAAGTGCTTCTTGATAAAGGACAATGTTTTAATGTCGATAGAGACTCTTAAAACTTTTTTTCAAAATCTTGATCTTGCACTGCTTTTAAAAGACCCCTCAGCTTTTTTTCTAGATTATGGTATAGAAATTAGCAATCTACAGGTCGCAGTAATTGTTGGAATAATCTCATTATTTATTATTGAGCTCAAAATCAAACATGACACAAAAAAATACCAAAAAAAGAGTGTAAATCTTGTTGATTTTGAAGAAACATCTTATGAAAGTAATGAAATAAGCTCTAATCCAGTTACACAAAAAATTGATTTGGCTATCGCTCTTATGAATATGGGGAGTACAAGCAAAGCAAAAAAAATACTAACTAAACTTAAACAAAATAAATTAACAAATAAAGAATCTAAACAAATTGAAAAACTTATTGAAGAGACAGATTAATGCCAAGATATTTTGTCCAGCTTGAGTATAAAGGCTCAAATTACTTAGGGTTTCAAAAACAATCCAATACAAAAAGAACTATCCAAGGCCACCTAGAAAAAGCTCTTTCCCAAATTGCCAACGAGTCAATTAAAACTACCTGTTCAGGACGTACGGATTCTGGTGTTCATGCGACAAATCAAATTGTTCACTTCGATACAACCTCAAGAAGAAGTATAGACTCCTGGGTAAAAGGCACAAACAGATACTTACCAGATGATATATCGGTAATACAATTTTATAAGGTAAAAAAGGACCATCATGCTCGGTTTGATGCAGTTAAAAGAACGTACAAATACCTTCTAAAAAAAAGTAATAACAATACTGGTCTTGAAAATGAACAATGTTTGCTAATTAGAGAGAATATAAATTCTGCTGCAATGCAAAAAGCAGCCCAACATCTTGTTGGCGAAAAAGATTTTTCATCTTTTCGAGCTTCAGGCTGTCAGTCTAACTCGGCAATGCGTGAAATTTTTGAAGTGTCAGTAAAAACCAAAGGACCATACATTATTTTTTCAATAGTGGGGAATGCTTTTTTGCTAAATATGGTAAGAATTATTGTTGGCACTTTATTAGAAGTAGGCAAAAAGAAAATAACTGTAAAACAATTCAAAGATATTATTGCTGCGAAAAAGAGATCAGAAGCCGGTAAAACAGTAGCACCAAATGGGTTATATTTTATAGGACCAGAGTATAATAATTTTCAATATACAAAAAATACGGTATTGATAGATGAATTGGATTAAAGATTTTATACCCACAATGAAGAGAAACATTTCTCAAACATTTGGGAATGATAAAGATAGCAAAATACCAGAAGGGTTGTGGAAGTCGTGTGACAAATGTGGATCTATACTCTATATCCCTGAACTCAAGAAAAATTCTTATGTCTGCTCAAAGTGCTCTCATCATTTTAAGGTTAACGTAACTGAAAGAATCGATATCACCTTTGATAAGGATACTTACGTCAATCTCAATGATGCCGAGCAATTCAATGATTATTTACAATTCAAAGATACTAAAAAATATAAAGATCGATACCAAGACGCACTTGCCAAATCAGATGCAGATGAAGCAATTTCAATTGGCACAGGCAAAGTGCTCGGCAAAGATATTGTTGTAGCGATTTTTGAGTTTGATTTTCTGGGAGGTTCAATGGGAGCTATTGTTGGGAAAAGGTTTACAAAAGCAGTTGACTACGCAGTTGAGCACAATTTTCCATTAGTTGCTTTTTCAACAAGTGGAGGGGCACGCATGCAAGAATCTATGATTTCATTATTCCAAATGGGCAAAACGGCTGCTGCTGTTAAAAAATTAAAGAAGAAAAAATTACCATTCATTTCTGTATTAGTTGATCCATGCTATGGGGGAGTCACTGCTAGTTTAGCGATGCTAGGGGATATAATAATTGCCGAACCAAAAGCTAGAATAGGGTTTTCTGGAAAGAGAGTTATACAAGATACTGTAAAAGAAGAATTACCTAAAGATTTTCAAACTTCAGAAAAACAATTAGAGAAAGGTTTTGTCGATAAGATAGTAAATAGAAAGGATCTCAGAGAATTTCTCGACAAAATGCTTACTATCCTTCAATAATGAGAGAGCTCGTAAAATATTTCCTCGGCATAGTCATAATCGTGACCATCATTTATACGGTTTATATCAGTTATAACGTTTTTAAATTTGTAAGTTCTCAAGAATCAACAGCAAACATAGCTGACTACGAGCTTAAAATTTCTTTAATTGATGAGGAGATTATTGAGCTTGAGAATAAATTTAATGAACAACAGCTTAGAGATAATTCAAATAGCATAGTTATGAATTACGATGGAACACCAGTAGCTTGGGTGGTAATGCTTGAGCTTGCAGAAAATATAAACTTTGAAGATATTGAGAACTCACTTTTGGAGAGTGGCTTTATTTCTTTTCAAAAAGATAACGCTTTATACATTGGGCCTTATATTGATAAGCTTCAATTAGAAGAAGCAAAAAAATATATTTTGGATAAATTCTCAGTTGAAACAAATGAGATACAACAGTGGAAGATTTAAACTTTAGTATTCTTGATATTCTGCTGTTCACTGGATTATTCCTTCTGTTTGTACGGGTGAGGGGAAATGGCATTATTAAAGAATTGGTATTTCTATCTATCCTGCTTGTCTATGCATACATCACGTTAAATAATCTTGAAACTGTATATGGCTACTTTGATGAGCAAGGTTTGAGCTATGCTGACGAGATTTACAATGGATTTTTAATTTTATTCGCAACTGCTGGTTTACCATTCGTTAATTTCTTTTCAGGACTTTATATTCCAAAAATTAAAGGGGTAGCAAGTATGATCTTGGGATGTGCTCTAGCAATTGTTCGCTTCCTATTATTAATTTTCTTTATTTTGCAGCTGTTTCCATCTATATCTGAGTCAGCTTTGGTGTACAATTCATTTGTAATTAATTTTTTACTCTCATACTTCGAGAATATTTTTATTTACCTACTTATTTAATGTGCGGGATAGTTGGCTTAGTTCAGAAGGACGATTGTTTTACTGAACTTTATGATTCTTTAATAATGCTTCAACACAGGGGGCAGGATGCAGCTGGAATGACAGTCTGCAAAAAAGGCAACCTCCACTCACGTAAATCTAAAGGCCTGGTAAGTGAAGTTTTTAATCAGCAGCATTTTGAAAGGTTACGAGGAACTTATGGTATTGGTCATGTGCGATATCCAACTGCTGGTGGAAATACTAAAGAATATGCCCAACCAATGTATGTAAATTCTCCCTACGGCATCTCACTAGCTCACAATGGCAATTTATCGAATACTAAAGAGCTAGCAGAAGAACTATTCCATAGTGATTTGAGACATATATCCACAAACAGTGATTCAGAGGTTTTATTAAATATTCTTGCTCATGAAATTTCAAAGAGTAAGGAGACTGAGCCTGGACCAGACACTTTTTTTAATGCCGTAAGAAACACCTATCAAAGGTGTGAAGGCAGTATCAATGTAGTTTCAATTATTACTGATTATGGCTTACTTGCCTTTAGAGATAGGTATGGCATCCGACCTCTATCACTTGGTTCGAGAGTCAATGAAGACGGTAGTAAAGATTATATGGTATCTTCAGAAAGCGCCGCTTTTGCATGTTCGAATTATGAGTTAGAAAGAGACCTGCAACCAGGAGAAGCAATTTTTATTACATTCAACGGAGATCTATTTTCTGAAATTTGCTGTGAAGATACAGCATTAACACCATGTTTATTTGAGTTTGTCTATTTTGCCAGACCTGACTCTGTTATCGATGGTATTAGTGTTTATCAAGCACGACAAGCAATGGGCACGAAACTTGCGGAAAAGATTAAAAAACACATTGCAGACGACGATATTGATGTTGTCATACCAATACCAGAAAGTTCCATCACAAGTGGTGTCAAGGTGGCAGAAGTTCTTAACAAAGAGATAGCTTTCGGATTTGTTAAGAATAGATATGTTGGTAGGACTTTTATTATGCCGGAACAAGGACTGAGAAGAGCGTCTGTTAGACGAAAGCTTAACCCAATATTTGATGAATTTAGGGGTAAGAATGTTTTATTAGTCGACGATTCAATTGTGCGCGGCACCACAATGAAAGAAATTGTCGAGATGTGTTACAAAGCAGGAGCTCAGAAAGTTTCTGTTGCATCAGCAGCTCCAGAAGTTGTGTACCCAAATGTATATGGCATAGATATGGCAGCAAAACAGGATTTAGTCGCCAGCGGCAGGTCACTTGAGGAAATTAAAGACTTTCTAGGTTGCGATAATCTGGTATATCAAGATTTAGAAGATCTTGTCAGTTCTGTTATTGAGTTAAATCCAGAATTAGATGGGGTTGAAAAATCTATTTTTGACGGCGAATATCCAACGAATATTTCAGATGAGTATTTAGATGCTTTAGAAAAAGCAAGATGTATGGCTAATCTTTAACTTCTTCCACATTCAGTAATGAAATATCCATATCTCTGACCCTTTTTTGGTAGTCTTCAATTTCATTAAAGTTCATGTATCTAAATATTTCCTGACTCATAGAATTTAAATCAGTCATGTATTCACGATACTCTTCAGCAGTTGGAATTTTTCCTAAAAGTGATGAAATTGCGGTGACTTCTGAGGAAGCCAAATAGACATTGCAACCATCACCCATTCTATTTGGAAAGTTTCTGGTTGAAGTAGAAATCATTGTAGAGTTGTCCGCAGCTCTTGCCTGATTACCCATGCAAAGAGAGCAGCCTGGTATTTCTACCCTAGCTTCAGATTTCTCAAAAATATCATAGTAGCCTTCAACAGTAAGTTGGTGTTCATCCATTCTTGTTGGAGGTACCACCCAGAATCTTGTTTTAGTTTTGCCAAATTTTTCAAGCAGTTTTCCAGCGGCCCTGAAATGACCAATATTAGTCATGCAGGAACCAAGAAAAGTCTCATCCACTTCATCACCAGCTACTTCACTGAGTTTTTTTACATCATCTGGATCATTGGGGCAGCATAACAGCGGCTCATCAATTTCTTCAAGAGGTATTTCGATAACTGCTGCATATTCAGCATCTTTATCAGCTTCCATTAGCTCTGGATTTTCTATCCATTTCTCCATTTCACGTGCACGTCTCTCTAAGGTTTTTGGATCATGATATCCTTCTGAGATCATCCATCTCAGTAGGGTGATATTGGATTGCAAATATTCTATAACTGGCTCTTTGTCGAGTTTAACAGTGCATCCTGATGCAGATCTTTCAGCTGAAGCATCTGACAGTTCAAATGCTTGCTCAATTTTCAAGTTTGGCAAACCCTCAATTTCTAGACATCTACCAGAAAAGATATTTTTCTTATTCTTTTTGTCTAGGGTAAGAAAATCTTGTTTCATTGCATAGTATGGAATGGCATGCACTAAGTCTCTGATTGTAATTCCAGGTTTCAGCTCACCTGAGAATCTTACTAAAACACTTTCTGGCATTTCTAAAGGCATGACTCCAAGTGTTGCAGCAAATGCAACCATTCCTGATCCAGCAGGAAAACTTATACCTATAGGAAATCTTGTATGACTGTCACCTCCAGTACCAACTGTATCTGGTAACAACATTCTATTAAGCCATGAGTGAATAATTCCATCTCCTGGTCTTAAAGAAACTCCACCACGATTGATAAAAAAGTCAGGAAGAGTCCTGTGAGTTATTTCATCAACCGGCTTTGGATAAGCTGCTGTATGGCAAAAGGACTGCATAACAAGATCAGATGAAAATCCCAAACATGCAAGTTCTTTTAATTCATCTCTTG
>CACHFV010000015.1:0-7498 GCA_902579195.1 uncultured SAR86 cluster bacterium | reverse complement strand
ATGATGTTGTTACATCAAATGCAAAGTGGATTTCAAAATTTGGTGGCCTTTTATATGACCTACTGATAAAGATTAATCGTCCAATCTCAAAAAAATTAAAATCCTTAACAAAAAAGATTGTTAACAAAGCTAGCAGCTTTGAAAAGAACGTCAAAAAAGATTGTTTAGAAAAATCTTACGATGGGTTAATGTGTGGACACATTCATAAACCTGAAATTGTAAGATTCGAAGAATATTTGTATTTAAATACTGGAGATTGGGTTGAGTCTTGCACTGCAATTGTTGAGCATCACGATGGCAGATTAGAGCTAGTATCTAACAAAGATGACCAGCTCGAATCCATAAGCGCAGCATGAATCAATTCAATGTTTTCATTTTAAGCTTTTTAAGTTTTTTGCTATCAGCTGTATGTCCAGATAAAGTTTTCTTAAACACAAAAATCTATACGCTCAATGAAAGCATGCCTAATGCCTCTGTGCTTGCGATTAAAGCCGATAAGATTCATTACATTGGAAATAACCCAATAGAACTAGATCAATGTTCTGGTACAAAAGTTTATGACTTAGAGGGAAGTTATATTTACCCTGGATTTGTTGACTCTCATGCACATCTAAGGGGCGTTGGATTTAGAGAATTAAACTTAGATTTATCAAGTACATTTAGCAAAAAGGAAATGCTTGAACGAACAAACGCCTATCTTGCAAAAAATCCAAACAGTGCCGTACTTGTTGGTCGAGGGTGGATTGAAAAAAATTGGTCTAATAAAGCTTTCCCAACACGCTTTGATTTAGATTCAATCAGTAACAAAATCCCAATAATTTTAGAGCGTGCTGATGGGCATGCGGTTGTTGTTAATTCAGTTGCATTGCAGCAAGCAAACATAACTTCTGCAACAAAAAACCCTTCAGGAGGCGAGATCGAGAGGGATGAAAATGGTGAGCCGAATGGTCTATTAATTGATAATGCTCAAAAACTTGTTATACCTCTAATTCCAACAGTTAGCAGAAAAGAGCAAGAGGATGCCTTTGTTCTTGGAACAAAAGTTTATGCCTCACGGGGCTGGACAGGAACACATGATGCTGATTCATTGCCAATCAAAGATGTTCTTTCCTATGAAAAATTAGATTTAAATTTCAGAGTACATTTCTCTTTGACTAAGAATGATTATTTATTTTGCAAGCAAGGCCAAAGAAGTATCAAAATTTATGCAGACGGTGCACTTGGATCAAGAGGAGCAGCACTTTTAGAAAGCTATGAAGATAAAGAATCTAGAGGTCTGGTTTTGCTTGATAGTGACATTGATAGCTATCTAAGGAAAATTGCTATGAGAAACTGTCAAATTCAAATACATGCAATTGGCGATAGAGGAAATCAGATGGTTCTCAATGCTTATGAGAAAGCCTACAAAGATTTTCCAAAAAAAGATTTAAGATGGCGCATAGAACATGCACAAAATGTAATCGAAGTGGATAGAAAGAGGTTTAAGGACTTAAATATAATTGCATCAATGCAACCATCTCATGCTATTGGTGATCTACATTTTGCTGAAGATCGTCTTGGCTTTGAAAGATTATCAAATGCTTACACATGGAAAAGTTTTATTGATGATGGGGTGGTTGTTGTTGGTGGATCAGATGCTCCTGTTGAAGTAGGAGATCCAATCATAGAGTTTTATGCGGCAGTCACTAGGAAAGATCTTGATGGTTATTCAAATGAAGGTTGGAATCTTCAACAAGCCTTATCAAGAAAAGAAGCATTAGCAATATTTACAAAGTGGCCAGCCTATGCAATTTTTAAAGAAGAAAAGCTTGGAACATTAGAGATTGGCAAACTAGCTGATATAACAATCTTTGATCAAGATATTATGACAATACCTAATGAGGATATTCTTGCCACTAAAGTTGTTATGACTGTTGTAGGGGGTAAAATAGTTTACATAAATGGGTAAGATACTAGTTGTTACTGATGCATGGGAACCTCAAGTGAATGGGGTTGTTACAACTATGACAACTGTTGTAGCAGAATTAAGGAAGAAAAATTTTGACGTTGAAGTCTTGCACCCTGGGATGTTTCATACCTTTCCATTACCTAATTATCCAGAAATTTCAGTAGCTTGGAATTTTTGGGACCTAAAAAAGAAAATAAGAAAAATTAATCCAGACTATATCCACATATCAGTTGAGGGTCCTCTTGGCATTACAGCAAGACATTTTTGTTTGGAACATAAGTTGCCATTTACTACTGCTATACATACAAAATTTCCTGAGTATGTCTTTGAGAGGTACAACATAGGCCTAGATGTTACAACTGGACTTCTAAAATGGTTCCACAATGCAGCAGCAAAAACTCTAGTAAATACTATTAGTCATAGAGATGAATTGGTGGAATCAGGTTTTACTGACCTTGTGATGTGGTCAAGAGGTTTTGACAAAGAAATATTTTATCCAGCAGAGGGTGGAAGTAAGAAAGAATACCTGCTTTACGTAGGGCGAGTGGCGATTGAAAAAAATATTGAAGAATTCTTGAAGATGGAATCAGATTTACCAAAAGTTGTGGTGGGAGGCGGACCAATGCTGAAAACTTTCAAGAGAAAGTATCCAAAAGTGACATTTGCTGGTTTCAAAAAAGGTAAAGAGTTAGCAGACCTTTATCGAGATGCAGCATGTTTTGTCTTTCCATCAAAAACAGATACATTTGGTATTGTTTTAATTGAAGCACTTGCATGTGGCACACCAATCGCAGGATTTAATGTTACTGGACCTAAAGATATTGTCGTAGAGGGGGTCAATGGATCTCTTGATGATCAAGATTTAAAAGCAGCGGTTGAAAGAGCATTAACAATTGATAGGAATTCAGCTCATGAATCATCAAAAGCATATACATGGGATTCTGTTGCAGAGCAATTTATTAGTTCGCTAGTTCCGTTAGAGTAATGTTTTTATTTTTACCAATATCAGATGAAAATCCTACCCCAAGGAAGCCTTTGCTGACATGGTCAATTATTGGTTTAAATATACTTGTTTTCATCTATCAAATGTCATTAAGCAATTACGACAATCAGTTGTTAGTAAATGAATATGGGGTTCGACCTAGTGTATTCTCTGAATTTACAAATTTACATACTTTAATTACTTCAGCCTTTTTACATGGTGGCTTTATGCACTTGATGTCAAACATGTTATTCCTTTACATTTATGGCGATAACATAGAGGCATATCTCGGTCGGACTAAATTCTTGATATTTTATGTATTTGGAGGGGTTGCAGCAGCATTACTGCAAGCTATATTTAGTGCTGGTGCTGATGTGCCGATGATAGGAGCGAGTGGTTGCATCGCAGCGATTATGGGAGCATATTTTGTTCTATATCCTAAAGCTAGAATCAACGTCTTTTTTTGGATTTTTATTTTTATTCAATTCATTAAAGTTCCAGCCAATATTGTGATTGGTATGTGGATTTTAGGTCAACTCATTAGCGCTGCAGGAAATACCTACGACGGTGTTGCTTATTTTGCCCACATTGGTGGATTCATCTTCGGGTTCGTTGGAATAAAATATTTTTTCAAGGAATACATACAAAGGGCTAGGGTCATTACCAATTATGAAGAAGTTGCTGATAATGATTTGCCAATATCACGTAAAAATAAATCACAAGGATTAAATAAAAATGATCGAAGATATTAAAAAAATCATTAGTAAAAATATTGATTGCTTTCATTTAGAAATTTTAGATGAGAGTCCTAATCATGGGGGCTACTCAGGTCAGGTTTCACATATCAAAGTAATTATTGTCTCGGATCTATTTGTTGATAAATCATTAATAAATAGACACAAGGAAGTTTACAAAGCAATGGAAAGTTATGTGTCTGAAATACACGCCATATCAATTGTTGCAAAAAGCATTGCCCAATGGAAAGAATCAGATGATTTCTGTCCTTCACCAGATTGCGCAAAGTAATGTTTAATAACATTTTTCAAGAACTAACTAATAAGAAATATTCAGTTTTATTCGGCCTTATAGTTTTTGTCATTTTGGCATTACAAGGCATCAGTAATTTTAGATTTGATGCATCCTCAGAGACGCTTGTTTTAGATAATGATGAATCATTCAATGCTTATGAGGAAGTTAATGAACAATTTGGAACCAGTGACTTTGTAATAGTTGCTGCTCAATCACAAAATTTATTTTCTCAGAAGAAGTTATCTGAGCTACAAGTTTTAAAAGAAAAAATTGAGAATATTTCAGAGATAGAGAGTGTGATATCTATACTGGATGCACCAATATTTATGCAGCCAAAAGTATCTTTATTTAAGTCTGCATCAAACGATAAATACCTCCTGCAAGATGAGATTGATTTAAAACTAGCTCAAGAAGAATTTGCTTCAAGCCCAATTTTTTCTGAATTGGTGCTAAGTAAAAACGGATCGGTAACGGCATTTCAAATCAACCTTACCGCACAAGATGATTACACCGATACCATCAGAGAAATAAGGAAAATATTAGATAACAATCAAGACTTTAATCTGTATCTTGCAGGTCCAGCTATGATTGTTGTTGATACGATTGATTACATTAAAAGTGATGTTTTTAATTTTGGATTCCTAACTTTAATAATTTTTTCCTTATTGCTTTTGCTTTTTTTAAGAAGTGTCTGGATAACGTTTGTGATCATGGCAAATGCATCATTAGTAGTTTTTTTCACCCTGAGTTTGCTTGGCATAAATAACTGGCCCATAAGTATCGTTTCATCAAATTTTATCGCTTTGTTATTGATTTCATCCATAGCGATTAGTGTGCACATTGTTGTGAAGCTTCAAGATGATCTTGCAGAAAAAAGAAGCGCAGCATTAGCTTTTTCACAAATATTAGTACCATGCTTTTATGCTGCTTTAACAACTATGGTTGGATTCGCCTCCCTGGTTTTAAGTGATATTAAACCTGTAATAGATTTTGGGAAAATGATGGCAGTTGGAGTATCAATAAATCTTTTAATATCTTTCATTGTTATCCCAATTGCTAATGCTTTTAAACCACTCATCACCAATTTTAAAACTAATATTTCTCAGTATTTTATTAATAACATTTCACTTCCTTTAAAAAGTTTTTTTGAAAAGTACTCAATAGTGGGTTCACTAGCTTTGATTCCTGTTTTTATTTATTTGAGCATGCAACTTAAAGTTGAGAATAAATTTATTGATTACTTCAATGAAAGCACAGAGATTTATCAAGGGATGTCTCTCATTGATAGAGAGCTTGGTGGCACTACACCAATTGATATTGTTTTAACGCTGCCGGAAGAGGAAATCATTATTGATGAGGATGATTTCTTTTTCAGTGAGGATTCAGAAGTTGCAACTTATTGGTGGCGTGAAAAGAATATGGAACTCTTGAAATCCCTTAAGAATTCAATTGATGATGTTAGTGGTGTTGGTAAAGTTTTAAGCATAGCCAATGGTGCTGAATTTGCCGAAAATTTAAATGACGGTTTTCCGATAGGAGAAGCGGGTTTGGTCTTTCTCAAAAACTCGCTACTTGAAAACGATCAAGCCAAACAAATAGTTGATGAGTATTTAACTGAAGATGAAAGGTCAACAAGAATATCACTTCGTACTGTTGACTCAATGGACGGCTTAAGCAGAAATGAGTTATTAAATGAAATAAATGCTGTTTTAAGTGCCCAGCTAGAAGGTACCGATGTTAGTTTTTATGTATCTGGTTTGGGAGTGCTTTATAACAACCTATTGCAAAGTCTCTTTAGTTCACAAATAAAAACATTTGGTGTTGTTTTTGGGGCTATATTCTTTATGTTGTTGCTGTTATTTAGATCAGCATGGGTAGCATTTTCCATTATTTTAGTTCCCTCAATTGCTGTTGGTCTTGTTTTGTCACTGATGAGTGTCTTTTCAATACCTCTCGATATTATGACTATCACAATAGCCTCTATTTGTATTGGAATGTCTGTTGACTATTCAATTCACTTTTCATGGAAATACTTAAGAAACAAAGAAAGAATAGCTGATTATTATGATCAAACCATTCTATCTACAGGCAGAGCAATACTAATTACTGGAACAACTATTATTTTGGGTTTTGCAGTCTTTATTTTCTCAAATTTTAATCCAACGGCACTATTTGGAATCTTATCAGCCATAGCCATATGTGTGAGTATGCTGCTATCTATGCTCACATTACCAAGATTCTTAAATTTAAACTCCAAATAAACTTTTAAAATTTTCTGTTGATGCTTCAGCTATTGTTTGTGCTTTAATATTTGTTGCAGATGAAATTTCCTCCACAACATTGATTAAGTACTTCGGTTCATTTCTTCTATTTTTAGGTTTAACGGCTAAATTTTTTGGCATTAAATAAGGAGCATCTGTTTCAACTATCAGTCGATCAGTTGGTATGTATTTCAGCAAGCCTCTCACATCCATTCCTCTTTTTGGATCACAAATCCAGCCTGTAATGCCAATGTATAAGCCTAGATCCAAAAAAGCTTTAAGCTCGTCCTTTGTACCAGTAAAGCAATGCACAATGCTTTGAGGGAGTTCAGGCAAAGCATTTTTAACCATAGGGTAGAAGTCGTTAAATGCCTCTCTGTGGTGTAAAAAAACTGGTTTATGCATATCAGTTGCAATCTCTAAAAAGAGATCAAAACATTTTTTTTTGAATAGAAGGGCTTTGAAAATTCCTAAAGTAATCAAGACCAATTTCTCCTATAGCTACGACTTTCTTATGCATTGCATATGCTTTAAATTCATCTGCAGTTTGTAAGTTAATTTCTGAGGCATGGTGGGGGTGTATGCCTACACCTACATACAAATTAGAAATTTTCTCAGTCGCATAAAATATTTTTTCAATATCTGACTTCGATGATGATGGGGTGAAAAAATATTCAATACCTTCATTGTGAGCTTCTCTAATTACATCATAAAGGTCATGATCAAAACTATCATGTGTCAGATTGAAACAACTATCGGCTAGTACCATTATTTAATTATTTTGATAAACTCTAACCTAGTCAAAATGAGATTCCAAGGGACAAAAAACTATATTGCATCAGACGATTTAAAGTTGGCTGTTGATGCTGCACTAAATTTAGAAAAACCATTGCTTGTTAAAGGCGAACCGGGCACTGGTAAAACTATGCTTGCAATTGAAGTTGCTGAATCACTTGGGATGCGATTAATAGAATGGCACATTAAATCAACCACAAAAGCATCACAAGGTCTGTATGAATACGATGCAGTCTCACGACTCAGAGATTCTCAGCTAGGTGATGAAAGGGTTAAAGACATTGCTAATTACATCAACAAAGGCAAATTATGGGATGCATTCACAGCTGATGAGCAAGTTGTTTTATTGGTTGATGAAATAGACAAAGCCGATATTGAGTTTCCAAATGATCTGTTGCAGGAACTAGATCGAATGGAGTTTTATTGTTATGAACTAGACAAAACCATTAAAGCTAAAAAAAGGCCTCTGGTTATCATTACTTC
>CACHFV010000014.1:0-7649 GCA_902579195.1 uncultured SAR86 cluster bacterium | reverse complement strand
TGCTGGATCATCATGGTTTCCAGTAATAAAAAATACATTGACCCCTTTGTTTTTTAAGTTGATGAATTTTTCGAGCATTTTTTGATGTGATAAAGGCCAATAGAACTTATCTTTCATAGCCCAAAGGTCGACTATATCCCCAACTAAAAATAGATTGTCACAAGACATTGAGTCCATAAAGTGCTTAAGCTTTTCAACTGAGCACCCATTAAAACCTAAATGTATATCTGAAAGAAAAACAGATTTGTATTGATTATTATGCTCCATGTATCATTATTTTAATCTATGTCACTAAAACAAACAGAAGAAATTACTATTTGGGCGTTTAAAGATGGAAAAAAAGGCCATGAGAAGCAAATAGATGCATTAATTTCAGAACTATCCTTATTTAAAGAAATAAAAGTATTTGAATTTAATGCATGGGAGAAACATGAATCAAGTCCAGACATTATCATTGGAGCTGGAAACAGCACGCACAAACATATGCTCACAGCAAAAGCAGAACATCCAACCGCTAAAACAATTGTTTTAATGAAACCTTCACTAAGACCTACGCAATGGTTTGATGTAGCCATTGTTCCCGATATGGATAAATACTATTTTGTGAAGCCATCAAACGTTATTACTACTAAGGGTGTTTTATCTAAATATTCTGAAGAAGAGACAATTCCTGGAACGGGTTTAATAGTCATTGGTGGCAAAAGCAGACATTATCACTTTAGAGAGAAGGTACTTACACAACAAATAGAGTTGCTATTAAATGAAGTTTATAAAGACTATCAATGGAAAATTACGACATCCCCAAGATCACCAAATCTTGATATGCCAAAACATCCTGGAAATGCTAAATTTTTTAGCTGGAAAGATACACCTGAAGATTGGCTCTCAGATCAGATGAAACAGAGTGAAATAACTTTTCTTACACCTGAAAGTGTATCGGTACTATATGAGGGCCTATCTACCAAAACGAACGTTTATGTTTTTCATCATGAACATCACACTGATGGTGAAAACGGCAAAAGAAATACAAAAGTTACGAGAAATATTGATAAATTAAAAAAACAAGGACATATTGGCTTTATAGACTCCAAACGTCATATGTTATCAAGATCAATTAAATCAGCTGATTTAATACATCCAAATCATGATGTCCTTCTGTGTGAAGTAAAAAAAGTAGTTAAAAAGCTATTAGAGTTGCCATGAGAGTGATGCATCTTTTTTCAAGCAAAACATATGCTGGTTTGGAGAGGCATGTCGAAGAACTTGCTTATGCCCAAACTGAAAAACATGATGTTCAGGTCATTGGACCAGCAAACTTTAAAGAACGTTTCAGGGCTAATTATAAAATTATTGATACCAACCAATGGAGACTTTCACCCATACTTAGTTTTCAAATTAAAAAAGCAATCCATGACTTTCAACCAGATGTTATTCATTCTCATGCCTATAAAACTACAGCAATTATTTCCAAGTTTAAGGATAAGGGATTTCAACACGTAGCAACTATACATGGAACAAAGAAAAAAACTGATGCATTTGAAAAGGCTGCATTTATCTTTGGTGCAAGTTCCAAATCATTAGATAACATCAATAATCCACAAAAAGAAGTTTTAGAAAATTGGGTTGATGAAAGCAGGTTTTATAATTTTGATAAAGGCTCGCCACAAAGATATATCTATGTTGGAAGACTTGAGCCGGTAAAGAACCCTTTGCGCCTACTTAAAGCTTGGAAAAACATTAATCATAAACTGGATATCTATGGCGATGGTTCTCTTAAAAGCAAGATAATTGATTTTATGGGACAAAACGCCTTAACAAATAGAGTTCGACTGATGGGTGAAGAGGATGATGTAAAAAATATCTATGCCAATACTAGTGGGGTTTTAATATCATCAGATAGAGAAGGGTCGCCTAAAGTTTTGTTTGAGGCCTTGTTTTGCAATATTCCTGTTATCTCAACAAGTGTTGGAATAATGCCTGATATATTGCCATTTGCTTGTCTAAGTGAATCAAATGATGAATCTTTTAAAGAATTATTGGAAGTTACTATTCCAAAAATAGACGAAATACATGAATCATGTGCAACATTATTTAATGAAGCCAAAACTAAATATACTTTAAAAAATCAAAATGAAAGGGTTGAGGAAATTTACCGAACCTTGTTGTCTAATGCATCAAGATAAAATTCTATTGTTTTTGAGTGCATAAGATCTGCAGTTAAAAAAATATTGTCAGGCAACTTATTTGAATTAGTAAGCTCTTTTACTTTTTCGGTTAACTGGCGAAAATCTCCAAATTCTACTTTGCCGTCTGGATAACACATATCCAATACTTCGCCAGCTCCGCCTCTGTCCCAGCCACAAATTTTCTTTCCCATCATCGCAGCTTCAAGTGTCGTTCTGCCAAAAGGTTCCGGTTTTGATGACAGGTTAAATACAATTGTGGATAGGTAATAGATATCACGGATGTCATCTTTTGCATCGTAAAAAAACACCCTATCACCCAAGCGATAGTTCTGAATGAGCGTTTTTAAATTTTTTAAATATTTTTTCTTTGCATTTTGGTAAGGTCCAACGATAAGACCAGCAAACTCTTCAGGAAGCTCAGAAATAAGCTTGATAAAGGATTCTTGACCCTTCCACGAAGACAATCGACCTGGAAAAGAAAGTATTTTTTTATTGGTTAATTTTGGAAATTGATCAAAAAAATTATCAATGTAGGCATCTTGTGGTCGATAGTTTGTTGAAAAGTACGCTTCATCAGAACCTCTGTAAATTAATCTTGGAGCAAATTTAAGATGTTCTGAATAATTATCTAATACATATTTTTCTACAGTTTTCGATATGGCAATAATATGATCAAAACTTGCCATTATTCTGCTATAAAAAGGAGTACTATAGAGCCCATGAAATGTTGAGAAAATCAATGGCCTAGGGTTTTTAATAAATAATTTTGACAGTTGTAAAACCCAAGCTGGTACCCGTGAACGAATATGCACAATATCCGGTGAAATTTCATTGATAACGTCAGCAAGTTTTTTTGCTTGCAGCAGTGTGAGCAAGCTTTTATTGGAGATTTGCATATGAATATGCTCCCCTCCCTCATCGATTAAATTTTTTACCTGTCTGCCACCATTTGAAATGACGTAGGATTGATGGCCTTTAGCCACCAGATATTTATTAAAATCTAGCACGCCCCGCTCAACGCCACCCGTGTTCAGTTCTGGAAGTATTTGGATGATTTTTAATTTACGCATCTAAAGAATTGATCCTTATTCTACCGTATCTTGTTTCCTCAAAATTAATTTCCATTTTTTTTAATGTCTTTGAAACAATATTAATCATTTTGGATGAATTACCACAGATAACAATCAATGGGAGTTGCTGTTGGTTGGTTAAAACAAAATCTTCAACAGCTACTTCCACATCACTATGCCTTACACCATGCAAATCAAGATTGAGTAGTTGGTTTTCAATAAATGTCTTCACTTATCTGTGTATATCTCTACGTAAGTGCTGTCATCCGAATTTTTATGAGCCCTAGCCATTGCTGGGGTATTGAATATCATTGCAGGGATCCCATTTGAGTCCAACGCTATGACTCCTCCATCTGCTCCCATATCACCTAACCTATCAATTACTGTCTGAGCAGCCTGCTCAACACTTAAGTTTTGATATTTCATTAATGCACAAATTTCTTTTGCAACTCCAAGCCTTATGAAGTACTCACCATGGCCAGTACCTGATACTCCACATACATTATTTTCTGCCCATGTTCCTGCACCGATAATTGGTGAATCTCCAATCCTGCCTGGTTTCTTATTTGTCATTCCGCCAGTTGACGTTCCTGCAGCTATGTTGCCGTATGCATCTAGGGCAACAACTCCTACTGTGCCCATTTTGCTTTTCTTTTGTTCATTTCTTGCTCTTTCAAGTTTTTCCTTTGAATAAAAATAGCTTGGGTAGACAATATCCAACCCAGCTTCCTTAGCAACTCTCTCAGCTCCTTTGCTGGAAAACATGACATGATTTGTGTTGTCCATTATGTGCCTTGCTAGTCTTATAGGGTTTTTAACATTTGTGATAGAGGCAGCTGCTCCAGCATTTAAATCAGAACCATCCATAATGGATGCATCTAATTCCTGTTTAAATTCGGATGTATAAACCGCACCCCTTCCAGCATTGAATAGTGGATTATCTTCCAGGATAACTATTGCCTCTTCGACAGCATCTAAGCTTGTGCCGCCCTCAAGCATAATCTTATATCCTTTGTTAGCTGATTCTTCTAAAGCCTCTTTAATGCCATCAATATCCTCTTGGGCCATGCCTGTAAACCAGCCTGCCCCACCATGGATAACTATTGAAACATTATTTGTTTCTGCAAATGTTGAAAGGGTAAATAGAAGAAGAAGGCTACTCAGAGCTTTTTTGATAGTAAGCAACATAATCAATAATAAGTTTTTGTGAGTCATAACAATCAGCAGTGTCATTAATTTTGCAATACTGATCTGCATTTGGTGTGTATGTTGGATAATGTCCACCAACAGCAGAATTAAGAATCATATGAAATCTTTCTAAGAATGGGTTTGGTTCAAGATTTTCTAATGTTGTATAGTCCAACGTAAATAAAACTACATCATTATAAACCCATTGAAATCCTTCCTCATCCCATATAAGACTTATGACATTATGATTGGCTGGGTCACTGGTAAAGTCTTGAGATGATAGAGATGTCCATCTGGAATAGTACCTATGGTAATCATGACCATAATGAGCTGTCGTGTTTATTTGATCAATCAATTGATCTTTTCCTTCCATAATATCGACCTCTCCACTTCTTGGCCAACCCCCATATATATCGTATTCTGGCATCATCCAAATTGCTGGCCATACTCCATTCATCGACGGTGCAGAAAAACCAACATCTATCCTGCCAAATAGAAACGTTTGACCACCTTTTGATCTTAATCTGGCACTGTAATACTGATCTTCTGATTCATTGTATTTTGGCACTATATATAAACAGCCATTTTTTACGTAAACATTTTCAGATGAGTCAGTATAAAGTTGCCATTCGCTGTTACCCCAACCTGGGATCCCATACTGTGAGCCATCGCCATACATATATGACCATACATTAGTGTCTAAAACATTACCGGTGAAATCGTCCTGCCAAACTAAATTAAATTCATCGTACTCATTTGGGGTAATATTTGGGCAGAAATCAACAGATGGAGCTGGTGTTGGTTCAGGCGCTAAACCACCTTCTATGACAACATTATCGTATAGAACCCCACTGGAGTTATAAGCAGTTGCTATATTGCTATAGCCAAATTGAAGGTAATATCCTTGTTCAGCATCAGCATCAACAGTTGTGGTTATTTCCCCTCTGGACCATGTTTGTTTTGAAATATCTGTCATATCTTGCCATTCGTATTCAACTGTTGAAAACCCAGAATTTGGATCAAGTTTTTTTATAAATGCTCTAGCACTAGATGGTTCTTCAACTGCGGAACCTTCAGCAGCTGGCCTTTTAGCATCAAATGAAAATGAAAAATCCCCTTCAAAGGAATCATTTATTATGAACTCTCTGTACACACTTGTTTCCAGACAAAATGAGTTATGATCATCACCATAATTGCTAAAAATATTTAAATACTGATCTCCACCATTTGCGCCAGCTTCTCCCGATGAAATACTACTAATATTTTCGCCATTTGGAGCAGGACTGACTTGGTAACCATCTATATAACTAGTGCAATCTGTTTGAAATCTATTTACATAAGCCTTCCATGGACTAATGTTTTCAACATCAGCTGGATAATCTTCAAAATCATCGACATACAAAGTATTTGGAGCTGGTGTTGGTTCCGGTGTTGGTTCTGGAGTGGGCTCTGGAGTTGGTTCCGGTGTTGGTTCTGGGGTAGGAGCTGGTGTAGGAGCCGGTGTAGGTATTGGATAAATACCCTCATTAGTCCCAGATGAACCACCAGAACATGCTGATAAAATGATCATCATGACAGCAACTACTGACTGTGTCTTTTTATTAAACATTAATTTTTTGTTTTATAGAGTGCTTTCCCGCGTTTTTGTGTCTTAAATTGTAACAAAGCCTAAACAGATGTAAACATTGACATATAGGCTCATTAAGTTTATTTTTTACTCAATTCTATCTACATGTGGGGGAAAATGAATTACACAGAAAATCTTTTTAAGATTCTAATGCTTTCTGCATTAGTTTTACCGTTATTTGCGCAAGAATCCGATAGTGAGGATGAAGACGAGGGCTTAGAGGTTGTTATAACAACTGCAACCAAAACAGAGAAGGATATTCTCAATACATCACAAGCTGTAACAGCTTTGTCAGGCAATCAATTATTAGAGCTTGGGTTAAACAACATCAAAGACCTTAACAATATGATTCCTGGTCTTTACGTGCAAAATACTGATACAAATGCACCAATTATTACATTGAGAGGTATCAGAACAGAGAATGTTACTGAGCTTGGTGATCCTGCTGTTGGCATACACGTTGATGGAGTTTATGTTGCAAGACCACAAGCAGCTAATGCATTAATGTTTGATCTAGAAAGAACAGAATTAATTCGTGGTCCACAAGGAACTCTATATGGTAGAAACTCAGTTGTTGGTACATTAAATATAGTTACAGCAAAACCTAATTTTGATATTCAAGGCGGCTCATTAAACCTTGTGGGCGGAAAGCTAAATGAAGCTGGTCTTAGAATGCATTACAACCTTCCTGTTAGTGACAGGCTTGCTGTTAGATTTGCTTATATGGAACAGTCAAAAGACTCATTTCTAGACGGTTACTGGGACGGATCTCAGCTTGACTGGAGAAGATTGCCAAATAGCGTTACAAGTCAATTTCAACAAATTACAAGCCCTGATCAAAGAAGTTACCTTTCAGACTACGCTTGGTATTTAGGATGCTCAACTCAACCAAACAATGGATGTGGTCAAGGAGAGTTTGCGGATCCTTATACGAAAGTTAAAGCTGATCCATCAGAATTTTACACAGCGATCAATGATAGTGCATGGCGTATTAGCGCAACTTATATTATTAGCGATAAAACTGATATCAATCTTCAATTTGAAAACTACGAGGATAATGGCTATGGTTGGACCAATGTCTTAAGTTGCGAGCTCATGAAAACAAGAGAGGGCGCAACTGCAAAAGACGCACCTGCCAATACCTGTACAGACCTTTTAGGTTCAGAAAACAGATACCAAGCTTACGCCAATACCCCTGGTTTCAATGATATGGTGATAGATTCATTTAGAGCGGTTCTTAAACATCAAATCAACAATTCTACTAACTTAACAGTAAATTATGGTTTCCAAGAATTGGAACAATCAAGCCAATTTGAAATTGATGCTGGTGTTAACTACCAATATGGTATGGCATTCAATATTAATAGACTTCTTACTAAGTCACATGTTTTTGATGCGTACATCAATGGTGCAGACGACAAACTTGCATGGGTTGGTGGATTCTTTGCGAGCACAGAAGATAACGATATGTTAGCTAACTTTACAGCTGAACTTAATGGACATGATTATTTTTGGCAGCCAAATAGAGAACTAAACCATTATGCTGTTTATGGTCAAGCAACTTATGCCCTAAGAGAT
>CACHFV010000013.1:0-8109 GCA_902579195.1 uncultured SAR86 cluster bacterium | reverse complement strand
TAAAAACCCATTATCAATTTTTACTAAAGTAGTAACAGAAGAGGAAGTGCTTCATTCACCTTTAATTTTTGATCCATTAACAAGGCTTCAATGCTGCCCTCCATCATGTGGAGCAGCTGCAGCTGTTGTGTGTAGTGAAGAATTTGCAAAAAAACATAATTTAAATACTGACGTAGCGATCATTGCCCAATCAATGGTGACTGATGGCCGATCAACTTTTGACGATCATGATATGCGCAAAGTTGTTGGTTACGATATGGCAAAAGAAGCGTCACTCAAAGTTTATGAGGATAGTGGATACGGGCCAAAAGATATTGATGTATGTGAGCTGCATGACTGCTTTACTACAAATGAGCTTATTTCATATGAAGCCTTGGGCCTTGCTCAAGAGGGATCAGCAGAAAAGTTTGTGATTGATAATCAAAATACATATGGTGGGGAATGTGTTACCAATCCTAGTGGCGGATTGTTGTCAAAAGGACATCCTTTGGGAGCAACAGGGCTAGCACAATGCTTTGAGCTTACCAATCAATTAAGACAGAATGCCGGAGATAGACAGGTTGATGGAGCTCAATTAGCTCTTCAGCACAATTTAGGTCTTGGTGGAGCTTGTGTCGTAACAATGTACCAAAGGAATGTTTAATGCCATTCAATAGAAATTACATCAACCATGTCTTTCCTGAGAAGAAAGTTGAAGTTGAAAAGGGCAGGCTAGCTTTTTTTTCAAAAACAATAGGAGAAACTAATCCAATTTACTTTGATGAAATGGCAGCACATGACAAGGGACATCCCTCAATACTTGTGCCTCCAACTTTCTTATTCTCTTTGTCAATTGAGGGAGAAACATTCACTGAAAAATATGGCCCACTTGGCATGGACTTATCAAAACTCTTACACGGAGCACAAGATTTTAACTATTATGGCTCAGCTTATGCAGGTGATAATTTAACTTTCCAAGCCAAAATAATAGATATATTTTCAAAAAAAGATGGCGCATTGGATTTTCTTATTGAAGAGACAACAGTCAAAAATCAGAATGGGTCACATATAGCTACACTGAAGCAAACCTACATAATGAGGGAGGGATAAGATGTCTTTAGGAATTGGTGATTCATTTAAATTAACAAAAAATCCCATCTCTAGAACAACGCTTGCCCTTTTTGCTGGTGCATCAGGAGATCATAACCCGATCCACATAGATTTAGATTTTGTTAAAAAGGCTGGTCTTGATGATGTTTTTGCACATGGCATGCTTGGTATGGCTTACCTCGGCCAACTTCTTACCAATAATTTCTCTCAAGAAAAGATAAAAAATTATTCAGCTAAATTTGTTTCTATAACGCAGATTGGAGCAGAATTTAGTCTTTCAGGACATATTATTGATGAAATTGTTCTAGAAGGCGATAAATGCTTAAAAATTGAAATCAAAGCAGAAGACCAAAACCAAGATATAAAGATAGTAGGAGAGGCAATTATTGCCTTGTAAATCATAATTTCTGTCTATTTCTGTAATAATTCATTAAAATAACCACTAATTTATTTTGGAGGGTCAAATGTCATTAGATTTTAAAGATAAAGTTGCTATTGTTACTGGTTCAGGTAACGGTATTGGAAAAGGTTATGCTCTTGAGTTGGCTAAAAGAGGAGCCAAAGTTGTTGTTAATGATCTAGGCGGGACTGTAGATGGTTCTGGTGGCTCATTGTCTGCTGCAGACGCAGTTGTACAGGAAATTGAGGCAGCTGGTGGTGAAGCAATGGCTAACGGTGCTAATGTTGCAAAACAAGAAGATGTAAAAGCAATGGTTGAGGCAACCATGGAGAAGTGGGGCAGAGTGGATATTCTTATTAATAATGCCGGTATTCTTAGAGATAAATCTTTTGGAAAAATGGAATGGGCAGATTTTGAAGCAGTCATAAATGTACACTTACTTGGATCTGCTTTATGCGCTCATAGTGTTTTTCCAATTATGAAAGAACAAGAGTTTGGAAGAATTGTGATGACATCATCTTCATCTGGTTTATTTGGAAACTTTGGACAAACCAATTATGCTGCTGCAAAAATGGGTGTAGTAGGTCTAATGAATACTCTAAAACTCGAGGGTGCCAAATATAACGTTCATACAAATTCTATTGCACCAACTGCTACGACTAGAATGACAGAACATCTCTTTCCAGCAGAGTTTGCTGAAAAACTAGATCCTAAATATATAATTCCAGCTGTGATTTTTCTGGCAAGTGAAAAAGCACCTAATGGTGAAATCCTTGAAGCAGGTGGTGGTGTTGTTGCTAACACATATGTCATGGAAACAATGGGGAAATACTTCGGCACTGATGAGAATTTCACTGCTGAAGCAGTAGCTAATCATTGGGCAGAAATAGCTGACACAACTGATGCTAGAAGATTAACTCAAGGTGGCGAGGTTGCTATAAAACACTTTGAAAAAATACAGCAATCAGAAAGCTAAAATTCTAAGGTAAAAAAGGGGCTCTTTTGAGCCCCTTTTTCATTTATATGCTTCTACTCAGGGTACTTTTCATACCACTCGGTTAGATAACCATATGTTCTAAACCAGTTAGTTGGTTTTCTTCGGCCTGTACCATGCCATTCCCCATTCATTCTAACTAGAACAGTATCAACACCAGCCTCTTTAAGTGCGACATACATTTCTTCTGTTTGAGGCATTGGAGTCCTAATATCTAAAACACCTGTCATGAATAACGTTGGTGTTTTAATGTATCCCGTTCTCATGATTGGCGATCTATCAAGCCAATTAGTTGGGTCTTCCCAGAAAGGCACATCAAACCATTCAAAAGTCCATGCAGGTATATCTGTAGTACCCACCATAGATATCCAGTTGGTAACAGGGCAAAGTGATGCAGCTGCTGCAAATCTGTCATCATGACCAACGACCCATGCAGTTAATACGCCACCGCCACTACAACCTTGGACATACATCCTGCTTTCATCAATAAAACCTTTATCAACAACATGATCAACCCCTGATAATAAATCTGAAAGATCACCCATTCCTGGATAGTCGTTATCAATCACATTTGCAAAATCTGAGCCATAACCTGTGCTTCCTCTTGGGTTTGTATAAAGCACCACATAACCGTCACTAGCAAATTGATGCCAGAGATAATTAAATTGATTGCGATACATAGAATGAGGCCCTCCATGAATGATTAATATCAATGGATATTTTTTTGAGTTGTCAAAATCAGGTGGAAGGATATACCAACCCTGGACATCCATTCCATCAGGAGCCTTGTAGTTAATTTCTACTGTTTCACCAAGATGATATTGTGATAATACCACTTCATTTATATGGGATAGCTTTTCGACACCAGACCCGTTAAGAACAGCAACTTCACTAGGTCTCAGAGCATTTGCATATGTACCATATAACTCTCCCTTATGTACTGACGACAGGTAAAATTGTTCATCAAAATTAGGAATTAGCTCTTCCATGGCTAACGTTCTGGTATTAAGTTTCATGGCTTTTGCTGCCCCTCTGTCATCAATCGAAAAAGTCACTTCATTTTCATTGAGCCAAAACATTTCCCTTGGGGTCGCACTTAGATTTGAGGTCAGTTTTTTTGTTCTACCATCATGAAGATAAACATCAAAGGCAACCGATGAGTATTCTGTTGTTGGGTGCCCAAGAAAAACAATTTTTCCATCACCTGATGATTTAGGTGAGGTATAAACTCCCTTATTAGGCGATATTTTTTTCACCTTCTTGCTATTAACATCCATTGTGAAGACAGAAGATTGTTTCCATGCTGTTTTCAAGTCATTCAGAGAACTATTTGCTTGAAATACTAAGGTTGCATCATTATGCCAGCCAAGACTGCCTTGAAAATCCATTCCCCAGTCACTCAGCTTAGCTGCAGATCCACCCTCAGAACTAACTAAATAAATATGATTCTCGCCTCGTTCCACTTCACCAGTACCATCAGCTCGCCAATGCATTGTCTTTACAACTGTTGGTTCTTCTGTCCAATTATAGGATTCGTCTTCCTTCTTTCCTGGAATATCAACCACCCATCCATCGTCATATTTATTAAGCGATGTGAATGCAAAAAATTTACCGTCAGGAGACCAAGCAAAAGTTCTTACACTTTCATCCAAGTTTGTAATTTTTGACTCATTATTACTTGATAAGAACTTCACATAAATCTGTGTAATATCATTATCATCACTTTTTAGAAAAGCTACTCTTGTTCCATCTGGTGACCATTGAGCACCAGAACCATCGGTGAACATTTGTTTATCTGAACCATTTGCGTTCATAATCCAGGTTTCAGAAATAAACGAATCATTGATCTTATCTATATATCTTTTTGAGAAAAGTATTTTGCTGCCTTTAGGGCTTATTTTTGGGTTTGTGATTGATTGAATATCCCAATAACTCTCTGGTTCTAAATTTTTTGCCTGTAAGCCAACGCAAAGCAAAAATGACATTATGATTAGTAGTTTTTTCATGATTTAAATCTCCTTACCACAGGGTAGAGCATTTTATTTAATTGATAAAGTATGTATTTTCTTAGAAATATTCTGTTTGCTAGTAAAATTTGACAAATAAATGCCTAAAATACTAAAACTTTAAGATTTATGGTAAAAACTTTTAGATTTTAATATAAAACTTTAATGTATTTAGTGAAAATATGAGGAGCACCGCCTATAGCTGCAGATCTACGGCAGTGCAAACTTATTTAGTCGTCAAACTTCAGAGAGCCACCAACTTGATACTCAATAACTCGAGTTTCAAAGAAGTTTTTCTCTTTTCTAAGGTCCATGATTTCTGACATCCATGGGAATGGATTGTCAGCACCAGGGTAAGCTTCTGGAAGGTTAATTTGAGTAAGCCTTCTGTTGCATACGTACTTAAGATACTCTTCCATTGTTTTTGCATTCATTCCTAGAACGCCCCTTGGCATTGTGTCTCTTGCGTACTCAATTTCTAGCTGTGTTCCCTCAACAATCATATCAGTTGCTCTCTTACGCATTTCATCATCCCAGATATGTGGGTTTTCATTGATAATTGAATTAATTACATCAATCCCAAAATTCACATGCATAGATTCATCCCTCATGATGTATTGAAACTGTTCAGAAACACCTGTCATCTTATTTCTTCTTCCCATGGATAAAATTTGTGAGAAGCCACAGTAAAAGAACATTCCTTCAAGTACACAGTAATAAGCAATTAAATTACTAAGAAACTCTTTATCTGTTTCTGGTGTGCCTGTAGTAAAAGTTGGATCTTCGAGATTCTTAGTATATTTTAGTCCCCATGCTGCCTTTCTCTCTACGCATGGCACTTCTCTATACATGTTGAATATTTCACCTTCATCCATACCAAGTGATTCAACACAATACTGATATGCATGAGTATGTATTGCCTCTTCAAATGCTTGTCTGAGTAAGTACTGTCTGCATTCTGGGTTTGTGATATGTCTGTAAACCGCAAGAACAAGGTTATTTGCAACCAATGAATCAGCAGTTGAAAAGAAGCCTAAACTTCTTTTAATAATAGTTCTTTCATCTTCGGTAAGACCATCATCAGATCTCCAAAGAGCTATATCATCAGTCATATTTACTTCTTGTGGCATCCAATGGTTTGCAGCACCGTCTAGGTACTTTTCCCATGCCCATTTGTATTTAAAGGGAACAAGTTGGTTGAGATCTGCCCTTGAATTAATCATGGCCTTTTGTCCAACTTGCACCCTACCTTCAAGAACTTTGTCCATTCTTTCCCTAACTTTTTGCAATTCTGCTTCGGTAGGGTTTTTCATGGTTGTGTAATTTTCCACATTCTGCATAGCAGGTGAACTAACATCTTCAGTGACTAATGGTTCTTGTGTTGTTTGCTCTACAGCCTTTTCTTGTGGTGCAGCTTCAGCCTGTGTTGCTTCTGCAACCCTTGGCTCTGGTTGTTTTTGCTCTTCTTTCTTTACTGGAGCATCTTCGTTATAAAATTCATCCCAACTTAACATAATTTCCTCCTATTATTGGCATGCCTCGCAATCTGGATCGAGTATGCTGCAAGCTTGTGGTGCTTGTGCAGCGACATTTTGTTCTTGTTTTGTTTCTACAGCATTTAGAGTGCTTCTATCAACAGTTGATTTTTCAGTTGCTGTAGCACCCATAGCTCTAAGGTAATAAGTTGTTTTAAGACCTTTGTACCAAGCCATTCTATATGTGACGTCAAGTTTTTTCCCATCAACATTTCCTATATATAAATTTAGAGATTGGGCCTGATCTATCCATTTTTGTCTTCTACTTGCAGATTCAACGATGAATCTTGGTTCAACTTCAAATGCTGTTTTAAATTTTTCTTTGATGTGTTCAGGTATCCTATTAATTTGACTTAAGGACCCCTCATAATATTTAAGATCACTTAGCATGACATCATCCCACAGACTTTCCTTTTTAAGTTCTTCTATTAAATATGGGTTCACAACGGTGAACTCACCAGACAGATTAGATTTCACGTATAAGTTTTGATATGTCGGCTCTATTGATTGTGAAACGCCAGTTATGTTGGCTATGGTTGCAGTTGGCGCTATTGCCATGACATTAGAATTTCTCATACCTGTATCTTCAACTACTGCTCTGAGGGCTTCCCAATCAAGAGTTGAGTCTGTATTTTGGTCAATAAAGTCTTTGCCTCTTTGCTCTGCCAATAACTCAATTGAATCAATTGGAAAAATACCTTGATCCCATAATGAGCCTTCATATGATTCGTATGTACCTCTTTCTTTTGCAAGCTCTGCTGATGCTTCGATAGCAAAATAACTGATAAGCTCCATTGATCTATCTGCAAACTCAACAGCTTCATTTGAGTTATATGAAATACCAAGTTTGTAAAGTGCATCTTGGAAACCCATCATGCCAAGACCAATTGGTCTGTGTTTTTTGTTTGAGTTTTCTGCTTGTGGAACAGGGTAGTAGTTAATATCTACTACATTATCAAGCATTCTAATAGCTGTTTTGACAGATTTCTTAAGTTGTTCAACATTAATCTTTCCATCTTGAATGTGCTGTGGAAGGTTTATGCTTCCTAAATTACAAACAGCAATTTCGTCTTCATTGGTGTTAAGTGTTATTTCAGTACAAAGGTTTGATGAGTGAACTGTTCCAACGTGTCCCTGTGGCGATCTTATGTTGCATGGGTCTTTAAATGTAATCCATGGGTGGCCTGTTTCAAAAAGCATAGATAACATCTTTCTCCAGAGGTCTTTTGCTTTTATGGTCTTATAAAGCTTAAGTTCACCTGATGCTGCCATCTTTTCATACTCTTCGTATCTTTTGTCAAACTCTGATCCATATATGTCGTGTAATTCAGGCACATCAGAAGGTGAAAACAGTGTCCAATTTGAATCACTTTCCAGCCTTTTCATGAATAAATCAGGAACCCAGTTCGCTGTGTTCATGTCGTGCGTTCTTCTTCGATCATCACCTGTGTTTTTTCTAAGATCTAAGAATTCTTCAACATCTAAGTGCCAGCATTCTAAGTAAGCACAGAAAGCACCTTTTCTTTTGCCTCCCTGGTTAACAGCAACAGCCGTATCATTTGAAACTTTCAGGAATGGCACAATGCCTTGGCTTTTCCCATTTGTTCCTTTGATTCTTGAGCCCAGAGCTCTTACATTTGTCCAGTCATTGCCTAAACCTCCTGCCCATTTAGACAACAAGGCATTATCTCTTATAGCGCCGTAAATGCCTGAAAGATCATCAGGCACTGTAGTTAGATAGCATGATGAAAGTTGAGGTCTGTTTGTTCCAGAATTAAATAAAGTTGGGGTAGAGCTCATATAGTCAAAACTTGATAGAAGGTTATAAAATTCTTCCGCTCTGTCATTCTTATCTTTTTCTTGAATAGAAAGCCCCATAGCAACTCTCATTAAAAAAACTTGAGGCATTTCGTATCTAGTTTCTTCAAATGTTATGAAATATCTATCGTAAAGAGTTTGCAGACCAAGGTATGTAAACTGAAAATCTCTTTCCTCTTTTATCGCGCTGCCTAGCCTTTCAAGGTCAAAAGTTTTTAATTCCTCACTGAGAAAACCTACTTCTATCCCTTTATCTATTGTTTTAAC
>CACHFV010000012.1:0-8241 GCA_902579195.1 uncultured SAR86 cluster bacterium | reverse complement strand
CAAAAAAGTGTCCTGGCTTGCTGAAAAACTTCATAAAAAAGAATACAGAAATTAAATCAACAAAGACTCTGTAAGTTCTTGAGATACCATACTTAGAAATGCCTGCTACTCTTGGATGATGTGTCACTACCACCTCTTTTATTTTTGATGGAGGAATCTTGGTAGCCATCCAAGCTGGGATGAATCTATGCATTTCACCATAAAGCCTAATCTCTTTTAAGATTTTTGCGTTATAGGCTTTAAGACTGCAACCGTAATCATTTAATTTAACACCCGTAATACTTCTTATTAGATAATTGGCTATCATTGATGGGAAGTTTCTAAGAAAAAAATTATCTTTTCGATCTTTTCTCCACCCAACAACTAAGTCTAAATTTTCGCTTTTTAATTTATTGACTAGCAGAGGAATATCTTTTGGATCATTTTGCATATCGCTATCTAAGGTAACTATCACATTGCCCTTTGCATGATCAAAACCTGCTTGAATGGCTGGTGTTTGGCCAAAGTTTTTAGATAGCAGCAAAACTCTTAAATTATGATGATCTTTTGCTAATGACTTAAGGAGAGATCTGCTCTCGTCCGTACTGCCATCGTCGACAAGTATCAGCTCCCAGTTGCAATTTTGTGATGACATTGTGCTATAGACTACACTTACAAAATTACGAATATTATCTTGTTCGTTATAGATTGGTGAAATTATTGAGATGTCTGTCTTTGATTCCATACTTTATATATTAAATAAAAGGCTATGCCCAAAAGCACTCCTATTAACCCCCCTATTATAACTTGGCTTAGCAAATGCTTTGCGAGAAATATTCTTGAAAGGCCGACTAAACAAGAGGTAATGATAAAAAATATGCTTATTGCTCTGTTTTTTATGATCATTATGACGAGCGTGGTAAAGATAAAGTAATTTAATACATGATTTGATGGCATGCCTGTTAAAGATGGGCCGCATGCTTGATCAATAACACCTGAAGAAATTAAATAATCGCTGTGTTCAAAACAAGGCCTAGGTTGTGCTAATAATTTTTTAAAAAAATTCCCTGTCATGTCCCCAAAACAAGTGGCCAAAAAAATAAATGCGAAAGTTTTTAGTCTTTCCAGCCTGATCATATAGATAGCAAATAAAATAACTAGAAACAGTGAGAAGTGTTTTGAAGATAAAAGAATAAAAAAGCTTTCTAGTACATCAAAACTTGAAAGCCAAATTGTAAAGTTAAGATCGATCTTTTCTATCATTGTTGATTTTAAAAATAATCCGATATGTCAAAAAATAAAATATTCACCCAGGCTGTTAAAACCACTACATAAGATAAGTACTTAAGCACCTTGCTTTGTGTTATGTGATTATGAAAGAATTTTAGATCGACAAAAGCTCTGAACAAAAAGGCAATACCTATGCTAGCTAAGATATCTGACATCCAATGCGCACCGACAATTACTCTTGAAATAGCTACAAAACTAGCCAGTGTTATCAAAATGCCATATAGGTATAGTTTATATTTAAATCCTTTTTTTATTGCAAGGCCTAACCAAATGAAAATAATGACGAATATGGTTGCAGCATGACCGCTTGGAAATGAACCATATTTAAACACAGGCTCTAAGTATTCAATATTTTCAAACTCATAAAATCCTGGCCTTTCGAAAGCAAAAAATTCTTTTTTTAGAAAGCTATTAATCAAGCCCATGTATATTGTTGGAAAAATCAAAGCTGAGAGAGGCACAAAATTAAATGCTTTTAATTTATCTGAAACAAGGGAAAGCAATGGTATTACAAAAGCAGCAGCAATAAACCCATTGCCTATTTCAGTAAAATATTTAAAAAAGTCTGGGTTATAAAATTTATTATTAAAAAAATGTAGCAATAGATAATCGTAATCTGGCAAGAAATGCAGGCCTAAGCCCAACGCGAAAAAAAAGAATGCCAGGATGTAATGTATTTGCTTAATCACTCTTAATCCTGAAAATAAAATAGTTGCCGCTTCGCATTATAACCTCGTATTCAAAATTAAAAGAGCTCTCCTTATCAATTCTTGAAAGGATTAAATGATTTTCTTTTAGACCACGATACGATTTCTGTTGCGCGTAGAATGCATAACTTGGCTTATTTACTTTATACATCGAAACCTTGTTTTCCTGTGTTTTAGCAAATAATCCAAGATTTTTTATATCTTGTTGAGCAGCTGTTTGAGCGAAAGGTAATAACCAAAATGTGAGCATTATAACCAAAGCTAGAGCCGACATCTTTTTCACCTGCATGCCATTTGATCTACGCAAGAAATTAATAATTAAAAGCGCCACGAACAGGCCTATAAATAATTTGTATGAAATGCTGGCTGCAAGATTTTCCATAGCGTCTTTAGATAGTTCAAATGTTTGAGTTACCTCAAACATATAAGAAAGATAAAAAGGAATAGCCAACACAACCCCCCAAATAAATAAATGAAAAAGTAATCCGGATAAAGAAAATGCTAAAGTCTCATTTTTTCTTAAGTTTTTTTCTACAAAATAGGCGATTGGTGAAAGACCATAAACTAGATAATGTGGCAATTTGGTAGATGAAAACGAGAAAAAAATAAATACCACAAAAAACCAAACCATCAGAAATAGCTCAAAACTATTTGCTCTGGGCCTTGATGCGAGCATGCCCTTTATTAGATCAGGGAAAAAAGGCAGTGTGATGAAAGGCAAAACTACTAAGTAATAAAAAATAGATCCGCTGTGGTTTTCAAATGCGTTTGAAAATCTACCAAATGATTGCCCAAATAACATGTACATAACAGCTTCACTGCTCGTCTGCATATACAAATACACCAACCATGGCGAAACTATGATTATGAATATAGCCCAGGCTTTAATATTTAAAATAGCTGAAAAGAACGAATTGATTTTTCTATTAAAGAAACAGTAAAAAAGGAAAGCCAAACCACATATCGCAACAATGGCGAACCCTTTTGTTAGAAATCCTAGTGCTATCCATGCTGCAGCTAAATTAAGAAATTTATTTTTTTTCTGTTCTTCAAATTTATACAAATTAATCAATGTCAGTGTGATAAATAAATTTAAAAACGCATCAGCGGTAGCAGCGAATGAGATTAAAAAAATTCCTGGAAGGGTAAAAAAGTTAATCAGAATATCTGATCTTGTTACACTATTATTGTTTTCTTTGACAAAAGTAGCAAAACTATAGCCCCAGATAAGTGCAGCAATTAATGATGGCGCTCTCAACGAGTATTCTGAAAAACCAAAGATTGTTAAAAAAAGTGCTTGGATCCAATAACTCAGAATAGGTTTCTCAAGGCGAAGCTCTTCCCCTATATAGGGAATAAGGTATTGACCATCTTTTATCATCTGCAGCGATGTTGCCGCAAATGCACCCTCATCGAGATCAAATATCCCCAAAAAAAGAAAAGGTATAAAGCAAATAAAGAGAATGACGAGGTTTACAGGCCTAGAGGTAACTATCATTTTTTCGATCTTCTGCATCTCTCGCTACAGTAAACCACATTTTCCCAATCCTTTCTCCACTTTTTGCGCCATGTAAATGGCTTGTTGCAGACTGGACACGTTTTTGTTTCTAAATGCTCTTTTTTCAAACTGAAATAAACTTTTCAATCAGATAATAAAGCGAGACGAATGAAGTTGAGGCAAATATTGCCACACTTAAACCATGAATAATTTTAAAAAATGCGCTTTCGGTATCTAGCTTTGTATTATCTATTATTAGGCCCAAAATTAGGTTGATGAAATTTAACCCAAGCAGTATTAACATGGCTAAATTTTTTGTGTCAGCCCAAATTAACTCATATTCAGATAATTTAAAAAAATAAACTATTACGAGATATGAGAACAACATCAAGACAATAAACAGATGAAATCTAAAGAAAAAGGACTTCAAAAAAAATCTTAATGCATCACTATCTAAGCTTGCTCGAGCAGCAGGACTGACCACTAAAGGTGTGATCCAAATTCCGCCGACAATCGCAGCCAGAATGGTCTGTAGAGCTATATCAGCAAACATAATACTAAGTGGCGATCCGGAAGGGACTCGAACCCTCGACCTCCTGCGTGACAGGCAGGCATTCTAACCAAACTGAACTACCGGACCGCGAAGTGTAGATTTTGGTACAAATGTGAGATTAATACAACTTTTTTGAGTGTAAATAAAGTTGAAATTTCATGGGGAGCAATTAAAATGATGGTTCACTATTTGTAAATTAATTTTAAATAGGGGAGAAAAATTATGGAATATATTCTCGAGACTAACGATTATGTTGGAGTGTCCTTTTGGATAGCTACTGCAGTAATGGGCGCTGGTGCTCTTTTCTTTTTTATGGAAAGAAGTACTGTTAAGCCTGCATGGCAAACATCTCTAACTGTCGCAGCACTCGTATGTTTTGTTGCCTTTTGGCACTATTTATATATGAGAGACGTTTGGGTAGTAACAGGTGAATCACCAACAGTGTACAGATACATTGACTGGTTGATTACTGTTCCTATGCAAATTGTAGAATTTTATTTAATACTAACTGCAGTGGTTGCAGTAAGCCTTTCAGTTTTCTGGAACTTGCTTGTTGCATCACTAGTAATGTTAATTTTTGGTTATCTTGGTGAAGCAGGATTAATGGATGCTACTGTGGCATTCGTTCCAGCAATGGCTGGGTGGTTGTATATCATCTGGTATGTGTTCGCTGGTGAAGCCGCAAAAATTAAAGATGCAGCTGGTAACGAAGCATTAAGCTTTGCATTTAATGGAATTAAATGGATTGTAACAATTGGTTGGGCAATCTACCCAATTGGTTACGTACTAGGTTATCTAATGGGTGGGAGTGTCGATATGGACACGCTAAACATTGTCTATAACCTTGCAGACTTGATTAACAAATTCTTATTCGGACTTGTTATCTGGTATGCAGCCATGATGGATTCCGGAGTTAAAAAAGGAAGCTAAGCTTTACTTTTAATTCATAAAAAAGCCCGCATTAGCGGGCTTTTTTTTATTCTGATTTTTCGTATAACGATCGATCTAGTTCAATAAGATAAGCTGTATGCATGAGAGTTGTGATTAGCTTGTTATCTTGATCAAATATTTCACCTTTGACAGTTGCTATGGTTTTGCCTTTTTTCATAATTGTCGCTTTTGCAATTACCTGCCCTTGCTTTTGAGCTCTATGATGAAGTGTGTGCAGGTCGGTGGAGGCGGGATAAAGCTTACCTTTTGCCTCCATGATCAATAGCAATGAAGTTATGTCATCAAGCATGGATGTCATCATGCCACCCTGCACAGTTCCATTTGGGTTCAAACATGCCTCCGTAAAATTACCCACTAGAGTAAGCATGCCAGGTTCGTAATTCTTATATATGAATTGGAAAATTTTTCCTGTTCCCCCATGTTCACGGTGGAAATCAATATATTGTTGAACTTCTTTTTGCGTCATAAAATAATTGGTGCGAGTTGTAGGATTCGAACCTACGACCCCCTGCTTGTAAGGCAGGTGCTCTAACCAACTGAGCTAAACTCGCAGAGGTGAATAGAATATAATAAATTTATATGGAAGACTACTCCAATCAATCACAAAGAGAAATACTAACGGTTTCTGAAATTAATCAGACAGCAAATGATTTTTTAAATGAAGCATTCCCGCCTCTGTGGGTCGTTGGAGAAATATCAAACTTTAGAGAGTATGGCACTTCTGGTCATTGGTACTTTTCTATTAAAGATTCAGAGTCAGTTCTTAGTTGCACTATGTTTAGATTGCAAAACAATGCTCTTAAATTTAAACCAAAAGAAGGTGATCAAGTAATCCTTCAAGGCAAACTTTCCATATATAAGAAATCTGGCCGTTATCAAATGATAGCCAGCAAAATGGAGCTAGCCGGTTTTGGTGAACTCATGCGTAAATACGAGCTCCTAAAAAATAAGCTGAACGAAGAAGGCCTTTATCAAAAAAAATTAGCCGACCAAATTCCTGAAATTTCAAACAGGGTTGCAGTTGTCACATCTGCACATGGTGCTGCAGTCAAAGATGTAGTGGCTACAATTCAACGACGTGCACCTCATGTTGAGGTAATTATTGTGCCTTCAAAAGTTCAAGGTGATGGATCTGCAGAATCCATATTAAGTTCGCTTAAACAAATCAACGATTATCATGCTAAAGCTTCTGTTGATGCAGTGATACTTTGTCGAGGAGGAGGATCGATTGAAGATCTATGGAGCTTTAATGATGAAACACTCTGTCGTTACATTTCAGACTACCCAATCCCCATCATTAGTGGTGTTGGGCATGAAACAGATTTTACATTATGTGATTTTGTAGCAAATACTCGAGCTGCTACTCCAACAGCAGCTGCTGAATTAATAACGGAAGGTGCAAGCAAATTAAGTGATTATTTCTCGTATCTACAAGATTCATTACTGAGGGAAGCAAAACAAATAATCGACAAGAATAAAGAGAAACTCTTAACTTTTAAACGTTTATTAAGGTCACCAAAACAAAGATTAGAAGAACAGTACCTAAAACTTGATTCTATCTTTGAAAGGCTTGTTACTAGTCAGAAAAATAATCTAATCAAGAAGCAAACCTCACTTAAACTTACTGTCCTAGCCTTACAGGCAGAGTCACCTGCAACAAAAATAATCGCTGAAAGCCACTCACTTAATAAACTAAAAGAGTCATTACTAAATAGAACAAATAATATTATTTATAACCAGAAATCTAATTTTGAGATTCTGAAAGAAAAGTTACAAACTCTAAACCCTAACCAGATCTTGAATAGAGGTTATTCAATCACTTTTGATAGTTCTGGCAATGTTGTTACTGACTCCAATAGTGTTGCAGATGGTGAGTTGATTGAGACAAAAGTACTGAAAGGCAGTATTAAATCGCGTGTTATTGACTAAGCCCAAGTTCGGCTATCAAAGAATCGTATGTTTGGGGCTTTATTAGTTCTTTTGTAATTTGCCCATTCTCAATAATGTATGTTGTTGGAACATGGTCAGGAATATCCATTCCCCATATTTCGCGTGGGTCTGTCTTTAGGTTCTTAAATTGCACATCAAATTTGGTTAATGAACTCATTACATCTTCATCAGATATGAGGTCAAACTGATCAAAATGAAATCCTAAAACAGTAACGCCTTCAAGCTCATTCAATTCATTAAAATAAGGAAACTCTTTTATACACGGTGGACACCAGTCTGCCCAAACATTTAACACAACAATCTCATTGTCATAGTTAATTGAAAATTCTTTACCACCTTGAGTAAATTCAAGATCCCCCTGCTTGCAACCAGCAAGGATTAGTAAAAAAAGAATTCTCGAGAAATTTTTCATAGCTTTATAAATATGGCCAAACTCTAAAATTATAAGCAATTATTATCTTTATTGTTTATGTAAAGTTTACTTTACATTTACTGGAACTTCTGTATTCTTCTCAATAAGGCCTTTGAATGTCTTTAAAATTAGTCACATTCTGCGATTAATGCGGTAATATTGAAGGTCTGTTTTAAATTATTTTTAAAGGTACAAATATGGCTAAGAAAAAAGTTGAAAAAAAAGAAGATAGTTTTGCTTCTAAATTAGGAAATTTTTTTAGTGCTGTCTGGAGTTACATCAGAACAGGTAGAGATTATTTCTGGATTGGAGTGAGATTTACACTTGCAACAGGAATATTTTTATTCGTAGCGCTAAGTGTAATTGGTAGTTTGATAAGCCCACTTTGGGAAGGATCTGATGAAGTCGATCCTGCTGGTAAAGTTGTAGTTTTTAAACCTTCTGGTGTTGTGGTAGACCAACCACCAAGCGAACCTGCTGCAGAGTGGTACGACGAGTTTGATATTGGGAGCAATCAGTCACCGATTTACTATCCTTACCAAGATATGCTGGAGTTTTTTGAAGATTTTAAAAACGATGATCGAGTTTCTGCTATGATTTTTGATCCTTCAGGTTTGGGTGTAAGCATTGTTTACGCTTTACCAATAGCACAAAAAATTAAAGAAGCTGTTGATGCAGGCAAGGAAGTGGTCGTTAGATCAGACTTTATGGTTGCAACTGATTATTTGCTCGCTTCTGGGGCTAGCGAAATATCAACTTCTACATATGGCATTATAGATATCCAAGGTTTTGGTGGTGCAAGGCAGTACCTTAAAAACTTCTTTGAAAAATTCTTAATTACACCACGTATCTATGCCGCTGGTGATTTTAAAACAGGACCAGAATCTTTCTTAAGAGATAG
>CACHFV010000011.1:0-11329 GCA_902579195.1 uncultured SAR86 cluster bacterium | reverse complement strand
TAGTTGTTTTGAAAATTGATTAAATGCAATTAATGCAGGAATAGCAGCTAATAACCCAACAGCTGTGGCAACAAGTGCTTCAGATATGCCTGGAGCTACTGAGCTTAAAGTAAGTTGTGCCGTAGTCGATAATCCTTGGAACGCGTTAATGATGCCTATAACCGTACCTAGCAACCCTATGTATGGAGCGCTTGAACTTATAGTTGCAAGCGAAGATAGATTCTTTGAAAGTCTTTCTTCTTCCCTATTGATTACAACTCTAACTAGCCTTTCTGTTGAGTCAATTGAATCAGCATTTTTTTTATTATTGTATGAATCATAGATTGTAACCAAAACTAGTTCTGAGGTTTCAAGTTCAGCAAGTTCCTTTTCTTTTAAATCTGTATAAAGGTCAGATAGTTTCTCTCCTTCCCAAAATCTATCTTCTATTTCATGAGAAGATTTTACAGATCTTGTTAAGCTAAAATACTTCTCGAAAATTAAAACCCAAGACAAAAGCGATGCGAGACATAGAATTGCTAAAATGATCTGTACTGGCAAAGATGCCTGCAAGATTAATTCTAAACCTTCAAAATTCATTTATCGTGTTCCTCTAAATCTTCATTGTATAGTGTTCTTAGCAAATATATAAAACTATCCCAGTTAAGGTCTAGAAGTTTATCTTCATTGTCTAAAGCGGGGTTTAAGACTTTTGCTTGAACCCTTATACGAATCGGTTTGTTATCAAATTTATAGACTAATACTGGTATCTGACCTTCACTAGTAACTCCAAGCACCTGTTCCCACCATGCGGAAGCAGGTTCAAAGCCTTTTTTGTACGCCTTGCATTCAATATTCCACCGGCCAAGCTTTAGATCAGGATGGTTTTTCTCCTGATACTGGTTAAGTATTCTTCTGATTGGCTTTATTAAACCAAGATCTTCTTGCAGCATTTTTGCCACTTTTCGTTCAAAGTCATGGCCTTTTTTTCTTTGATTAATAGTCATTATGAGAACACCGATTGATCAAGCTCAGCATTTGTAAAAACTTCCTGCACATCGTCCAGATCTTCCAAAACATCAGTAAGCTTAATATTTTTCTCTGATTGCTCTACATCTAAGTTAATGTTAGTTTCTGCCTCCATTACAACCTCAGATGCATCTACTGCATAATCATTTTCTGTGAGCTTCTCTTTCAAATTTGATAAATCTTTTGGATCACAAACTATTTCTGATTTACCCTCATCTAAATCAACCAAATCAGTGGCTCCATGTTCTAAAGCTAATTCATAAAAATCGTCATTGGAAGAGTCAGCAGAAACAAGTATCTTTCCTTTCGCCTCAAACATATAAGCAACACTTCCTGATGTGCCTAAGTTGCCACCGTACTTTGTGAAGGCATGTCTTATTTCTGAAACAGTTCTATTTTTGTTGTCGGTTAAAGTCTTTATCAACACTGCTACACCACCGGGTGCGTATCCCTCATAGACAACTTCCTCTAAATTTTGCCCTTCTTGACCACCTGCTCCTCTTTGTATAGCTCTATTTATGGTGTCTTTGGCCATATTTGCTGATAGAGCTTTATCATATGCCAATCTCAATCTTGGGTTGTCTTCGACTATAGGCCCACCTTCTTTTGCTGCAACTGTGAGCTCTCTAATGATCTTTGTAAAGACAGCACCTCTTTTAGCATCTTGTCTTGCTTTTCTATGTTTAATATTTGCCCATTTGGAATGTCCTGCCATAACTACTCCTCAATTTTTTTAATATGAAGCTCTTCAAGACTATCGTCTGGAACAGAGCCCGGTGCCTCAGATAAAAGACAAAGTGCAGATTGTGTTTTTGGAAATGCTATTACATCTCTAATTGACTCTGCGCCTACCATGAGCATTGCTAGCCTATCTAGTCCAAATGCTATACCACCATGTGGAGGGCATCCAGATTGCAGCGTTCTTAAAAAGAATCCAAATTTTTCATTTTGCTCTTCTTTAGATAAACCAAGAATATTGAATATTTCTTGCTGTAATTCTGAATCATGAATACGAATTGAACCACCACCAATTTCAACACCATTCAAAACCATATCGTATGCCTTTGAATTAATTTCTAATGAATCTGAATCTTTCAATTTACTTGGATCCTGTTCTTTAGGACTTGTAAATGGATGATGTAATGCTGTAAGCCCACCTTCAGAATTTTCTTCAAACATTGGAAAATCTGTAACCCAGCATGATTTAAATCCTTCTTTGACTAAACCTAAATCATTACCAATTCTGGAAATTAATCTGCTCATATAGTCATTAACAACTTTCATTTTTCCAGCGCCAAAAAATATAAGATTTCCTTTTTTAAGATTTAGAGATTCAATAAGTTTTTGTTGGCACTCCTCTGAGAGATATTTGATAATTGGAGAATTCAATCCTGCTAGAGTCGGCTCATCTACTCGTATGTATGCTAAGCCTTTTGCTCCAAATTCCTTAACAAAATCCGTGTAACGATCAATTTGACCCCTTCCAATCACTTCACCATTATCAATTACCAAGGCTGCTATTCTGGAGTTTTTATCATTTGCTGGCTCTGAGAAGACTTTAAATTCTTCGCTTAAAAACACTTCAGAAACCTCATTTAGTATGAGCGGATTTCTTAAGTCAGGTTTGTCGCATCCATACAAGTTCATTGACTCATGCCAGGGAATCTTTGGGATATCGCCAAGATCAATATTTAAAACTTTATCAAAAGAAAATCTAATCATGCTCTCAGCCATATTCATAACGTCGGCTTCATCAACAAAAGAAGCTTCGATATCAACTTGTGAAAATTCAGGCTGCCTATCTGCTCTAAGATCCTCATCTCTAAAACATCTAGCAATCTGATAGTATTTATCGAATCCTGAAACCATTAACATCTGTTTAAAAAGTTGTGGAGATTGTGGTAAAGCGAAGAAATTGCCTGGGCTTGTTCTGCTAGGCACAAGATAATCTCTTGCACCTTCAGGAGTAGCTTTAGTTAGTATTGGTGTCTCAATATCCATGTAAGATTCACTTTCAAGGTAATCTCTTATCGCTTTTGTTAATTTAGACTTTAACCGTAAATTATTTTGCATTTCTGGTCTTCTAAGATCTAAGGTTCTGTTTTTTAGCCTGACATCTTCACCTACATCACTTGATTGATCTAACGGAAATGCTGGAGTTTCAGCAGTGTTTAATACAACTATTTCTTCACATCTCAATTCGATCTCGCCAGTTGCTAATGTTAAGTTCTCTGAATCTTGGGGTCTTTCTTCAACTAGGCCTGTGACTTTAAGGACGTATTCTGATCTGACGTTGTCAGCTATTGTAAAAGAATCAGCCTGTTCAGGATTTACAACAATTTGAACCATGCCCGTTGTATCTCTTAAATCAAGAAATATAACGCCGCCATGGTCTCTTCTTCTGTGCACCCAACCGCATACTGTCACTGATTTTCCTGCAAAATCTTTTCCTAATTCACCGCAATAATTTGTTCTCATTTTTAATTCTCTTTTTTATCAGTATTTGTCATTTTATTCTCAGAATCATGGATATTTTTTTTTGATCCATTTTTAAAATCTGTCTCATACCAGCCACCACCTTTCAATCTAAAACCTGGAGCTGAAACTAATTTTATCACTTTAGTAGATTTGTTACATTTAATGCATTTTTTTGCGGGTTTGTCAGAAATTTTTTGAATTAATTCAAAATTTGATTTACATACTTCGCAATAATACTCGTAAATGGGCATAATCTCTTTAAATTACCATATAATTAGTTGAGGAGATTATAGTGTATTTCTCAAAATTATTCGTCCCTACAAGCAAGCAAGACCCATCAGATGCAGAACTTGCAAGCCATAAATTGATGCTCAAAAGCGGCATGATTAGGAAAACTGCTGCTGGAATTTATAATTGGCTTCCATTTGGTCTAAAAGTAGTTAAAAAAGTTGAGGATATTGTTCGAAAAAATCTAAATTTATCAGGAGCTCAAGAAATACTGATGCCTATGGTTCAGCCTGCAGAGCTTTGGAAAGAGTCAGAAAGGTTTGATCAATATGGAAAAGAGCTGCTTAAATTTCAAGATAGATCTGACAGAGATTTTGTTCTAGGTCCTACACATGAGGAAGTTGTCTGTGAAATATTCAGAAGTTATCCAATGAGTTACAAAGATCTTCCGATAAATCTATACCAAATTCAAACTAAATTCAGAGATGAAATAAGACCAAGGTTTGGTGTAATGAGATCAAGAGAATTCATAATGAAAGATGCATACAGTTTTGATATTGGTCCTTCAGGAATGGAAAAGAGCTATGAAATCATGAAGCAAGCTTATATATCTATTTTTAATGATATTGGACTTGAATATAGAATTGTTAAGGCAGATGCTGGGAATATTGGAGGAGATGTTAGTGAGGAGTTTCATATTCTTGCTGATTCTGGTGAAGATCTTTTGGCAATAAGCGATAGTAGTGAATTCGCAGCAAATGTTGAAGTTCTTGAATATGACAAAGACCCAACAGAACTAGATGGCAAACCCTCCCCTGATGGAAAAGGGAAACTTAGTATAAAAAGAGGTATAGAGGTTGGTCATATTTTTCAGCTTGGCACCAAATACAGCGAAAAAATGAATGTAAAGATTAAAGATGCTGAAGGAAAAGAAAAAATACTTTTTATGGGATGTTACGGAATAGGTGTATCCAGAATTGTAGCAGCTTCGATAGAACAAAATCATGATGATAAAGGCATTATATGGCCTTACCCTATTGCTCCTTTTCACATCAATATTATTTGTCTTGATCCAAAAAGAGATGAAATTTTAAAAGAGTGTGAGAATGTTTATGAAATTTTAAGTAAAGCGGGGCATGACGTATTGCTTGATGATAGAGATATTAGAGCTGGAGTTAAATTTGGTGAACACGAAATGCTTGGAATACCTTTCTCAATAGTTATTGGTCCAAATAATTTTAATAACAGTAAATATGAATTTAGCCCTCGTACAGAAGAAACAAAAACTGAACTTTCAATCGATGAAATAAAACACATTTTAGAGGAACTTAAATGATGAAATTTTTTACTTCAATAGGTGGCTTTCTTTTTGGGTCACTTTTGTTAGCTTTTTTGATTGTAATTTCTTTTAATCCAGGTTTCTTTGCAAAAGCAGCCATGAAGCAAGGAGTAAAAGATTTAGCAACTCCAGCCACCAATTCTCTAGATAAATTTTTGGATAACGAAATAATTGAATCTGCTTTAAAAAGCCCTGAATCACTGACTAATTTTGGTCTTGATGATCTTGATTTCTTAACAAATCACAATGAAAAATGGGATGACTACTCTATTAAGGCAAATGAAGATGCCTACGAGGATTTCCTCGAGTATGAAAGAAGACTAAATTCATTTGATGCGAATTCATTGGAGAGGTCTGCGAAACTAAATTTAATGGTTGCAAAATTTTCTGCAGAAAATCAAAAAAGACAATTCGAATCTTTTGAATATCACCAAGGTCCTTTTATTCAGTTCTATGGGTCTCATTTAGGATTCGTAGATTTTATGACAGACACTCATAGAATTGGTGATCAAAAAGATGCTGAAGATTACATAAAGCGAGTTTACGGTATATCAAAAGCTATAAATGAACTGATGGAGGTTGAGAAATTAAGAGCCGACAGAGGTCTCTTTTCTCCAAAATTTGTCTATGAAAGGTCCTTAGTTCAGCTTGAAATTCTTACAAGTACAGATACTCTTAATCATCCTCTGTATTCATCTTTTAAAAGCAAAATTGCTGAAATAAGTATTGATCAGGCTCAGGCTGATGATTTATTGAAAAACTTGGAAGAGGCAATTAATGAAAGTTTCAAACCAACATATACAGAGCTGACAGAACTCATTAGGCTTCATTCCCAAAATGCAAGAGAGCATGATGGGGTATGGAGCATGCCAAATGGAGAAGACTACTACAAGCATCGACTTAAGCTCTATACAACTACAGACTATTCTCCAGATGAAATCCATGAAATAGGATTAAAACTCGTAGAAAGCATTCAATCAGAAATCAGAAGCATTCTTGAAGCAGAGGGTTATGATGTATCTAGACCTTTGGCGACTCTTTACGATGAGCTAAATAATGATCCTAGGTTTTTATTTGAAGATTCAGATGCTGGCAGACAAGCTATTCTTGATGAATACACACGAATACAAAATGAAACATACAAAATTTTACCTCAATACTTTAATGAACTTCCCATTGCTGAAGTAATAGTAAAAAGAGTTCCTGTTTTTGCAGAAAAAAGTGCCGCGGGAGGTTATTATCGAGGCCCATCACTAGATGGGTCAAGACCTGGGGTTTGGTATGCCAACCTATATGACATTAATGCCACTCAAACATTTAAGATGCCTGCACTTTCATTTCATGAAGCAGTGCCTGGCCATCATATGCAAATAGCTTTAAATCAAGAAAACCCTAATCAAACATTATGGAATAAGTTTGGCTATAGAACTTCAGCATATACAGAAGGATGGGCTTTATATGCGGAAAGATTAGCAATAGAAGCTGGGTTGATTAATGATCCATTTGAGATGATAGGATCATTACAATCAGAACTATTTAGAGCCGCAAGATTAGTCATTGATACAGGTCTTCATGCAAAAAAATGGACTAGGGAAGAAGCTATAGTTTATATGATGGATAATGTTGGGGAAGTTAGAAGTGAGGCCCAATCAGAGATTGAAAGGTATATTGTTTGGCCTGGACAAGCTACATCCTACATGATTGGAAGGGTAAAGATATTGGAGTTAAGAGAAAGAGCCAAAAAAGAGTTAGGCAATAGGTTTGATATTAAAGATTTTCATTCAGCTATTTTGATGAACGGAATTCTGCCCCTAACAGTGTTAGAGGCAGTTGTGGATGATTATATAATTGAGAAAAGCTAGAATTAGGCTTCTTGAACTGATTTCTCTATCTCTTCAAGAATTTTTGGATTCTCTCTAAGGAAATCAGACGCCTTAGCTAAACCTTGTCCAATTTTATCTCCATTATAGCTATACCAAGAACCTGATTTTTCAATAATTGATTTTTTAACAGCATACTCAATTATTTCAGCAAATCTGTTGATGCCTTTGCCATATAAGATTTGAAAATCAACAACTTTAAATGGAGGAGCCATTTTATTTTTAACTACTTTTACTCTAGTTTCATTACCAACAATTTCGTCTCCTTCCTTGATTGCTCCAACTCTTCTAATATCAAGCCTCACACTTGAGTAGAATTTAAGAGCATTACCACCTGTTGTTGTTTCGGGATTGCCAAACATTACGCCAATCTTCATCCTTATTTGGTTGATAAAAATTACCAAGGTATTTGATTTCTGGACACTTCCAGTAATTTTTCGTAATGCTTGAGACATTAATCTGGCCTGTAAGCCTACGTGAGAATCTCCCATATCTCCTTCTAGCTCAGCTCTTGGTACTAGAGCTGCAACACTGTCTACAACGATTACATCAAGACTTCCACTTTTCACCAACATATCTGTAACTTCAAGAGCTTGTTCGCCAGTATCAGGCTGGGAAAGTAGTAGTTCGTCTATATCAACTCCCAATGCCTTTGCATAATCTGGGTCCAAAGCATGCTCCGCATCAATAAATGCTGCACTACCCCCAGCTTTCTGACATTCAGCTATGATTTGCAGAGTTAATGTTGTCTTACCAGATGACTCAGGCCCGTATATTTCAACTACTCTTCCTTTTGGAAGGCCACCTATTCCAAGAGCCTTATCTAAACCAAAAGAGCCTGTACAAATAGATGGAACTTCTACAGTTTCTCTTGTTCCAAGCTTCATTATTGTGCCTTTACCAAATTGGCTTTCTATTTGTTTAAGTGCGTTATCGAGTGTTTGTTTTTTTGAATCAGACATAGTTTTTTCCTATAGTGTATGTATATACAGTATTAGATCATATAATTTTTTTCAAGTCTATATAAATATTATATTTTCTTTTGTAATAACAAAATCAAAATAAACTTAATTACAGTAGAATAATTTCATGGCATTTATAGTTACTGACTCATGTATTGAATGCAAACACACCGATTGTGTTGAAGTTTGCCCTGTTGATTGTTTCTACGAGGGTGAAAACTTTTTAGTTATAAGTCCTGATGAATGTATTGATTGTGGTCTTTGTGAGCCAGAGTGTCCAGTTGATGCAATTTTTTCAGAGGATGAGCTACCAGCCGATCAGATTAAATTCATTGAGATAAATGAGCAGTTATCAAAAGAATGGCCTAATATCACCCAAAAAAAAGATGCCCTTCCTCAGACCGAAAAATATAAAAATCAAAAAGATAAATTTAATTTATTGAAACGTTAGTGAAGGTGCAACCATACTGCAGGAATTGAACCTAAAATTAATCCTGAAAAGAAAACTTTTGTTCTAATCTCATTTGCTTTAAAACTTTTCATAATCTCAGCAGGCAGAAAAAGAAAGGATATGGTCATTCCAAGGATAAAAGGTAAAAGAGCTATCATATCAAGCATTTTAATTGCTGAAATCACAAACTGATACGACCCTAATAGCAAGAGCACTAAAGATCCTGATATTCCAGGCAAGATAAAAGCTGAAAAAGCTAAAAAACCTGCAATTATTAAAAGAATAGAATTATTGAAATTCATTTCGATCAAAGTCAGGGCGATGGCTAGAGCTATTAAAAAACCAAATATAAAACCCCTTAAAAACTTAATAGCATCTCTAATCTCATGATCGAATGCGCAATTCTTTATTACAGCAATACCCATTATTAGGGATAGAAAAACTTTAAAAATAAAAAGGTGTTCTGATATCAAATAATCAATCGCAAAAGATGAGGCGTAGACAGCAATGCCCATTCCAAAAATTAAAGGGAAAATAAAAGGGAGGTTAAGGTTGCTAACAAACTTTTTATTTTTATCTAATATGTTTTTTGGATTAAAAGCTGTAAGCACAGAAACAAAATCTTTATAGACATTAAATAAGCCTGCTATTGTAGCTCCAGAAATGCCAGGTGTTATTTCAGCAAAGCCCATAAAGATTCCAGCTAAGAACCTTTGAAAAAATTTATTCATTAGGCAGTTTGCCTCTTTTGAGATCAAGTTTGGTCATATTCCAGTAAAGTGGAGTAACCGAGACTTTATTGCTTCTAATTGACTCGAAATCAGTCCCTTCAAGCTCACCCACTGGAGTACCAGATTTGCCAATTTTATATGTTGCTTTTCCATCCTCTTCTTTAAACTCTGGTGCGAGTGGAATTCCTCTATTTCCTAATTTTGTAAATGAAAATCCTTCTATCTCGGTAAATGGTAAGTTCGGAACATTAACGTTGAAAACAATCCCTTCATGCGGTTCTTCGCTGTAGTTTTCAACAACATAGTTGAGCATCATTTCAGTTGCTAAAATTGATGAATCGAAATGTTCAAATGATCTGCCAGCAATTGATGATGCTATTGGAGGATATTTAAGCTTTCTTGCAGTAAAGGCAGCCCCCAATGTACCCGAATGAATTACATCATCACCCATATTTGCACCCTTATTTATGCCTGAGACCACAATGTCTGGTGTTTCTTTCATAATTGCCATTAAACCCATAAATACACAATCTGCAGGTGTTCCATCTACTGAATATATTTGCTCATCTAATTTATTTACTTCGACAGAAGTTCTCAATGTAATAGCTGCACCTTGTCCACTTTTATCTTTTGCAGGGGCAATAAGCGTGCAATCATGCTTCTCGCTTAACTTTTCATGTAAAGCTCTTGTAATATGAGAATCAATCCCATCATCATTTGTAATTAATATTTTCATTTTCGTAATCTGCAAAGCACCATACAAGCAGCACCTTCATTTTCTCCTATAAAGCCCATTTTTTCAGAGGTTTTGGCTTTAAAACCAATTAAATGTTTATCTAAATTAGTAATTTGAGATATTGATTCTATAATCTGATCTTTGTAGGCCAATAGTTTTGGTTCTTCAAGGATAACAATTATATCTAATTGTTTTAATTTATATCCCTTTTCTCTGATTTTCTTGTAAGCAATTGTAAACATTTTATTTCCACTGCAATTTTCCCACTCATCAGTATTTGGAAAATGTTGACCTATATCCCCAAGGCTTAAAGCACCAAACATTGAATCTATGATGGCGTGCAATACGATATCACCATCAGAATGTGCTAAAAATGACTTTGAATACGGAATTTTAAGACCACCAATCATTAGGCCATCACCATCTTTAAAGCGATGGCTGTCAAAACCATTACCTAATCTTTCATCATCTAAAATAGAATTAAGGTCTTCCTCGACTGTTATCTTTATGTTTTTTCTTGAACCTTGGATAAATCTTACTTTGCCACCAGCACGCTCTATTGCTTCCGATTCATCTCCAGGCACAAAGTTTTCTTTTAAAGATAGCTCAATAGCTGTTTCCAGTGATTGCGACATCGCAATCTGTGGGGTTTGCGCCAAATAGTATTTATTTCGATCAACACTTTTCTTTACAAACAAACTATCTTTATCAATTTGCTTTAAAGATTCATATACAGGGATACCAAAAATCAAGATATCTTCATCCATTGCTCCAAATGAACTAATCATTGTTTTTATTTCTGAGCTTTGAATAAATGGCCTTACTGCATCATGAACCATCACAACAGAGTTATCTTTTATTGTTTTTAAAGCAGCTAAAACTGATTCAGCACGAGTCTCCCCTCCAATAACTCGCTTTACTTTTTCATGCTTTGCGATTTCAAGATCGTTGAAATATTTGTCATCTTTATTAATCGCAATAATAATTTCTGAGAAATCATCGTGGTGAACAAAACACTCAATAGTTTTTTCCAAAATAGTTGAGCTGCCTAGGCTGGTGTATTGTTTTGGTGAGTCAGAACTAAATCTTGTACCTAAACCCGCTGCTGGGATAATTAAGTATGTTTTGTTACTCTGGATCTTCAATTATATATTCTTCCCCATCCATTATTAATCCAAAATTCTCTCTGGCTATATGCTCCACATATTCATCATCATCTTTTATTGTTTCTATTTCATCTTTTAAATTCTGGTTTTCATTGTAGATCTCAGTAAGTTCAATTTCTTTAGCATCAACAAGATCATCAAGTTTATTTTTTTCTTCAAAACTAAAACTGCCATTAAAAATATCAACTGAAAGAAGTGCTATTAAGATTACTAGAATTCCAATTGCAAATATTTTTAGTGTGGTTTTAAGGTTCATGGATAAAGTTCGTCTTCTATAATCAGAAGCCTATTATATTTTGCTGTCCTATCTGATCGCGCTGGTGCCCCAGTTTTAATTTGACGAGCATCGA
>CACHFV010000010.1:0-14107 GCA_902579195.1 uncultured SAR86 cluster bacterium | reverse complement strand
ATAGGGGTTCCTGTTGTTTTCCCTTCAAAAACTCCTGATAAAATCTCAACAGCATCATCTTCCTTTCTTTGTGTTACATATCGTGACTGTCCAGGTTTTCGTCTATCTAGTTCTTCCTGTATATCCTCAACAGCAAGAGGGATATTTGGGGGGCACCCGTCTACTATTGCTCCTAAAGCAACACCATGACTCTCACCAAAGGTAGTTAATTTAAAAATTGTTCCAAATGTATTTCCAGACATATTATTTATATATTTTCTTAAGAATATCGTAAATTTCAACTTTATCTAAATCTAAAGAGTTGTAAGCATCAGATAAAAAGGTCTGATCCAACCCAGTATTTTCAAGACTATTATTAAATTTTTGCTTCAGATATGGTTTTGACTCCTCTCTTCTCTCTCTATGACCCAGGGGATAAATTACTTCTTCTTCCATCACATCACCATTTTTTAATGTCACAGTGACTTTATTTGGAATAGCTCGCTCATTAAGATTGTAATACCTATTTGTATATTCAGTGTTTTCTGATGTGATAGTAATTTCTCTTAAGCTATCAATTCTTGAATCAGATGCAGCTTCATCTGTGTAGGAATTAGCATCTAAATTTCCATTTAACAAGCTCCAAGCCACTATGTATTCAATACAATGATCTCGATCGGCATAATTTGTGAGAGGCCCTTGTTTTGAAATAATTCTTACACCAGGTTCTTGTGTATGAATATTAATATGAGCAATATCATCAAAGGCAATTTGTGGGTGGAGCTTTATTGCAGCTTCAGCAGCTGTTTGTGCATGAAACTCAGCAGGAAAATTAACCTTATAAAGTATGTTATCCATAACATAAGAATTTAGCTCTCGCTCTAGCTTAACTGGATTGTCTCCCATTAAGACATCATTGAATCCCCATGTCTCAGCAGAAATGACGGATGGATAATGCTCGTCACTAACTTCTGAAATAAATGCAAGTTTGACGCCTCTTGCACCTGCATCTCCAGCAGCCCAGCTTTTTCTTGCCCCAGTATTTGGAAAATGGCGGTATGTTCTTAGACTCTGTCCATCCACAAATGCATTACTAATTACAGCACTCATTTGCTCGTGATCATGCCCTAACATCTTTGAAGCTACTGCAGCAGAAGCAATCTTTACAAGAACCACATGATCTAAACCTTCTTTATTGAAGCTATTTTCAATAGCTAATGCTCCTTGAATTTCGTGAGCTATAATCATGAAATTTAAAATATCTCTTAGGCTAAATCTTATGTCTCTCTCCGTCTTCAGATAATCAGTTAAAGCCAAGATAGCCGCTAAATTATCGGATGGATGACCCCACTCCTTAGCAAGCCAGGTATCATTAAAATCCAACCATCTTATTAATGCTCCATTTAAAAATGTTGCATCAACAACATTGGTTTTTGTATCCGTTCCTATGACCCCAACGCTACCTGAGGAATCCTTGATGTATGCGAGTGAACAAAAGTTTTGAACTTTTTCATGCTCGAGTGCTAAAAATGCGCATGCCAAGCTATCAAAAAAGCATGTTTTAGCCTCTTGCAATGATGATTCATCCGCAACAAATGCCTGTGTGAAATTTGTGAGTTTATGTATTACTGGATCGAATGTAGACATTACCTTGATTCAATATCAACCCAGTTTCTATCTTCAGGGCCAATATATTCTGCACTTGGTCTAATTATTCTATTGTTGCTTCTTTGTTCAAAGACATGTGCTGACCAACCTACAATTCGAGCAATTGCGAAGAGTGGTGTAAATAAATCAGTTGGTATACCGATATAGTGATATGCCGGAGCCATAAAGAAATCAGTATTTGGGAATAATTTCTTTCTTTCCCACATGTAAGCTTCCATTTCTGCAGCTGCATCATGCAACAATTTGTGTTCATGACCAACAGAAAGTTGCTCAGAAAATTTCTTAATGATATTGCTTCTTGGGTCTTTAATTGAATAGACTGCGTGGCCGAACCCCATAATTTTTTCTTTGTTCTCGAACTTTTTATCAACAAAGCTCTTAACTTCCTCAACAGAGTTTATTTGTTGCAACATTTTCATTGCTTCTTCATTGGCTCCGCCGTGCAAAGGACCTCGTAAACTACCAACTGCTGCAGTTAGACAAGAGTGAAGGTCTGAAAGGGTTGATGCACAAACTCGACCTGTAAAAGTTGAAGCATTAAATTCGTGTTCAGCATATAAAGTTAATGATACATCCAGAGTTTTTTTGTCTAATTCTGGAATGTCTTCTTGTCTAAGTAATTTTAGGAAGTGTCCTGCTAATGATCTTTCGCCAGAATCTTGGCTTACCTTTACTCCATTATGGGAAAAGTTATACCAGTAAACAATTGCGGTAGTTGTTACACCTATCAAACGTTTAGCAATCGCAAGCTGATCATCAAATGATTTTTCTGGCTCAATCACTCCCATATAAGAAATAATTGTTCTCACAACTTCCATTGGGTGAGCTGACGCAGGGATTGATTCAACAACACTAACAAGTGAATCAGGCATCGTTCTTTGATTCATTAGCTCATCTTCAAACTCTGCAAGTTCTGATGATGTTGGCAATTTACCTAAAAGCAATAAGTACGCTACTTCTTCAAAACAAGCATTTTCTGCAAGGTCTTCAATACTGTAGCCCAAATATCTTAAACTGCCTTCTTGTTCAACGGTTGATAGTGATGTTTGTCCAGCAGACTGACCCCTTAATCCTGCTCCTTCTAATTTTTTCATTATTTTATCTCGTAGAAGTTAATTCCTCTTTTTATAATTTCCCGGCCGTTAGACTTTCTCCACCTGTTGGTGTCTCTCAAGCTATATACACAACCGCAATATTCTTGCTTATAGAACTTTTCTTGTTTGGAGATTTCTAGCATTCGGGATGAACCCCCCTGTTTTCTCCAATTAAAGTCCCAAAATGTGAGATTATTATACCTATTTGCGGCCCTTAAGCCAGAATTATTAATCTGGTTAAGGTCTTTCCATCTTGAAATACCAAGTGTTGTAGCAAATACGGCAAATCCATTTTCTTTTGCATATAATGCGCTTCTCTCAAACCTCATATCAAAACATAAAGTACATCTCTCGCCTCTTTCAGGCTCATCTTCTAACCCTTTTACTCTTTCAAACCAATTTTCTTTATCATAATCAGCATCAATAAAATCAAAACCAAGCTTCTCTGCATATCTAATGTTTTCTTCTTTTCTTATTTCGTACTCCTCTCGAGGGTGAATATTGGGGTTGTAGAAATAAATTGTAGTATCAATGCCGGATGCTGCAACAGCCTCCATAATTTCACCAGCACATGGTGCACAACAGCTGTGCATTAGTAGCTTTTTGCCGTTGTTTGGCATTGTTAACTTTGGTCTTTCAAAATTTTCTAAATTGTAAGAGTTCATTTCATTAAGTAATTTTTTAAATCTAAGTAATTATCGAAGCTCATTATATCAGGCCTAGAATTCTTGATTTCTTCAGGCGCAAATATAAAGGCGCCCTCTGATTCATCAATCATTTGAATATCATTATAAGAATCACCCATACAGAAACACTCAAAATTCATTAACCTGAAACCTTTAACAACATTTCTTTTAGGTTCATCTTGTCTCTTGCTGTATGACTTGATGTAGTCATCTTCAATATGAAGGTGATGACAAAGAATTGGAAAATCTCCAAGTTTTTTGATCACTGGCAAAGCCAATTCATAAAAGGTATCTGAAACAATTACAACCTGATACTTATCAGTCAATGAGCTTAAGAATTCTTTAGCACCTTCATATGGTTCAATAGTTTTAAGAAATTCTTTGAGTTCTGAGTACTTGATGGTGTTATGCTTGAGCGCTTCCATTCGCATATTCATTAAATCTTCAAACTCAGGTATTTCTCTTGTTGTGGCGTTGAGTTCAGGAATATTGTAATGATGGCCAATTTCTTGCCATATTTCAGGGGCAAGGGTACCTTCAAGATCTGTGCAAAGTATTTTCATTTGGGATTATTTATCCCGTATGGTACATGACCAGTGGATACATGGCTAGTTGCTTCCAGGCAATTTTCTGTAAGATCATCGAAAAAAATATCAGCAGAAAAGCCTTTTAGGAACTTACCTTTTGGCAACCCTCCCAAAAAGAATGTTTCATCGATTCTGATATTTTGTTTTCTAAGTGTATTAATAACTCTTTTATGTGCTGGTGCGGCCCTTGCTGTTACAAGAGCAATTCTTATGGGGCACTTACTTACTGAAAACTTAGATTGAACAATATTTAGTTTCTTTAAAAACCCATTGAATGGTCCTGGGTTCATTGGTTTTTTTGATGCGCCCTCTTCTTTCAGATATTTTTTTAGACCTTTTTTCTTAAAGGTTACCTCGGATTCATCAGAGAATATAACCGCGTCAGCATCAAAGCCTATTCTTAATTCATCGCTTTCAGATGGTTGATAATTATCAGTAAGAATATGTGCTGCTGCTATATTTTTTTCAATTGCCATTTTCACATCGTTCACGTCTGCAGATAAAAATAAATCTATATCTAAAGCATCAACATAAGGGAATGGGCTTTCACCTCCAGAAAATACTGCTCTTGTGATGTCTAGTTTGTTTTTCTCAATAGAGTTAAAAATTCTAAGGCCAGTATCAGAACTGTTTCTTGATAATAAAATAACTTCAACAATTTTATCCTTCGGCTTATTCATGCGGAGTAACTTTTCAACCAGGGCAAAAGCTACACCCTTCTCTAAAGGACTATTTTCATTATGTCTTTGGTATTTGGCATATTCTTCGATCCCTTTTTCTTTAAAAATCTTATGACTTTCATTTAAGTCAAAAAGTGCTCTTGAGCTTATACCTATCTTTAAAATTGACATTTTATTTGTACATTCATAAATTAACTGTATATAATTACAGTATATGTTAAACCTTACAGCTCAACAGATCAAAGTCTTTGATGTTATCAAAGAATCAATGCAGAACAATGGTTACCCGCCAACTCGAGCTGAAATTGCAAGAATATTGGATTTTAAATCAGTAAATGCAGCAGAGTCACATATTAAAGCTCTTGTAAAAAAAGGAGTCATAGAAAAAGTTCCAGGCTCTTCAAGAGGCATTAAACTTGTTGAAGAAGCATCTGGGATACCTCTTGTTGGTTCTGTAGCAGCTGGTTCACCTATCTTAGCAGTCGAGAACATCGAAAAAACCATCCCTTTAAATCCATTGACTAAAGCAGTCGATTTCTTTCTGAGAGTTCAAGGCGACAGCATGGTAGAGGCTGGCATTTTAGACAATGATTTAGTTGGTATTATGAAAACTAATAATGCAGAAAATGGTGAAATTGTTGTCGCGCGCATAGATGAAGATGTCACCTTAAAAAGATTTAGCAAAAATAAAACCTCAGTAAAATTAATTGCTGAAAATTCAGCTTATGAGGACATTCATGTATCTGAACAAACAGATTTTGCTATTGAAGGTAAAGCAGTAGGCGTAATTAGAGAATCAGTTTAATGAATTACTCGATCTTCTAGATCTTTCTTCATTATTGTATCCAACATATCATCATCTAAAGAATCTAGATCAATATCACTATTTAGGGTTTCAATTCCAGCTTTAATCATCTCTTTTGCAACATCAAACTCCATACCATTCAAAAGAGACTTAACATCACCTGAAAATTCGATTTTTACCAATGGAGAGTCCTTTGCATCTGATCTTCTTAAGACGATAACGCCTTCAGAAATCTCAACGAGTTCTAAATATTTGGACATACTTTTATATTAGGTGCTTTTATGAATTATTAAAGTGTTTTTACTAATCTCTGGACATTTCTTTCCAAGAGCCATCTTTGTAAGCATAAAAAATCTTCTTTTTCTTGCCCTCGCTCTCTGCAGAAAGATTATGGGTTCCATCTTTTCTATTAAAGCGAACGACCAATGGTTCACCATCTGGATCGTTGTCTGGTGCTGAAGAGAAATGATGGTATTTTTCTGGCAAGTTGCTCACGACAGGTTTTATCTCTGTAATTAAAGGTGCTCTGGTTTCCCTATTCTTAGGAAACTGCGAAGCTGCTAGAAATAGACCTTTAAGACTATCTCGAAGCAAATAGATATCATCACATTTTTGACATTTTAGATCTTCCATTCTGATAGGATCCATGAAAACCGGCTTCAACTCTCCATTTTTCATTAGTTGTCGAGTAGCGTCACAATCAGACTCCTGACATGCAAAATATTTACCAAATCTACCTAGTTTTAATTCCATTTGCCCTGAACACTTATGGCAATCAATAAACTCCTCATCCTCATTCTTAGGTTTGATGAATTCACCTATTTCTAATTTAGTCCCACTACAGATTGGAGAATTTGCACATATCTGCAACTTTCTTTTTTCATCGATAATGAAACCATCCATTGCAGAACCACATAGATCACATTTCGCTTTATTAAAAATGCTTTCTGCCTCTTTGTCATCGTCATCAGCAAAAAGATCAACTGAGATTAATGAGTTTGTATTTTTGCATTGCTCATCACCTTCAGCTAAGTAGCCTTCACAACCAAGGAACTGACCACTCTGATTTGTTCGTAAATGCATTTTTCTATTTTTTCCGCAGGAATCACACTCAACCTCTGTATCGATAGGGGCATTTCTTTCCATAGTTTCGGAAGCGTTTTCTTTTGCCTGAGTAAAATCTTTGTAAAAACTTTCTAATAGTTTTTTCCAATCTTCTTTACCCTCTGCTACTTCATCAAGACTTTTTTCCATCTCAGCAGTAAAACCATAATCCATAACTCTATTGAATGATTTATACAATCGATCGGAAATTAGGTTAGCAATCTTTGTTGCATAGAGCCTTTTGCTTTCACTCCTGACATAGCCTCTTTCTTGGATATTAGTAATGATTTCTTGGTAAGTTGATGGCCTACCAATGCCTCTTTTTTCTAATTCTTTTACTAGACTTGCTTCAGAATACCTTGATGGTGGTTTTGTGAAATGTTGTGATTTAGTAACTTTTGAAATCTCTTTATTTAAGCCAATTTTTAATGATTCTAAATCGTAATCAACATAGCCACTGTTCTTTCCAGGAGGCATGACTTTATAAAAACCATCAAAACTTACGCTACTGAGTGACGTTTCTAAAATATTGTCACCAACTCTGGCTTTGATGCTATTCACATTTATCTCAGGTTGTGGCATTTGTGATGCAACAAACCTGTCCCATATTAATTTGTATAACTTTTTATGGTCTGCGCTAAGTGAAAGCTCATTGTGTGTAAAAGTGACATCTGTTGGCCTAATAGCTTCGTGTGCTTCTTGTGAATTTGATGCTTTTGAGGAAAAGTTTCTTGGAGTTGAATAAGTTTCTCCATATTTATCAAGAAGGTATTGTTTGCAATTATTTTGAGCTAAGACACTAAGGTTTGGTGAATCAGTTCTCATGTATGAGATATAACCACCAGTATATAAATCTTGTGCAAGCTTCATTGTTTTAGACAAGCTATAGCCCAGCATAGAACTTGCTGTTTGTTGCAATGTAGATGTTATAAAAGGAGGCTTAACAGGTATTTTTCTCTTAGATTTCTCATTTGCTGTTATTTCAAGCTCTGAACTTAAGAGCAATTCCTCAAGTTTTGTTGCTTCTTCCTCATTTTTTAAATCAAGGTTTGATTTTTTGGTATTGAGTTTAAAGATTACTTCTCTTTCTTCATGCTTAATAACAACTTCAAGCTCCCAATATTCTTTTGGAGAGAATGATTTAATTTCTTTTTCTCTATCAACTACCAGCCTGACAGCAACAGACTGAACACGACCTGCTGAAAGTTTTCCGTAACTGCCTATTTTCTGCCATAGAAGGCTTGAAAGGTCATAACCAACTATTCGATCTAGAATCCTGCGTGTTTTTTGAGCATCAATTAAACCATCATCGAGGTTACCTGGTGCTTCAAAAGCTTCTTGTATTGCTGCTTTAGTGATCTCATTAAACCTTACACGTGAATAATTTAGTTTCTTTCCTAAAATTTCTTTGAGATGCCATGCAATAGCTTCACCTTCTCTATCTAAGTCAGTAGCAAGAAAAACATTTTCTACTTTTTTAGCAGATGATTTTAGATCTTTTACAACTTTTTCTTTTTTTGGATCTATCTCATAGTTAACATCCCAGTTTGTTAAATCAATTGCTTTGCTTCCCTTTGGAAGCCTTCTTACATGACCAACACTGGATTTAACGATATATTCGTTACCAAGATATTTGCTAATTGTTTTTGCTTTTGATGGTGACTCAACAATTACTAAAGATTTACTTGCCATTTCTTATAATTTCTCTCACTTGATTAGGGCCTTCATAGATCAGTCCAGTATACATTTGGACCAGATCTGCACCAAGATCAAGTTTTTCGTTATAAGAATCTACATCAAAAACACCACCAACTGCAACAAGAATTTTTTTATCATTCAAATTCTCATTAACAAAATTTAGAAGTCTGTTTGATTTATTTGAAAGAATTTTTCCTGATAAGCCGCCTGGAATATTTGATACGCCAGTACTGTTTTTTAAGTCAGAATCATTGGTCGTATTGGATACTATCACCCCGTCTATTTCGATTGAGTTAATTAGCTCAATCATGTCTGCATAAATTTTTAAGTCTTCATCTGGGGAGAATTTAACAAATAATTTAGGTTTGTTTGGTGTTGCATTTCTCTCATCAATAACTAAGTTTAAAAGCCTTTCTAGATTTTCTCTTTTATGAAACTCTCTGAGGTTTGCTGTATTGGGCGAGGATATATTGATGGTGATGTAATCTGCAAACTTAGCGAGTTTTTGCATGCAGAAAATATAATCTTCATGGATTTGATCGAAAGGTGTGGTTTTGTTTGGACCAATGTTGATACCAAGAGTAATATTTTTATTTCGATTAGCTAATCTTTTTAGGAGGCTTTCAGCTCCTTTATTGTTGAACCCCAAACTGTTTATTAAAGACTCTTCTTTAACCAATCTTTTAAGTCTGGGTTTAGGATTTCCATATTGTGGTTTTGGAGTAACAGTGCCAATTTCAATGAAACCAAAACCAATGTGATCCATTTGATCAATAATCTCGCCATTTTTATCCATGCCAGCAGCTAAACCTAATTTATTTTTGACTTTAAGGCCCTTAACCTCAGTTGCTGTTTGTTTAAAACGATAAAACCGAGAGAAAATTTTTAAGAAAATGCTTGATAGGTGATGCGCTGTTTCAGGTGGTATTAAAAATATTAATGTTCTTAGAAATTTATAAATCTTTCTTTCCTTTTAAATATTCAGCTAATGCAGGACCTAATTCGCCATCTGCTAGACCAAACTCAACGTTAGCTTTTAGGTACCCTATTTTGCTCCCGCAATCAAAACGCTTTCCATCAAACTCATAACCTACAAAGTTGGCAATATCACTCAGGATTGCATCGGTAATTTGTATCTCACCATTTTTGCCCGGCTCATCATTATTTATATGATTAAAAATTGAGCCATTAAAAATATATCTGCCCACTACAGCTAGCTCAGAAGGTGCTTCTGTAAAACTAGGTTTCTCAACAATGCCTTTCAATGTGCAAATTTTGCCAGTTTCTATTGGGTCGACGACTCCAAACTTTGATATGTTTTCACCCTCAATCCGTTCTAGGCCTAATACTTGAGTGTTCTTTTCTATAGCTACCTCAATCATCTGCTCCAAAACATTTTTTCCCTCTGTCTTCATCAGATCATCTGCCAGTATCACTGCAAAACTCTCATTGTTTTCAATGACATGCTTGGCACATCCTATAGCGTGACCAAGACCCTTAGGTTCACCTTGTCTTATGAAGGTAAATTTTGCGTGCTTGCCGCCTATATTTTGAATCTTTTTTAAAAATTCGGTTTTATTGTTCTTTGATAGAGCATCAACAAGCTCATGATTTTCATCAAAGTGATCATCAATAGCTCTTTTTGCATGATGAGTAATGAAAATAAATTCTTCTATGCCAGCTGCAGCAGCTTCTTCAACTGCATATTGAACAATTGGCTTATCAACAACAGGGAGCATCTCTTTTGGAGTTGCTTTTGTTGCTGGTAAGAATCTTGTTCCAAACCCTGCTACAGGAAAAACTGCTTTTTTAATTTTCATTGTGTTGGATTATACAGAAAGTGGTGAATTTCTTCTATTTTTCGTCCTTAGAGAGACTCCAATTAAGCTTATCCCTACAGGCTGTGTAGAAGTCATGATCCAAAGGATGTAACAATTTAAAACCTTTTGCGCTTTTTTGGATTTTAAATGTAGTCAAGCCTTCCTCAACTTTGATTTCCTCATTGCCATCTATAATGATATAGCTGTCGGTGTTAGGTGGAGTTTTTGTTAAGGACACCTCAACCTTTGAATCTGTAGGAATAAGCAAAGGTCTAGCTGATAAAGACAAAGGGTTTAAAGAAGTAATAACCAAAGCACTAACATCAGGAGAAACAATTGGTCCTCCGGCAGACAAGGAGTAAGCGGTTGAGCCATTTGAGGTTGATATGATTAGACCATCTGCCCTTTTGCGATAGACAAAATTATTATTTACCTTCACTTCGAACTGCATAAGCTTATAGCTTTTTTGTGTATGCAAAACTATTTCGTTATAGGCTGTATAACTCTTGCCATTATAGATACAGTCAATTGTTTCTTTGGTTTCAGGCAAACAGTTACCCTTTAATACCTCTATTAAATTTTGATCAACACTTCCATAATCAAGATCAGCCATAAAACCAACTTTACCAAGATTAATACCCACAAAAGGCATATCAAGATGTTGAAAATCTTTTGCAGCAGAGAGCATGGATCCATCACCCCCAATTACAATAATTAAATCTGTGCCATCCGTGAAAGGCAGGTCTGTTTTAGGCGTATATGTTACGAAAGAAACATTATTCTCTGATAGAATTTGACTAACATGCGCAAGAGCACTTTGGGTCATTTCTTGGTCGTATGCTACAACTAATAATTTTTTATATTTAAACATTGAAAGACTATTTTAAAACTTTAAAACAAATCATTGAAGGGGATGATGCCATTACATTCCTCTCAGGTGCAGGATTAAGTACCGCTGCAGGGCTCCCTGATTTTAGGTCTGATGCTAAGGGTTTTTGGACTAAAAACAAACCAGTGCATTTTGCTGACTATTTAACCTCGGCAGAATCCAGAAAAAAATCTTGGCAGAACAATATAGCCATACATCATGAGCTAACTAGTGCAGAACCAACAAAAATGCATGCTTTAATTGAAAAAGCATTGAAAAGAAATCATCTTAACTCTCATATAACTCAGAATATTGACGGGTTACATACGTCAGAAGAATGCTTGCCAGACCAAATAATTGAAATTCATGGTACAACTCGAAAAGCAGCATGCCTTAACTGCTATGAGGAATATGATGTCAAAGACTTTTATGAAGAATCTAGCAAAGCAGATAACTTTCCACTGTGTCCTAAATGTCAAAATGGCTATGTAAAGGTTGCAACCATTTCTTTTGGTCAGCAATTAGACTCAGCAAAACTATCACTAGCTCAAGAAAAATCTAGTCAATGTAGATATTTCATTGTTATGGGTAGCTCTTTAAAGGTTTCACCAGCAAATCACTTTCCGAGAATAGCTTTAAATAATAATGCTAAACTAATCATTCTTAATTATGACTCAACACCATTTGATTCTGCTGCAGAGTTTGTAATTAATGAAAAACTAGAAAATATCTATGAGCAAATTAGCAAATAGTCTTGAAGAACTGCTTTCAACTTTCAAAAAATTAAGGAATCCTGATACTGGCTGCCCTTGGGATAGAGAGCAAGACTTTAAATCAATTGCATCCTGCGCAATAGAAGAAGCTTATGAAGTTGCCGATGCAATTGAAAGAGAAGATTTTGAAAGCTTAAAAGCCGAATTAGGAGATTTATTATTTCAGATCATATTTCATGCTGAAATGGCAAAAGAGCAAAACCTTTTTAACCTTAATGAGGTTATAGACGAGCTGAACTCAAAACTTATAAGACGACATCCACATGTCTTTGCAGACAGCTCGACAGATACTGCGGAAGGAAGCTTAGAGATATGGGAAGATGTTAAAGCACAAGAGAGAAAAGATAAAAACCTCGATTCAATTCTAGATGATGTTCCTAGTAACCTTCCGAGCCTTACAAGAGCAAAGAAATTACAAAAAAGGGCAAAACGTGTTGGTTTTGACTGGAATGATGCTGATGAAGTAATGAAAAAACTCGATGAAGAAATATTAGAATTGAAATTTGAGCACGATAAAAAATCTAAAACGGGCATCTCAGAGGAAATGGGTGATATATTTTTTACATTAGTTAACCTTTCTCGTTACTATGATATTGAACCCGAGGATGTCATCAGAAGAACAAACCTAAAATTTGAAAAAAGATTCAAAGATATGGAAAATTTATCAAAAGAACGTGGAAATAGCTTGGATGATATGAGTTTGGAAGAAATGGAACAACTTTGGCAGGAAGTTAAATGATAAGAACTATTAGAGGGTGTATAACTTTTTTGCTTGTTTTGCTGAATGCAATCTGGATCATACTGATTGTAACCCCATTGGGTCTTTTAAGACTTATTCCAATCAAACCATTTCAAATACTTGTTCTTAAACTCAATGAAAGGTTGGCAGAGTTGTATCTATTTTTTAATAGCCGAATACAAGACTTAATGCATGGTGCTGATTATAGAGTTGAAGGCATGGAAAAACTCAAAAAAGATATATGGCAATTTACAACCATCAATCATTTAAGCTGGGCAGATATATTTTTATTTCTTTACTTCACCAATACTTTACAAAGCGTTCCAAGAATCTTCATGAAATCGCAACTTTGGTGGTTGCCGTTAACTTGGGCTGCAAATCTCGGTTTAGCTATGCCTTATGTGGTAAGAAGATCTAAAGAAGCCATTATGGCCAACCCTGAGCTCGCTAAAACAGACAAGCAAGCAACACTGCGTGCCTGCAAGGTTCATGAGCTCTTTCCAACTAATGTGGCGGGTTTTATTGAAGGCACAAGAATTGATAAAGAAAAGTACGATGCTTCAAACAGCAAATTTAAAAACTTGATGCCTCCTAAAATTGGTGGGATGGGTTATACGCTAGAGGTTATGCCATACATAGATCACCTCACTGATATTACTCTTGTCTACAACTCGGATAAGCGTGGTTTTTGGGACTTTCTGTGTGGAGATTTACGTCAAGCAAGCGTCACAATCAATACCTATAAGATACCAGAAGAGCTCAGAGGGCAAGATTATTCAAACAACGATGAATTAAGAGCAAAACTTAAAGCATTCCTTGAAGAAATTTGGGAAGAAAAAGATCAAATCATTGAAAGAGAAAAGCAAAGATATGGCATTAAATCAGTTTTTTAGGTTAACTACTCTTATTCTATTAAGCTCTTGTTCAAATGAGACAAACAAGAGTGATACTGATTACCAAGAAGAGTTCAATTCAATTACATTTGCGTTTGAAAACTCTTCAATCTTAGATTTTAATGCTCAACAAGATATTGATGGAGAGTTTCTATCTGATTTCATCAATAAACTTGATCCACAGAAATCTATTTTTTTAGAAAGTGATATCTCAAAGTTTCAAAGTGAAGAATTAACCAACACCTACGATGTTTTAAATAATGTTGTTGAGGTCTTTTATGATAGGTACTCTCTTTCTCTCGAACTTAGAAAAGATCTTCTTATGAAATATAAGTTTAATTTTGATCTTGATGAATCCATTTCCTTCAATAAAGACAAGGGTTTTATGAATAATAAAGACGAAATCGAGAATTATGAACGCAAGATAATTAAAAACGAATTAATTGTGAAAATGCTTGATGGCGATAATTTCGAAGAGGCACGCAAAGAGCTACTAAATAATTATAAGGATAGAATTTCTTCATTAGAGAAGATAAGAGCTTCTGATAAATTTGGTGTGCTAGCAAATAATTTTCTATCTCTTCTTGACCCTCACTCTTCATACTTTTCTCAAAGGGACATTGAAAATTGGAATCTAAGAATGAATCTTTCATTTGAAGGGATAGGAGCGATTTTAGGCTATGAGAATGAAAAAGCTAAGATTGAGGAGTTAA
>CACHFV010000009.1:0-14693 GCA_902579195.1 uncultured SAR86 cluster bacterium | reverse complement strand
GAACGAGGAAAGGTATCTTTGGAAGAAAGCGATGCCTCAAAAGAAGTGATCGAAATGGATAATTATGAAATTGGCTACATAAAGCTTCCATCTTTTTATAGTGATATTGAGTGCTTGAGAATTAGCCAATATGGATGCAAAAGTGCCACACAAGACATCAAACGCTTTCTTATTGATTTCAAGCTAAGTGGAGTTGATGGCGTTATCTTAGATCTGAGAAACAATGGAGGTGGTTTTCTTCATGAAGCTGATTCATTAACCAGATTATTTATCGATTCTGGACCGTCAGTGCAAGTGAAGAGCCCAGAGAGAGAACTGGAAATCTATACGACTTGGCAAACAACAAGAACTTGGAATAAACCACTAATAGTATTAGTAAATAAATTTTCTGCATCAGCTTCTGAAATTTTTGCTGGCGCAATGCAGGATTACAACAGAGCTTTGATAGTTGGACAAACAACGTTTGGCAAAGGGAGTGTTCAGAGATTTAAAAATACCATCAATGGTCAAATTAAGTTAACAGACTCACTTTATTTTAGAGTCACTGGAAAACCCACCCAGCTAGAAGGAGTTGACCCTGATATCGTACTGCCAACATTACTTAATTCTGATGGCTCAGGAGAAGATAGATACGACAACGCAATAAAACCTACTGAAATTGACAAAACGTTGTTTTTTCCAAGAAAAGAAATTCCTTTAGAAATTTTTGCCTCTTCAAATAAAGAAAGGTTACGAATGTCAGAATATTTTCAAAAAGTTTTAGAGATTAAGGAAGATGAAATTAAAAATAAAGTGCTAAGTTTAGATTTAGAAAAGAGAAGCATGCAACAAAAGCAAGACAGATTAAAAACACTTCAACTTGTAAATTTAAATAGAGAAATTTCTGGCTTAAAGTATTTAGAAAGTTTTGAGGAGTATCAAAAACTAGATGAGGAATATGACTTCATTATTGATGCCGAGATAGACGAATCACTTAACATTATTGAAGAACTTATAAAATTGGGTGTCTAAAGAAAATTTTAGATATAGAATCAAATAATGTTGATAGAAAAAAATCCTGAATGCATATTTAACGAAATTGAAGATACTGCTGTCATACTTAATCCCTCAACTGAAAAATTTATAGAGCTAAATGCTACAGGCCTTCTTATCTGGAAAGAGCTTGATCAGACAAATAACTTAGATGAATTGATTTCCAATATGCAGAAAAATTTTCCTTCGCAGGCCGAAATTGAAGAGGATATTAGGGACTTTATAAAACGTGGATTAACTACAAAAATATTTTTTGAGCTAAATTGATTCTTCACAAATTCCTAAAAACTAAATTTAAACTTCAGTATTTATATCTTTCCATTTTTATAATTAGTCAGTTGTTTGAATTTAGATTTAAAAAACTAAACACATTAATAAAGGACCTGAAATCTTTTGAACAAGGCAAGATTCAAAATGAGAATTCATTGGAACTTATATCTAGAAGCATCAAGTTATTTAGCGCTTTTAATATTTCATCATGTCTTTTCAAATCTATCGTAATTTATAAACTTCTAAAGAGAAATGGGCAAAATCCAATCCTTCACATTGGCGTAAAAAATATTGGAGACCTTGAGGCACATGCATGGATAGAATTTGAAGGAAAAATGTTAGACGATGATTTAGGTTACAGAGTATTTACAAGCATAAAATGAATGACTACGTGTTCAAACTCAGCAAACAAGACCTTAAGCAAAAAGGTGTTTATGACTGTTTAAATAATAGATTAGTAGAATATAGGGATAATTTATTTATTGGAGGCAAAGTTAGACTAGATAACAAGGAAGAAATCATCTCAGATGAAAGACTTGAAGCAGATCTGGATAACATATCGATAGTTGAGGCACTCTATAAAAAATATGGATCAAACTTCATAGAAAAAATTTATGGCTCTTATTCTTTCATCATTCACGATCTTGATGCTCATAAACTTTTTTATTTCAGGGATCATTTTGGTCAAAGTTCAGCTTTTTATGCAAGTTTGGGAAATAATGTAATTTTTAGTTCAAAAATAGAAAATATTTTTCAATACACCTCATTAGTTCGAACTATGAATATTCAGAGAGTTATTGATTTTATTGCCCATACTCATAGTTGTTCAAATGAAACATTTTTCAAGAGAGTTTTCTCTTTAAGCCCATCTTGTCTTTTAACTCTCAAGAATAACCTAATTGAAATGTCTAAGTATTACGAATTTAGATTTGAGACAACAGAATCTGATAACACCAACACGCAAAAAAAATTTTTTAATGCGGTAAAAGAAGTAATGAATTCAAAAACTTCAACAATGTTAAGTGGTGGATTAGATTCATCATCTATTACTGCAGCCATGTCAAACTTAAATAGCGAAGCCAATACTAAGAGTTTCTCAATAGTGTTTCCAAATTTGCGTAGCAGCGCGTCTTCGACAGCAGATGAAAAGCAATATATAGATGCAGCAGTAGAGTTCTTGAACATAGAAAATTATCAAATACCTATTAAGAATTTTGACTTTGTGGCAAGCATAAAAGCTAATATAAAGTTTCTTGATGAGCCTGTAATGGCAACAAATACCTATATCTACGAAGAGATCTTTAAGGAAATGAATAAACAAGGTTGCAAGAGAGTTCTTGATGGTACTGATGGTGACAGTGTTGTATCACATGGTACTGAGATTTTTAGGCAGCTTGGTGAGGAGATGAGGATTTCTGAACTCCTCAATCAAAAGAAAGAGTATGATCAAAAACAGAATATTAAGCATCGCCCCCTTAGGACAATATTTAATTTTAGTTTCAAACACAAATTGCCAAAGTTTTTATTAAATTATTTTAATAAATTACGAAAAAGAGATTATTTTATTGAGCAAAATGAGCTTCTTTCAGATAAGTACAAAAAGAGTATTTCGAGTATTTATAGAGATACAGAAACCATCTATGGTCTTGAAGAAAAGCATGGCAAGTACGGAAAAATGGCACATTATTCTATGATTTTTAAATCAAACTGGGATTCAGTTTTCAGTATACTTAATGGTATTGCAGCCAAGCACAATGTTGAAATTGCATTTCCTTTTTTTAGCAAGCCATTTGTTGAGCACTGTTTAAATATGCCAACTTCCAAAAAGATATGTAAAGGCACTACAAGATATTATTTCAGAGAGAGCATGCAAGATTTTCTGCCAAAAGCAATATATGAAAGGGATAGTAAATCTAACTTAAGCCCGATATTCATAGATCATTTTATGCAATTAGATCAAAATTATTTAAATCAAGTCTTCAAAAACGATAAATCGCCGATTTACCCATTACTTAATCATAAAAAAATAAATGCTCTTTTATTAGACACAAATCCAAAGAAAAACCTATCTATTATCTACTCTTTCATAAGTTTATATGAATGGATGAAAAAAAATCATTTCTCTTTAAGAGTTGATAAATAGTGTTTTTGGTGCTATAAACACTATATGGAAATAAAACTATGGGTGAAACCCACTGTTAAAGAGTACGACTCAGCAAAGGACTTTATTCAAGGTGCAGGTACAATTGACGGGGTTAGAAAAGAGGTTGGAACCCCGACAGACTCTGCTTTTGCAGACTCAGTAGTATCCCCGTAAGCTAATTGGCAGTCTATAAATTTTTTAACACTGAAGTTATTACTTCAGATCACATACCTATTTTTCAGAACCTCCCACAATGTGTAGCATCAGACTACACTCCAATAAAAATAACTATTCAAAGAAACAATAAAAAGTTCGAAGAAAATATTATTACCAAAGACAAGATAATTTTTAAAAAAGACCAAATAGCTACTTATGAAATTAATAATGGAGAAGAAATAATTATCAATATTTCAAATGAAGACAAACTGAATACTGCTTTATATTACTCATTAAATATACCGATGGGATGTGTTTTTTTTCAGCGTGGTTTTATATGTCTGCATGCCAGTAGTGTTTCTAAAAATAATATGTCATATGCTTTTTTAGGGAGCCCTGGATCAGGTAAATCATCGTTTGCTGGATTCCTAAGCAATAATGGTTTCAAATTTGCAAGTGAGGATATATGCATAATAGAAAAAGCTACATTAATTTGCCCTGGTTCATTTCCCATGATTAAATTATCAGACCCTGCTGCTACCCTATGCTCTCAATCAAGTATTATTAAGGAAATTGATAAAGATTCTAAATACAGATCGACATATTCTATTGATGAAACTGCTTTTCAAAATGGACAATCTAAGCTGAATGCAATATACGTACTTGATTGGGGGCAATCTACACGAATATATGAACCAAATGATAAAACAAAGCTAAGATTGCTGATGAATTTTGTTATCCCATCAATTACAGTTAACTCTGTGTCAATTGATAAGGAAGCGTATGATTATCTTTTTTCCTTGATAAAAAACGTGCCTATATTTATTTTCGAAAGGGAAAGAGATTTAACTGAAGAAGTCATGAAAAAAAATATGGGCCATTTTACATCTCAGATTCAATAATCTGCAAAACTTCCATCTTTAAGGCAATTTCTAATTACCCTTCTGAACACATACATACCAACCAAGATGTAGATTATAGTTAGTGAAGTAAACCATAAGATTGGCATAGTTAATTGGTTTAAGCTTAGATCTTGAATCAACATGCCCCTCAATAGCTCTAGGGAGTGGGTCAATGGCAGTATATTGGCAAAATTTTTGATAATATCAGGAATGACTTCATTTGGGTAAACTGCGCCTGAAAGAATCATTGACCCTCCAATGAATAAAAGAGGCAAATAATCGCCCTTTTTAAATTTTAGAATTATCGATGCTCCCAATAGCCCAATCCCTAAAAATGGAGCTATAGAAATAATTGAAATAACCAAGACTATTAAGATGTCCTTAAGGCCTAAACTTTCGCCACTTAAGGGCCAAGATATGATAAAAATCAATAAAACCCTAAAAAATGATTTTGTAAATGCGTAACATAATGGTGAAAGTGTTATTACTAGGAAATTATCATTTGAATAGATCTCTTCAAGGTAGCCAAAACTTTGCGCTTCTCTCAAACCATTAGTTATTGATGAATAACATTGGCCGATTAAATTTACCATTGCAATACCAGTAACTGAAAACAAGAAAAAACTACCTTTATATGATTCATACATAGAAGAATCGCTCAAGCTGAACGAGCTTGAGAGAAAAAACAAAAAAATAATTAGAGCTAAAGCAAAAAATATTTCAGAAAAAAAGCTTAGCCTATATGAAAGCTGTACAGAAAGATCTTTTTTAAATGAAGTTTTAAGTATTTGGTAAATTTTACTCAATTGTTCCATTCCTTAGTTTAAAAACCTTATTTGAAGAATCATTTAGAAAATTTAAGTCATGGGATACTATTACCGCTCCATAACACTTATTGTCATTTATTAAACTTCTTATATTGCGAAGAATAATTTCGCATGATTTTGAATCAATAGAAGAGAATGCCTCATCAATTAAATAAAATTTAGGGTTCTGTGCAAATGATCTTAAAAAGCTTAATTTTCGAAGCTCTCCATCAGAAAAACCTGAAACTTTTTCATTGATTTTATTCTTAATGCCCAAATCAGAGATAAGCTGTGATGAAAAAAATGTTGAATCTAAAGATTTTCCAGATGATATTGCATAAAAATACTGAAGATTCTCTTTTGCTGTCAGCCTATTATTAAATGATCTTGGATTATTATTGACATACTTTATCTCTTTTGCGTCTAGGTCTGAATCAAGAAGTATATCGCCCTCGTCTTGAAGCAGAAGACCTGCAATGATTTTTAGTAAAGTCGTTTTACCCGAACCATTATTGCCATTCAAACCATAGATATTTCCACGATCAAAACGTAAACTTGTATTATTTAAAACTTTTACTGAAGTAGTTTTGTTGAAAGTTTTATTTATGTTCAGTATTTGAATCATTTGATATGTTATTGGTTACTTTTAATGTTAATGGAATAAGAGCTAGATTACATCAATTAGATTTTTTAGTTGAAAAATACAATCCAGACATAATATGTCTTCAAGAAATAAAAGTTTCTGATGAAGACTTCCCCCATTCTTCTTTAGATCACCTGGGTTATAAAATTTTTAATTATGGCCAAAAGGGATTTCATGGGGTTGCAATATTGTCAAAACTAGAACCTCTAAAAATAGTTAAAGGATTAGATGGAGGTGAGGATGAACAGCAAAAAAGATTTATCCAATGTGATTTTAGTTCAAATACTGGAACTATTTCAGTATGTAACTCATATTTTCCACAGGGGGAAAATCGAAAACATGAACAAAAATTCCCTTATAAAGAGAGGTATATGAATCGAATTCAGTCCTATCTAAGCAAAATAGATAATAAAATTGTTTTGACCGGTGATTTCAATATAGCTCCAAATGCAAATGACAGAGCCATAGGTGAAGACAATGAGAAAAGATGGCTAAGAGAGGGGCATACAGCGTTTCTTCCAGAAGAACTTGAGTGGTTTTCAGAATTCGAAAAATTAAATCTCTATGATACATGGCGAACAAAAAACCCAGATAAAAATATCTCTACATGGTTTGATTACAGATCAAGAGGGTTTGAGAGAGACCCTAAAAGAGGCTTAAGAATAGATTATTTTTTGATGAGCAAAGAATTAGAACAGTTTTATATTGATTCTAAAATTGATCATGAGATTAGAGCTATGGAAAAACCGTCAGACCATTGTCCAGTTACACTTGAGCTAAATATTTGATGAAATACCCTTTCTCAATAAATGATCTACTTTCTTCAAAAATAAAATCAAATGATCTATCAGATAAGAATTTAAAATCTGCCTTAAATTTTTCAAAATTTCATAAAATAGAACAATTTTTTATTTCGCAATCTCAGATGTCTGGTGACAAAAGAGAGTGGGCTAGAGAAAGAGCGCAAATATCCTTCAATATAGCTTTAGCAAAAGATTTAGAGCAAAGATCAGAGGCAAAATATCTTGAGAATATACTCTCTCAACGGAAAATTAACTTTATTTTTCTTAAGGGTATTGCTTTAAAAAAGACAATCTACAAAGAAACCCCACATTTACGGGAATGTAGAGATATAGATATTTTAATTGAGCCAAAAAATATTTCTGAAGCGATAAGTGCTTTAATTAGTGAAGGATATCACTTTCTAGTTCTTAAAAATCAAAAGGCTATAAAAATAAATTATCGAGATGGGCATCAGATACCAGTGTTAATATCCCCTCGTGGTATCTATGTAGAAGTGCACTATAGGATTACAAACATAATGCAAGATTGCGTGCTGTCAGAACAAATGTTTAAAAATTGTAATGGGAACTTAACAATAAATGAGTTGAATTATCTCAATATTTGCACGCATGCTTACAAAAATTATTTTAATGTAGGTTTAAATTGCATTATTGATTTAGAACACTTTTATAATTCTGTAGATCTTGAGTTATTAGAAAGAAATGCTTCCCTAACCGGGCTTGAAGATGATGTTCTGTATCTATCATCTCTAGCTAATTTAAATAGAGGTAGAGTTGTTGTAAAAGCAATACGAAGTTCAAAGCTTCAATCAGCAAATAAACTTTTATATGCAGGTGAAAAAATAATTCCATTTAATTTTTCTTTCAAGAATACAAAAACTTCACTTAAAAAATTTGGAGATAAATATAACTTACAAAAAGAAGGTTTATTTGAAAGATTTAAGTCTTTGCTATCATTATCAAAATATATCTCAATCAAAATATTTCTTCATTTAAAATCAAGGCTTCTGTTTGGAAAGTTATGGTCTGAAAGAAAAAAGTTTGAAAGAAACTTTGATTAAAAAATCTTATGTTTTCCTCTTAAGATCTCCCAGAACATGATGTAGTCACTTATAAGGCTAAAAAAAGGATAGGTAAAAGTTGCTGGTTTATTTTTTTCGATAAAAAAATGGCTAACCCATGCAAATCCATATCCGGATAATAATGCAAATAATAGATTTATTGGTTCAAGTGTTACAAAAAGACGAACAAGAAAATAAATTGATAATGCAGTCCCTATAAAATGAAAAAGTTTGGTATTTTTCCCCTCATGCTCAGTAAGATAATACGGATAAAATTCTTTTATATTCTTGTATTTTTTCATTTCTAAATTATATATAAATAACTTGATTTCTTGTACCAAACAATTATTTTTGTAAAACTATGCGGATGTCTAAAATTAAATTAATTCTCATAACAACGTTACTATCATCATCTATTATTGCTGATGATAAGGGCGAACTATCGCCAATTCTTCAGCCTGGAGCGCCAGGCCAACAAACTAAATCAATCAGTGCTGAAGAAGCAACAAACATAGCAAATAGTTCTTACACCACAGCTGATGTTTATTTCATGCAAGGCATGATTGTGCATCATGAACAAGCTTTGACAATGTCAAAATTAGCACCACAAAGAACTAACTCACCTGCCATTGTTGACTTAGCAGGACGAATTGAAGGATCACAAGCAGATGAAATTAATTTCATGGAATCATGGTTAAAAGACCGAGATGAAAGCACAAAATATGAAATGAAGCACATGGGCATGCATAAAATGGCTGGCATGGCTTCTCCTTTGCAACTTAGAAACTTGGAAAATTCAAAAGGGACTGACTTCGATAGACTATTTCTTCAGCTCATGATTAACCATCATGATGGGGCAATTGAAATGGTTGATACTTTAAAAAAACAGCCAGGTTCAAGATATGATCAGGTTTTAAATGAATTTGTTTCTGACCTAACCAACGATCAAGCGATTGAAATTGAGCGAATGAATGGTTTATTGATCAATCTTTCCGATGATCCGCGAGCTGGTTTAGCGGCAGGGCTTTTCACTGCTGATGAAGCTATTAGTAATATGGAATTAATAACATCACTTAGAAAGCCAGTTGGTTTTTATGATCCAAAGAACCCAGCAATGAAAGCAGCTGCAGATCCAGACGATAAAGATGAAGTTAAGTCTATAGAGGAAGCATCAAGAAATACTCGATCACCTATGCTTAGCTTCTCTAATACTGATATGGCTTTTAAAGATAATTTTTTAGTAGCAGGGAGTTATCATGGATTTAATATTTACGATCTTGGTGATGATGGCATTCCTTCTCTAATATCTTCCGTCATTTGTCCTGGCGGTCAAGGTGATGTCTCAATAGTTGAAAATTTATTAATCATGTCTGTGCAAGATACCAGAGGTAGAGTTGATTGTGGTTTACAAGGTGCGGGTTCCGAACCAACACCAGAAAGATTTAGAGGCATAAGAATCTTTGATATTTCAGATTTAAAAATGCCTATGCAAGTTGGTGCGGTGCAAACATGTCGTGGCTCTCATACTCATTCTGTTGTTTCAGGACCAGATGCAGATGGCAAAATTATTGTCTATAACTCAGGAACTTCAAGTATTCGTGATGAAGAAGAGTTAGCTGGTTGTTTTGATAGTCCAGGCGATAACAGAACAGCTTTGTTTCGAATTGATGTCATAGAAATTCCACTTAACAATCCATCTCAAGCAAAAATTGTTAAGAGTCCAGCTGTTTTTGCCGATGAAGAGACTGGAGTGTTAGCAGGGTTATGGCGTGGTGGTGATCACGGGGATCTAACACAACGTACTTCACGAACTGATGAGTGTCATGACATTACAGTTTTCCCTGCAGCTAATCTTGCTGCTGGAGCTTGCTCGGGTAATGGTATTTTATTTGATATCACTGATCCATATAATCCACAAAGAATTGATGTTGTGACTGATGAAGGTTTTGCCTATTGGCATTCAGCAACATTTAACAATGATGGCACAAAAGTTGTCTTTACCGACGAATGGGGCGGCGGTGGTAGACCTAGGTGTCGCGCTTGGGATCCATTAAATTGGGGTGCTAATGCAATTTATGACATTGTTGATGGTGAGCTTGTCTTTAAAAGTCATTACAAAATGCCTGCACCACAAACTGAAACTGAAAACTGTGTTGCTCATAATGGCTCAATCATTCCGGTTCAAGGCCGAGATATTTTTGTTCAAGCTTGGTACCAGGGTGGCATTTCAATCATGGATTTTACTGATTCAAGTAACCCAATTGAAATAGGTTATTTTGATAGAGGGCCAATTTCTGAAGATAGTCTTGGAACAGGGGGTTTCTGGTCAGTGTATTTCTATGAAGGAGTAATTTACGGCACAGAAATAGTGCGTGGGCTAGATGTTTTTAAACTGGTGCCTAGTGAATTCCTTTCAGAAGCAGATATTGAAAGTGCCAATAATGCTTACCCAGCAGAAGGTCCTAAAAGATTATTTAATCCTCAGCAGCAGATGCCAATGACTTGGCCACAAGCTGCAGGTTCTGGAAATTAGTGAATAGCATAACTGCCGATAGATATTTCTATATTGTCGGCAGGTTTTTGCTTGGCTTATATTTCCTCTTACCTGGCCTAGCTAAAGTTTTTTTGTTTCAAGATAACTTGGATGTTGTCGTCTTAAGAGAAGTACCATTCCCTATTTTTTCTCTCTCGTTAGTTGCAATCGCACAAATATTTTTTGGAACAATGTTGATGCTTGGTAAATACGTTCACATGGGAGCATTGGTGCTAGCCGTCGTGACGCTTTTGATAAATTTTTATATTCATGATTTTTGGAATATGGCAGGGGATGCTAATCAAGCGCATGAAACCCAAAACTTTGTAAAAAATTTAGGGATATTTGCAGGACTGTTAGTTTTAAGCGAAAGAAGTGCTCACGCTTGATTACTCCCACTCAATTGTAGCTGGTGGTTTTGAAGTGATGTCATAAACTACTCTACTAATGCCATCAATTTCATTCACTATTCTAGTAGATACGTGCTCAACAAATTCATGAGGCAGGGCTGTCGCCTTTGCTGTCATAAAGTCAGTGGTATTCACTGACCTTAGTCCAATGACATCAGCATAAATTCTGTTATCACCCACCACACCGACAGATTTTACGGGCAGATAGAAAGCGTAAGCTTGGCTTGCAGAATAATAAAGATTTTGTTTTTTAAGCTCAGATAAGAATATATGATCTGCCTCCCTTAACTTGTCCAATCGATCTTTATTGACTTCACCTATAATCCGAATCCCAAGACCTGGGCCTGGAAAAGGGTGCCTTTCCACAATCTCATTTGGCAAGCCAATAGCTTTGCCTATTTTTCTTACCTCATCTTTAAAGAGCATACGAAAGGGCTCCAACAATTTAAGCTGCATTCTTTCTGGTAATCCCCCGACATTATGATGAGATTTAATGACTTTTGCTTTTGTCTTCGAATTACCTGCTGATTCAATGACATCAGGATATATTGTGCCTTGAGCAAGCCACTTAATGTCATTTAATTTTTTACTCTCGCTTTCAAAAACTTCTATGAATATATTACCTATAATCTTTCTTTTTTGCTCAGGGTCTGTGACCCCTTCAAGTTTAGAAAGGAATATATCTTTTGCATTCACCAAATTGACCGAAAGGCCTATTTTCTCTTTGAGGCCTGTTACAACATTTTGTGCTTCATCTTTTCTAAGCAAACCATGGTCAACCATGACACATGTCAGCCTATTCCCTAAGGTTCTATGTAAAACAGCAGCAAGCACTGTTGAGTCAACACCTCCACTTAAAGCCAATAATACTTCTTCATCCTTAACTTCTGCTGCGACTACCGCATCGATTTGCTGCAGAATATCATCAGAGCTCCAATTCTGCTCAATACCACATATATTAAGAAAGTTTTTTATGATCGCAGTGCCATTTTTGGTATGGGTAACTTCTGGATGAAATTGCAGACCAAAATATTTTTTTGAGGTATTTTCATAGGCAGCAATAGGTGAATTATCTGAAGTGGCCGTAATGGCATAGCCGTCCGGCAGAGATTCAACCTTATCGCCGTGAGACATCCAAACATCTGATGAGTCACTCATATTTTTGAACAAAACTGTATCGGCTTTGATATTTATCTTGGCATAGCCAAATTCTTTTTTCCCTTCATTGATAATCTGGCCCTCTTCTTGATGAGCAAGAACTTGCATGCCATAACAGATTCCTAAAATTGGTTTGTTAGTATTAAAAATCAAGCTATCAATAGCAGGATTGCCCTCAATATTTGATGATTCTGGCCCGCCAGATAAAATGAAACCTTCCACATCATCCAAAACCGAGATTTCGTCCCAAGGACATACTTCTGAATAGACGGACAGTTCTCTTAGTCTACGAGCTATAAGCTGTGTATACTGTGATCCAAAATCAACAACTAGTATTTTTTTCATTAGTCAGATCTATAGTTTGGTGCTTCTTTGGTAATGCTTACATCATGAACATGGCTTTCAAGAACACCTGACCTAGTGATTCGCTGAAACTGCACCTTAGACTTCATTTCTTCAATATCTTTTGAGCCTGTATAACCCATGCCTTGTCTGAGACCACCTTCTAACTGGTAAACGACATCTTTCAGCCAGCCTCTAAATGGTACTCTGCCTTCAATGCCTTCGGGCACTAATTTGTCTGCATCAATATCTTCTCCCTGCATGTACCTATTGGCATCGGTTCTCTTAGACATAGCTCCAATTGAGCCCATGCCTCTATATGTTTTAAAACTTCTACCTTGGTAGAGTTCAACTTCGCCGGGAGCCTCTTCAGTTCCAGCAAAAATACTGCCAAGCATCACCGTGCTAGCTCCAGCACCAATGGCTTTTACAACATCTCCAGAATAACGAACACCACCATCAGAGATAACAGGGATATCCTTAGCCTCTTTTACTACTTCCATGACTGCAGATAGTTGCGGCACACCAACTCCAGCAATAATTCTTGTAGTGCAAATCGATCCAGGACCGACTCCGACTTTAATTGCATCAGCGCCTGCAGCAACTAGGTTCTTAGCACCAGTAGCAGTAGCAACATTCCCAGCAACGACATCAATCTTTGGGAAGTCTTTCTTTAGTAATTTGACTGCCTCAACAACACCTTTAGAATCTCCATGTGCGCTATCAAGTACGAAGACGTCTACTCCAGCATCAACCAGTAACTTGGCTCGTTTCTGCAAGTCTTTTGATACGCCAACTGCACCACCAACTATTAAACGACCTTCAGAGTCACGCGAAGCAAGAGGATAATCGATAGATTTTTCAATATCTTTCATAGTTATTAGACCAACAAGCTTGTCACTATCGTCTAAAACCAAAATCTTTTCTATTCTATGTTTGTACATTAAGGCTTTGACGTTATCTTGGGTTTCACCTTCATGAACTGTTATTAATTTGTCTTTGGGAGTCATAATTTCAGAAACTAATTGCTCCTCATCTCGTGCATATCTAAAGTCCCTGCTAGTCACGATGCCTTTTAACTCTTCATCATCGACCACAGGCATACCAGAGATCTTTAATTCTCTTGTTAGCTGGACCAATTCTTTTAGTGTGTTGGTTGATTTGATTGTTATAGGATCACGAACAATGCCACTTTCAAATTTTTTGACCTGCAAAACTTGAGCGGCCTGTTCTTCTGGTGAATTATTTTTGTGGGTGATACCAATGCCACCAAGTGATGCTAAAGCAATCGCCATTTTAGCTTCAGTTACAGTATCCATTGCTGCTGAGCAAAACGGTAGGTTTAAATCTATGTTTTTAGTGAATTTTGTTTTAAGTGATACTTGCTTTGGCAAGACGTCAGAGTGCATTGGTAAGACCAATACATCATCAAATGTGAGAGCTTCTGTCAGAACCTTTTCCATAATATAGTATATAGCAACAGTGTTTTTGTTTCCACGATGGATATTCTAATTTTCATAAGTTTTTTTCTTGTTTTCATGATTGGAGCGAGTTTGTGCAGTTGGATTACATATGAATTTGATAATTATGAGATAGATGCATCAATTAGAAATAAACTTTTTAAAAGATCAAAGTGCGATCACTGTGGAGAAAAACTAAAGTGGTTCAACCTTTTTCCTGTTTTCTCCTATCTTTTTCAAAATGGAAAATCTACGTGCTGTAATAGGCAGATTAATTTCAAATATTTAGCACTTGAAAGCTTGGCTGGAGTTATTTTGCTTATAAGCTTTTCATTAAATAGCACCTATCTGGGGATTATCGCGCTCCTAATCTTGGCATTAGTTATTTTTGATGAGCGTTATCTAGAAATACCACTCTGGATCAATATTGCCATGCTAGTTTGGGTGCTAAATTACCATCAAAATAATTCTAGTTTTGGGATGATGCAAAATAATTTAATCTTTGCACTTATAGTGCTTGCTGTATTGCTTTTGCTTTATTTTATATTTTTAAAAATTAAGGGTTACGCTGGTTTTGGTTTGGGTGATGCCATATTAATTTTTTCCATCTGCTTACATTTAGGGTTGCCTCTTGGTATTTATGCTATAACTCTGGCCTCACTTGGTTTGTTGGTAAAAATATTGTGGGTTAAACGTTACAAGGAACAGCATGCCTTTGGGTCTTGGCTTGGCGGTTCTTTTTTAGTTATTACCTTATTCCAAGAATTTTATGGGTTTGCAGGCTTAGCTTCCATTTAGGATTTTTTTGACAATAAGTTATTGTTGCATTTAAATTTTCTTGATATTCATTTGAGTCCATTGGTTGAAGATAAAACTCACTAAAGTCGAATAACGAAAATTTTTCTGGATCTAACGATTCTTGCGGAAAAATAACCTTAATTTCATTACCTTTCTTCAACTTAATTTCAGTATTA
>CACHFV010000008.1:0-19867 GCA_902579195.1 uncultured SAR86 cluster bacterium | reverse complement strand
CATCATAAAAACGACGCAGCGGGTTAGGTCTGTCATCATAAATTAAAGGCAGCGCACCAGGCGTCATTTGCTCAAAACCAAGTGCCAGTGCACAATCAACTTCTCCCGATTTAACGGCTTGTCTTGCTAAAAATAAGGCACTTGAACCAGTAGCACAGTAGTTGTTTAAATTAAAGATTGGAATTCCACTTAAGCCTAAGCCATATAAAGCAGCTTGTCCTGCTGTGGAATCTGCATAAACATACCCAACGTAGGCTTGTTGAATGAGGCTGTATTGAAGATTAGCATCATCAAGAGCTAATCTTGCTGCTTTTTCCCCCATCACATCGTAGGAATCACTTGCTCCAGGCTTTTTGAATGGAATCATGCCAACTCCTGCAACGATAACTTTTGAAGACACTTTAACAACCCCCTTTTGTATCTATCAATACATATAATAAAATAATATTGAAGGCATGTTTAATTTTTTTGACAGCAATCGTGAAGATGTGGGCCTGCTGTTGTCCTCAGTTAAAAAATTTTGCGATACACACGTTGAACCCAACTACGATACTTGGGAGGCAGATGGCATATTTCCAAAATCACTATGGCATAAACTGGGTGAATCAGGTTTTTTATGTATTGATATACCTGAGAAGTATGGTGGTCAGGGTGCTGACCCAGAACTAGCTATGAGCGTGCCAAGTGCTATTACCTATGAGAACTATGGATCTGTTTCAGTGGGTATGTCTGTTCACTCCGATATTGTTGCTCACTATATACTTAACCTCGGTACAGAGGTACAAAAACAAGCCTATCTGCCCAAGATGGCATCAGGCGATTGCATCGGTGCTATTGCAATGACTGAGCCTGCTGCAGGCAGCGATCTTCAAGGTATAAAAACCCACGCTAAATTTGATGGTTCAAATTGGGTTATCAATGGGTCAAAAACATTTATTACCAATGGGCAGCATGCAGACCTTGTAATAGTTGCTGCCAAAACAAATCTCGATGCAAAAGGGTCTTCAGGAATTTCATTGTTTTTGGTAGAAGCAGATAATGAAGGCTTCAGTAGAGGAAGAAATTTGGAAAAATTGGGTCTTCATAGTTCTGATACATCTGAATTATTTTTCAATGAACTTAAAGTTCCTGAAAGCGCACTACTGGGCGGCGAAGACAAGGGTTTTATTTCTTTAATGGAAGAATTGCCGAGAGAAAGGCTTGCGTTAGCTGTTAATGCGGTTGCTGCAATCAGAGGAATGTTAGACATTACCTCTAATTATGCTCAAGAAAGAGAAGCGTTTGGCAAACCAATATCTCAATTCCAGCATCTGAGATTTAAATTTGCTGAGATGGAAACGAAATATAGACTAAACAGCGCTTTCATTAAAGAATGTCTTAATTTATTTCAAACAAATTCCTTAGATACTGGAACAGCCTCTATGGCAAAACTTGCTAGTACGGAAGCACAGTGTGAAATAGCTGATTCATGCTTACAAATGTTTGGTGGGTACGGTTACATGAAAGAATATCCAATATCTCGAGCTTTTGCTGATGCTAGAATACAAAAAATTTATGGTGGCACTAGTGAAATAATGCTTGAACTCATATCCAGAGATTCTTTTAGCAATAAATCATGATTTTGTAGAGAATAGAGCTTCAATAGATTAAAATTAGCCCATCTTATGAAAGTAGTAATTACAGGCGCCGCAGGACAAATTTCATACTCTCTTATCCCTTTCTTATGCGAAAATGGGATTTTTAATTCAGAAGAAAAATTAGATTTAGCTTTAGTAGAAATTCCAGGCGCTATGGAAAGGCTAGGTGGTTTTGTAAAAGAACTCGAAGACTCTGCCTACTCTACTGTCAATTCAATTTCTACCTATGACAATATTCAAGATGCGGTTGTCGATGCTGATTGGTGCTTATTGGTTGGTTCAATTCCAAGAGGTATTGTTTTGAATGGTAAAGAAATAAAAGAAAGGTCAGACCTCTTAAAAATAAATGGTGGGATTTTTACTGAGCAAGGCAAGGCTATTGGAGAAAAGGCAAAAGATAACTGCAAGGTTTTAGTTGTTGGCAATCCTGCAAATACTAATGCCCTAATTGGTTACAGCAATTCTTCAAACAAAGATCATTTGTGGATGGCCATGACCATGCTTGATGGTTTAAGAGCAAAAGCACAACTTTCTCAGAAACTAAATTGTCATGTGGATGATATTTATAGACTGGCAATTTTTGGGAATCATAGTCCCACAATGTTTCCTGACCTTGAAAATACAAATATAAATGGAAAAAATGCATACGAACTCATAAATGATCATGCTTGGGTTGAAAATGAATATTTACCACGCATCCAACAGCGTGGTGCTGAAATTATAAAAGCACGAGGAGCATCGTCAGCATCGTCAGCTGCCAGAGCAGCATGTGATACAGTAAAAGCTGTTGAACATCCAACAAGATCTGGTGATGTGTTTAATGCGGCAATCTTAAGTGATGGTTTATATGGGATGCCAGCAGGCATTTTTTCAGGCTTTCCATTGATTTCTGATGGATCAGGCAATATAGAGATAGTTCGTGATTTTAATCTAAGCGATTTTGCAAAATCTAAATTAGAGCTTACAGCGAATGAACTTCTTGAAGAGAGAGATTTAGTTCAAGACCTAATTTAACTTCAAATTAAGTTTTTATTTTAACGTTGGGAAGAACACGACATCCCTGATAGATGTTTTGTTAGTTGCCAGCATAACAAGTCTATCTATGCCTATTCCAACACCTACAGCTGGAGGCATTCCATACTTTAATGCATTGATATAGTCGTCATCAAACGACATGGCTTCCTGATCACCAAGATCTTTCTGAAGAAGCTGTTTATCAAATCTTTCTTCTTGATCTAGGGGATCATTAAGCTCGCAGAAAAAGTTGGCAATTTCTCTTCCTGCAATGAAAAGCTCTATTCTGTCTGTGTACTCAGGATCACCATCTTTTTTTCTTGATAAAGGCGAAACTTCATATGGATAATCTTTTACAAAAATTGGATCCCATAAATCTTTTTCAACATGTTCTTCAAATAGTTCAAGCAACACCTTGCCCCAACCCCAGTTTTTTTGGATTTTGAGTTTGTGTTTTTTTGCCTCAGCCATTATTTCATCTTCAGTTTCTAGGCTTTTAATATTTAATTTTTCTTTCAATAAATCCTTTATTGATGCCACTCTAAAATTATTTTTTAAATTGAGTGGTTTATTCTCATATTCTATTTCTAAGGAGTCGTTAACAGCTAGAACACTACTTTGGACAAGCTTTTGCACAAAGTTTGTTGTTTTCTCTAGAGAACCATATGCTTCGTAAAACTCGAGCATTGTGAATTCTGGGTTATGGACTGTTGATATTCCTTCATTCCTAAAGTTTCGATTGATTTCATATACCCTGTCGTATCCACCAACCAACAACCTTTTAAGATAGAGTTCTGGTGCAATTCTTAAATATAGTTTTTTATCAAGAGCGTTATGATGCGTTTCAAATGGTTTTGCATTGGCACCTCCAGGTATTGGGTGCATCATGGGTGTTTCAACTTCAAGAAATTTTTGTTCCTCAAGGTCAGATCTAAGAGATTTAATAATTGCATTCCTTTTTATAAAGATATCTCTTGAATCTTTGTTGCTCATTAAATCAATATATCTTTGTCTGTATATGGTTTCGATATCTTGAAGGCCTTTATGCTTATCCGGCATAGGTTTTAGAGACTTTGTTAATAACTGATAATGTTTTGCCTCAATTGTTAACTCATCCGTACGCGTTCTAAATAATGGCCCAGAAACTCCAACAATATCACCAACATCCAATGTCTTAATATTTTCAATTTCATCATCAAAATTATTTTTAGAAAAATATCCCTGAACAGAACCAGAAGTATCCTCAATTGTCATAAAAACAACTTTTCCCATTTCTCTTTTCAGAATTACCCTTCCAGCAGTGGATACTTGAATAGCAGCTTTTTCTAAATCTTCTTTTGAAAGACTTCCATGTGCCTGAACAATATCACCAATATCTTCTGCTTTATTGAAATCATTGGGATAGTTGAAACCAGCCTCTTTAAGCTTATTAAGCTTTTCTTCTCGGTCTCTTTCAATCTTATTAAGTTCTTTAGTATCCATTTTTTAAACTTTCTTTTATGAAGTTGTTAATTTTACCATCTAATACAGCCTGAGTATTTGTTTCTTCATATTTGGTTCTTATGTCTTTAATGCGTGATTGATCAAGAACATATGATCGAATTTGATTTCCCCATCCGATATCTGTTTTTGAATCTTCAATTTTTTGAATTTCCTCTTCTTTTTTTTGCATTTCTAATTCATAAAGTTTTGATTTTAATTGTTTTATTGCTCTGTCTTTATTTTGATGTTGTGATCTTTGCGATTGGCACTGAACAACAAGCCCTGTCGGTTCATGAGTAAGCCTAACTGCCGAGTCAGTCTTATTAACATGCTGACCTCCAGCGCCACTTGCTCTGTAGGTATCAATTCTAACCTTGGACATATCTAATTCTATTTCAACATCATCTTCAATTTCAGGAGATACAAACACAGCTGCAAAAGAGGTATGTCTTCTATTACCTGAATCAAATGGAGATTTTCTTACTAATCTATGTATACCGGTTTCTGTTCTTAACCAACCGTATGCATACGTGCCTGAAATATGAATGCTTGCGCTTTTTATACCAGCAACATCACCAGAAGAATATTCCTCAATCTTTACCTTAAAATTCATTTCTTCAGCCCAGCGACTATACATTCTAAAAAGCATTTCGGCCCAATCCTGTGCTTCTGTCCCACCAGAACCAGACTGAATATCTAGATATGCATTATTTAAGTCATTTTCTCTTGAAAAATATTTTTTAGTTTCTAGCGCATCTATTTCTGAATCTACCATCAATAGAGCGATTTCTTGTTTTTGTAATTCTTCTTCGTCATTTAATTCAATTGAAATTTCAATAAGATCTTTTATGTCAGTGAACTTAAATTCAAGAGCGTTGAATTCATCTAGTTTTGACTGAAAAGCTGTTTTTTCTTTGTTTAGTGAATTTAGCTTTTTGTGATCTTTCCAAACATCGGGATTTTGAAGTTGCTCTTCAAGCTCAACTAATTTTTTTTGCAGATTTTCTGGGTCAAAGAAACCCCCTGAGACCAGCAATTTTCTCGGTAGTTTTTGTTAAGAATAAATTGATTTCTGCTTTATCCATTTTCGATTATTTTAATCAATTCGCTTGCAGGAATATAGCCGCTTAATTTTTGGCCATTGCTAAGAAATATTGATGGGGTTCCGGTAATTCCTAATAATTTACCGTACTCATAGTGCATTTGAATTGGATTTTGACATGTTTTTTCGTCTACATCATCACCTGCTTTAAGTTTAGTAATCGATAATTTTGGTTCATCACTGCACCAGGCACTTTGCATATCCTCAAATACTTGTGTCTGGAGCCCATCTCTCGGAAACCCATAATATTCAATACTTATGCCTAAGGCTAGATAATCATCAATCTGAGAATGCAAAAGCCTACAGTAACCGCATGATATATCAGTAAAAACTTTTATCAGATGCTTTTCATTTTTAGCTGTGAAATTTATTGTTTTTGTATCTTCAAGAAGAGACATAACTTGTTTCACAAGCTTTGCTTGGTATAACTCATTCAAGCTTGAAGGAGCTCCATTATCTAGAGAAATTACATCGCCTGCAAAGACATATTTAAAATCATTTGAAACATAAAGTATTTGGTTGTTTGCCACATTTACAACATAAAAATTCTCAATTTCAGATTCTTCATAAAAATTTATATTTAAACCTTGGGGCAAAATCTTTTTAAGATTTTCAAGAACTGATGGTTGTTGTGCCCATATCAATGAGGCAGCGAAAAACATTAATATTATTTTTTTCATTAGCCTCTGGGATGGTGTTTTTTGTGCATATTTTGCATTTCAGTTTGTGCAATATGAGTATATATCTGGGTAGTGGATAAGTCAGTATGCCCCAAAAGCATTTGCACCGACCTTAAATCTGCTCCGTTATTTAACATGTGTGTTGCAAAGGCATGTCTAAGTGTGTGTGGGTGAACATCTTTAGAAATTCCAACTCTATTGATGTAAATTTTGATTCTATGCCAAAAACTATGCCTGGTAATACGTTTTCCATGAGTAGAGACAAAGACGTTAATGTGATCCTTTCCTTTACTTAACTTTTCTCTTGATTCAAGAAGATATTTTTCAATGATTTTTACAGATCTTTCAGTTAATGGTATTAACCTTTCTTTGCCACCTTTTCCAACAACTTGTACTGATCCTCTAGTGAGATCAATATTATGCATTGCTAGGTTCACAAGTTCACTTATACGCATTCCAGTAGCATATAAGGCAAAAAGCATTGCTTTGTCCCTTAGCTCAATTGCTTTTGTATCATCGGGTGAATTTAAAATTAACTCTGCCTCTTCAACAGTAAGCGTTGTTGGTAAAAAAAATCCTGATTTTGGCGCTTCAATATTCGACATTGGGTTTGTAGCAATATGATCAAGGTTTAAAAGATATTTAAAAAAGCCTTTTAATGATGAAATATTTCTGGAGATAGTCTTAGATGAAAATCCTTTGTCCAGAAGAAAGCTTAAATAGGAAAGAATTAGAAAGTGATCGGCTTTATGAACATCTCTATTATTCTTTTCCAAATACAGTCTAAATTTTGTGAGATCGTTTTTGTAAGATTCCAGAGTATTCTGAGACAGATTCTTCTCCAACCACAGAGAGTCGATAAAAGTATCAATTAATAATTTAGATTCAGATTGCACTAACCAATTTTTTCTTTAATCCTAGCAGATTTTCCAGATCTTTCACGGATGTAGTAAAGTTTAGATTGTCTAACAAGACCTCTTCTTTTTACTTTAATAGAATCAATTAGTGGGCTGTGTGTTTGAAATGTTCTTTCAACACCTACACCATTTGAGATTTTTCTTACAATAAAGGCTGAATTTAGGCCTCTTTTCTTAACAGAAATCACAAGCCCTTCGAATGCTTGAAGCCTTGTTCTTTGACCTTCAGTTACTTTGACTTTTACTTCAACAGTATCCCCAGCTCTGAACTCAGGGTGGTCTTTTAACTGATCTTTTTCAATTTTTTCAATTACTTTATTGTTCATTTTGTTTTAACTGGTATTCGTAGTCACGTAATAATATCACTTCTTTTTCAGAAAGTTGAATTTGTTTAAACAAATCTGGCCTTTTTTGCTTAGTTACCCACAAACTATTGGCTATTTTCCACTCTTCTATCTTCTTATGGTCACCAGATAATAGGATTTTTGGGACTTTTAAACCGTTAAAATCAGATGGTTTCGTATATGAATGTCCTTTCAATCTCCCAGAACTATGGCTATCTTTTGCAACTGAGTCTTCATTACCAATTACACCGGGAATATTCCTAAGAATTGAATCAATAACTACTGATGCAGCAATCTCACCCCCACTTAAAATATAATCGCCAATTGAAAGCTCCTCATCCACATAATTATCAATAAACCTTTGGTCTATGCCCTCATATCTCCCACAAATTAGAGTAATGTTTTTTAGGGCTGCAAATTCTATAGCTTTGTTTTGGTTAAATAATTTACCTTGAGGACTCAAATTAACTATATGTCCTTTTTTTTCGATAGAATCTAGAGATTTTTTTAGAGGTTCAATTTCAATTAACATTCCCTCGCCTCCTCCATATGGTGTGTCATCAACACTTCCATAGGTATTTGTAGAAAACTCCTTTAAGTTAACAAGATTTAGCTTCGCATGATTCTTGTTGAATGCTTTGCCAGTAAGCCCTTTTAGAGAAGATTCTATTATTTCTGGGAATAATGAAATTACATTTATATTCATACCTTTTAATCTATGCTTTTTTTGTATGCTCAATCAAGAGCGTTGGAACATTATTAGTGTGAGAGCTTATTGTTGCTACCAATGTATTTTCTTTTACTCCTGATCTTATATCAGAAACCTCAATATTCATCGATAGAAGTCTTTCTCTTGTTTGAATAATATCCTGAACACCCCATGCTAATCCCCACAAAAAGTCATTTGGTAAATCCTCATCATTCTTATCTTCGATAACTTCGATTGTTGTTTTATTTAATCTAAAAAATAAAATTCTCTTTTTCCAGGTTTCTATAAAACTATCTAAGGCCAACCTAATTCCATAAATATCTCTGTATATCTTAATAAACCCGTTAACATCGTTAGTCTTAATTACGACTTGCTCTAGCTTATTAACAGTGCTTTTGTCACTGGCAAGCAAAGGTAGATCTGGTGATTTATGCTCTATTACAAAGGAAAATATGCCCCTGGATAGTTCATTAGGTAGAAATTGGTAGAGCCATTCTCTTTTTTCATTTTGTTCGTTTATTCCATGCCCAGCGGATATTTCTGATAACGGATAACCGTTTTCAATAGCACTATCTCTAAATTGCATAATGTTTTTTGTGCCTAAAACCAAGCCTAGCAGCCCTTCTCCCTTTTCATTGAGAGTATGATTTACTAAATCTGCCCCAATACCAAACCCATTTGCTGCTAACAACTCAAAATAAGTATTTTCAAAATTAAATAATACATTAGCTGTTCCGAGTTCTTCGTGTTTTCCTCTCCACACAGGATCAATGCCAAAGATTTTTTTATAATTTTGTTCTGCTAAGCTTAAATCCTCAACAACAACAATTATGTGATCAACATTTTCAATCATTTGGGTTTGGTAGCTTTATTCCCAGTTTACATTTAACACATTTGATTCGATATCAAATTTACCAAGAAATTGATCTTCTAAAGGAATAATAATATCTTCCTGATTTGTTTCGATAAATATTAGATCAGAAGCTCCATGGTTCTCTAATTTGTATATTTTTCCTAATAATTTAGAGTTTTGATCAATAACATCACATCCAATTAAGTCATTCCAATAGATTGCGTCGTCGTTTTGTCGAATTTCTTCAATAGGAACAAAAATCTCTTTATTTACAAATGCTTTTGCATCTTCAATACAGTCAATGCTATCAATTTTTGCAATAAATGATTTTGAAGTGCTCACAAATCTTATTTTCAAAGGAGATTTATCCTCTAGAAAAAAATTTGAAAAAGTAAGAATGTTTTCTAAAGGGTCACAGTACGAAATGACCTTGATTTCACCCTTTAGACCATGGGTTTTCCCAAATTTTGCTACTGGAATATTATTGATGTTACTGATCTTTCTTTTCTTCTGATTCAGTTTCCTCAGCAGGTGCTTCCTCAGCAGGAGCTACCTCAGCAGGTGCTTCCTCAGCAGGTGCTTCCTCGGCTGGTGCTTCTTCAACTTCAGCAGCTTTAGCTTCTTCTTGTTTCTTTAAAATTTCTTGTTCTTTTCTTTTTTGCTTTGCATCAATTTTCTTTTGCTCTAATTTTGCAATTTCTTCATCTGTCATCTGAGATCTTTTAAGTAACATCATTATTGTGTCACTAGGTTGAGCCCCAACTGAGACCCAGTAATCATATCTCTCTTTGTCAAATTTAATTTTTTCTTCAGTGTCTTTAGCTATTGGGTTATAGAAACCTAATTTTTCTATGAAACTACCATCTCTTTTGTTTCTTCTGTCTGAAACACAAATATGGTAAAAAGGACGTTTTTTTGCCCCTGCTCTTGAAAGTCTTATTACTACCATTTTTTACTGTATAATATTTTGAAAATGGAATTTTACACCTTTTCTATTGAAGATTCACAACTTATTTCTTATTTTTTTGATTAATTTTCACTTTTATACATATGGATGATATAGGATTTACTCTAATAGGCGTATTAATACTGCTCATAATGGTTTCTGCTTTCTTTTCTGGCTCAGAGACCTCAATCATGGCAATTAACCAAATTAAACTGGATAATGCTGCTGAAAAGGGCCAAAAATCAGCAAAACGCATCAATGTTTTGCGTGAAAAAATCGATAGAGTTCTTGGAGTAATTCTAATTGGTAACAACCTTGTCAATATTTCTGCCTCAGCTCTTTTAACATATTTTGTAATTAAGAATTTTGGTGACGAATATGTTTGGATAGGAACTCTTCTTCTAACAATATTAATTATTGTCTTTGCAGAAATAGCGCCCAAGAACTTTGCAGCAAGAAAACCTGAAGCAATTGCCTATCCAGCAAGTTCAATTCTTGAATTCCTGACAATGTGTTTTGGTTGGTTGGCCAATATATTAAGCATGGTCAGCTCAAAAATTACTGGATTGTCAAATAACGAAAATTACTTCACACAAAATCTTAATAGAGATGAATTGAAAACAGTATTAGAAAAAGATACTGAAGAAGTTGAGAAAGAAGAAATGGAAGCGCTTAAATCTCTATTAGAATTGAAAGAGCTTACAGTACAGGACATTCTTATACCAATGAATGAGGTAATAAGCGTAAATATAGATGCGATTGAAGATTTTGAGAATATTGATAGAAATAAGTTTTATCCTGTAACTAGTAGTGAAAATGATGACTACATAGGCTTCATTCACTCTAAAGAAATTGAACAGTTAGAAGAATTTCAATCGAGTGCACAAGACTTTTTAATAGAACCTTATTATGTTCCTGAGAGTACGCAATTGTTCTCACAGCTAAAAAATTTCCAAAAAAAAGGAATAGAAGTAGCAATAGTTGTCGATGAGTATGGTGAAATGACAGGACTCGTAACTCTTGAAGACTTATTAGAACAAATAGTTGGCAGACTCAATGCTGATGAGGAAGATCATGGTATTGCAGAAAATGATGATGGCTCTGTTCTTGCAGACGGAAACATAAATGTTAGAGATTTAAATAAATTTATGGGTTGGGAATTATCAGAAGACGGTGAAAAAACATTAAGTGGGTTAGTGATTGATCATTTAGATCAAATACCTACAGCAAATGTTTGTATCAATTTAGATGGTTATAAAGTTGAAACAACTTACCTGGAGAATAATGTTATTCGCCAAGTAAGAGTTTCAAAGATGAATTAGTAGAAATGGACTAGAAGACCCATTAAAACTGTTAAAACTAAACCTGAATGTATAACCGCTTTAACAGATTCCATGAATTTTCTCATTTTTCCAAATATGGCATTTAGCTCTATCAACACAATAACAAGAGTTCCAACCCATAGTGCAGGCTGAGTCCATCCTGGACCAAATTCTCCTCCAACTATTAAAGGATCATTACCAAAATTTATGTGTGCTGAATAGATCATAAAATACAGCATAGGAAAAGAGAAAAGTGTATTAGTTCTTGAAGCTAATGCAGCTTTGGCGCCTGCCTCAGCAGCATCCTCAGTACCAGCTATTACTTTCTTTTGATTAGGCCAAATTACTAGCCAAACATTTAAAAACATGATTGTGGCCATGGTTGCACCCAAAGATATGCCAACATTGTAAGCTTGTGGAATTAGGGATACATAATACAGAAGGTAAACCCCTGTTAAAAAAGTAAAAAGTGCTGCCCATCTAAAGTACCACAACGCATTTGGTTGAAGTTTCTGCAAAACATCTTTTTTTCCTTCTGGTGTGGCTTCTTTTAAATAACCTGCACCAACAAAGTTGAAATAATAGAGCAAGCCAATCCACAAAATACCAAATAGTACGTGAAAGAATCGACTTAATTGCGATAGATATTCAAAAATTTCTGGACTCATAATTTTCTCCGGTCAGATTTATTTTAAATCAAGAATAAAAAAAAGGGAGCATTTGCTCCCTTTTTTAATGCGCTAAAAGCACTTACATCATGCCACCCATATCTGGCATGCCACCTGGAGGCATTCCAGCAGGAGCAGGATCTTTAACAGGTATTTCAGAAACCATACATTCAGTGGTAACCATCATACCTCCAACAGATCCAGCAGCTTGAAGTGCTGTTCTAGTTACTTTAGCAGGGTCAAGAATACCCATTTTTAACATATCGCCGTATTCGCCTGTAGCAGCATTAAAACCATCGGTTCCTTTTGCTTTTTTTACATTCTCAGCGACAACAGATGCTTCTTCACCAGCATTGCTTGCTATTGTTTTTAATGGATATTCAAAAGCTCTTAAAGCAATGTTAATACCAGCTTGCTGATCCTCATTATCACCTTTTAAACTTCCTACTTTTTGTAAAGCTCTCATCAAAGCAACACCACCACCTGGAACAACACCCTCTTCGACTGCTGCTCTTGTGGAATGAAGTGCATCTTCAACTCTAGCTTTCTTTTCTTTCATCTCAACCTCGGAACCAGCGCCAACCTTTATTACAGCAACGCCACCTGCCAGTTTTGCAACCCTTTCCTGAAGCTTTTCTCTATCATAGTCAGATGATGTTTCTTCAATTTGAGTTCTAATTTGTTGAACTCTACCAGCTATTGTTGCTTGCGCACCAGCACCATCTACAATAGTTGTATTTTCTTTATCCAATACAACTTTTTTAGCAGTACCAAGGTCTTCTATAGTTGTTGTCTCTAGAGACAATCCTACTTCCTCAGATATTACTCTTCCGCCTGTAAGTATTGCTATATCCTCAAGCATAGCTTTTCTTCTATCTCCAAAACCTGGAGCCTTACATGCTGCAACTTTTACAATGCCTCTCATATTATTAACTACTAAAGTTGCTAAAGCCTCACCCTCGACATCCTCAGCAATAATAAGAAGTGCTTTGCCTGATTTTGCAACTGCTTCTAAGAGTGGGATTAAATCTTTTATGTTTGAAATTTTCTTATCAAACATAAGAATAAATGGGTCTTCAAGAGCAACATTCATTTTGTCTTGGTTGTTGATGAAATATGGTGATAAGTATCCACGATCGAATTGCATACCTTCAACAACATCTAATTCATTATCTATACCTGTACCCTCTTCAACAGTAATTACACCTTCTTTTCCAACTTTATCCATAGCTTCAGCAATAATTTCACCAATTGCTGTATCACCATTTGCAGAAATAGAACCAACTTGGGCTATTGCTGAGCTATCTTTGCATGGTGTTGAAAGCTTACTTACCTCTTCAACTGCAGCTTGGATTGCCTTATCGATACCTCTTTTAAGATCCATTGGGTTCATGCCCGCAGCCACAGACTTTAAACCTTCATTTACAATTGCTTGAGCTAATACAGTAGCAGTTGTAGTTCCATCACCTGCTTGATCACTTGTTTGTGATGCAACTTCTTTCACCATTTGTGCACCCATATTTTCAAACTTATCTTCTAGCTCAACTTCTTTTGCTACAGAAACACCATCTTTTGTTACTGTTGGCGCTCCGAAAGATTTATCTAAAATAACATTTCTCCCTTTAGGGCCCAATGTAACTTTTACTGCATCTGCAAGTGTATTTACACCTTGCAGCAGTTTAACTCTGGCGCTTTCGCCAAATTTTACATCTTTAGCTGACATAATTTTCTCCTATTCAACAACTCCGTAAATTTCACTTTCGTTTAAAATCAGGAATTCTTCACCTTCTATCTTTACCGTATTTCCACCATATTGCCCAAAAACAACATGATCACCTACTTTCAAGTCTACAGGTGTTGTTTTTCCATCTTCAGTTTTCTTACCTGGTCCTACTGCCACAACTTCGCCTTGTTGTGGTTTCTCTGTTGCAGAACCTGGTAAAACAATTCCTCCAGCAGAGGTTGTTTCTTCATCTTGTCTTTTAACGACTACTCTATCTTGTAATGGTCTTAATTTCATAAAATGTTACCCTCCAATAACTTTTCAATATATTTGGGCTTTACAGGGCTTTTTTCAAGGTTTTTTTCATAAATGAAAAAATGATATAACCCCCTAAAACTCCAAATGAGTTGGCTATTATATCCATATACTCAAAATTCCTCAAACCTGTAATGTATTGGGCAAATTCTGTGACTATCCCAATAGAAATAATTATAAACATCAAAATAATTTGATTTGTATTTTTGCTTGCATAAAAGGTTGTGACTGCAAGCACAAAGTAAACAATAAAATGTATTAATTTGTCATTTAAGCTAATTATATTTTCAGAAGAAATATTGCTGATAGATGCTAAAAATATTGATATTGCCATTGCAATAGAGGTAATTTTAAGAATATTTTCCTTAGATAGTACTAAATCCCTTTCAAGCAAATATGACAGACAAACAGCTGGAATACCTATAAATCCCATTAAAATAAAAAAATTGTAAAAACTAAGCGACTCAACAAGAAACCCTGAAGATCCTTTTAGTAAAGTTCCAGGTATTATTACCAAAGATGCCAGAAAAGAATATTGTATGGCGGTAAATCTTCTATCAACCAAACCAACAAGGTATGTAATAAAACATACAGCCGTAAATGCTTGAGCAATAGTGTCTAAAAAATTTATGCCTATAAAATTTGTGTATGTTGGATAGAGGTATAAATATGAAAACAAGATATTTGTTGACAGTACAAGCAATGCGCCGAAGAGCATTGCATTATTTATTTTGTATTTCTTTATAAAAACTAGAGCTAAGCCTGAACCTACAAAAGTGGCAAGAAAATTAAAATAACTTTTCATCTCCAAGTAGTCAGGTTTATTTAAACCAGTTTCTGCATATAATGATGCTGCCATTGGCCCAAGAACAATATCAGATATCTTGTATAAACCAACAAGCAGTAGTAGAACGAGAATATTTCTCTTTGTTACTAGCTCTTTAAATGCTGATAAGAATTGACTGTAAGAATTTTGATTATTTTCCAATTCCTTTACTCTCTTTGAAAAGATTGTAACGAGCGGCATTAAAAACATTAAAACTGCAAGATAAAAGAAGATGGCTGACCAATTGTCTGCACCAATAATGCTATATACCTGAGCACCAATCAAGAAAGCACCTATTTTGTAACCAATCTGATAATTGGTTGCTAGCACTTCAGCATCATGATATTCATCATATTCCACTCGATATGCGTCTAAAGCTATGTCTTGAATTGAAGAGAAAAAATAAATCATGCAAGCGACTATAACTACTATAGATAATTGGTTTTGAGGGTTAATCTGAGTATAGATAAGCAAAAGCAAACCAAGACAAACTTGTGCCAGAATGAGCCAAGATCTTCTCAGGCCAAGCCTAGAATGTAGAAAAGGTAACTTTATTTTGTTAATGAATGGTGACCACATAAAATTAAGAGCAACTACAATTGACGAAACTGTAACAAGACCTAATGTTTGTTTTGAGACACCTGCAGAAAGCAACCATAGACCAAAAGGTAGGCCTAGTGCAAAACTTGGCATAGCTGCTGAAATGCCCAAGACTATAAAATTTAAAGGAGTATTTTTAATAAAATTAAACATTTATTCTTTCCCATTCAAAATGCTGCCCAGGATCCTGTTTTCGATCAGGAGCAATATCAGAGTGCCCAACAACATCTTTTATATTATATTTCTGTTTGAGTACTCCAAGCACATCATTTAAAACTGAGTATTGTTCTTCAGTAAATTTTTCATGAACTGTTCCTTCTAACTCAATCCCAATCGAGAAATCGTTACAATTGTCTTTGCCCTTATATTCTGACACTCCTGCATGCCATGCAGTTTTATTAAATGGGACAAATTGTAGGATTTCACCATTTCTATTTATTAGTAAGTGTGAAGAAACTTTTAAATCTTTTAGAGAATTGAACTCTTCCTTTTTACAGTCTAATTTATTTGTAAATAAATCAATGATATTGTCATTTCCAAAATGGCCTTCAGGCAGACTAATGCAGTGTATAACAATAATTTCGGGTGGAAATTTTTGTTCGCTATGGTTTGGTGAGAAAATTTGTTTTGCAACATCAATTTGATGATCACTAGTAATTTTCATAACGCTGCAAGTTCTTTTGGTAATTTGAAGGTTAAATTTTCTTTGTTCTGAGATAGGTCTCGAACTTTCTTAAAGTCGTAGCTTGCAAGATAATCAATAACTTCTTGGACTATTTCTTCTGGAGCTGAGGCTCCAGCTGTAATTCCCACTGCATTAATACCCTCAAGCGCTTTTGGATCTATGTTATTAGTTCCATCAATAAGGTAAGATTTTGTTCCACATTTCTCAGCAAGTTCTTTGAGTCTATTTGAGTTTGAGCTTGTTGTAGAACCAATTACAAGGACTAAATCACATTCTAAAGACAATTGTTTAACGGCATCTTGTCTATTTTGAGTTGCATAGCAAATATCGTCAGCACTTGGTCCAACAATTTTTGGATATTTTTCTCGCAACTCATTAATAAGTTGAATTGTTTCATCTACAGACAGTGTTGTTTGGGTAACATATGCAATAGCATCCTGATTTAATTCAAGTTTTGCTATGTCATCAGAATCCTCTACAAGAACAATTTGAGTTGATGAATCTGCAGGGTGTCTGCCAAGAGTGCCTATGACTTCTGGATGGCCCTTATGGCCAATTAAAACAATATCTCTCCCTTGTTTAGCATGCTTCATTACTTCTAAATGCACTTTTGTAACAAGCGGACATGTTGCATCAAAATACTTGAAATTTCTATTGTTAGCTTGATCCTCAACTGCTTTACTCACTCCATGTGCGCTAAATATGGCTATTGCGTTATCAGGTATTTCTTCTATCTCTTTTACAAATGTTACACCTTTATTTTTCAAGCTATCTACAACCCTTTTGTTGTGGACGACATGGTGTCGCACGTAAACAGGCTCCTTGTATTTTTCGAGAGATTTCTCAACGATATCAATTGCACGCTCAACTCCAGCACAGAATCCTCTTGGGTTAGCTAGAACAATTTCTTTATCTTCTTTCATTTATAAACAACCATGAATAGATCATGATTCCTGCTCCAATTGTGATAATAAGGTCAGCAAAATTAAATATAAATAGTGGCGTAGTTCCAATTCTTAGATATAAATAATCTGTAACAGATCCAAAAAAAATTCTTTCTAAAAAATTGCCCAATCCCCCAGCAATAATAAGAGTCAGGGAAATTTTCTGCAATTTATCAGTAGTTGTTATAAATAGATATGTTAAATACGATAGTGCCAGAAAAATTGTTATTGATAAGATGATCTGAGAAGTAGGATCGGTAGAACTAAATAGGCTTAAAGCTATCCCAGTATTTTTGGTTAAATAAAAATCTAAAAAAAGGGGGATAATGGTTATGGGGTCAATATCAGCAGTATTTAAGCTGTATTTAATTAACAAATCAGCAAATACGAGGCTAATTAAGGCTAAAAAGTAACGCAACTAAAAGAAACTCCTTGTCTCACCATCTCCATCAATATTATCCTCGCATCTTTCACAAATTCCATTAGAGTTAAGCTCTTCTTCTCGATGCCAACAACGTGTACATTTCTCATATGCAGATGCTTTAATTTTTATTTTTTCGCTTTTACCTTCAACTAGTGTGCATTTTGAGGCAATAAAGAATTTATGAATTTCCTGTGATAGTTCTTTAAGTGAATTATATGCATCTTTTTTGAGAGTAATTTCTATTTCAGCATCTAAAGCGTTCTTGATTGTCCCTTTTTGCCTCTCAGATTCAATTGCTTGATAGACTCTTGATCTTAAGTCTTCCAAAGATTGGAATAATTCAATTTCATTTGGTGTTAAATGTGAATCAAACTCATCATATTCCTCTGAAAAGATTTTTTCCCCACTATTAGGAAAGAGCTCCTCATAAAATTCATATGCTGTGAATGGCATTATTGATGCAATGTTTTTGCTTAATGTAATTAAAACTTTTTTAATAGCGTATTGTGCAGAACGTCTCCCAACAGAATTGCTTTTCATTGTATAAAGCCTATCTTTTACAATATCTAGATACATACCACCGAGGTCATTAACACAAAAATTTAATATTTTTGAGGTTATGAGGTGGAAATTATAGTTTTCGTAATTCTCTCTTACTTCCTTCTGTAATTGTTGTAATTTTTCTAAAATTTGCTTATCTAAGAAAAGTAATTGCTGGCTATCAAAATCATCTTCATAGTCATATAGGTTTGAGGCCATAAATCTCATTGTATTTCTAATTCTTCTGAAACCATCGATTGCTCTATTGAATATGTCTTTTGAAAATGCCATCTCACCTCTGAAGTCAGTGGAAGCTATCCAATACCTCAGAATATCTGCGCCCGAATCATTCATAATTTCTTGAGGCGTAATAATATTCCCAAGAGATTTCGACATTTTGCGCCCACCTTCATCTACAACAAAACCGTGAGTTAGGACAGATTTATAAGGCGCTATGCCTTTCATAGCAATTGATGTTAATAAAGATGATTGAAACCAACCTCTATGCTGGTCACTCCCCTCTAAATATAAATCTGATTGTGTATTTGAACCATACAATTTATCAATGACAGTAAAATTGGTTACCCCTGAATCGTACCAAACATCAAATATGTCTGAGGACTTCTCATATTCTGAAGAATCTTCATAATTAAGCTCCATCTCATTCCATGAATCAATCCCATTGCTTTTAATTGCCTCTGCTGCATCTCGAAAAATCTCATCCTGATTGGGATGTAGTTCTCCACTATCATTGTTATAGAACAAAGTTATTGGAATTCCCCAATCCCTCTGTCGAGAAATACACCAATCTGGTCTTTCTTTTAGCATAATTTCCATCCGATCTTTGCCCCAATCGGGAATAAACTTGATATCATCAACTGCTCTTACTGCACCCTCCAATAAGCCTGATTTACTCATTGAAAAAAACCATTGAGGAGTGGCCATGAAGATTACTGGAGTTTTGTGTCTCCAGCAATGAGGATAACTGTGGTCATATTCTTCAGAATTTATTAAATTTCCTTTTTTTGTCAGCTCATTAAGAACATTTGGCTCAACCTTTCTTACATGCTGCCCAGAAAACAAACCAACATTTTCTTTGTAGCAACCATTTGTTGAAATAGGATTATCAATTTCAATACCCTCTTTATTACAAACATTAAAGTCATCTACCCCATGAGCTGGAGCAGTATGAACAAAACCTGTACCTGTTTCAGTTGTCACATGATCAGCAAGAAATAATGGGGACAATCTTTCATACAGAGGGTGTTTTAAAACTAAATTTTTCAGCAAAGCACCCATGAAAGTTTTTTTAGTTGATTTGATGTTCAAGCTTTTCCACCGCTCAAAACAATCTTCTTTAAGATCTTTAGCAACAATCAAAAACTCTTGGTCCATTTGCAAAATCTCATACTCAATATCGTCTTTTGCACATACAGCCTGATTTCCAGGAATGGTCCAAGGTGTGGTGGTCCAAATCACAACAGATATTTCACCCTGAAGATCAAAATTAATGCATTCTTTTAATTCTTTTTGTGATTCATTAGTTAATGTAAATTTGACATCAATTGATTGCGACTTTTTGTCCATATATTCAACTTCTGCTTCTGCAAGAGAAGATGAACAATCTAGACACCAATGAACTGGCTTAAAACCTTTTTCTAAATGGCCATTATGAAATATTCTTGCAAAACCATTAATCGCTTCTCCCTCAAAACTTTGATCCAGTGATGCATATCTGTTTTTCCAGTCTCCAAATACTCCCAAGCGTAGAAAATCTTTTTTTTGTAGCTCAATTTGTTCTTTTGCATATTCTCTGCATAAATTTCTAAACTCTTTTTGTGTTATTTCATGTCTCTTGCTTCCAAGTTTTTTTTCAACTTGATGCTCAATTGGCAGGCCATGACAATCCCAGCCCGGAATATAAGGAGCATCAAAACCCTCCATTGTCTTGGACCTGACAATTATGTCTTTCAGAACTTTATTAACTGCATGGCCAAGATGTATTTGTCCATTTGCATAAGGAGGCCCATCATGCAGGATAAATTTTTCTCTACCCTCCCTTGCTTGCCTTATTTTGCCGTAGGCATCTCTCTTGCTCCACTCATTGAGGAATTCAGGTTCTCTTTGGCTTAAATT
>CACHFV010000007.1:0-25494 GCA_902579195.1 uncultured SAR86 cluster bacterium | reverse complement strand
TGAAGTTTTCGCAGAATTTGGACAGTATAGAAGTAAATATAATGGTAATAGACATTCGTCTTCATCATTCTCATCTGTAAAGCATGTTGTTCCGGCAACAAACCCTTATAACTTTACAGGTAAAGCATTGCTTATCGATAACTACAGATTTGTTGATGCTGGTCCAAGAATTGTCGATAACGACAAGGAAACAAACAGAATGCTTGCAGGTATTCGTGGCGATCTTGATTCAGGATGGTCATGGGAATCTGCTATTTCCTACTCATGGGCAGAAGCATTTGATGTGACTCATAATAGAGTTTCAAACACATTAGTTGATGCTTTGCTTCATGCAGACGGACCAAATGCATATAACCCTTTCAATGGCGCTGGCGGTGCACATATTTCAGGACGTGTTTCACACAACCCTATGGACTTAACTGACGGTGGTATTGCACCAGCAGTCGTTGATGTTTATAGAAAGAATGAAAGAACTATGACAACTTTAGACCTAAGAATGTCAAAAGCTGACTGGTGGGAAACTCAGGCTGGCTTTATTGGTATGGCATGGGGTCTAGAAACAAGACAAGATACTTTTGTTGACGATAGAGACCCAAGACTTGATGGAACAATTGTGTTTACAGAAAGAAAAACTTCTGGTGCACTTTCAACAAGTTCAGGCGATACATATCCATATGTTTCTGATGTTGTAAACAGTTCACCTACTCCTGATAGCAGAGGTAGCAGAACAGTTAACTCTTTCTACATCGAGTTTGATGTTCCAGTAGTAAGCCCAGAAATGAATGTTCCTTTAGTTGAGCAGTTTGATCTTCAGGTTGCTTGGAGAAAAGAGACATATTCTGATTTCGACGGCACAAATGCACCAAGAGTTGCATTTGGTTGGAGAGTGAGTGATATCTTTAAATTAAGAGGTTCTTTCCAAGAAACATTCAGAGCGCCAAACTTAATTACTATCAATGAAAGTATGGTGGTTAGAAATAATACTAGAAATGATGCAGCAACAATCTATGCTCTTGGTCTAGGTGCTGATACTGATGATTCAGATGGTAGATACTCAGTACAAAGACAAGCTTCAGGTAGCAGCATGTTACAAGCAGAGACATCTGATAATACTACTGTTGGATTTGTTCTTGAGCCTACTGATGGTATTACTTTGACATATGATGTTTGGAGTATTGAATCAGAAAATACAATTGGTTTGTTTGGTGAAGAAAACCATATGCTATTGGATCTGTACTTAAGATTGCAGCAGAATAATCTTTCTGACTGTTCATCTGTAGTTGGAAACCCAGCTGTTGTTAGACAAGCACCTGATAATCCAGATACATTTATTGCTGCTGGGCTATGTCCGTTTGGATTAGCTGAAAGAGTTGAAGACAACTATGCCAACCTAAACAATAGAACTATTGAAGGTTGGGACACTGGCTTCTACTACGACACTGAGACAGCATTTGGTAACTTATCCTTTAAGCACCAAATCTCACAGCTAACAGCAAAAATGCAAGAATATGGTCCAACATTATCAATGTTAGATGCAGCAATGGCCGGTGGAGAGATTCCACTTACAGCTATTGATGGATTTGGCGATATTCTAGCCGTGAATGGCGCACCAAAGAGAAAAACTTACACATCTCTAAGACTCAGAAATGGTGATTGGGCCTTTGGTATGAACCAGAACGCAAGAAGTACTGTTTACGAAGACAGAACTATCGAATATGCAGGCGCTATGTGGGCTGTTGTTCCATTCAAAACAAGAAATATGTATGTAGACTACTACACAGAAACACCAAATACTGATCTTAGAATCAGATTAGGTGTTAACAACTGGGATGATAAGAGAGCTCCTCTTGCATCATCAAGAATGGGTTATTTTGAAGACTTAGATAACAATCTAAGAAGAAACTTCTATCTTGACCTAAGGTTCACATACTAAACCTCATAACTTAAGGCGCGATTAATTTCGCGCCTTTTTTTTTGGATGATAGATCGTATTAACCCCAAATCAATAGGTTTTTTTACAGGTCTATTTTTCTTTTCTCTGACATTATTTACAACCCCTCCTGCTGGCCTCACTATTGAAGCTTGGCATGTGGCAGGTATTGTTATCATGATGGCTTTTTGGTGGGCAACTGAGGCCATTCCGCTACCAGTAACTGCCCTACTCCCTCTTGCCTTATTCCCTTTGCTTCAAGTGTATGGACCTTATGTTGATGGCTTTACACCAAAAGAAGCATTTACTATCGCCGCTAAACCCTATGCACATCCAAACATATATTTATTCCTTGGGGGTTTTATTCTTGCGTTGGCAATTGAAAAAGTAAATCTTCATAAGCGACTAGCATTAAAAATGCTATTAATGGTTGGCACAAATGCCAAATATTTGATTGGTGGTTTCATGTTAATCAGTGCCTTAATTAGTATGTGGATTATGAATACATCCACTACATTGATGCTTCTTCCAATTGCTTTAGCGATTGCTGCAGTAGTTAAAGACACCACCACCTCATTAGATGAACAGCAATTCAATAACTTTCAAACATCTTTACTTCTAGGAGTAGCATATGCAGCGACCATAGGTGGCATGGCAACCATTATAGGAACTGGCCCCAATGTATTAGTAAAAAGTTTTATTGAAGATGAAGGTGTAAAGGTATTTTTCTTTGATTGGATGTTATTAGCTACCCCTATCTCCGCAGTTATGTTGTTCGTTGGTTGGTTATTGTTAACCAATGTTATCTTTCCATTAAAAATAGAGGGATCTGACGAAACAACAAAGTCACTTGAGCAAATGTATGCGTCACTTGGTAAAGTATCTACCGATGAACGAAGAGTTTTTTATATCTTTGTCATGACAGCTTTAGCTTGGATGTCCAGCAAAGCTTTGGTTCTTATTCCTTTTCTAGAAGGTTTAACTGATTATGCTATCGCTGTGTTTGCTGCATTAGCAATTTTCATCACACGTTCCGAAAAAGGTACTGGACTAATAAATTGGAAAACAACAAAAGAACTGCCTTGGGGAATACTTCTATTATTCGGTGGCGGATTATCAATGGCGGGAGCTATTAAAAGCTCAATGCTTGGTGATTGGATTGGATCCTTTTTCACTTCAGACATAAATGCCATTTTATTAATATTTATCATTGTGACTTTAATAGTTTTCTTAACAGAGCTAACAAGCAACCAAGCCACTACAGCAACATTTGTACCAATCATGATTGCTATTGCTGGTTCAGATCTAGGTTTAATCTCACAACTTTCTATCCCTGTTGCACTTGCTGCTAGCTGTGCATTTATGTTGCCTGTGGCAACACCTCCAAATGCCATAGTTTACGGATCGGAAAAATTTACCATAGCTCAAATGATGAGAGCTGGCTTCTACCTCAATGTAGTGGGTATTGTTGTTGTCACACTATTCTCAGCATATGTATTACCATTAATATTTAAATAATGAGAATTTTTTTAACACTCTTATTTACTTCAATGATTCATGCTCAAGCTAGCTTGATAGATTACGATCATCCATACCATTCAACATATACTAATAAGGGGATAGTAGTCTCACAAAATTATCTCTCCTCAGATATAGGCGTTGAAATACTTGATCAAGGTGGTAATGCTGTAGATGCAGCAGTTGCCGTTGGTTTCTCGCTTGCAGCCACATTACCAAGGGCAGGAAATATTGGTGGTGGCGGTTTTATGCAGATTTATATTGAAAAGGATAAAACAATCTTATCCTTAGATTTCCGTTCTACTGCTCCGGCACTAGCAACACGTGAATTCTACCAAGAGCTTAAATTACAAGATGATGACGTTACAAGAAAAGGTTACAAGGCAATTGCCGTTCCAGGAACAATTGCTGGCCTTTATAAAGCTCATGAACTATACGGCTCATTACCAATGGAAACATTACTTCAACCAACAATTGATCTTTTAACTAAAGGTGTCCCTATGACACAAGATCTGTACCACGCTATTAACATTGGAAAATATATTGGTGATGACCCTGAATCATATGAAATTTATAAAAAGAATCTAGGGCCTAATTCAGCATTATTCATTGAGGACCTAAAACAAACATTTATTAAGCTTCAAAAATTTGGGCAGGATGTTTTTTATCGTGGAGAAATAGCTGACCTAATAGAAAAGGAGATGCTCAAAAACGATGGTTTGATAAGAAAATCAGATTTAGAGAACTATAAAGTCAATATTGCCCAACCTATCAAAACAACATATAGAGATAAACAGATTTTTGCCATGGGAGCACCATCTGGTGGTGGAGTGGTAATACTTACAGCTTTAAATGTGTTGGAAAATTTTCAATTGAGTGGGCTAGCTCCCAATTCAGCAAGAACATTTCACCTTCTTTCAGAAACATTAAAGTATGGTCACCAAAATAGATCAAAACTAGTTGGTGATCCGGGATATTTTGATGTTCCTTATGACATGTTGCTTTCAAAGAAATTGGCAAAAGAAAAGGCAAAGAAAATCAGTCTAACTTCTGCAACAAATCCTAAAAACATCAATAAATATGGAGATCGTATTAACTCAACTTATGAAGAATCAAAAGATACAACTCATTATTCTGTCGTGGATAAAGATGGCAATGGTGTATCTGTTACCTACACTCTTGGTTATTCCTTTGGTTCTGGTGTAACAATTCCTGGGACAGGAATGCTCACTAATAACCAAATGAATAATTTTGCCCATAACTATGGGTTAATCGATTCTTATTTTAGAAGTTCTTCTCCCGCTAATAAGTTAGAACCAAGCAAGCGACCAATGAGCACAATGACACCAGTCATGGTTTTTGATGGCAAAGGCAAATTAGAACTAATAACAGGATCACCAGGAGGGTCACAGATACCAGGCGTTGTTTTTCAAGTTCTTGTAAATTATATTGATTTTGATTTAGACATTGGTGAAGCTTCTATGCTCCCACGTATTCATCAAGACTCTCAAAGCACTAAGCTTAATTATGAAAAAACTATGAGCAGCGATACACAACGTATATTAGAGTCTTATGGTCATAACTTAGAGTTGTCAGATACTATGGGAAGCACTCAAAGCATAGCTATCATTGATGGTGTAAGATTTGGGTACGCTGATCTAAGAAGACCAAATGCTAGTGTTAGTGTTCAGAAATAGTCTTTAATGCTTTCTGCAGTCTTTCAATAACTAATTCCTTTTTAAAAAGATAGAGCGTCGCATCAAGGTTTGGTGATTTAGCTCGACCAAGCAACGCTACTCTTAATGGTAGACCAATTTTTGGCATAGGCAGCTGCAGCTCTTCTTTAGCCTGCTCAATAAGTTTAGCGAAATTATCTACTGTCCAATCTTCTTGGTTAGGTATGTTTGAAATAAAGAAATTAAGTACTGTTTCACTACCAAGCAGATGTTTTTCAAAATCTTTCTCATCATACTTTTCAAAATCTTTTATGAAAGGCTTAATGAAATCCGAAATTTCAGTTAAATTATTACCACTTCCACAACATAACCTTACTAATTTCTCTGGATCATGATGAGCATCAAGAGAATAACTATTCTCATCATTGAAAGGTTTAATTTCTTCTAAAAGTTTTTTATCACTAAGTTCGCTAATATGATTTTGATTAATAAAATTTAATCTTTCTATATCAAACACAGCGCCAGATCTTTGAATGTCCTCGAGCTCTAAATTTTCCATCAAGAAATCCATTGAAAATATATCTTTTTCTGTTTTTGACCAACCGAGTCTAGCCAACATGTTCAATATTGCATCAGCCAAGTACCCTAATTTCTTGTACGCCATCAAGTCTGTTGCAGCATGTCTTTTAGAGAGCCTTTTTTTATCTTCGCCGAGGACTAACGGTAGGTGTGCGTATTTGAAACCATCATAGCCTAGTGCTTTTATAATTTGAATTTGTCTAGGTGTATTTGGTAGATGGTCCTCACCTCTAATAATATGAGTAACACCTTGTGCATTATCATCAACAACATTACACAGGTGGTAGGTTGGTGTTCCATTGGATCTCTGAATAATCAAATCATCAAGCTCTTTGTTAATAAACTCAATCTTCCCATAGACTGCATCATCTACGATAGTTGATCCTTCTGTTGGTGTTTTAAGTCTTACGACTGTATTTTCATCAGTAATGCCTTTGTCGCGACACAAACCATCATACATGGGCTTTAAACCTTTAGATTCTTGTTCTTTTCGCAAAGCATCTAGCCTCTCTGGACTGCATGAACATCGATAAGCCTTACCATCCAATAGAAGTTTATCAATCTCTTGTTTGTATAATTCTGATCTTTGGCTCTGAAATGTAGGTCTACCATCAAAAGTTAATCCAAGCCAATTTAAACCTTCAATAATTGCATCGGTATATTCAGCTTTAGATCTCTCTTGGTCAGTATCTTCTACACGTAGTAAAAATTCTCCAGCATGTTTCTTAGCAAAGATATAATTGAATAAAGCAGTTCGCACACCGCCAATGTGTAGGTAACCTGTTGGACTTGGTGCAAATCTTGTTACTACCTTTTTCATTACCAAGAAATTTCCTTCTCTGTTTTTTGGTTAAGTTTTTTTATAAATTTTTCATGCTCCTGAACTTCATTTTCTTCAGCAATAAATTTTTTAAACTTGATCTCCTTCAAGTCTTGCTCATCTATTTGTAAATTTTGTGTTACTGAAGAGTTTTGGCTAAGATCAAAGGTTACCTGTCCACCAGTCAAGTTAAGATAAGTGTCGGCAAGAATTTGCGCATCCAGCAGAGCTCCATGATACGTTCGATCGTAACCAGAAATTCCTAATCTTGCTGACAAAGCGTTTAAATTGTTGCGTTGTCCAGGAAACATAGTCTGAGCAGTTGTTAATGTATCGTAAACTGTACAGATATCTCGGATATCTTTCACTTCATGGTTGGCAAGTTTTAGTTCGTTATTTATAAAACCAACATCAAACTCTGCATTATGAATAACCAATTCTGCCCCTTTTACAAAATTTATAAAATCATCAGCTATATCTTTAAATTTTGGTTTATCTTTTAATTGTTCATTGGTGATACCAGTAATTTCTTGAGCTTTTTCACTTATTTCCTTACCGTCGGGATTCAAATAAGTCTGAAATTCTTCACCTGTTTTATTTCTATCGAGTATTTCAACTGCTCCCAACTCTATGACGCGGTCACCAGTTGCAAAATCTAGCCCTGTTGTCTCTGTATCAAAAGAAATAATCCTAGCTGACATTATCGACTCCAAGATTTGCCAAATAATCTGCGCGTTCATTGCCTGGATCACCATCGTGCCCCTTTACCCAGTGCCAATTAACAGCCATAACTGATGAAAGGTCTGAAATTTCAATCCACAAATCTTTATTGGCGACTGGTTTTTTTGATGCAGTTCTCCAATTATTCTTTTTCCAATTAAAGATCCATTCAGTAATGCCTTGTCTTAAATAATTTGAGTCTGTATAAAGGTCTATTGGCTGATTTTCTTCTTTGAGGTATTTGAGAGCCTCAATGGCTGCCTGCATCTCCATTTGGTTATTTGTAGTGTTTGGATTTCCATCAAAAAGCTCTATCTCATCTGAGCCATGAATGATGTATACACCCCATCCGCCAGGACCTGGATTACCTTTACAAGCACCGTCTGTGTATACTTTAATAGACATTAAGACTTAATTATAAAGTAATGAAGATAGATCACATACATGCTTTTACAGATAATTACATCTGGGTCATCAGAAACGATACACAAGTCACACTTGTTGACCCTGGTGATCCTACTCCTGTCCTGCAATACTTACATGAAAATAACCTGATCCTCCAAGACATACTTATTACTCATCATCATTGGGACCATATTGGTGGCATTAGTCAGCTAAAACCAATATGCAAAGGAAAAGTCTATGGTCCTAATAATCCTGGAATAGATGGTATAGATATTGTTTTAAAAGAAAATGATAAATTCTCTACTTTGGATGTTAGTTTTAAAGTAATTGAAACTCCTGGCCATACACTTGATCATATTGCTTTCTATTCCAAGGAAGAATCTTTAGTATTTTGTGGTGATACTCTATTTTCAGGAGGTTGTGGAAGAATGTTTGAAGGCACTTATGACCAACTTTGTAATTCACTCCAAAAATTAGCTAATTTACCTGATGAAACTTATGTTTACTGCACTCATGAATACACAATAAATAATTTAGAGTTTGTTAAATCAATCATTGAAGATGATGATGTAAATAATTATTACACAATCTCACGAAGTAAAAGAAGCAAAAACGAACCAACATTGCCATCAAACATTGGTCTTGAAAAAACAATAAATCCTTTCTTACTTCAAAAGATACCTGAGAATCTTAAAGACCTATCACAAGTAGATTGTTTTCGAAAGTTAAGAATCGCCAAAGACAATTTCTAAAAAAAGGGCTGCCGAAGCAGCCCTTAGAATAATTCAAATTTGAATTAGAAGTTTAGTCTCCATCTGAAGTATGATGTCATACCTCTGTTATCGTAGAGACCAATATAAGTTTCATAATTTCCTGTACCGTCTGGTAATGGATCTACGTCGTCAAGGTTAAGAATACCAAAGGTAACTTTACCCATTGAACCTAAATCAGCACCAAGCTGTAAGTCCAGTGTTGAGTACTCATCTTGAGTACCACCGGCTTTTACGATACCACCAGTCAACTCGCCACCAACAGTTTCAGCTTCTGATGAGAATCTGAAATCGCCAATAACACGATTGATTAATGAAACAAAATACTTATCAAATGAGTAATTTAAACCATAGTTATATCTAACGCCTGGAAGACCAGAGAAGCCAATGTTGTTGACTTGTCTTGAGCTACCTACGAAAGCATCTGTGTTGTAATCACCCATATCTGAGTAGTCCATGAAGAAATTCATTGTACCTTCTCCTACACCCCAATTTGGAATATCCATTGTGTAGTCTAGGAATAAGTCATAACCAATAACTTCAATCATACCTACGTTAACTGTTGAAGCACCTACGTAATCAACTCTACCATTAGCACATGATCTAATGACATAAACTGAATCGGAGACACCTTTTCTTTTAACGTATGTTGCGCCTTCTGGGCATGCTTCAGTTGAACCTGTACCTACTGGGTTACCAGCAGCAGTACCGTCACCTGAAATGCCATCAGCGTCGAAATACTCATAGTTGTCTGTTAATAGTGTTCCGCCTAAGAAGTCGTTCCACATAACACTTTGTGTTCCAGCACTAACAATAGCGTTGTTAACTGTAATGTTGTAGCTGTCGAATCTTGCTGTTAAACCTTCAAGTGCTGGCATCCAACCGAAGTCGTGCTCAATACTGAAAGTGAAACTTTCTGATGTTTCAGCTTCAACAGCGTCGTTAGCTGTTATTAATGTTGAAATTTGTCTTGAAGGACAGTCAACTGTACTTACACCTGTTGCTGCACAAGCTTTATAGTCATAAGCTGAATTAGCACTAAATGTTGTAACAGCATATAGAGTACTCATTGTTGGAGCTCTAAATCCTTCACCTAGGTTAACTTTTACGACTGTGTTTGGAACAAACTTAGGAACATATAATGCACCTAACTTGTAAGATGAAGAATCACCAACATCAGAATAGCTATCTGATCTAAATGATGCTGTCACTTCTAAATTATCTAATACAGGTAATAGAAGTTCACCAAACATTGCGCCGTTATCTCTGTAACCAGCACTTGAGTTACCAGCAGAACCACCAACTAAGCCACCTTCTGAGTGCTTGTCGTAGTCAGCTGAGTATTCATTTTCGAAATACTCATATCCAACAAGAGCGGAAACTGTTCCGCCTGGAAGTGCATATAAGTTATCAACCTGAGCTGTTACGTCGAATTTTTTATAGTCGTTACCGTACTCAACAAGTGTTGTTGCACTCATTGCATAAACGCCGTCTTCAGAACCAAAAGGAATACCTTGGTATAGGTTTGAATCAAGACCTGCATAATCTAGGAAGTATCTACCAATATCAACACCATAGAAGTTGTTGTATTGGAAACTTGTTTGAACTTCGACATTATCATTTAACTGATATGTTAATGCTGTAACAAAATCCCATGCATCATCTGTGAAGTCTGAACCCCTGTTACCAATTTCTGTCCATCTCCAGTAACCTGTTACATCCACATCAAATGGGTTGGCAGGATCTGAGGCAAGAAGACCTGGGTATCTTGCAGCTGGCGGAGCGAATCTACCAGTTGATTGGTTTCTAACAACACTTAGTCTTGAGTAAAGACTTAGATTATCGGCAATTGCATGCTCTAAGTTTGCTGTAACAGTATCTCTTGTGATCTCTGCGTTCTGAACCATAATGTCAGCCCATGCGTAACCACAAATACCTGTTGGTAAAGCGCCATCATATGAAGGAGTTACAGTTGGACCTTGTCCAAAAGCAGCACCACCAAAGTTAGGACCCCAGAAACCGTTTACAGGATTTTCAACAGAACCTGGACATGCATCACCATTAACACCAGCAGCAAAAATGTCACCAGTTACTGGGTCAGCCAAGTTTCTTGAATACCAGCTTAAACCATAAGTTTCTGAGTAAAGATCAATAACGCCATCGCCGTTTTCATCTTCTGCTCGAGCAGCTGAGTACCATCTATCTTTAAGATAGATTTCGTCTCTTTGATCGTGTTCAGCCATAAGTGTGAAGTAACCTTTATCAGTTGTTCCACCGTAAATAAATGACATTGCCATTTCTTTACCATCATCACGATCTCTTGTACCGTCTCTGAACTCTACTTGCATTCCGTCAAATTGCTTTTTAGTCACAACGTTCACAACACCAGCAATAGCGTCTGATCCGTAAACAGATGATGCACCGTCAGCAAGAATCTCAATTCTTTCAACAGCAACTGTTGGAATCATGTTGATGTTTGAAGCACCAGCTCCACCAAGATGTGGTGAACCAGGCATTCTTCTACCATCCATAAGAACTAATGTTCTTGATGATCCAAGACCTCTAAGGTCAATGGTTGCATTAGATTGAGCACTACTACCTGCAGTAGGTTCGAATGAACTGAATGTATTGTAAGTTGATAACCTCAACACATCAGCAGCTAAAAGAGCTTGACTCTCGTCAATCTCATCTCTTGTTATAGTGGACACTAGGGAAGCACTATTCAGTGATTTCCTTTTAATACGTGAACCAGTTACAACAACTTCTTCGACTGCTTCTTCAGCAACTTCTGCATCTTGGGCATACGTATACCCTGACACTGATACTAAAAGAACCAGACTAAGTAAATATTTGAATATATTCATATTTTACCCTTTTTAAAAAGTTTATATCCCTGAATCATAACGCATTTGGCGCTTTTAAACAAAAAAAAGCCATAGTTTTGTCACATAAGTGCCCTTTTTTTAACAAATTTTTAACAAAATTTTTAAAAAATACACAAAACCCAGTAAATATAAGGTTTTAAGAGACTTTTATTGGTCGTGTATCCAATTTATTTAAAATTGATCTATAATTCGAAAATGGTTAAAAATAAAAAAATTCTAGTTGTTGGATTAGCAAACAAATATTCAATCGCAGCAGCAATCTCACAATCACTTTCAGAAAACGGTGCAACTTTGGGCTTTAGCTACCAGAACGAGAGGTTCGAAAAATTTATAAATGAGTTTTCAAAAGAAGCTTATGGAGCATTTACAGAAATTTGTGATGTTGCAAAGGATTCTGATATCAAATCACTTGTTAAAAGAGCTGTAGATGAATGGGGTGAAATAGATGGACTTGTTCATTCTGTTGGTTTTGCTCCAGCTGACCAAATATCTGGAAATATTGAAGACTCAATAACACGGGAAGGTTTTGCCATTACTCATGACGTTAGTGCTTATAGTTTTGCTGGATTAGTGAAAGAGGCTTATCCATATATGAGTGAAAACTCATCCATCATTACACTTACATACATTGGCTCGCAACAAGCCACACCAAACTACAATGTTATGGGTATGGCGAAGGCAAGCTTAGAAGCAAGTGTAAGATATTTTGCAGCCACTCTAGGGTCCAAAGGAATAAGAGTGAATTCAGTATCTGCAGGACCAATAAAAACATTAGCGGCATCTGGAATTAAAGGCTTTAAGACCATGCTTAAACAACATGGTGCTAATACTCCACTTTCCCGCAACATCACAGCAAGAGAAGTTGGCGATACAGTAACGTTTCTCTTAAGTGATATGGCTGGGGGAATTACTGGCCAAACAATATATGTTGATGGCGGCTACAATATACAAGCTATGAATTTAGAGCAGTAAATTGGTTATTGAGACTCAATTTACTATCCAGGTCGTATTCTTTTCGTAATTTATTAAATGCTGTTTGCAACAGATTTCGTTGTGTTTCGTCGTTTATGAATACCTTATCTTCATCAGACACTTTGGAAATGTCTCCCTTTGTTCTATTTACAACTGTGTAAAACAATACGCCATCATTTGTTAGTTCTTTCAAAGTAACGCCAGTTTCATACTCATTAAAAAGAATGTTAATTAAGTCTGATGTAAGCAAGGATGTAGACCTGTTGATGTTTTTAAGCTCATCAACCGTAACATTGTTAAGTGAAAAAACTTCTTCTAATGCATCAGCTTCAAGGATAAATTCCTCTTCACTAGCAAATAAATCATCAAGATAACTGCCTTTATTTAAATCTATTAAGCTATCTACTATTGAACTTTCAACGCTTGCTAAACCCTCAGTTGATTGAGCAATAACATCATAAACATAAGCAAAAGCGTACTCATCATTACTTAGTTCAACGGCTTGTGACCAGCTTCCAATTTGTGTACTAAAGACTGCTTCAGGATCAGTAAAATTAAAATTTGTTTGAGATATGTTTTGATTTTCAAAACTCTCAAGCGAAAGTGAGAATGATTCAGCAAAATCAGCAACCTCTTCAAAGTTATAGGCTTGCCCACCTATCGCGTTGCTAATCTCTGAAATTTTAGCTTCAAATGCAATCTGTTTTAGCTCACCTTCAAGTTCTGATCTTTTTTCTTCAAAACTTTCAATATCTGCACCATCGAGCTCTGTAACTTTTAAAAAGTGGATATTGCCTTCGAAAGGAATTGCCTCTGAGACATCTCCAACATCTAAACCTGCTATGACTCTCTCAAACTCAGTAGGGAATATATCGCCATTTGTAAATCCAAGGTCGCCATTTAAATCTTTAGTCCCTAAATCATCAGAAAAACTTACAACCAGCTGTTCAAAATTTGTATTAGTTAAAACCCCTTCAACTTCTGCCTTTCGAGAAGAAAATTCTTCTTCACTATCATAATTATCTCCAATTAACATGATATGAGAGATTCTTTTCTCAGGTTGCGGTAAATTTTCTAAATACAGATTGTAAGCATTGGACAATTCTTCGTCTGATACCAGTAAATCCATATCGTTTAGGTTTGCTTTTGCAATAAAGAAGGATCTTTTCTCAGGAATTGCGTAGTTATTAATATTAGAGTTGTAGAAAGATTCTATTTCTTCATCAGTTGGAACAAAATCTGTCACGACATTTTCTGTTGTTATTTCTGCAAATTTAACAGTCCTTCTCTCAGTAAGTAAGTCTAAATACTGTTCGACAGACTTATCAAAAGAATTTGCTGTAGCACTTAGAAAAGATACAGCAAGATTCAGCTTTAAATCTGATTTGAAGTCATTGACCAAATCTTCTTTAGACAAATTAAAATTTACAAGATAATTTTTAAATAGCTCTTGGCTAAATTCGCCGTCAGCCCTAAATGTTTCTGATTTAGATAATTCTGTTTCTACGTATGTATCAGGAACAACAATTCCAAACTCATCTAAGAAATTAATTATTGTGTATTTTTCTATTAGAGAATTATTTGTAAGGTTTTGTACAGCATCTACTAAGGACGGGTCAGATAAATCAAGATCCTGTCCAAATTGATCTCTAAGATTTTGTTCTACTTGTCCCTTTGCTCTGAAGTACTCGGATTGTGATATTTCATAATCACCAAGCTTTGCGTAATTATTTACGCTAAATGTTTGGGTAAAAGTAGGTAGCCCCAAGAACGCAAAGGTCAGGGCAACGATGACTAGAAAAGAAAAAGCTACAATTCCTTGTAGCTTTCCCCGTAAGAAACTGATCACTCAGTTAATCTTAATTTACTGCAGCTTTTAATGCTTTACCGGCTTTAAAACCAGGAACATTTGCTGCTGGTATATGAATTTTTTGTGATGGGTTTTGCGGGTTGATACCTTCTCTAGCAGCTCTGTGTCTTACAGAAAAAGTTCCAAATCCTACAAGTGAAACAGAATCACCTTTAGCAAGTGCGCCCGTTACAGCATCTACAAATGCATCCAATGCTTTAGCAGCATCAACTTTTGTGCTACCAGTCTCGCTGGCAACTACGTCAATTAAATCAGCCTTATTCATAAGTTCTCCTCAAATGCCTTGTTACAGGCGTTTAACTAACATTAGACCCTAAAAATCAATAAATCAAGATTTTGATATCAAATAAATGAACTTTTATTAAACGCGTTTTTCTTGACAAAATGACTGATTCTGGGCTAAACGAGTGCTTTTTCGAGAACTTCTTCAATGGCTTTTACAGGGTGTATATTCACATCTTTCAAAATATTGGCTTCTATTTCCTCAAGATCGCCCTTATTTTCATGAGGGATGATTACATTAGTAATGCCGCTTCTTTTGGCTGCAATGAGCTTTTCTTTGAGACCACCAATTTTTAAAACTTTGCCAGCCAATGTAATTTCTCCCGTCATTGCTAGATTCGCTTTCACCTTCTTATCAAGAATAAGTGAAGCTATGGCTGTACACATTGTAATACCAGCACTAGGCCCGTCTTTGGGTGTAGCTCCTTCTGGCACATGAATATGCAGATCCTGTTTTTCAAAGAAATCTGCCTGTGTACTTTTTTTAGATTTTATATTTTTTGCAACCGTTAGAGCTGCTTGAATTGACTCTTGCATGACATCGCCCAATGAGCCTGTTTTAATAATCCTTCCTTTGCCAGCTGTTAAGGCTGCTTCAATTTGTAGCAATTCCCCACCAACAGAGGTCCATGCCAAACCATTAACCTGACCTTTGGAATTTTCTTCATCATGCTGACCATATTTAAATGGCTCGGGTCCTAAAATTTTTCTTACAACCCTATTATCAACCAGTCGTGCCGTTTTTGTTCCAAGAGAAAGCTCTTTTACCTTTTTCCTACAAACTTTATTAATCTCTCGATCAAGGCTTCTCACCCCTGCTTCTCTTGTATAGTTTCTAATGATTTTTAGTACAGCGTTATCACTAAAATTTATCTCTTTTTCTGACAAACCGTTCTTCTCTCTGTTACGTGGCACTAGATAATTTTTTGCAATGTTAAGCTTTTCATCTTCAATGTACCCAGGGAGCCTAATGATTTCCATTCGATCTAAAAGTGGTGGCGGAATATTTAAAGAGTTTGCCGTACATATAAACATGACGCCTGATAGATCAAAGTCAACTTCAAGATAATGATCATTGAAGGTATTGTTTTGCTCAGGATCAAGAACCTCAAGCAGTGCTGAACTTGGATCACCCCTATGGTCCATGCCAACCTTATCTATTTCATCTAACAAGAATAATGGGTTTTTGACTTTTCCTTTCGAAAGTTTTTGGATGATTTTTCCTGGCATTGATCCAATATAAGTTTTTCTATGGCCTCTTATTTCTGCCTCATCGCGCACCCCACCTAAAGACAATCTAGTAAACTTTCTATTGACCGCTGTTGCAATAGATTCGCCGAGCGACGTTTTACCAACTCCTGGAGGGCCAACAAAACAAAGCACTGGTGCCTTCATCCTATCAACTCTTTTTTGAACAGCTAAATATTCAAGTATGCGCTCCTTTACTTCTTTAAGACCATAATGATCTTCATCTAATATTTTTTTAGCTTTGTTTAGATCAAGATTTATCTTTGTGGACTTTTCCCATGGAACATCAAGAATTGTCTCAATATAAGTTCTGATAACAGTAGCCTCTGCTGACATTGGTGACATTTGCTTGAGTTTTGAAAACTCTGAGCTGACTTTTTCAAGCGCTTCTTTTGAAAGTTTTGTCTCTTCAATTCGCTTATTCAACTCATCTAATTCATTTTTTTCTTCACCAATTTCTCCAAGTTCCTTTTGTGCTGCTTTAATTTGTTCATTTAAAAAATACTCTTTTTGAGATTTTTCCATTTGCTTTCTAACTCTTCCTCGTATCCTTTGTTCAACTTCAATAAGTTCTATTTGAGCTTCTAATAAACTTGAGAGAAACTCTGCTCGTTCAACAATGTTAATTTTTTCAAGGATTTCTTGTTTGTCTTTGACAGATAAATGAATGTTCGATGAAATAATATCGACTGCTTTAGACAAGCTGCCCATAGATTCAACTTGATTAATAATTTCGTGAGAAACCTTACGAGACACACTGACAAATTCAGTAAATTGGTTCTTTATTGTGTTAAGTAAATCTTGTTCGTACTTTGAATCTTCTATGACCTCATCTATTTTTTCAATTTCAGCAAAATAACCTTCATCTGTTGTAATGCTTTCAAGCCGAGCTCTTTGAATGCCCTCTACAAGTATTTTTACAGTGCCATCCGGTAGCTTAATCATCTGCAGCAAAGTTGATAATGTTCCTATCTTTGGAAGATCTTCTATTGTTGGCTCTTCAGATGCTGGTGAATTTTGTGCAATTAAAAAGATTTTTTTATTGCTTCTTAAAGCATCTTCAAGAGAAAAAATTGATTTTTCACGCCCAACGAATAGTGTTGAAACTGTATTAGGAAATATCACAACATCCCTTAAAGGGATCATTGGCATTTTAATTTTTAACTTAAGGTCTTCTTGTTCCATCAATTGGCCACTTTCTTATTAAGAAGCTGGATAGGTTGCTCTCTTTTTTCAACAATATTTTTATCAATAACTATCTTTTCAACATTATTTTCAGAAGGGAGATTGAACATTGAGTCTTGCAGTATGTCCTCAAAAATTGATCTTATAGCTCTGGCACCAGACGCGCTTGATTTTGCTTCTTTTGCAATAGCTTTAAAAGCATCCTTTGTAAATTCAAGCTTAATACCATCCATTTCAAATAGATAAACAAATTGATCAACAATGGAGTTTTTTGTTTCCGACATGACCTTAATAAGTTCTTCCTCTGAAAGCTCTTCAAGAGCTGCAGTTACAGGGAACCTTCCAATAAACTCTGGAATAATTCCAAACTTAATAAGATCTGCAGTATTTACGTCTTTAAAAATTGACCCTTTTACTTTCTCATCCAATGATGCCAATTCTTGATTGAAGCCAATTGAGCTATTAGATAGTCTTTTGTGGACCTGTCCCTCCAAACCATTAAATGCCCCACCACAAATAAATAAAATATTTTTGGTATTCACATTAATAAATTCTTGTTGCGGGTGCTTTCTGCCACCTTTAGGTGGGATTGAGGCTACAGTTCCCTCGATGATTTTTAGTAAAGCTTGTTGAACACCCTCGCCTGAAACATCCCTTGTGATTGAAACATTTTCACCTTTTTTTGAGATTTTATCGATTTCATCAATATAGATAATTCCTTGCTCTGCCCTTTCAACATCGTAATCTGCATTCATTAAAAGTTTTTGAATAATATTTTCGACATCTTCTCCGACATAGCCTGCTTCTGTTAGTGATGTGGCATCAGCAATTGCAAACGGAACATTCAAAATTTTTGCTAAGGTTTGAGCCAGCAGAGTTTTCCCTGAGCCTGTTGGTCCAAGTAACAGGACATTGCTTTTTTGAATTTCAACGGCATCAGCTGTATCTTTGGTTGTGATTCTTTTGTAATGATTATAAACAGCAACAGATAGCTTTCTTTTAGCTTCGTCTTGTCCAACTACAATTTCATCTAAAAGGGTATAAATCTCTTTAGGCTTTGCAATTTGGAAAGATTGATCTGCTTCAGATTTTTCCTCCTCAACCAATATGTCATTACAAAGGTCGACGCACTCATTACAAATATAAATGTTAGGTCCTGCTATAAGTTTTTTGACTTTTGATTGCTGCTTCCCGCAGAAAGAACATGATAGTTTTGATTTTTTAACTTCCATTATTTTCTTTCTTTAAGAACCTCATCAATAATTCCATATTTCACTGCCTCTTCAGCGTTCATGAAGAAATCTCTTTCTGTGTCAGTTTGAATTTTCTTGAGGCTTTGTTTTGTTTTATCAGCAAGTATTTTGTTTAATTTATCTTTCAGTGTAAGTATTTCTTTCGCTTGTATTTCTATATCAGAAGCTTGTCCTCTTGCACCGCCTAGCGGCTGATGAATCATGACTCTACTGTTTGGTAACGCAAATCTTTTTTTGTCTGCACCGTTTGCGAGTAGAACCGCTCCCATACTTGCGGCTTGGCCAAAACAAACTGTAGAAACATCACATTTGAGATAATTCATGGTATCTAAAATTGATAGCCCTGATGTAATGACTCCGCCAGGTGAATTGATGTACATGTAAATATCCTTTTTAGGATCTTCAGACTCCAGAAATAAGAGTTGTGCCACTACCAGATTAGCAACGTAATCATCAATGCCACCAACAATAAAAACAATTCTATCTTTAAGTAATCTGGAAAAGATATCAAAAGCACGCTCACCTCTAGAGGTTTGCTCAACGACCATTGGAACTAAATTATTTTCGAACATATTTTTAATATAGTGGAGAATTAATATAAATCAACAGGACTATAAAAAATACAAAACTTCATACAGATTGCTTAAAACTTTTAGCAATAAGTCAAAAACATGGAGGTATATGGGGTGGACGAAGGGGGTTGAACCCTCGACCTCCGGTACCACAAACCGGCGCTCTAACCAACTGAGCTACGCCCACCATATTTTTATGTTTTTTAGGAAAGAAAGAGTATATCATTATGGAAAAACATGGGGTGAAAAAAATGGGGTCAAATAATGTATTTATAAAAAGTGTTACAAAGATGTTTGATAACGCTATAGAAACACTTGGTGTTGAAAAAGGCTTAGCGAATCAAATAAAGTCATGCAACAGCACACACACAATTAGATTTGGAGTAAAACTCAGCAATGAAATAAAAGTATTTACAGGTTGGCGAGCTGTTCATTCAGAACATCTTGAGCCTGTAAAAGGTGGTATTCGTTACTCTCCCGCTGTTTCAGCTTCAGAAGTTGAGGCAATGGCAATGTTAATGACATTTAAGAATGCTGTTATTGATGTACCGTTTGGTGGATCAAAAGGTGGTCTCAAAATTAACCCATCCAAGTATACTGAGGAAGATTTAGAAAAAATTACAAGAAGGTTTACTGAGGAGCTTGTTAAAAGAGGTTTAATATCACCCAGCCTTAATGTTCCTGCTCCTGATATGGGTACTGGAAAGAAGGAAATGGCATGGATAGCTGATGAATATAAAAGACTTAATCCTCATGATATTAATGCCTATGCCTGTGTAACTGGTAAACCAGAAAATATGGGTGGAGTTGATGGCAGAACAGAAGCAACTGGAAGAGGAATATTCTTCGCATTGAACTCTTTCTTTAATTCTTCAGATCTAAAGAAAACTAAAATCAAGGGTAGCTTAAAGTCTCAGAAAATAATTATTGAAGGGTTAGGAAAAGTTGGGTACTTTGCAGCAAAGGCACTACGAGATCACGGGTCTACCATCATCGGCATTATCGAAAAAGATCAATCTTTCTACAATCCAAAAGGGTTAGATATTGATTTAATTAGAACGTGGTTAGATGAGTCTTCAGAAGCAAAAGACTATCCAAACCAGAAAGAACTAGTATCCAAAGATGAAGTTTTCGCAACTGCATGTGATATTTTTATTCCTGCGGCAACTGAAGGAACAATTACAGAAGATAATTTTCACCTTCTTAACACTAAGTTAATTTGTGAGGGGGCTAATGGTCCACTAACATCTAGAGCTGATCAATTTTTAAATGACAAGGGTGTTCTTATAATTCCAGATCTTTATGCCAATGCTGGTGGTGTTGCAGTGAGTTATTTTGAGTGGGTACGAAATCTTCAACATATGAGATTTGGTCGAATGGAAAAAAGAAGAAAGGAATATGAAAATGCATCCTTAATTAGTGTCATTGAAACCTCTACAGGTTCGAGAATTTCATCACAAACTAAAAATCTTTTGAATCAAGGCCCAACAGAAATTGACCTAGTAAGATCAGGGCTTGAAGACATGATGACTGAAGCTTATGAAAATATGAGTGAGATATGGAATGAGAACAAATATGACTCTTTAAGAACCACAGCTTACATTTATTCCATCAAGAAACTTATAGAGTCTTACCGAAATATCGGCATCTAAGAAAATTGGCGCGCCAGGGAGGATTCGAACCCCCGACCAATAGCTTAGAAGGCTACTGCTCTATCCAGCTGAGCTACTGGCGCTGGTCGGGGCAGCAGGATTTGAACCTGCGACCACCTGGTCCCAAACCAGGTGCGCTACCAGACTGCGCTATGCCCCGAAAGAGAAATCATATAAACTATGTGCTTTAAACTCAAGCAAATTATAAGTGAATAGTTGTTTAATCCTAGATGGGAAAAAGCTTGCTGAAAAAAGCAATGATGATCTACTTGCTCGTGTTGAAATTCTTAAACAAACTGGACGTACACCAAAACTAGTTGCCATACTTGTTGGAGATGATCCTGCATCAGCAACTTATGTAAGCATGAAGGAAAAAGCATGTGAAAAACTCGGTATTAAAACCGAGATAAAAAGACTTTCTGCTGAAACGACAACTGACCAATTAGAAAATATCATTTTTGAGCTTAATGCTGATAAAGAAGTTGATGGCATCTTATTGCAACACCCTGTTCCAAGCAGGATAGATGAGCAGAAGTGCTTCAACACTATTGATATATCAAAAGATGTTGATGGTGTTACAACTCAAGGCTTTGGAAATATGGCAATGGGTTTAAGGGCTTTTGGATCATGCACCCCGTTAGGTGTGATGCGTCTTCTTAAAGAATATAGTGTCAAGATTGAAGGCAAAAATGCCTTGGTTATTGGAAGAAGCCAGATCTTAGGAAAGCCAATGGCTGCTATGCTTCTGAATGCTAATGCGACAGTTACTATTGCGCATTCCAGAACAAAAGATCTTGTTAACATGTTGAGATATTTCGATATCGTCGTTGTTGCAGTCGGTATCCCAAAATTTATTAGTGCAAAAGATCTTGCTCCAGGCAGCGTTCTGGTTGATGCAGGTTATCACCCAATGGAAAAATGCGGAGATGTTGACATGGCAGGCATCTCTAATATAGTTTCAGCATATACTCCCGTGCCAGGAGGTGTGGGACCAATGACAATAAATACACTAATGATGAATACAATAGAAGCGATGGAGTTAAAACATGAGTAAGACCCCTATACCTTGTATTGTGGGTTTAGGCGGTGTAACGCCTGCAGGAAGAGCTTCGCATAATCTTAGCCATACAAGACTTACATATAGCCTTGAATCAGAACAGAATAAATTGGATTACATCAAATCTGTGCTTGCATTGTGCAATATGACAGATGAAATAGGTGAAAGTCAAACCCTAGAATCTTTTGCAGCTGACAAAGAGAAAGACGTTCTGGCGAATACTTTAGTAAGAAAGATTGAGAAAGAATTTCTGAGAGAAAAATTCTGGAGTTATGACTATGATTTGCCAGCAAATGGTGGCGGACAACTTCCTTTCAAGCTTGATCCAACTCAGTATTATGCCTCTAGACAACATCCAAAAGCATTAGGTATGGCTGTGATGGGGATTGCTGATGCATTTAGTGATTGTGGTTTTGATGTAAGAGCTGCTATAGACAGTTACGGAAGAGATAAATCAGGTTGTTTTGCAGGGTGTGCAGTTATGAATATGGATAAATTCTCAGGGGAGGGACTGATGTCAGCTCATCCTTTAGGAAAACGTACCTCTTCAAAAAATATCTCCTTCACTCTTCCAGAAATGACAGCTGACTTTATTAATGCTTATGTAACAGGAAGCCTTGGAATCTCCGGACATTTTATTGGAGCTTGTGCAACTTCTCAGTACAACATGAACGCAGGCGTTGAGTTAATAAAAAGTGGTAAAAGTGAGTTAGTAATTGTTGGGGCATCAGAAGCAATAATTATGCCTTCAGCCTTTATAGGATTCGATGCTATGGGAGCCATGACAACAGATAAAAGACTTAAAGATTTACAAGCTTTGCTTGGGGAAGGTGAAGAGCTTGATTACACAAAATACTGTCGCCCTTTTGGAGACAATATGGGCTTAGTTGTTGGAGAATCTTCTGGTTTTGCAATATTGATGAGTGATAGGTTGGCACTTGAAGTCGGCGCAAATATCAGAGGATGCATTTTGAATGTGAATATAAATGCAGATGGTAATAAAAAATCTATTTCTGGACCTGGGGCGGGAAATTATTTTTCAGTAGGTAAAACTTTCATGGATATTGAAGAGGTTTTTGGTGACAAAGTACTAAAAGAGAACTCTGCTTTTATTGCTCATGGAACAGGAACACCTCTTAACAGAATTACTGAGTCTCATATTGTTTCAACATTTGCAAAAGAATTCGGTATTGAGTCACTTCCAGTTACCTCTCTCAAGTCAAAACTGGGTCATACAATGGGAAGTGCAGGAATGGATCAACTATGGGGTGCTCTCGGCGCAATGGAAACTAATAATTTCTCAGGAATATGCACAATACCAAAAATAGCAGATGATGTTTTTAAAGATAATTTAGATTTTTTCTTGGAAAATAGGGCATTTGATAATCAGAAGGATGCTGTAATTATTAATTCCAAGGGTTTTGGGGGAAATAATGCTACAACTTCGGTTATTTCAGAGAATCTAACGATGTCATTGCTTGAACAAAGGTATAGCAAAACCGATATCGCAGAATGGCAGAAGAAAAAAGAGCAAGTTTTAGATAATAGAGAGGAAGAACGTCAAAAAGCAATTAATGGTAGCATTACACCAATCTATGAGTTTGATAAAGATGTGCTTGATTTAGCTGACCTTGAAGTTACAAAGAAAGGCATTAAAACGTCAACTGGCTTTGATTATGGTCTGGACTCAGACCTCAAGGGAAAAGATTTTACTTAAGTTTAAAATTACTATCCGATTCTATTTCGCTAGCATTAAAGATACCCTTATCTTCCGTTAAAGATTTTGGTACTTCGTATATTGACATTAAATAATCTAATAACTTTAGTTTAATGCCTAAATCTTTTGCATTCTGATGAACTATCTTTGAAGTTGCAAAACCTTCAACAGTATCCCCAACTTTTATCAATGCTTCTTCAGGAGAAAGACCATCAGCAAGATGAGTTCCAAACTTATAATTTCTTGAGTCTTTCGATAAAGCAGTTGAAAAGAAATCACCTACGCCCGATAGACCAAGAAATGTTTCTGGATTTGCCCCTCTTGCTTTTCCATAAATACTCATCTCAGCTAAACACCTTGTAAGCAATAAGCCAATGGTATTTTCTCCAACATTTTTTTTATGAAAATAACCAGATAAAATGGCGTAGATATTTTTCATTGCTCCACCAAGCTCTACTCCATATCTATCTGAGCTTGAGAACGGTATAAAAAAATCAGTTTTTAAAGCATTGCTTAAGGATTCAATAAAATTTCTATCATCACCAGCAATGACTGTGCCTGTCAATTCTTTGTTGTAAAGCTCTTTGGATAAATTTGGGCCGCTTAAGACCAAAACATCTTTTGGGCTAAGTGCATATTCATCAACCAAAACCTCTGTCATTAACTTTCCAGTGCTTTGATCAAACCCCTTTATGCAACTGACAAATTTTCCTTGTTTTGAATTATGCTGAATTTGATCAATTGTGCTTCTAAAATCTTTACTTGCAACAGTAAAAAGCAATGCATCACATGAGTTAAGATCTTCATGATTATTTGTTGCAAAACAATTACCTCCCTCAAGTGAAAAGCCTGATAAGCTTTTTTTATTTGTATTAATTGAATCAACCTCTTGTTTGCGACGTGAGAATATAACAACTTCATTGTTGTTTTCCATAGCAATACTGGTTAGAACTAAGCCAAATTTTCCAGATCCAATAATTCCAATTTTCATTTTGAGGTGCAATTATACAGAGATATTCTCTTTCTAGGCAAAATATCTGATGACCTTAAAAATACACAATTCATTGAATCACTTTTTGGTAACTTATCGGAGTATGTAATATGCAATATGTTTTGTTTGATGTCTTCTCCCCTATTCCATAAATCATAATGAGCAAGTCTTCTGTTTGCATCTGCTTCAAGTCGCAACATTTTAGCTTCACCTTTAAAGTAGGCAGCCGTTGAAAGCAGTTTGTAATCACTCGATGACAATAGATTATAAGTCTCATCTTTAAATAAATACTCGTATGTTTGATTCCACCCGCGCATTGGATGCAAAGGATCATTATCTGAAAGTAATGAAGATATTTGTTTATTAGATATCAGAAATATTGGACTCAAAATAAAAAAACTTAATGCAATTACAGATTTAGTCTTATTGTTTACTGCATATGATAATAAAGGAACCAAGGTAAGAAATAATGGAATTGTCCAATTCAGCTGAATTTTGCCTGAAAAGCTTTTGAGCACAAAGAATGAAAACATTATTAGAAATGGAATTAACAAAAAACTGCTTTCTTTAGAAAAAATCTTAGCTCTAATGTCTTTTATAAATAGTAACAATGCTGATGGTATTGTGACGATCATAGTCATCAAGAGTATTTCGGGATTATTGCTAGGAGTTCCAGAAACAAGGTGCCCCATTTCATGAGACAGAGTTAGCCAATCATTATCGATATTCCAAATAATAATGGGTGATGCGATCAGGATAGCTAGGAGTGCCGAAAAATATAAATGAATTGAGTAAAAATATTTCCTGTTTTCTGTAACTAGAAAATAAATCAATATGCTTGTAGGTAAAAGAGCCATCGAAAGTTTTGTTAATAATCCTAAGCCTGTTGCAAGAGATATCAGATAAAACCATCTTTCGTCTTTATTAACATAAAATTTTATGTAGCCGAAAAGCGCTAAAGACCAAAAGAAAAATAAATATACATCAGTAGAAGCGACCCCCCCTAAGAAAAAAACTGCCGGTGAAAGACCTGTAATTAATAAAGCAGTTACTCCAATGTTTTTATCTTTATTTAATGCAATTGATGAGTAACTCATAAAAATGATGGTGCCTAGGTAGGCAAGCAATGAGAAGAACTTTAAACCTAAATAGGATTGACCAAATATTGAGTTTGAGAGTGAGATTATTGAGGCAACAAAAGGCCCTTTAGTAAGATAGCTAAGGGATGGGTTTTGCGACCATACCCAATATTGAGCTTCCTCATAGTGATACTCAATGCCATTTAAAAAATCATAGGCAATTCGAAAGCTAATTAAAAATAAAAAAAATGTTACAACTAAAACAGAGCTATTCTTTGTCATTAGAATCCCATCTAATGAGGTAAGATTTTTC
>CACHFV010000006.1:0-67028 GCA_902579195.1 uncultured SAR86 cluster bacterium | reverse complement strand
GTGGTTCTATGACACATCTATAGAATACTCAATGGGTGACTGGTACGCATTTGTACAAGGTAACTCAAGATCTGGTGGACTTATAGACAAATTCCAACAGTATGACGATCAATACTTAGATTACAATGGTGATCCTATTGATAGATTTAGAGGTTATACAGTTTGGAATGGTGGCTTAGGTTACAACATTAGTGATGACGTAACATTAAGAGTTATTGCTAATAACCTAATGGACTACGATGGTACAGAAGACGATGTCTTTGATAAAGAGATCAACTTCATTTCCATTGGTAGACAAGTTACTGCAAGTCTAAACTGGAGATTCTAAAAGTAATCTTTATTTTAAAAGGGGAGGGAAACCTCCCCTTTTTTTTATTCTAAAATACTGTATACTTATACAGTATGAAAGAAATGGTAGATTACTTTTTAAATAAACCCATTAATGACTCTTACATAAAAAGAGTTGCATTTGAGTATTTCAATTCTGATTATGATGTTGCTCAAGAGTTTCTAAACTACCTTCAACAACAAAATGTTGAACAAAAGAACTAAATAATCTTTTCAATTTATTTTTTTTAACTTAATATTCAATTAGGTGTCCCACACCCTATTTTAAGCAGAGAAATACGGTGTGTTAGATTAATTCTCAGCCAAGGAGGTGATCCAAATTAGTATTAAACAATATTCAGGATTGCTAGGAGGTAACTGCTGACACCAGGTACGACCTAGATCCGACATAAGATTTACTTATGGATAGGCCTCTTTTATTAAAGGGGCCTTTTTTCATTATGAACACGAAAGATTTTTTAACATTATTAGCAGTGTCTTTGCTTTGGGGAGCATCATTTCTTTTTTTAAGATTATTGGTGTTAGATGGACTTGAGCCCTTGCAAATAGTCTCAATTCGAATGATTTTGGCAGCTTTATTTATTGCCCCCTTCTTTATAAGAAAGATGAAAAAACATTCATTTTACGAACATGGCTTTTCATTTTTATTAATTGGAATGTTAAACACAGCATTACCTTTTACTATGTTTGCTTATGCTTCTGTGTCGCTTGGCGCTGGCTCACTTTCTATCCTGCAAGCCACTGTGCCAATACTTACGGCATTAATTTTGTTCACACTATACAAAGGTGAATTTTCATACTTCAAATTATCAGGAGTTATGATTGGGTTTTCTGGTTTGTTTTTGCTTGTAGGACCATCAGGCAATTTAGATTTATTTGCATCAATTTTGTGTGTGGCTGCTTCTCTATCTTATGCTATCGCGGGCGTATATTTAGCTAAAACGCCAGCTAGAATAAGTAACTCCTTCATTGGAATGGGCTCGATTATAGTGGGCGCATTTTTGATGGCTCCATTTTTGCTCAATTATTCAAATCCTTTCACAACAATAAGTGCTACATCATGGCTTTATTTGACCTTACTGGGCGTTGTTAATACTTCGTTAGCCTACGTGATATTTATTAAATTAATTAAGCGCATAGGGCCAATTAATGCCTCATTCGTTACTTACTTGGTTCCAGTATCTAGTATTTCTTTAGGAATCATCATCCTGGATGAAACGTTAACTACAGACATGCTGTTTGGGGCTATGTTAATTTTTCTGGGTGTTTTCTTTGCAAATAAGAAAACTAAACACTCATAGTTGATTGGTGCGCCCGGGAAGACTCGAACTCCCGACCCTCTGGTTCGAAGCCAGATGCTCTATCCAACTGAGCTACGGGCGCTAATAACCAGATGCTTGACCATCTTTACGGCTTTCAGATGCACCATAATATACACCATCTTTAAGCATTATTGCTTGATATCCACCAAAACTACCTTTGTCATACCTTAAAACATGACCCATTTTTGTAAGGCTTTGTCTGGTGTTATTAGAAAATCCCGATTCAAGGCTTATATAACCCCCATCCAACATAATCTCACCAGTTGGTTGAGATGACCCAGCATGTCTGATTCGCGGTGCATCACCAGCCTCTTGCAGATTCATCTTAAAATCTATTAAATTTATTACTATCTGAGCATGGCCTTGGGGTTGCATCGCCCCGCCCATCAACCCAAAACTTATGTATGGATCACCATTTTTTGTTATGAATGCTGGAATTATTGTGTGAAAAGGTCTTTTACCACCAACTAAAGAATTTTTATGGTTTGCATCAAGACTAAACATCTCGCCTCTATCTTGTAACATGAATCCTAGATCTTTAGGCACCATGCCTGAACCCATGCCACGATAATTGCTTTGAATGAGCGACACCATATTTCCATACTGATCAGCAACTGTGAGATAAATTGTATCTCCTGTCTCTAAACCAGCATCATATCTTGAGGATGATTTATTTGCATTTATTAAGCTACGTCTATCATCAGAATATTTCTTTGATATGAGTGTTTTAGTTGGAATATCTGAAAAAGCTGGATCAGCATAATATTTTGCTCTATCTTCAAAAGCTAGTTTTTTTGCTTCAGTAAAAAGATGAACATATTCTGCCGAATCAATGCCCATCGAAGAAATATCATAAGCCTCTAAAATATTTAAGATTTGAAGAGCAGCAATGCCTTGACCGTTTGGTGGCAATTCCCAAACATCATAGCCCCTATAATTTGTAGAAACAGGCTCAACCCAATCTGGAGTGTAGTTAAACATATCTTCCACTGTAAGCAGTCCACCCTGTGATTTAATGAAGTCAGAAATATTTTTTGCTATATCTCCTTTATAAAAGGAACTTCCATAAGAATTAGCTATTTTTTTGTATGTACTCGCTAAATCAGTGTTTTTAAATATTTCACCTTTTTTAGGTGTTTTGCCTGCAGGCATCCATACATCAGCAAAGTTTGGATACTCAGCAAAATTCCTAGAAGATCTTTCTAGATAATATGCTATTAGCTCGGTTACTGGAAAACCCTCTTCAGCATAATGAATGGCATGATCAAACAATTTTGAAAAGCTAATTTTTCCAAACCTCTTATGCATTTCTGCCCAACCACCAACTGCTCCTGGTACTGTGACAGGCAATGGTCCATAGGCCGGTATTTTGGAGAGGCCTTTGTTTTTCACAAAATCAATGCTCATGCCTTTAGGAGCAGGACCTGATGCATTGAGGCCATATAGTTGATTTGTTTTTGAATCCCAAATAATTGCGAATAGATCACCGCCAATTCCACAACCAGTAGGCTCTACTAAGCCTAAAACAGCATTTGCAGCAATTGCTGCATCGATTGCATTACCACCATCTTTTAAGATATCAATTGCTGCTTGTGTAGCTAAAGGATGGCTGGTAGCAGCCATTCCGTTTTCAGCAATTACTTCAGAACGAGTCGCAAAAGGAAGACCAGTAATTCTGTCGTAACCAAGCAATATAGTTGACAGAAATAGAGATAAAAAAAATATTTTTTTCATAATAAATATGGTGCGCCTGGGAAGATTCGAACTCCCGACCTCTTAGTTCGTAGCCAAGCGCTCTATCCAACTGAGCTACAGGCGCACATTTAAATTATAATTATTAAATATAAAATCTCTATAAATGAAAGTAATAATTGGTGGTGCTGGAATAACAGGTTTAACACTTGCCTGCTATTTGCAGCAGAATAATACAGAATTTAAGATTGTTGAACAGTCTAATACTGTTTTAAATAATAGATCAGCAATTCAAATAAGCAGTAATTGTCATTTTGTATTTGAAGAATTGGGAGTCTTAAATTTAATAAAATCAAAAGCAATTCAAGAACCAATGCTAAATGTTTATTCTAACAACCAACTGCTCAACAAATTATCTGTAACAAATAAAGAAGAAGAGGGGACATTATTTATAAGAAGAAGAGACTTAATTTACATTTTAATGTCAAAACTTAATGACGATAATTCAATCATTAATCACAAAATTGAAAATGTGATTGAGCATAAACATGACATCGAGATTATTACCAATAAAGGGGCAATGAAAGGTCAGTTATTTGTTGATTGCTTAGGAATAAATTCATTAAACGAATCAAACATTGTGGACACAAAAAGTATAGGTATTTGGGGTATCTCAAACAATACCAACGAACTTTACAAAAAATTTAACAACTTTCTCTTAAAAGATAAGCATCTCGTCACTTATCCTTTAACAAACTCACAAACAGCTTATACCTTGATTCTTAATTCAAAAAAAATTGACATTTCAGAAGAAGATCTTTCAGTTGAAACTACAAGAAACATAATGCCTAAGAAATACCATGAGTTAATTGATGAAACAGAGGATCTAGTGGTAAAAAGAATTTATGAATCAAATCGAATTGAGTGGGGCAAAGGGAAAGTTATTTCAATAGGTGACGCTGCACATTCAATCACACCGCATCTTGCTCAGGGGGCCGCACAGGGTGCTATAGATGCCTCTTTCCTGGCTAAAAACATAGAAGAAGGTAAAGAACTTATCTTAGCGTTAAAGCAAAGAGACTCTTTATTGCAAAAAATAAAATTAGAATCTCGTCTTAATAAAAGACGATTTCAGATGGGATACCCTTTAAGTATGTTGAGAAACTTGTTTTTAAGACTATATAAACCAAAATATAACTGGTTATTTAATAGCAAATATGAATCTTAGTGTAAATTTAAACAAAATATCCCTTCTTCGTAATGCTAGAGGAGGGGGACAGCCTGATATTGCATGGTTTGCTCAAAAAGCACTTGAGAAAGACATAATAGGTCTAACTGTGCATCCCAGACCTGATGGCAGGCATATTATCTATAAAGATATAAAGATCATTAAAGATCTCACATCTGCAGCTAACAAAGAACTAAATATTGAAGGCAACCCCGTAGAACCTTCAAATCAAGATTACAAAGGTTATATAAACTTAATTAATGAATTTAAGCCTACTCAAGCAACACTCGTGCCTGATGATACAAATCAAATAACATCTGATCATGGCTGGATGGCAAACCAAAAAGATGAACTTACTACTTATACAAAAGAGATTGCAAATAGTGTTGAATTTATAAGTATTTTTGTAGATTCAGATATAGAAAATTTAAGCGACATATTGAACCCAGATATCTCGGCAATTGAAATATTTACGGGCCCCTATGCAATAGCTATGGCTTCTGATGATAATAGAAGAACTGACCAGGAACTAAAAAAAATAGCAAACCTTGCCACTTCTGCACAGAAACTAGGATTAAAAGTTAATGCTGGCCATGATTTAACCACTGACAATCTTAAAAATTTAGTCGAATTAAATTTAATAGATGAAGTTTCAATAGGGCATGCGATAATAACTCAGTCATTAAAATATGGTTACGAACAAACACTTGATAAATATTTGGAGATAATAAATGGATAAAGTTACTAAAGAAATTAAAGAACAGATTAACAGCAATAAGGTATTACTTTTCATGAAGGGTTCGCCTTACCAACCACAATGTGGCTTCTCAGCTAAAGTAGCTCAAATAATGTTCTCTTACGATGTTGAATTTAGTTACATTGACGTTCTCGAGTTCCCTGAAGTAAGGTCCACATTACCATCTATTTCTGATTGGCCAACCTTCCCACAGTTATTTGTTGATGGTGAATTAGTTGGTGGGTGTGATATTGTGACTGAGCTTGATCAGAATGGAGAACTAAAGAATTTGCTAGCTAATTAGGCTTGAGATTGCAGGAAGTTTTCTTTACCAATTTGCTTAAGTAACGTTAGTTGAGTCTCAAGGTGATCGACGTGCTCTTCTTCACTTTCAAGAATCTTTTGAAGCAGATCTCTTGAAACAAAATCCTTAACATCTTCACAAGCTAGAATTGCTTTTTTTAGATCAGGAATGGCCTCATGTTCTAGCTTTAGATCATTATCAAGTATTTCAATTGGGTTTTCAGCTATGTACAAGTGACCCAAGTTTTGTAAATTTGGTAAACCCTCTAAAAATAATATTCTTTGAATGAGTTGATCTGCATGTTTCATCTCATCCATTGATTCACCATATTCATACTCTGCAAATTTATTTAAGCCCCAATCTGCTAGCATTCGAGAGTGGAGAAAATATTGGTTAATTGCACGTAATTCGTTGTATAGAATCTGGTTTAGATGGTCAATGACCTTGTCGTTTCCTTGCATAGTGAATTTATAAGTTCTTTGAATTTAAAAATCAAGGAAATTTAAAATTTTGCTAATGATTCTCATTTAGAGAAGCATTACTTTCTTGTTTGGATTCGTTTTAAAAGAGTCTCAACAGATGGTTTGCATCGACCACATTTTGTAGAAAAACCTAAAGATTTTTGACAAGCATGTAAGTTGCCATCAGATTTATTTAAAGAGTTTTTTAAATCTGTTTCAGTAACTTTTTTGCATACACATACATACATATGTAAATAATAATGAGAATTATTATCATTTACAATAATTAAAGTAATTTTTTATATAAATTTGCTACCGATTGATTTGAACTGGAGTTTAAAGATATTTTCTTTTTCTTACTTGTAACCCGCAGTCTTTTTTGATCATATCTTTCTTGAGATTGTGCTCTCAGTGTGACTGCATTATTGGATTTAATTTTCTCTACGATAATACAATCGACAGGGCAGGGCTCAATACATAATTCACAGCCAGTACAAAGATCTGGATCAATTTGATGTAGTTTGCCTGGTGCTCCAATAATGGCATCTACAGGACATTTTGGAATGCACTTGGCACAACCAATACATACATCTTCAATAATTAGGGCAATTTGCGGAGCAATTGACGGTCCATAAGAATGATCAAGGGTTTGGTCATGGTTTCCAGTTAGTGCTTGAAGTTTCTTTAAGGTCATATTACCACCGGGGATGCATCTATTAATTGGAGCTCCTTCTAAAATGCTTTCAGCATATTCTTTGCATCCTGGGGTATCGCAGCGTCCACATTGTATTTGTGGAAGAGCTTGGTGTATTTCAGTAAAGCTAATCTTGTTTGTATCCGAGCTTTTCATGAATTTTTGAGCTTGAAGTAGTATACCCGAAAGGGATTCTTTCTCCTGGATAACATCTTTTAAATGCCTCTTGGACAGCGAGGGTTGTTTCATGAAAACCTGAAAGTATAAGGTTCATTTTGCCGGGATAGGTGTTTATATCACCTACGGCAAATATTCCCTCTTTGTTTGTTTGGTAGTTCTCAGTATTCACTGGAATTTTATTTTCTGATAAAGATATGCCCCAATCATTTATAGGACCCAATTTTTTATTCAAACCATAAAAAAAGAGGACATAATCTGCTTCAATTGATGATGTGTCTTTAGTTTCAGAGTTGAATAACTCTAAAGATTCAATTTCTGTATCACCAATTATGTCTTGAAGTATATAAGGTGAAAGAAGTTTTATCGAATCACTTGCTGCATATTCTCTAACTTTCATTTCTGATTCAGGTGCACCTCTAAATGCATCTCTTCTGTGAATAAGAGTAACCTGTGCCCCAATCTTTTGTAATTCTAATGTCCAGTCAAGAGCGCTATCACCACCACCAAAGATAACGACTTTTTTTTCTTTAAATACTTCCTTATTTTTAATTGAATAAAATATTTGTTTTCCTTCAAAGCGTGAATAATCAGATTTTAGATTAGGTTTAATAGGTTCAAATGCTCCGGCACCAGCTGCTATAAAAACGTTTTTTGTTGAAATTCTTTTTCCAGCATTTGTGGCAACAGTCCAAGAGCCATTATTGTCAGACAGCTCATCAACTCTTTCTTTAAGGATCAGATCATAACTAAAAGGTTCTATTTGTTTAAGAAGAGCATCAACATGTTCTTGTGCTGTTTGATAGGGTACTCCAGGTATATCAAATATTGGTTTATCTGGATAAAGTTCAGAACATTGTCCCCCGGGCTTATCAAGATTATCAATTAATGTGCAGTTAAGCCCTAAAAGACCAGCTTCAAAGACAGTAAACAGTCCTACGGGGCCTGCACCAATTATTACAATATCGTTATTCATTTAACTCTCATGCCTGGTTCAGCCCCATGATCAGGTGAGATCATAAATACATTTTCACCACCTGGACCCGCAGCTAATATCATGCCTTCTGATAAACCAAATTTCATTTGTCTTGGCTTTAAATTATTCACAACCACAACATATTTACCCTGCAACTCATCTAAGGTGTATGCAGATTTAATACCTGCAAAAACTGTTTTTTCACCCTCTTCGCCAATATCTAATACAAGCTTAATGAGCTTGTCAGCTTCTGGCACTTCTACAGCTTCCTTAACTTTAGCTATGCGTAAATCTACTTTAATAAAATCTTCAATTGTTATTTCTTCCATAATTATTCCAACATATCCTCAAAATTTGCTTTATCCAATCTCCCAACTAAAGGCTTAAACTTTTCCACCTGAACCAAATTTCCTTCTAAAAGATTAGCATATGTTTGCTCACTGAGATTAAGCATCTCAAAAAGTTTATTTGTTATTTCTGGTATATAAGGATGGAGTAAAATTGTTAAATCTTTAAAGACATGCAATGCATTTGAGCAGACTTCAACACACTCTCGTACACGATCTTCCTTAGCCATTTTCCAAGGCTCTTGTTCTGATATATAGGTATTGATTTGATCGGCCAGAGCCATTATGCCCTTCAATGCTTTTGAGTATTCTCTGTTCTGGGTATGCGAAATAATGAGATCATATTCTTCTCTCAATTTTTTATCTTGTCCCAAGGTTGAGGCCATTAAGCTTCCGTTGTTAAGTTTCGAGATAAAATTTTGGGACCTGCTTGCAATATTGATAAATTTGCCAATCAAATCACTATTAACTTTTTGTATAAAATCATCAATTGAAAAATCAATATCAGCTATATCAGTATTAAGTTTTGATGACAGGTAATATCTGTAGTAATCGGGGTGTGAAAATTTAAGCGCATGATCAGCTAAGATAAAATTACCTTTTGATTTAGACATTTTCATACCTTCTATTGTTAAAAATCCATGCACAAAAACATTCTTTAATTGATGTATGTCTGCAGAATTAAGCATTGCGGGCCAAAATAGTAGATGAAAATAGACTATATCTTTACCAATAAAATGAACTAGATTGGTATCAGGATTGTTAAGTAAAACTTCAAAATTAACGTTGTTTTTATCAGCCCAGTTCTTTATTGATGCTAGATAGCCAACAGGCGCATCCATCCACACGTAAAAATATTTACTGGATTCCCCAGGAATCTTAAAACCAAAATAAGGTTCATCTCTTGAAATATCCCAGTTCTTAAGTTCCCCATCAAGCCATTCATTAAGTTTGTGCTTAATAGGCTGTTGATCAGATAAATGTTCTACTGAACTTTTTAAGAACTCAGAGAATTTATCTAGTTTGAAGAAATAATGCTCTGAGTCTTTAGCAATTGGAGCTGTATTTGATAAAACAGACTTTGGATTTTTAAGTTCTAAAGCATCATAAGTGCTACCGCATTTTTCACATGCATCACCATATTGATCAAGTGCTCCACAAGCTGGGCATTCACCTTTAATGAATCGATCTGCCAGGAAAATCCCTTCTTGTTCATCGTAAAGTTGTTGTATTGTTTCCTTAAAAATAATATTTTTTTCTACAGCCTTATTGAATATAGATGAAGTTAATTCCTCATTTTCAGCAGAATGTGTGCTGTGAAAATTTTCTAAATCAATATTGAAGTTTGCAAGAGTTGATTTATGCAATTCATAAATATCTGAAATGAGTTGTTCTGGGGTAACTCCTTCATCCTTTGCTTTTAACATCACCGGTGTTCCGTGTGTATCAAGCGCACAAAAATAATGAGCTTCATGGCCATTTAGTTTTAAATGCCTTACCCAGACATCAGTTTGGACTGCTTCAAGGATGTAGCCTAAATGTAATGGGGCATTTGCATAGGGCAAAGCGCTTGTGACTAAATACTGCATGTTGTTTGTGAAATTATATGTTAACTTTGGATTGTATGGAAAAAATTGCTATTAGCTCTGCTAAAGGAGGTGTTGGGAAGACATCATTTACATTAATGTTAAGCCAGTATTTAAAAAACAATGGCTTAAAAATTGGGATTCTTGATGCAGATATTTATGGGCCAAATATTTTAGCCAATCGAGACCAAAAAATTTCTAGTACTGATGCAAAGGCAAAATTATTACCAATTAATCAAGGTGGTATAGAGGTTTCATCAATTTCTTTGATAATCAATGATTCTGAAGCAGCTATTTGGCGTGGTCCAATGCTTAGTCAAGCTATCAAAGCATTGCACGATAATACCAATTGGTCAGACTTGGATTATTTGCTGATTGATATGCCACCAGGAACTGGCGATGCTTATTTAACAGTTTTTCAAAGTTTAGATGTTAAGAAATCTCTTTTAGTAACTACAAACGATAAATATGCTTTATACGATAACCTTAAGACTATCAGTCTCTTCAAAAAATTATCAATTGAACTCTGTGGTATTATTGAAAATATGTCTGAAGATTTCTCATTAGATGAAAAACCAATACATAATTCTAAATTAGCCAAGTATCTAAGTAGCTCAGTATTGGCATCACTGCCTCTCACAAAAAGAGAAATTATTCATGAAGAGACTCTTAAACTTAATAGATTGGAAAAATATTTTACGAAAGAATTGCTTAAACTATGAAAAAAATATTTATTCTCCTGATATTTGCTTTTTCCTTTCATTCTGAGGAGGCTGTATCGCAATATGAAGAGGATCCTTTTGAAGATTTCAATAGAATAGTCTTTAATGTAGCCGATCGTTTCGATAGTGCTGTTTTAAGGCCTACTGCTGAAGTGTATAGCGAATATACTCCAACAATAGTAAAAAACTCTGTATCAAACTTTTTTAATAATTTATCTGAAGTCGATACGATCGCTAATCAGCTTTTACAGGGGAAATTTAAATTAGCAATTGACGACACATTTAGATTTTTTATTAACTCAACTTTTGGTATAGCTGGTATTTTTGATGTAGCAACGGGAGTTGGTTTAGAAAGACACAATGAGGATTTTGGGCAAACTTTGGGTTATTGGGGGTTTCCAACAGGAGCATACATATTTACACCTATAGTTGGCCCTACCACAGTAAGAGACTTTTTTGCTTATCCAACTGGATGGTTATTTTCTGTAAATTTCATATTTGATGACAATAATCAGAAAGCTATTATTACCATGTTAGACGTTATCGAAACAAGAGAGCGGTTACTTGTAGCAGAAAATCTAATCGTTGGTGATAAATACTCCTTTGTTAAGGATGTATATTTTCAGTCAAGAGAAAGCCAAGTAAATGACGGTAATGTAGAAGATGAGTTTCTTATGGATTTTGACTTTGACTCTTTAGAAGAAGATCTTCCTGAAAATCAGTAAATATATTTTTTAAATCTCTATTGTTATTTCTAACATTAAGTAAAAGTTGCTTTCTGATTTCTTTTGAAAAAGAAATCTTTTTAATCACTTGTACTAAATGAGTAATTGCCCTATTAACGTCTTTCGGGTTTTCTAGGGCAAGGATGTATTCCATGTATGCTTTCATACCCATATTAAAACAATTAGCGTTGTTCTCCTCATATATGTCTTGGTCAACTCCTAGCAAAAAAGTTGGGTCTGCGTATACCTTCCTACCTAACATAACCCCATCTACGTATGACAAATGATTTTGGCACTTTATCATTTCATCAATGCCACCATTTATTATGATTTTCAAATCAGGATAATTTTCTTTAACCCGGTATACTGATTCGTATTTTAATGGTGGAATTGAACGATTTCGTTTTGTATCAAGACCACTAATGGCTTTACGTGCATGTATAAAAAAAGTATCAATTCCTTCGCTTGATAGACTGGAAATAAAATTACTAAGAAATTCATCTCCTTCATATTCATCTACTCCAATACGACATTTAACTGTGAGGGGGATTGAAAGATTTTTTTTCATTGCTCTTAAGCAAGAACTCAGCAACTTAATATCTTTCATCAAGAAAACTCCAAAATTTCCAGATCTAACTTTTTTTGATGGACAACCAACATTGAGATTAATTTCATCATATCCATAGCTAGCACCAATTTCTGCTGCTTCAGCAAGTTGTGATGGCTCACATCCACCTAATTGAAGAGCTACTGGATGCTCAATATCTTTATATTGAAGCAACTTGTCAGGGTTGCCTTTTAAAATGGCATTAGCGTGAAACATTTCTGTGTAAAGAACGGCTTTCTTTGAAAATTGTCGTGATAAATATCTAAAATGACGATCTGTTTTCTTCATCATCGGGGCAACACAGAATCTGTAATCTAAAGACATCAAATATAAAGAATTACACAGATTACGCCAACAATAGAAAGAACGATTGTGTAAGGCAGCGCCCGATAAACCATTCTGAGATAGGATAATCCTATCATTGGTGCTAAGGAGGATGTTAGTAAGAATAAAAAGGCTGCTTGACCATTTGGTGTCGCAACACTTGGCAGGTTTGTGCCGGTATTAATTGCTACTGCTAATCTGTCAAATTGTTCACGAGAGATAACATCATTTTCCAAGGCTTGAACAATCTCATTCATATAGACTGTTGCCACAAAGACATTATCACTAATAGCAGAAAGAATACCATTTGCTGCATAGAATAATGGTAATTGTAGGTCTTCTGATGAAGCTAAAACTACAGTGATAACTGGTGTAAATAATTGTTGATCATTAATTACAGCAACAATCACAAAGAAAATTACAAGGAGTGCTGTAAACGGTAAAGACTCATTGAAAGCATGTCCAAGTTTATGTTCTTCAACTAAACCTTTGAAGGAAGTTAAAAGAACCATTAAGAAAAGGCCAATAATTCCAACTGGCGCGTGATGGATTTGGTGGGTAGCCAAAGCTACGACAAGCAAGATACCAAACAGACCCTCTAACATTAAATGTGCATTTTGCATTTCAGTTCTTTTGGCAGCGTTGTCCTCAGCTTGTTGAATAATTTTATTCTTGAGGGTCTCTGGCAGAAGGGTACCGTACCCAAAAAGTTTAAACCTTTCTAGTAAAATGCAGCTTAACAAACCAAAGAACAGAACAGGCATAGTAACTGGCGCCATCCGTATAAAGAATTCAACAAAATCCCAATCAGCTTTGGTTGCGATTAGTAAGTTTTGTGGTTCACCAACAATAGTACAAACACCTCCCAAAGCGGTACCAACCACAGAATGCATAATGACATCAACCAGAAAATCTTTTCCTTGATTGAACTCTTCTTTTGTAATCCTATTTTCTTGTAAGTTGCTCTCAAAGATCTTGTAGAAGCCTAACGTGACGCTTATTAAAACTGCTGTAACAGTAAGAGCGTCCAAAAATGCAGACATTACTGCAGCTGACAATACAAAGAGCAGAGATAGAATAATTTTTGATCTAAACCACTGGATAATTTTGGTAAAGATAACTAACAGGATATCTTTCATAAAAAATATAGCAGATACCATAAATACCAATAATAAAATTACCTCTAAGTTTGATTTGATCTCGTAAAAAACGTGGTAGCTTGTCGTAAGTCCTAAAAACAGTACTTGTAAAGCTATCAAACCACCTGGTTGCAATGGATAGCACTGTATCGAGAAGATTAGAGTAAATATAAATTGCAATAGGACTATCCAACCAAGGATGAATCCTGCATTAACACCCATTGCAGGCAGTGCAAAAAATAAAATTGGGTTTAAAATTAAAAACCCAATAATGCACCATTTGTACCAGTTAGGCGCTTTTCCTAAAAAACTGTTAAATAATGTTATAGTCACTAAATTCCCAAAGATAACATTATACAAAAGATGGAAAAATTTATAGCAAGTTTTAGCTTAAAAGTTAAACCAAATGAAAATGATAAATTTATTTGTATAAATTCTAATAGAGAGATTTTATTAGATTCGGTAAATTCAAGCTTCCTGCATGATGTAAATGAGCATAGTTTAGTTGATCCAATACAAATCTTTACACATGGTGATAACTCAATATTTCTAATTAGATCTAATGATGTTGCTTCAAACCATACTTTCTTAAAGAAAAAAGAAATTTACCCCTACCTAGATGAAAGCCTATTAACCTTATTGGGCAGGGCATTACAAATCAATGATTGGGTATTTTTTCAAAACTTTTGTCCAAGGCATGGACATAAGCTCAGCAATGTTAATGCAGACCTTTCCAAAAACTGTCCAGAATGTCGGCATGATTTATTTCCAAAAATGTCTCCTTGCATCCTTGTTGCTGTGACTTATGAAGATATGATTTTATTGGTAAAGCACAACAACCAAATAAGAAATTTATTTACAGTGATTGCTGGCTTTGCGGAGCTTGGTGAAAGCTTGGAAGAATGTGTTATGCGCGAAGTAAAAGAAGAGGTTGGTATTGATATTGATTCTGTTGAGTATGTGGGTAGCCAATCATGGCCGTTTCCCAATCAATTGATGGTAGCATTCAGTGCCAAAGCTAAATCAAAAGACTGTGTTATTGATACTAAAGAGTTATTGGAGGCAAAGTGGTTTGCAAAAAACGATTTGCCCACAATACCCCCAAAACCTTCTTTATCTAACTACCTGATTAAAAGAATTACTAATTCCCAGATCTAGGATCGTTTTTCGCTCTTCTTACAGGCTTTTTCTTTTGCACTGGTTTTTCAATTCTGTTACCAATATTGTCATCAACCACTGGTTTAGCTACCTCTGCTTGTTTCACATTACCTGTAGCCTTTTTTGGTTTAGGCGCTGCCTTAGGCTTTGGGCTTGGCTTTGGTTTTGCTTTAGTGTTTGTGTTCATTGGTTTTCTAGAATTGGTAAATTTCTTGTTACCACCATCCTTAGAATTTCTTGGTTTCCTATTTTTTGGATTACCTTTTTGAGAAGGTCTTCCACGGTTAGGCTTAAAGTTTCTTCTACGTGGCTTTGGCTTGTCTTCAGCTCCATCGCCTTTAAAGAAGGTAAATAATGAATCTAGTAAGCCTTTTTTATTTGAATCAACTTTTGGTATGTTTCTAAATTCAACATCTTCAACTAAAGCTTTTGATTTAGCCTTCGGCACTTTGACGTTGTAAGTAGATTTATTTTGAAAAGCTTTTGAAGAATCCTCAAGCTCTTTGTTGTAATCCAAATAAGCATTCTTTTTGATTTCAATTGTATAAACGTCATTCTGCTTATACGGATCAATAAACGTCATTATTTTCGTACCAAACTTTCTCTCTATTTGATCAAGATTTGGTCTGTACTTATTTAGTAATTCGTTAGCAACATTTGGAGAAACCTTCAGTAACAGAATGCTTGATTTGTTATTGATTGATTTTTCTGTAATGAGTCTAAAGATTGATTCACATATAGATGCTACAGACCTGACCCATATGGTTTTACCCATTAGATCATTAAGAGCAGGTTTAATTCGCTGTCTAGACATTTCTAATAATCCAAACCTAGAGATTTTATCAAGCTGTATACGTGCATGATCATGTTTAGTAGATTCATACATTGCTCTCTCGACCTTCTCATTGTTTTTTGGCTCTTCCATATCAATAAAATCAATAACAATTAAACCGCCAAGGTCTCTGAGTTTTACTTGTCTTCCTATTTCTACTGCAGCCTCAAGGTTTGTTTTAAGTGCGGTTTCTTCAATATCACCACCCTTTGTAGAGCGAGCAGAGTTAATATCAACAGAAGTTAATGCTTCACCGGAGTCAATCACAAGTGATCCGCCTGAAGGCAGTTTTACTTCTCTTGAAAAGGCAGACTCAATTTTTGATTCAATGCCATAACTTGCAAATAATGGTACTTCTTCGCTGTAGAGTTTTATTTTATCTACAAAATCTGGAACTATTTTAGTTGCATAAGTTTGGGCTGCTTTGAAATCCTCTTCATTATCAACAACAAGCTCACCAATCTCCTCTTTGAAATAATCTCTTATTGTTTTTTGTATCAAGCTCTGATCGGCATATATAAGCTGTGTTGCTCTGGCACTCTTAATGGCAGATTCTACTTCTAGCCATAGTTTCTTTAGGTAATCTAAGTCCCAAGTTAACTCTTCAATTTGTTTATCAATCCCAGCTGTTCTGATTATGACACTCATTCCTTCTGGTACAGTTAAACCATCAAGCAAAGCCTTAACCTTATCTCTTTCTTCACCAAAAATTCTTCTTGAAATTCCACCGCCTGTCGGATGGTTAGTCATAAGAACAATGTATCTGCTTGCTAAAGATATGTAAGTTGATAAGGCCGCTCCCTTATTGGTGCGTTCTTCCTTTTCAATTTGCACAACAATTTCATCGCCTTCAGAAATTTTAAATCTGTCAGATCCTGTTTTGGATGAGTCAAAATACTCAGTTGAAAGTTCTTTAAATGGTAAAAAACCATGTCTTGAAGAACCCAATTCAACAAAAATTGCTTCAAGACTTGCCTCTATTTTTGTGATTTTAGCTTTGTGTATGCTTCCTTTTTGGAAGTTATTTCCTTCGAATTCTAGATCGAAATCTATTAATCTGTCGCCATCTATTAATGCACTTCTTCTGCCGTTAATAGAATTTGTATCGATTAGTATCTTTTTCATTGTATCCCTTATAAATAAAGGATAAGAACAATATTAGATTAGACGTTTTTCCGAAATTTTCATTATATTTAAATCTTTTAATCTAAGGTTAGTTGTTCTCATCTTATTTGTATTATTAAATTTATATCAAGCTTACTTTTGTATTATTTATTTGTTCAGTTGTAAGCTAAAGGAGTATATTTTACAGCAAAATGAACAAAATTAATGTTTTTCTTATAAATGAGGATAATGACGGGCGAAGACTCGATAATTATTTATTCTCACAATTTAAAAAATCTATTCCAAAATCAAAAATCTATAGCTCAATACGAAAAAAATCTATCAAGGTTAATGGAAAGAGGACGAAGGCAGATTATAAAATAAAACTTGGTGACAAAATTACTTATCCAAACTTCGTAATAAAGCACAGTGTTTCAAACTCTGCTAATTTGGATCAACATAAAGAACTTATTAAAAGTGCAATCATTTATGAATCTGACCGTTTTATCGTAGTTAACAAACCACCTAATTATGCAGTGCATGGTGGTTCTGGGTTAAATTTTGGAATTATTGAAATTATCAGAATGTTATACAAATATTCAGATGATTTTAATCTTGCGCACAGACTAGATAAGAGCACGAGTGGTTGTTTAATCATTGCCAAGAAAATGTCAGCATTAAGATATATTCATAAACAATTCAGAGATCGAGAAGTAAAAAAAATCTATGAATGTTTTGTTCAAGGGAATTGGCCAAAAGCTATTAATAATGTAGAGAATAAGCTATCAACATCAAGGGACAAAAAAAGTTCTCTCAAAACAACAGAAAACGATCAGGGCAAAACATCTAAAACAAGATTTATCATTGAGAAACAATATAAAGACTACACACATATGATTGCCATGCCGGTTACTGGCAGGACGCATCAAATAAGAGCACATTGTTATCAAACCGGTCACCCAATTATTGGAGATAATAAGTACCGTATCAAAGATCTTGATATTGAGGCGAAACGTTTGATGTTGCATGCCAAATCAATTGAATTTTTTGACCTTGATAAAAAGATTAAAGTAGAAGCTAAAGATAGATACGGGTTTAAAATCTAAATCGAAAAACAGTTACTTCTAACTGGGTTGCCTCTTCATTTCTAATGTGAATCTCACTTAGTGGAAATAGAGTTAGATTATTGTTGTGGTATAGGGACATTTGATTGGGTTCATCTACATCATAAATTTCATAAAGACCCCATATCAACAAGCCTGTAATAATGATGTTGTTTATGTCTTCTTCTTGTTTACACCTACCTAAAGATTCGATGGGGCCATTCTCCGTGTAAACTATTTTTTTCCAACCAACTCCTTCTAAGTATTCATCTTCGCAATTTTTTACCGTGTCAGCATGGCCAGAAAGCATGAATATTGCCAAGAAGATAAGAAATTGTTTCATCTCAATGATATTAAGATAAATCTGATAAAAATAAAGCTGGTAGGGATGAACGGACTTGAACCGTTACGCTTTTCAGCATGCGAGTTTGAGTCGCACGTGTCTACCAATTCCACCACATCCCCGTAAATGTATAATACATCCTATGCAAAACGACATCTATAAGACTGATTATGATTATGAATTACCAGAGGAATTAATTGCAAAGTTTCCTCTAGATAATAGAACTGATTCACAGCTATTAATCTCTGCAAATAACAATTTTCATACTCATAAATTTACAAAGTTAATAGACCTTGTAGATTCAGATGACATCTTAGTGCTTAATGAAACTAAAGTTAATCCGTCAAGACTTAAATTAACTAAAAATACTGGTGGGAAAGTTGAAATCCTAGTTTTGGAAATGAAAAATAGATTTACAGCAGTTTGTCTTACCAAGGGGCTTAATAAAAAAATTAAAGACCAACAGTTATTCTCTTCTCACTTTCCACTTAAAATTGCAGTCTTAAAGGACTTAGGTGACTCAGTAGAAATAAAGTTTGCCCAAGATATACAACATCTTTGTAATTCAATTGGTGAAATGCCAATACCTCCTTATTTAAACCGAGATAGTGATTTGATTGATAATGATAGATATCAAACTGTATTTGCAAATGAAAAGTTTCAAGACTCAGCTGCAGCGCCAACGGCATCGTTACATTTAGATGAAACATTGTTAAGCAAAATCTCAGAAAAAATCAAAGTATGCAAATTAAATTTAAGCGTGGGGCTGGGTACTTTTAAACCACTTGGTGATACTCCTATCAATGAAAGTTCAAAATTGCATTCAGAAAAATTTTACATACCCAAAGAGACTGCATCATGCATTAATGAAGGCATAGCTTCAGGGAAAAGAATAATAGCATTAGGAACTACTACTCTACGTGCATTAGAGGCAGCATGGGATGATGATCGAAAAGTATTAAAGCATGGCCATATGTCTACTGATTTATTTATCTTTGAGGGGTTTAAGTTTAATGTTGTGAATTCATTAATAACTAATTTTCACCTGCCGCAATCTAGCCTTTTGATGTTGGTTTCTGCGTTTGCCGGGAAAAAATTAATATTTGATGCATATCAATATGCAATAGAGAATAAAATGCGCTTCTTTAGTTACGGAGATGCGATGATAATAGAAAGATGACATTTAAGGTATCCCATACATCAGGTTTTGCTAGAAGAGGAACGCTTACAACTAAAACCACGTCCATTGAAACCCCTGTGTTTATGCCAGTTGGAACATATGGCACAGTTAAAGGATTAACTCCCAAGCAGCTTAATGATATTGGTTTTGAAGTTATATTGGGGAATGCCTTTCATTTATTTCTAAGACCTGGTCTTGAAACAATAGAAAAATTTGATGGGCTCCACAAATTCATGGGATGGGATAAATCAATACTTACTGATTCAGGAGGTTTCCAGATCTGGAGCTTAAAAGAACTAAGAAAAATATCTGAAGAGGGCGTAAGCTTTAGATCACCCCTAGATGGAAAAAAGATTTTCTTATCTCCTAAAGATTCTATGAACATTCAGTTGACGCTAAATTCAGACATTATTATGGCTTTTGATGAATGCACAACTTACCCATCTTCGCTTGAAGAAGCAAAACAATCTATGGAATTAACTCATAGATGGGCCAAAAGATGTAAAAGTTACTTCGATGAAAATTCTAATGGCCATAAATTGTTTGGGATTGTTCAAGGAGGGATGCATGAAAGCTTAAGAATGGAATCACTTAAAGCGATTGAGGGATTAAATTTTGATGGTATAGCATTAGGTGGTTTGAGTGTCGGTGAACCTAAAGAAGAAAAAACAAAAATACTGCGAGCGCTTGCTGACAAACTGCCAAAGGATAAACCTCATTACGTTATGGGTGTAGGCACTCCTGAAGAGCTTGTGGAGGGTGTTAGGTATGGCATCGATATGTTTGATTGCGTAATACCAACACGAAATGCTAGAAATGGCTTTATTTACACCAATACAGGAATTCTAAAAATAAGAAATGCAGAACATAAAAATAGCACTTTACCATTAGATGAGTCCTGCGATTGCTACACATGTAAGAATTTTTCTCGTGGGTATCTACACCATCTAGATAAGTGCAATGAGATTTTAGCCAGCACATTGATGAGCATTTGTAATTTATCCCATTTTCACACGTTAATGAGCAATATACGTAAGTCATTAGAGGAAAATAAATTTGAAGAATTTGTTGATTCCTTTTACGATATGAGGAGCTTGAAAAAGCCAGAACTTTAGGAGATTTTATGGATACACCGGCAGAACCAACATTTATTCCATTTTTTATGCTTTTAGCATTTTTTTTATTCGTTTATTTTGTAACCATCAGACCACAACAAAAAAGAAGAAAAGACCATGAAACACTTGTTGCCTCTTTGCAAAAAGGCGATGAGGTGATGACTTCATCAGGACTTGTTGGAAGAGTCGAAACAGTATCTGATAGATTTGTAAGCATTAAGCTTAATGAGACTGTATCTGTGAATATGCAGAAAGAATTTATTTCTTCTCAATTACCTAAAGGCACAATAAATAGCATCGAAACACAGTGAATAGATTTAAGATTTGGCAAATATTTTTAATTTATACAGTAGTTCTGTTAGGAATTATCTATGCTCTGCCAAACTTCTATCCAACAAAACCATCATTACAAATAGCCTTTGGCGACTCTTCAAGGCTTCTAAATAAAAATATTAATTATGAAATAGAAGAAGTTTTGAATGCTGAAAATATAACTTTTGATGAAATAGCTGTTGAAGAGAACTCTCTTAAGATTATATTTGATGATGTTTCAGATCAATTGGCAGGGAGAAGATTACTTGCAAATTACTCAGAAGGGGATTTTATTATAGCCATGAGCTCTGAACCATCTACACCAGAATGGCTTAGATCTCTTGGTGGCAAACCTATCAATCTCGGTTTAGATTTGGCTGGTGGCATTCATTTTCTTTTAGAAGTTGATACTGATAGATATTCGTCAGAGAGACTTTCCTCTGAGGGTGCCTCATTGGTCGAAGAGTTTCTTAAAAGAAATATTAATTCGTCATACACAAGCAACACAGCAGGAATAGTGCTTGTCTTTAGAAATATAGAAAACTTAAGATCAGCACGAGATTATCTAGAACAAAACAACTTTACGACATCAGGAAGCAAGTACACAATCATTCAGGAAGGTAATAATTTAAACCTTGAGTACACTCAAAACTACCTTTCTGAAATAGTTGACTATGCTGTCGAGCAAAATTTGGTTGCTCTAAGAAATAGGGTAAACGAACTCGGAGTGTCTGAACCAATAGTACAAAGAGAAGGAAAGGGCAGAATTGTGGTAGAGCTTCCTGGGGTACAAGATTCAGCATCTGCAAAAAAGATTATTGGTAAAACAGCTAACTTAGAATTTAGATTAGAGGCAAAAACTTCAGACTCATTTCTACGAAAAGATAAATTCCAATATAAGGATCAACCTGGTCGTTCAGCATTTTTAGAAAAGGTAGTTGTTTTGACGGGTGATAATGTAACCAATGCTCAAAGTGGTTTCGATGAGAATGGTGGGTCACAAGTGAATATAAGTCTTGATATTGATGGTGGAAGGGCTATGCAAAATGCAACAAGAGATAACATTGGAAGAAGGTTAGGAGTAGTCTTAGTAGAAGAGAAGACTAAAACATTCTTTGATGATGAAAATAATGTGATCCAAGAGTCCTTTATCGAAAAAAGCATCATTAGTAATGCAACAATTCAAGATGTGCTTGGTACAAGCTTTAGAATCACAGGTCTTGGAAATTCATCTGCTGCAAGTGAACTAGCTCTCCTATTGCGGGCTGGAGCATTGGCAGCACCAATGAAATTTGTTGAAGAACAAACAATTGGGCCAACTCTAGGACAAGAAAATATTGAAAAGGGCGTTAATTCAGTTTTAATAGGTTTTCTTCTAGTTTTCATCTTCATGCTTATTCGATACAGGCTTTTTGGACTTTCTGCAAATTTCGCACTAATTACCAACTTAGTGTTAGTAACTGCCGTTATGTCGATGGTGGGTGCAACTCTTACCTTACCAGGTATAGCAGGAATTGTTTTAACTGTTGGTATGGCAGTTGATGCTAATGTTCTTATTTTTGCCAGAATTTCTGAGGAGTTAAAAAATAATATAAATCCTCAAAGCGCTATTAAAAATGGATTTGCTAAAGCGTTTAGCACCATTATGGATGCAAATATCACCACACTTTTAGTGGCACTTATTCTTTATGCAATAGGTACTGGTCCTATAAAAGGTTTTGCGATTACACTTAGCATAGGGATCATCACCTCCATCTTTACAGCAATACTAGTTACTAGATCACTAGTTAACTTTATCTATGGATATAGAGACATCAAGGAGCTAAAAGTATGATGAATATTCCGTTTGTTAAGACTAATTTATATGGAATAGCAATTTCATCTGTACTGTTGGTTATAACTTTAATCTCACTGTCTTTTAAGGGTCTAACACTAGGTCTGGATTTCACAGGCGGTGTGTCTCTTGAACTTAAATATGAGCAGAAAGCAGATTTAGAAAGAATAAGACAGAGTATATCTAAAATTGAAAATGCAAACTTTGTTGTTTTGAATTATGGCTCTGATGAAAATGTTTTAATTAAGTTTCAGAGTGATGAAGAGTTATCCATAAATGCTGATACCGTTATTAATCAGTTAGAAAGCGACAATTATTTAGGCACAGTTGAGAAATCTGAAACAATTTTTCCACAAATTGGGGAGGAGCTAAGAGATAAAGGGGGCATTGCAATATTGGTTGCTATGTTGGTAATCCTTGTCTACATCATTTTTAGATTCCAGATTAAATTTGGTTACGGCGCCATAGCTGCGCTATTCCATGATGTATTAATTATCTTGGGTATTTTCTCAGTTTTTAATCTAGTTTTTGATTTATCAGTCCTTGCCGCGTTACTAGCTATAGTTGGTTATTCGCTTAATGACTCAATTGTTGTCTCAGACCGTATAAGAGAAAATTTTATGGATGAGAATAAAAAAGGAAGTACTGAGGTATTAATCAATGAGTCGTTAAACCAAGTTTTTGCAAGAACCATTATCACATCATTTACAACATTGCTTGTCTTGGTAGCTTTATTGGTTGCCGGAGGTGAAGCGCTCAAGAACTTTAGTTTAGCTCTTGCTGTTGGTGTTATTGTTGGTTCGTATTCTTCTATTTATATTGTTGTTAGGGTTCTTCTCAGTACAAATCTAACAAAGAAAGACATGGAAGTAGTTAAGAATGAGCCAGAAGAGTCTTACTCTTTAGACTGATATCCGTCGGCCACACATTTATTAAGATTTTTAAAACATTTTGGTGAACTAACAATCATGTGGTCTGAATCATAGGTATCAGGTTTACCTGAAAAATCACCTATTAAACACCCTGCAGATTGCGCAATAAATAGGCCTGCCATTCTATCCCATTTTTGCAACCCATGACCCCAAAAACCATCCAACCGACCAGCTGCACAATAAGCTATATCTAGTGCTGTACATCCAGATCTTCTAACAGTTACGTCAAAAGAGTTCAGAGATTTAAAAGTATTTAAAATATTGTATGTGTAATTTTGGTCTTCATTCTTGTGACCCACATTTGATAAGAAAGCATTGTTTAGTGAAGTCTTTTTACTACATCTAATTCTTTTATTATTTAATAGTGCACCTGTACCTTCTCCAGCGCAAAACACTTCATTTCTCACAGGATCTATAATTACGCCGCAGATAACCTTACCTTCACCATAGCATGCAAGTGATAGTGCATAGTGTGGATAGCCATGGATGAAATTTCTGGTACCATCAAGCGGATCAAGGATCCAGGTTAACTCTTTTTCTTCGATAGACCCATCTGGACTTTCTTCACCAAAATAACCAAAGTTTGGGTAGTATTGTTTTAAATAATCAAATACTTTTATTTCTGCGTATTTATCAAGGTTGGTAGTGAAATCATTATCTCCCTTATCAATAATTTTTAAATTATCAATTTGCTTACTAAAGTGTATTATTTCATTTGCACCTTCATAAGCTGCTTTTAAGGCTCTGTTTAAAATTGGAGGCAATGACATAGTGACTATATTATGAGTTTAAATACACAAGTCAAAATAATTCTTATTGAGACAACTAATCCAGGGAACATAGGCTCAGCTCTTAGAGCAATGAAAACTATGAATTTTTCAAAACTATGTTTGGTCAACCCAAAACATTTTCCTTCAGATGAGGTGACTGCACTTGCAGCTAATGCAGCTGATCTAATTGAAAAAATTGAGGTTGTAAAAACTATTGATGAAGCATTAGAAGATCAACAGTTGGTTATCGCAACATCGTCGAGGCAAAGAAAAGTCCCTTGGCCCAATGAAGCTCTTAATATTGCTTCTCCGAAAATTATTGATGCAGCTACTAAAAAAAATAAGGTTGCAATTATGTTTGGAAGAGAAGATAGGGGGTTAACTAATGACGAGCTACAAAGATGTAATTTACATATTCACATACCAGCGAACAATGATTATCCAGTATTAAATCTTGCCATGTCAGTACAAATTGTGTGTTACCAGCTATATATGGATATGCATCTTGAAACTATTAAAGAAAATTCAGGTACATGGGATGTACCGACTGCTAGTAGTAATCATGTAAATAGATTGGTTGAGCATTTTATTGATATTGCAGAGCAGGTAGAAGTTTTCAATAAAGGAAATCCAAGACAAATAGGAGCACGTATAAAAAGACTTTTTACACGAATTGGATTAGATGAAATGGAAGTAAACTTCATGAGAGGATTTTTATCTGCCATTGATAAGAACTTAAACAAGAAATAACTTTAAAATTAATTTTTTATTACTATAATTACCAATGTGTCCCCATCGTCTAGAGGCCTAGGACACCGGGTTTTCATCCCGGCAACAGGGGTTCGAATCCCCTTGGGGATGCCATCTTTTGGTATCAGGACACATAAATTCTTCCATAGTTAACAAACCTTTAAATATTTACGATATTATCTTCACTAGGAGTATTTTATGAAATATTTTTTACTTACTTTAATTACTTTTTCATTTATGTCTTTTTCGCAAGAAGAGGAGCCAAGTCGAGAATTAGCGGATGGTGTTATTGAGTTAACAACTGTCAAGGTGAAAACCAACTTTTTACAACAATATCTTGACGGAATAGAAAAAACTTGGGTAGCAGCAGCTAAAATTCAAGAAGAGATGGGCATTATATCTGGATACAATGTATACGTTGGTAATGACGGATCAACTGTTTATTTAGCTATGAATTATCCAAGCTGGGCTAATAAAGGGCCTTGGTCAGATGAGCAAATTGCTATGTTTCAAGAAAAGTATCGAGAGATAATTTCTGAAGATGACGGCACAGCATTATCTCAAGGTTATGAGGATATACGTGAGATTGTTAGTGTTGAGTTAATCGGCAGATTAGTCTTTAACTAAAAATTATTAGGTGCGGCTTGCCGCACCTTTTTTCATGATATCTATAGCTACCACATATTTTCTAGCAGTAGCTTTGTTGTGTCTCTATTTTGCAATAAATTCAATATCTCTAATCAAAAAACGCCAGCTGGTTATTTTCATGTCATCTATTGAAATATTTCTTGGTGCTATAGTGGTTGTTTATTCAATCTTAAATCAGATTTATATTTTAACGTTCTTATTTGGCATCCTTATGATTGTTGCAATTCCATTTATATTTAGCAAAAATGTTAGAGACCAGATGTTTCATGATGTAGAAACAATGGACTTCAATTATGAACTCTTCGCATTCTTTTATTACGCCCTTTTAGGGTCGCTCATTTATTTCTTTCTTTTAGTTCAATAATTCTTTGAAGCTTCAAACAAAAATTACAATTTCTTTAGTTCTCTTATTGAGCTTGTTTATTATTTATATCCTTATTTTCTTTAGATCAGGATTAAATACATTAAGGGTAAAGCCTGATAATGAAATCATTCAATACCAATCAATAACTGAAGATCTAGAACAAAGAACAAATTACTTCACCTGGATAGGGCAGGCCACTATTTTAATAGATATTGATGGAACAACTTTTCTTTTTGATCCTATATTCTCAGAAAGAGCATCACCATTTACTTTTATCGGCCCAAAAAGAAATATTCCACCAACAATAGATATCAATAATTTACCTAAGATAGATTATGTATTTATCTCTCATAATCATTATGATCATTTAGATATCAACTCTTTAATTAAGCTTTCACAGCTTAATCCACTTACAGTGTTCAACGTCCCAAAAGGTGATAAAAAACTATTATTATCCAATTCAATATTAAACGTTAATGAGTATGGCTGGTGGGAATCAAAATATTTTGATGATACAACCTTTACCTTTACTCCCTCAAACCATTGGTCAGCTAGAAGCCTGTTTGACAGGAAAAGGAGCTTATGGGGTGGGTGGCATATTAAACACAAAACAAAGAGCATCATCCATATTGGTGATACGGCTGTCGATGATGTCTTTCAAGATTTTAGTACCAAATTAGGAAGATTTGATATTGCTTTTTTACCCATAGGTTCGTATTCGCCACGTGAAATAGAGGCTGAATATCATGTGGATCCAATAGAAGCATTTGAATTAGCTAAAACATTAAATGCTGAATTAACTATTGGTATGCATTGGGGTGGTATTTTTTTTGTACAAGAACCTACGTACGAGCCTTTAGAAATAATTTTAGAGCTTAACAATGCTAATCCATCTGTTAATTTTCAAACCCCACTACCTGGTGTTGTAATTAACTTAGATTAATTATTCTTTATGCTTGTAAATGAGAATCATTCTCATTAATATAGAGCCGTGAATGAATTTATAATCGTATTTCGTGAGTGCCTTGAGGCATGTTTAATAGTAGGAATAATCTACAGTTTCTTATCAAGATCCAACCTTACTGAAGCTATTAACAAGCTATGGCTGGGTGTTGGAGCATCTGTTGCTGCAAGTATAGGCGTAGCATTTTTAGTCGTATATCTAAAATCTATTGCGGGTGATACTCGGTATGAAAAGTTATTTGAAGCGCTGTTCATGTACGCAGCCGCTGCATTGATATGGTATGTTGTGTTTTGGCTATCAAAGCATGTTTCCGATAGAAAAGATCTCGAATCAAAAACTGAAACAGCATTGAAAATGTCGTCTTGGGGTGTTTTTTGGGTTGTATTTTTCTCAATTCTTAGAGAAGGTTTCGAAACAGTGGTTATGCTTTTAGCTCAGGATAGAGGCGATGGCTTTTCAATCACTGGATTTGTTCTTGGTGCAGCCTTAGCAATTTATATTGGCTATTTAATTGTAATCTTAGGGAAAAGAATCAATCTTAGACCCTTTTTTAAAGGCACAACCTTGTTGCTGGTATTTTTAGCATCAGGGATGATTGCATATGGAACTCATGAGGGAGAGGAGTATCTTGAAAAGTCAGGTTATATTCAAAAAGAGAATATAGCTCGACCATGGGATATTTTGAAACCGACTGAAGAAAAACCTGAAGAAGATATATTGTACAAATATGATGAGGCTAAAAATGTTTATTATCATCCATTACATGACAAAGGCTATATAGGTGAGTTTGCTAAAGGATTTTTTGGATACAACTCAAATCCAAACTATGTAGAGTTAGCTGCTTGGTTATTATCACTAATGTTTGGTATAAATCTTTGGCGTAGATTCTATTCATAATTTATATAAAATAATAAATCTATGAGTTGGGTGCCATTAAGAACAGTTCTGTTAGTTTTATTATCGTTTTCTCTGTTTTCACAAGACGAGGGCTATGCTGAGAATGAGAATGTAAATATTTTCTATCTTGACCATGGGCCGAAAGAAGGAACTCCTGTCTTGATGATCCAAGGATTAGGTGCTCAATTAACCTATTGGCCTGACGAGCTTATATCTTTGCTTCAAAAAAATGGTTATCGACCTATTGTCTTTGATAATAGAGACGCAGGTTTATCTGACAACTTTGATGAGAAGGGTAGACCGCCTTTTATATGGAATTACATTAAGTTCTATCTAAATTTACCAATGCGTTCAATATACTCTCTTGAGGACATGGCTAATGATGGCATTGCAGTAATGGACCATCTTCAAATTAAAAATTTTCATGTACTGGGTATATCCATGGGCGGAATGATCTCACAAAGATTGGTTGCCGACCATCAGGAACGTGTCATAACATTTACTCAAATAGCATCAATGGCAAAATCACCGGATGTTTCAACAGCACCAAAAGGCGAACTTAGACGTTTAATAACAGACAGTTCTTATAAAGAGCTATCTGAAGAAAAGAGAATAAATAGAGCAATTAGAATCTATGAAATTCTTGGTACCGAGGGTGTTGTGATAAACAGAGAGGAATTTGCAGAATCTGCATTAGCAAATATTAAAAGAGGAAAAAGCAAGTCTGGGTTTTCCCGACAGCTCCAGGCAATATTAGCTGATAAAGACCGTTACAATGAATTAAAAAACATTACGGTTCCAACATTAATTATTCATGGAACAATTGATCCATTAATTCCATTTGAAGAAGGCAAAAGAACTTCTGAGCTTATAGTCAATAATACATTTATAGAAGTACAAAAAATGTCACATCTGATTGATAAACCAGTATTAGATAGTATTGATAAGATTTTAATTAATCACTTAGATGGGGTTATTTTAGAACAGGATATGATCCTATAACTCTGAGTTCTTCTGAAATAGATTCCAATTGCTCTAAAAGCTTCTGACTGATGTCTTCTTCATAGTAACCTTCAAAATCAATGAAAAAAGTGTGATGAAAAATATTATTTCTAGATGGTCTTGTCTCTATCCTTGTCATATTAATACCGAGATCAGCAAAAGGCTGTAAGATCTTCAGTAAAGAACCAGGCTTATCGTTAATATTAATCATTATCGATGTTTTGTTCTTTTCTCCAGCTACCTCAATCATTTTGCCAATAACTAGAAACCTTGTTTTATTATCTGACCTATCCTGAATATTGTTTGCATGGATATTTAGCTGCAAAAGATCTATGGCATAGGAATTTGCAATACAACAAATATCTTTATCTTCTTTAGCCATTCTTGCCGCTTCTCCTGTACTAGCAACAACAACTCTCTCTGCATTTGGGATATTTTCTCTCAGCCAGTTATTACATTGCCCAAAGACCTGTGCATGGGAAACTATTTTTCTAATTTGGTTATATTCAGTTAACTCATTAGATGAACAAAGATGATGAGATATGGCAAAATTATATTCTTTAGTTATTTTAAGATCATAATCGATAAGGCTGTTCAGTGATGAATTGATTACTCCTTGATAAGAATTCTCAAAAGGTATAACACCATAATATGAATGACTTAGAGCAACTTTTTCAAAGATATCTTCAATTGAATTTGTTGGGACAAACGAAAAGGATTCATCAAAGATTGCTCTACTAGCAAGATCTGAGTTTGTGCCTTCTGGACCTAAGTAGAATATTTTCATTGTGCAAGCGTAAGTTTTTTAAGACAAAAAAAAACTGAGCAAGCTCAGTTTTTTTAAAATCGAGATCAGTAGGTGTCAGGAGTGAGATTACCTTCTGCATCCTTGAGTAAGATCTCTTTTACTCTCGGTGGTCAAGTTTGCTTTTTTGCATGCTAAGCTACCTTGAACTTTCACCTTTCTGGTCTCTTCCTGAGTAACTTTCTCGTTCTGGGTTCTGCAGTTCCCTTTCCGATCTGGTTATCTCTAGGTAATATCTAATTTAAAATGTCTAACTTATTTATGCAAGCATAATGGTCAAAAAAACTATACTTTTTTTTCATATCCTTTGAAACCCTTTATAAATGGTAATATAAAATTAAAAAAAAATTAAAAAAATTAAAATTTATATTTTATAAAAAAAGTCATTTGATTAAAAAATATACAATCTGATTACTTTATATACAATTTTATGAATAGCTAAATTAATAATAATAAATATACTAATGATTTATAATGAGATGTTATGAGTACAGCTTTAATTACAGGACCAACTGCTGGAATTGGAAAATCAATTGCTTATCAATTGGCAGAAAAGGGTTATGATCTTTTTCTTGTCGCTAGACGTGAAGACAGATTGCAAAATTTAAAATCAGATATAGAAAATAAATTTCAAGTGCGTGTGCATTATCTTAAATCCGATTTAGCATCTCCAGACGCGCCTCAAGAAATATATGATTATGGTAAGAGTATGAATTTAGACATATCAACATTAATTCTGAATGCTGGTTATCAAATAAATACTAGACTTGAAGAAGCCACGTTACAGGAAGAAGAAGATTGTCTCAGAGTGCTCGGTCTTTCTGTTATTATGCAGTCAAAACTATATATTAAAGATCTTATGTCCAGAGGAGGCGGCCATATTATGGTTGTTAGTTCTATGGCTGGATTTTCACCACCATCTACAGAGTTTGCCATTCTTTATGGACCAGTAAAAACATTTATGAATAGATTTGTAGAAGCTTTAAATGGTGCTTACAACAAAAATAATATTTACAGTACAGCGTTATGTCCGGGATTTACTGTAACTGAATTTCATACAATGAGTGGGACACAAGATAGAATGGATAAAGTTCCATCTTTCATGAAGCTATCTGCTGATCAAGTTGCTCAAGAGGGGATTGATGGAATGTATAAAAATAAAGAAATCGTTATACCCGGAAATTTAAATAGGTTTTTAATAAGCGTCCTTAGATTCTTTCCAACGAGCGCAATAAAGTGGATAGGTAATAAAATTGCAGGCGGAAGATATAAATAAATATACTCGACTTGTATTGTTGATAACAATATCAAGCTGTTCAAATGACAATAATCTCACACCAGATCAATTAGCTCAAAATGCTTTAATTATTGACACTCATATAGACACACCTATAAGGCTTGTTGCTCAAAAGTATCAAAATATAGAATTGGATGATATTTCTGGAGAAACAGATTTTGACTTTGATTATCCCAAGGCAGTTGCTGGTGGTTTAAATTTACCCTTTTTCTCTATCTACGTTCCAGCAAGATTAGAAGCAGAAGGAACAAGCTTTGATTTTGCAAATGAAATGATAGATTTAATGGATAATATAATTGAATCTAACTCTGACTATTTTTTTAAAGTTGATACATCCATTTATTTAGGAAATTTACCAGGACAAAATTTGATTGGTATAGCCTATGGCATGGAAAATGGCTCGCCACTAGAGGGAAAATTGGAGAATGTACAATACTTTCATGATAAAGGCATAAGATATATAACTCTCACACATTCTCTAAGCAACCATATATCTGATTCATCATATGATGAAAATAAACAATGGGGAGGATTAAGTCCATTTGGCCAAGCACTCATAGAAGAAATGAATAAAGTAGGAATGATGATTGATGTTTCCCATGTATCAGATGACGCTTTTTACCAAACAATCGATCTATCAAGGGCTCCCGTAATAGCAAGCCATTCTTCACTAAGACATTTTACTCCGGGTTGGGAAAGAAACATGTCTGATGAAATGGTTAAGACTATTGCTAAAAATGGTGGCGTTGTACAAATAAATTTTGGTTCTAATTTTCTTATTAATGACAACAAAGCCAAAGATGATTCTGAAGAATATATATTTGCTGATGTAGTTGATGTAGTTGATCACATTGATCGTGTCGTTTCCTTAACTAGCATTAGGCATGTTGGAATTGGCTCTGATTATGATGGAGTTGGAGATACATTACCAACTGGATTAAAAAATGCTTCTACATACCCTAATTTGATACAAGAACTTCAAAAAAGAGGTTATTCTACAAGTGATATTCAATTAATTCTTGGAGGCAATCTTGCAAGAGTATGGAGGGAGGTTGAAGAATATGCAAAATAGTAATCCGGTCGCCGTTTGGCATGAGTCGCTAACATCAAATAACCCATCAATGCTATATGATTTGCTTGCCGATGATTTTGAATTCTTTTCTCCTGCTGTTTTTAAAAGCAAAGATAAATATATGGGCTTCATCTATCTTATGGCAGCTCATGAAACATTCTTAACTTCAAGCTTCAAATACGTAACTGATATAAGAAACGACAATCAAGCCATATTAGAATTTGAATGTGAGATTGATGGTGTTCATATCAATGGTATCGATATGTTTAAGTGGAATGATAAAAATAAACTTACCGAAATGAAAGTTATGATTAGAACTGACAAAGCACTCAAGCAAGTTATAACAACAATGACAGGGCATCTATCGCGACCTGAAATATGGCGTTGATTAATTTTTCATTTAACCCTAGGATATAAACCCATGGCTAAGAAATATGTAAATTTTAGAGTTGGCGGTGTCCCTGAGAAGAAAGAGGACAACTACACCGTATGGACAAATGATCTATTAACAAAGCTAATTGCTAGTAAAACAATTATTGAACCTTCTAAATCAACTTTTGGGCACAGACTCATGGAAAGTGAGGTTGTGTTTGTAGTCATATCTGGCCGTGGCATTATGGAGGTTGTTGAGTACAACAACACAGCTGATGGGCATGGGACTGATCCATCACATGGAATTATGCATAAAGATGAATATGCGCTTTCAGCAGGGGATGTCATTCTCGCAGAAGAGGGCGACTATGTGAAAGTCGTTAACGAAAGTGATCATGATCAATTAGTCTATTTAAGAATATTCGATAAAGCAGGTTGGCGAGGTAGATCACCTGATTTAGAGAAAGACCCGCAATCCTAAATTAAATCATGAAAATTAAAATCTGCGGGTTAACCCGAGAAAATGATATTGAAGCATGCATTGATGCTGGTATAGATTATTTGGGTTTTAATTTATTAAAAGTAAGTAAAAGGTTTGTTGATATCCAGTGGACAAGCAAGGTCATTAAGAAATATAAGATTGCAAGCAAGTCAGTAATATTAATTGATGATCAAGTGTCATTGTCTGATATCAAAAATAATTTTGATGACGATATTATTTTGCAGTTTTATGGCAAAAATTATGAAAATTATCAAAGTTACTCAATTTTTAAACCAATTTCTGTTACAGAATTGAAACATTTATCCGATCACAATATTAATAACACAAAAAACATTAAATACTTGATCGACAATATGGATTCAGCTCTCGGAGGTACTGGCAAAAAGTTTGATTGGAGTAATTTAGATAATATTGATTTATCAAATCTTATGATCGCCGGTGGTTTATCTATTGAAGATATACCTACTCTTAAAGAGATGGGTGTATGGGGTGTAGATTTAAATTCTAAATTAGAGATTGCGCCTGGCATTAAAGACACTAAATTAATTGAACAGCTAAGGCATTATTATGAATAAAGGTTATTTTGGCAAATACGGTGGAACATTTATCCCTGAAACACTTTCTCATGCATGTGAAGAGCTTGATCATCTTTATGCAAAAATAAAAGATACTGATGAATTTAAGAGTGAATTAAAGGACATTTATGTTAACTATGTTGGTAGGCCATCACCATTGTATTTTGCTCAAAGCCTAACTGAGTATTACGGTGGACCAAAAATTTGGTTTAAAAGAGAGGATTTAAATCATACTGGCGCTCACAAGATCAATAACACTGTTGGACAGGCACTATTAGCTAAAAAGCTTGGTAAAAAAAGAATTATTGCTGAAACTGGTGCAGGCCAACATGGTGTAGCGACAGCAACAATTTGTGCAAAGCTTAATTTAGATTGTGTCATCTTCATGGGCCAGACTGATATCGAAAGACAAGAATTAAATGTATTTAAAATCAAAACATTGGGCGCAGAAGTTATTCCTGTAACTTCTGGCACGGCAACACTTAAAGATGCTCTGAATGAATCAATTAGAGATTGGGTGACCAATGTAGATGATACTCATTACATTATTGGCAGTGTTACTGGGCCTCATCCTTACCCTACAATAGTTAGAGACTTTAATGCCATTAGTGGTAAAGAATTAAAACATCAAGCTTTACAACAGTTAAATAAACTACCAGACATCATAGTTGCTTGTGTAGGTGGGGGGTCAAATGCCATGGGGGTATTTCACCCATTTATAGAAGATAAGGATGTTGCATTAATTGGTGTTGAGGCTGGAGGTAATTCATCTATAGACGTGGGTGGTGCATCTATTAATGATGGTTCTCAAGGTGTTTTGCATGGTGCTAAAACAAAAATTCTACAAACAAATACTGGCGATATTTTAGAAACGAATTCGATCTCAGCAGGGCTTGACTATCCTGGTGTTGGTCCAGAACATGCGCACTTAGCTGATATTAAAAGAGCTGAATATGTAAAAATCTATGACCAAGAAGCATTGGATGCATTCTATCTTGTATCCAGAAAAGAAGGGATTATACCAGCTCTTGAAACAGCACATGCACTTGCCTATTTAGAAAAAGTTAAAACTCTGTCTACTGATCTGAATATTGTGGTGAATATGTCAGGACGCGGTGATAAAGATCTTTATTCGGTAATGAACAATGATAAATAGAACATTTGAAAATATTAAAACAAACAAAGCCACAGGATTCGTTCCTTACATAGTTGCTCATTACCCAAATCGAGATACCTTTAAAGAAGCTCTAACTTTGTTAGCTGAACTGAATTCAGATGTTATTGAAATAGGAATCCCTTTTACTGACCCAATTGCTGAAGGAAAAATTATTGAAAATGCTCATCATAAGGTTTTAGAAGATAATTTTAATATCAGTGATTTATTGGATGATGTAAAAGAGTTTAAGTCTAAATTTAATATTCCACTTATCGCCATGGGCTATACAAACTCTTTCATCAACCCAGATCAAGAGTCATTTTGTCAGAACGCTAAAAATGCAGGTTTTGACGGTTTGTTAATAGTTGATATGCCTTATGTTGAACATGAAATGATTGAAATTATAAAAAATAATAATCTTGAATTTGTGCAGCTCTTAGCACCTACAAGCACCGACCAAACTATTACAAATTGTTTAGCAAATGAACCAGCAATGGTTTATTACATTACTCAACGAGGAGTTACAGGTTCAGGAAATTTAAACTATGCAGAAATTACAGAGAACCTGAAGGCCATACGCAATCAGATTAATGTTCCTCTTGTAACTGGTTTTGGGATAAAAACAACAGAGCATGTGAAACAGTTTAAAAACTTTACTGACGGTATCGTGATTGGTAGTTCAATTGTTGATATCTTATCTAAGTCAAACCCAATAACCACATTAGAAAATTATATTTCTCCAATAATTAAGGAAATAAAGGCATGAATTTAAGTGAATTCTTAAGTTATAAAGACAAAGGCTATACACACATTCCTGTCTATGAAGAGTTTGTTGCTGATTTAATTAGTCCACTATATGTATTTTCAAATTTCTATAACCAAAAAAATACTTTTTTATTTGAATCTGCTAAAAGTCATGAAACCAAAGGTAGATATTCAATTATGACCTTAGCATGTTCAAAACGTTATGATTTTTTTGATGGTGAGGTACATATTTCTGCAAAAGACAATAATGATGTAAAAAGAGTTGTTAATCCATACGATTACATTGATGAGCTAACTTCTAAATTTAGTTCGCCTCAAATTGATGATCTTCCGGATTTTCTTGGAGGATTAATTGGGTATTTTTCTTATGAGTCATTTAAATTTGTTGAACCAAAACTTAAATTGAAAAGTTCAGATATCCCTTATATAAGTCTTTGTGAAGCTAATGAACTTGTTATCTTTGATAACTACAAAGGTTCTTTCGTTATCGTATGCAATCAGAGCGAAATCAATGAACAATCATTCACCAATGCTAAACGTCGTATCTCTGAAATTAAAAATGCTATTTTTTCATTGCAACCATCGGTAAAGCACAATATCAGAAAATCAAAAGAGACTATTGATGGCACTTCCAATGTAGATAAAAAAACATTTATTGAACAGGTTGAATATATAAAACAACAAATTGCTGACGGCGAGATCATGCAGGCTGTCTTATCTAAAGAAGTAACATTTGAAGGAAATTATGATCCTTTTACATTATATCGAGCCCTAAGGCTTATTAATCCATCACCATACATGTATTTTATGAATCTAGGGGACTTTAACATTATTGGTGCTTCTCCAGAAATTTTAGTTCAATCAAAACAAGGGAAAGTAACTATAAGACCAATTGCTGGAACAAGAAAGAGAGGAATCAATAGCTCCGAAGATTTATTAAATAAAATCGATCTAATAGAAGATGATAAAGAAAAAGCTGAACATATGATGCTGGTTGACTTAGCCAGGAATGATTTATCAAAAGTTTCAACTGTTGGTAGTGTTAATGTTGATGAAATGATGATTGTTGAAAAATATTCACATGTGATGCATATGACATCAAACGTAATAGGCCAGAAAAAAGATGAATCAACAGCTATTGATTGTATGAAAGCTGCATTGCCAGCAGGCACTTTAAGTGGGGCGCCAAAGATAAGGGCAATGGAGATACTTGCTGAACAGGAAAACAGGGCTAGAGGAGTTTATGGTGGTGCTGTTGGGTACATTGGCTACAACCAAACTATGGACACAGCTATTGTCATCAGAACTGCTTTACACAATGACACGTCTGTCAAAGTTGGTGTTGGAGCTGGCATTGTCTACGATTCTGTTGGATCAAGTGAGTGGCTAGAAACAGAAGCTAAGCTAGCAGTATTTAAAGAGGCTTTGAAGTACGAATGAAGATTTGCTTAATAGATAATTATGACTCTTTTACCTATAACCTAGAGCACCAATTACGTTCTTTTGATTTAGTTGTTGATGTTGTTCGTAATGATAAAACCTCAATAGAAGTCTTGACTGCAAATGCTTATGATGCTTTTGTCATAGGACCGGGGCCATCAAACCCTAAAAATGCTGGCATATCAATGGAATTAATCAAGCATTTTTATAAAACCACCCCCATTCTAGGAATTTGTTTAGGACATCAATGCATAGGTGAGGCTTTTGGTGCAGAAATTGTTAAATGCAATATTATCAAGCACGGAAAAACATCAATGGTTTCTCATAATAAAAATGGTCTCTTTGAGCATATTAAGGATCCATATCATGTCATGAGATATCACAGCCTTGTCATTGATCGTAAAACTCTTTCAAATGATTTTGAAGTAACAGGTTGGATTAAGAACAGTGAGGAAAATACAATCATGGCAATCCAACACAATAACTACCCTCTATGTGGTCTACAATTTCATCCAGAGTCCATATTCACAGACCAAGGGTCAAAGTTAGTTAGTAATTTTATTCACAACATTAAATAGATGACTTTATTAGATATATTAGATAGTTCTGATCCAAACAGAGAGGAATTAAAATTTTACTTAGATCATCTAGTAAGTGGCGATGCACCTGAAGAAGAAATAGTTGATGCTTTAACCATAATAAATAAACATGGCATCAGTTATAATCTCCTAAGCTGTTTGGTTAGTGTTCTAGAAAAAAGAGTCCAACCTATCGATCTTAATCATACAGATTTTATTGATACTTGCGGCACAGGTGGCTCTGGTTTAAATATCTTTAATTGCTCTACACTTTCTGCATTCGTTGTGTGTGCAGCTGGAGGTCGAGTTGTTAAGCATGGCAATAAATCTGTTACATCCCAATCAGGCAGCGCTGATTTTCTTGAAAGGGCAGGCGTTAATTTAACTAATAGCACTGATTCAGCAGAAAATTGCCTTTCTCAACTAGGCATTACATTCTTATTTGCACCTAAATATCATCAAGATCTAAAGAATGTAGCTTCTGCAAGAAAGAAAATTGGGGTAAGAACAATATTCAATGTCGTAGGCCCTCTAGCAAACCCTGCAAAACCTGATTACCAGATTATTGGCACATCTAACAAAGATTTAAATGAAGCAATGATTCAGGTGCTGCAAAACAAAGGGCTAAAACAGGCAATGGTCGTTACATCTAAGGATGGCATTGATGAGCTGTCCATTACCGACGTTACACATGTGCATGAATTAAGAAATAATCAAATTACCACCTATGATATTGATCCAAGAGAGTTTGGGTTATCCATATACCCACTTAAGGATATTCAGGTAAATACAAGCGAAGAAGCATATCTCTATGGTGTCGAAGTATTAAATGGCAAAAGAGGTGCTGGATTTGATATGGTTGCTCTTAATGCTGGAGCTGCTCTGTATATATCTAATATCACAGGAACTATGGCAGAGGGCATTGAATTAGCAATCAAAACAATCCATTCTGGCAAGGCATTGCTACTGCTAAATAAATTTGCCAAATTCACACAGCACAACTAGCAATGTTAGACCAAATAATAAAAACAAAAAGAGACAGGATAAATATCCTCAAAGAACATTACGTAATAAATGATCGTCTTGATTTAAAGCCAACAAAGTTTTTTCAAACACTGCTTGAGAGCTCTAATGTTTATAAAATTATTGGAGAAATAAAGAAAGCATCTCCCTCAGCAGGAATAATTAAAGATGATTTTGATCTTCTTAGTCTTGCAAATGATTATGTATCTTCAGGCATTAGGAATTTGTCTGTTCTAACAGAGGAGGATTATTTTCTTGGTCAATATCAATATATACCTCAAATCAAAGAAAGCTTAGATATTAAAATTCTTCAAAAAGATTTCATTATTGATGAATGGCAAATTTATCATGCCAAAAGTATTGGCGCTGATTGTATTTTATTGATAAGTGAAGCTTTATCAAAAGGAGAAATAAACTTATTTATAAAGATAGCAAAAGAACAAGGTCTGGATGTGCTATTAGAATTTCATAATGAGGATGAAATAACAAAGATTGCGGATGTTGAGCTTGATGTAATTGGTATCAACAACCGTAACTTACATACGCTTAAGACAGATATTACTCATTGTTTAGGTATAAGAGATAAATATACTGACCAATTGGCCCGCTTTAATATAGTTGCTGAATCTGGTTTTGGTAAGAAAAGTGAATTAGAAATGTACAAATCTAATGGAATTGATCTATTCTTAATTGGAGAAAGTTTATTAAAAGGGACATTATGAAAAAAATACTACTAGCATTATCAACAATAAGTGCATTAACTTCTGCTTCAGAAGTCTATTTTATCGAACCAACCGACGGAGATAAATTTAATGGTGATGTAAAGGTTGTTTTTGGTTTATCTGATTTTGGTGTAGCGCCTGCTGGAATTAAACTTCCAAATACTGGACACCATCATCTATTAATTAATGCAGAATTACCTGCTGATATGTCATTACCCATCCGTGCTGATTTTAATCATAGACATTTTGGGTTAGGTCAAACAGAAACAGTTTTAACACTAGATCCTGGTACTTATAAACTTCAATTATTAGTGGGAAATTATTTGCACATACCTCATGAAGATCCTATCTATTCTGAAGTAATTACTATTACAGTTGAATAAAAAAAACCCCCACCGAAGTGAGGGTTTTATTATTTAAAAAAATCGATTATTCAGCTGGACTAAAGGTATGATTTCCAACTGTTGAATAATCAAGAGCATCCGCACTTTGTGACACTATTGTCCACTGGCATGTATCCGCATCCGTACCTGCTGATGTAGCCCAGCTATCGGCACCAGCAGTAACAGTAGCTTTTCTAACTAAAGTAACATTTGCCGTGGTTCCATCTCCACAAACAGTGAAGCCTGAACCTGGATCATCACCAGCATCTCCAATGGCAGCATCTACCAATGTATAACTATCAGATGTGCCTGCTAATAAATGCCATGCATCATCTCCGTTATGTGTAACGTCTGTATTGACTTGGTCAATTTGGCTGTATAGAGCCTCTGGTGATCCATCACCTGATTCAGCTCTACCAATGACCCATACATCACCATTAGCTATAGTTGCATCTGCTGTGAATGAAACAAATTTTTCATAAGCGTCTCCACCATTGGTTATTCCACCAAGAATGTATCCGTTTAAACTTACATCTGCTCCAGTGAAGTTAGCAATCTCCAAGTATTTACCCCAACTTGAAGTACCACTTGGACCTTCACCATACTCTGAAACAAATAAGTCAGTAGCTACTGGCTCTGGCTCTGGCTCAGGAGTTGTGTCTTGAGAAACAACCATGTTGTCATATAGAACAGATGTAGGTGCGTAGTTACCACCAGTTGAGCTATAGCCAAACTGTAAAGGCCATCCAACCATACCAGCTGTAATATCAACAGTTAAGGAATGTGCTTCCCATTCTGTTAATGAAACACCAGAAGTATCTAGGTAAACGCCAGGCTCTGCTGCATATCCATTACCAGGGTTTAGAACCTTGATAAATGCTTGACACAAGTTTGCAGTTGCTCCTGTATCAGCATTAGCAGATCCACATCCTGTATCAGCCGCTGGTCTCTTGGCAATAAATGAATACGTAAATGTTGTGCCAACATCAGCTTCTGCAACTGTGTACTCTCTGAAGACATTTGTCTCGAGGTTATTTGTTGCATGTGCTTCATCACCGTAGTTACTGAATACATTTAAGTATTGAGTGCCATTATCAGCTCCTAATTCAGCTGAATCATTTTGAATAGCTGATACTGAGCTTTGATTTGGATGAGATGCATTTGGAGCATCAAACGGTCCATAGCCATACGCATAGTCACCAGTTGCTCCGTCATCACCTCTAGCGAAAACGTTTACATACATATTCCAGCCTGCAAGAGTTTCATCTCCATCAATGCTATATGATTCGAAATCATCTTCAGCATAATTTGCAGATGGAGCTGGAGTTGGCTCAGGTGTTGGTTCTGGAGTAGGTGCTGGAGTAGGTGTGTACTCAGCCACTACAACATCATCATACAACATTCCTGTTGGCGCATAGTTACCTGCATAGTTCATGAATCCTGTTTGTAGGATATGACCAACCATGCCTTCTGTGATTTCATAATCTAAAACCATATCAGTAAATGCATCAGCAGATGTTGATGTAGTTTCAGTTCTGTCAAACAACATCTGTGAGAAATCACCAGAATTTATGACCTTAACAAATGCATGACATGTTCCACCAGTTGCCTGGTTATCTCCATTCACGCCACCACAATTTGTATTTTTAGCTTTGAATGACATTCTATATGTGCCAACCATTTCAGCAGTAATGTAGCCTTGATCAGCTCCATGCTCTCTGAATATGTTTGTTTCTACGTTTCCACCATTATGAACACCATCATCATAGTTACTGTAGGTATTCAAACTGCTTCCTGAATCATCAGTTACAAGACCAGTCATCTGAGGACCGTCTTTTGTAGCAGTACCAGCAGCGTAACCACCTGTGTAACCACCATTAGCATCGAACTGATTAACGTATCTAGTCCAAGGTGCTAAATCGGCAGCATCGGCATAGCCTTCAAAGTCATCAGAATAAGCATTCTGTGCAGGTGCTGGTGTAGGCTCCGGTGTTGGCTCAGGCGTTGGCTCTGGAGTTGGCTCTGGAGTTGGTTCCGGAGTTGGCTCAGGCGTAGGCGCTGGCGTAGGAGCTGGTGTTGGCGCCGGTGTTGGCGCAGGCGTTGGCACGGGTGTAGGCGTTGGACCAGCAGGCGTCTCATTATATGAGCTTCCTAGGTCATTACTACACGCGGCTAAAATAACAAGCGAAATAAATGCGGTGATTTTTTTAAACATGTTTTAATTTTCCCCGTAATTAAAAAAAATAAGTATTGAAAATATCGCACAAAAAAAAGCATATTTAAAGCTTTTTTACGAATAACTCTAAGGGATTTATTTACGAATTAAGTTTAGATGAATCGGTTTCATCGCGATGTTTCTTTAAGTACTTCATGAAGGGAGTGCCTCCTGTGCCTCGTACTACTGATCCACCACTGCCAAACTTAGTATTTTTAGTGTCTTGCCTGTGTATATAATCAGCGGCATATTGCAAGTGCTGACTTCTGAATATGGTAACTTCGTTAATACATTCGTTATACAAAGATTTTAAAGTGTCATTGCTATCCACATAATTTTTTAAAGTTGAGTGTTCTTCAACGTATTCAATGATTTGCCTGTGCGCTGGCGGCATGTAAGTTCGCATTTCATCAAGATATTCTCTTAACTCATCGCGTTCATGAACCACATTAAAAAGAGCATCTAAAGTGGGAACGATGGAGCTTTGAGCGCCAGTTTCCCCTCTGAACAATTGTGGCTGATTGTCATAACACCCATCATATATGAGCCCATCAGGGAGGGCAGGGTTGTTTTTCCACCCAAATATATAAGGTCTCACTCTGTGGTAGTAGACATATGGATCACACTTTTCAGGAACCCTTTTAAATATCTCATTAACCTTCTTCATAGAAGTGCTTATGACTTCTAGATATTTTTGAGATAAATCTTCATTTATTGAATCATCTGCAAAGCTATCAGCTATAGATAAAGTAGCTAAAATAGCTTCACGAGCCGCATCCTCTATGCAAACATGGATAGTTACGAACCAATCTTCATCAATGCCAGCCAAAAAGTTGTAATTTAAGGCAACATTATCAAGAGAAATTTCTTCATCATCTACTATTTTGTGCCAGTTATCTAAGCAATAACTGCCATAACTTAGGATTGGTGGGCGTCCTAATAGATCTGAGATCTTTTTCCATGGTACAGAAATGGAGGAGGGCAACACTGTAGCCGGGTTTTCATCACCCCACACATAAGCGTGGGCTAGAAAAGAGAACTGCACATTGAAGAGTTTAATTTCCGCTTCAGAATGAGAAGTAAGATCATGAGAAAAAAAACTCTTATCTAAATTATCTACTACATATCTAATTTTGTTTGTTAGTAAAAGTTTAGGGATGCTATTAGCAAGTTGATCTAATTGAATAACATCGGGTTCATTTGAGTTAGTGTGACGAAGCGGTATATCGCCTGACAAAAAGCCAGTGAAATTTTCTTTGCTTAATTTAAGATCTGAACCCATGCGACTATATTAAACAAAACATCAATTATTTCCATTATTTACTTGCGTTATAGTATTTTGCTTATATTATTGCAAATGAGAATGATTCTCATTATCATTGCTATTTAATAAGAAAGCATAAATGAAACAAATTTTACAACTTACGTTCTTAATAAACATATTCTTAGCAGCTCAAGAGAACAATATAAAAGCCCCAAATGCTGAGATTGAGGAAGTTATTATTAAAGGCAACATTCTTTATGCAGACCAAGTCAATGCATTGAAAACGCCAGTGCCTGTATTGGATGTACCACAAAGTGTATCTATTGTTACTGACGAAGATATTAGGAAACAAGGATTTAGAGAGATTAGTGATATTGTCAGATACATACCAGGTGTTAACACTTCACAAGGAGAAGGGCATAGAGATGCAGTGGTTTTTAGGGGTGTTCGCTCTACAGCTGATTTTTATATGGATGGTGTAAGAGATGATGTTCAATACTTTCGGTCTTTATATAATTTAGAACAAGTTGAAGTTTTGAGGGGACCAAATGCACTTCTGTTTGGACGTGGTGGTACTGGCGGCATTATTAATCGTGTAACAAAGAAGGCAGTTATAGGTGAAGAGTTTGGCTCTGTTGATGTAGGTACGGACACATTTGGGTCACTTGATTTAGCATATGATTACAATGTTTCAAGTACCAATGATTCAGCATTCAGAATCAATATACATACAGATTCTTTAGCTAACCACAGAGATTTCTATGATGGAGAGCGCATGGGTGTTAATCCAACAATGAAATTTGTTATGAGCGATGACACTACTTTAGATCTTTCTTATGAATACATTGACCATGACAGGCTTATCGACAGAGGTGTTCCTACCATCAATGGCTCCCCAGATGAGTCACTAATAGATATAGTTTTTGGAACTCCTGACATTAATACAACAACAGTGGAAGCTACAATGTTTAGAGGAACTTTAAGTCATGTCTTCTCTGACACAAGAAAAGGTAATTTAGCTGTGCATTCAAGTTCCTTTGAGAAGATGTATCAGAATCTATATGTTTCTGAATATGACGGTACGCTCGTGACTATGGATGGTTATAGAGATCCAACCGAAAGAGATAAATTAATCATTTCAGGTAACTTGGTAAATAAGATCAATGTTGGTTCTGTTAAGCATACTATTTTAGTGGGTGCTGAATTGATTGATACAGAAAACAACAACCTTAGATACGACACTTTCTGGTCAACAACCAGAGATGATAATGAAGTCTTCGACATCTTAAGACCAATGGGTTTCACAGTTAATGCCGATGGTATTGCTGCAAGTGTTGATTTTACAACTAGCTTGAAAACTAAAACTAGTTCAGATATCAAGGTCATATCACTTTATATTCAAGATCAAATTGACCTTACGGACAACATTAAACTTATGATTGGTGGTCGTCATGATAGTTTTGATATTACTGTCGTAGATATTAAAAATATGACTTCTGAATCAAGAAAAGATACAGAATTCTCACCTAGAGCAGGACTTTTGTTTAAGCCAAGTGAAGAGATGTCTCTTTATTGGAGCTTCAGTCAAAGTTTCCTTCCAAGGTCTGGTGAACAATACAAGGCACTAAGCGCAACATCAGCACGATTAGATCCTGATGTATTTGAAAGTAATGAGGTAGGTTTAAAATATGATATTTCACCAAGACTTAATCTAACACTTAGCTACTTTAGTAGTGAGCAAACAAGAGCAGAACGTGATAATGATACAGGAGAAAACTCTGAGGTTAGAGGTTTAACTGTTGATGGGCTTGAAATTCAGATTAAAGGTCAACTCACTGACAGAATTGATGTTATGGTTGGGTATAGCTCACTGGATGGTGAGACAAGCTCAGGGGGAGAACCAAGAGAAATACCTGATCATACCTTCTCATTGTATGCAAAATATCAAGTCAATGTTAAATATGGCTGGGCTTTTGGAATGACAAGACAAGGCGAATCAAAAATTAAGGATAATAATCCAGGTCTTGTACTGCCGAAGTACACAAGACTCGACCTTGGAGCTTATTATAAGCTATCCAATGGATTGGAGTTGCAGGTAAACATAGAGAACCTAAATGATGAATTATATTTCCCTCATTCACATAGCACACACCAAGCATCAGTGGGTGAGCCATTTAACGCTCGTATATCTATTAGAAAAGAATTTTAGAATGACTAATGACCAATTGTAATTAATGGTAAGATAAAACCATGAAATTAAGCTTTCCTCCAGTTATTACTCTTGTTTGTGTATTGGTACAGGTTCTCTTATACAACCTTATTCCTTTAACAGTGAATTTGAGCATTTTGATGGGATTATTTTTATTATTTCCCTCAGTAGGGGTTATTTTTTTAGCCTTCAAGGAGCTAAACAAACACGAAACTACAATTTATCCAGATGGCGAGCCAGAACATTTGGTAACAACAGGACCATTTAAGTATTCACGCAATCCAATTTACCTAGGCATGTTTGGCATAATCTTGTCAGTGGCATTTCTTATGCAATCCTTATCTGCATTATTAATTCCTGTTCTATTTATTTTGATCCTTGAAAATACTTGGATCCCACATGAAGAAGAAAAATTAGAGGAAAAGTTTAAAGACCAATGGAATGACTACTTTGCTTCGACTAAACGTTGGTTATGGTAAATTTCTTTTCACAAGATTAGCCCAATCTGTGTAATCACTATTAATTGTATTGTGAAGCTCTTGTGAAGGAGATAACGTTTTTTTCTGCTGATTTTTGACTTGATTCAAATCAACTAAACCTTTGCCTAGAGCAGACATATAAAACGCGCCTTTAGCTGTTGATTCAGTCGATTCAGGAATATTTAGTTGGATGTTAAGTGTGTTGCAAAGATTGGATACAAATGTCTGGTTAGCAACCATACCACCATCAACATCCAGTGATGGAACATCTACATTCATTTTTTTTAACAAATTGACAATATCAAGAGTTTGATAAGCAATTGAATTGTATGCGGCTGTAGTAAGATCATTTTTGTTTGTATCCCTAGTAATACCGTGAAAGCTTGCTCTAATGTCAGAATTCCAATATGGTGCTCCTAGTCCATTGAAAGCAGGAATAAACTTCACTCCATTGGAGTTTGCATTTACATTAATTAATCCCTCTGAGTCAGAACTATCAGTAAAAAATTCCAGATTGTCTCGTAGCCATTGAATAATGGTACCTGCAGAATAAATACTTCCTTCTAAAGCATAAATAACGTCTTCATTAATACTGTACCCAATGGTAGTTAATAAACCGCAATCATTGAATGATGGTTTTGAACCTGTATTTGTCATAAGGAAGCAACCAGTTCCATAAGTACTTTTGCTTTCTCCTGTATCAAGACAGCCTTGTCCAAATAAAGCAGCTTGCTGATCACCTAAGACTCCACAAACAGAAATATTATTAACATTTGATAATGAGCCAAAATCTGCGTTGGAAGTTTTTACATCAGGCATCATGTCTAGTGGAATATCGAAAAGCTGCATCAATTCATGATCCCATTCGAGTGTATTGATGTTGTAAAGCATGGTACGTGAAGCATTAGTCATGTCAGTGGAATGGATAGCACCATCAGATAAAAATGACATTAAATAGGTATCAACTGTGCCAAAAGATAGTTGTCCTAGTGAAGCTTTTTCTCGAGCTCCTTCAACATTATCAAGAATCCACTTAATTTTAGTTGCAGAGAAATATGGGTCTAGTTGTAACCCAGTTTTGTTTTTTATAGTTTGTTCATTTTGGCTAGTTCTTATTGAATCGCAATACGATGCTGTGCGTCGATCTTGCCATACAATGGCATTATAAATTGGTTCAAGTGTTGTTTTATCCCAGATGAGCGTAGTTTCTCTTTGATTTGAGATGCCTATAGACGCAACATCATCAAGAGGCACCTTTTTAATAGTATTTAATACAGATTGTTTAAGAACTTCCGGTTCAATCTCAACCCAACCATTTTCTGGATAAATTAATGGGTATTCTTCTTGAGAAATATGTTCTATGTCACCAGATATATTAAAGACAATCGCACGCGTACTTGTAGTGCCTTGATCTATTGTTAAAATCTTATTGGACATGTTAAAAAATATTGTACTCCTAATTTCTATCCTAGTGATATTATCCAACTGCTCATCAACGGATGACTCAAACGTAATCGACGAGAGAAAAGCGAAGCTTGATGCTGTTGAAGATGAATGTTCTTATGCCTATTTCGATAATGAATTCTTTCTCGGCCAAGACACTTTGATTTGTTACAAAGATGGCAGTGCTATTAAATCTTCATCAAAAAAGAATGATGAAGAAAATTCTGAAGAAGAAGAAGAACCAACCAATGAGTGAATATACAGTCTATTCCAAAAGAAATTGTTCGTACTGTGTTAGAGCAATCGAGTTATTAGAAAGCAAAGGTCTTACTCATGATGTAAAAAAAATTGATGAAGACCAAAACCTGTTTTTGGAATTGAGACAAAGAGCACCTTCTATGCGTACCATGCCAGTAATATTTAGAAATGATCAATTAGTCGGTGGTTATAAAGATTTATTTCACTATTTAGAAACCCAGTGAAGAAATTTATTTTTTATGATACTGAGACTACCGGTCTTAAAGAGCTTAACTATGTTCAAGTAATTCAAATAGGCTCACTTCTAACAGATGACAATTTTAAAGATTTAAATAGTTTTGATCTAATTTGTGCTCCCTTGCCTTGGACACTCGTTACACCCAAAGCCCTATTAGTTAATAAGAAAGATCAAATATTTGATCATCCCCAAACACACTATGAATTAATTACAAAGGTTCATGAAACTTGGTCTGATTGGTCATCTCCTGATGGCTCTGTGTTTATTACCTATAATGGCATGAGGTTTGATGAAGAAGTTATGCGTCGACAGTTTTATTGGAATTTGTATGATCCGTTTCTGACTAATACAAAAGGTAACTCGAGGCTGGATATTTATCCAAAAATGTCAGTAATTGCTTGTTTTTATCACAATGTCTATGCATTACCTGAAATAGATGGACAGCTGTCATTAAAACTTGAGCATTTGGCTCAAAAACTTGGCCTAGATACAGAGAATGCTCACGATGCTGTTGCTGATTGCATTTTCTTAAAGGAGGTCATGTTTGCTATCAAAAAAATAGCACCAAATTTTTATACGGAAATGATGCAAACAACAGCAAAGACCGATCTGCTACAACATTTATACGATCAAAACTTACATTTCATGTGCAACTACATTCCAAGAAGTAAAACAACAAAATATTACCCGTTTTGTTTGGTAAACAATGGCTTAAATGAATCGAATAACCAATTTATTTTTGATTTAACTAATGATCCAAATGAACTTTCTAATTTTACTTTTAATGATTTAAACAATCTGTTAAATAGTCGAAATTCACCTATAAAAAAAATGAATATTGCTAGAACAACGTCCTCCATATCTTATCAAACCCTATTCAATGACAATATTAAGCTAGAGAATGTAGATTTATATCAATCAAGAGCTAATGCTCTTAAACAAAATCTTGCGCTACAAGAAAAGATTCTCGAAATAATGAGTGATCAAACTAAATCATATCCAGTCGGTGACTATCCAGAAGATCAGATTTATTCTGGAGGTTTTACCTCAGCGATTGATAAGGATAGAATGAATCAATTTCACAAAGCGCAAGATTTAGATGAAAAAAATAAGATATTAAATTCATTTGAAGATGAGAGATACAAAGATTTTGCAACACGAATCTGTGGACAAATATTTCCAGAACAAATATCATCGGAGCAACTTTTGCACTGTAAAAATATAGTGAATGATAGATTCAACAATCAAGGCCCATGGCCTGATGCTCAAGTATATATTGATGAAGGTAATGAGCTGTTATCTAAAAATTTAGATAAAAATGAAAAAAAGCTTGTCAATCTTGCAATTAATTCAATAAAATCCAGTCAAAGTTTTTAAAGATCAAATAGGGCAAAACATTGAACAGAGTATTAATTTTAATTTTTCTAATTTTTTCTGCGCATAGTGAAATTAAATTTGATGGTAATGTTGGTACTGATGAATGGGCTGCTGCTGATAAGCATACCATTGATTATGAAATTGCCCCATCCTACAACACAGCTGCTGAGCATTTAACTGAAGCTTTTATCACACATGATGATAAATATATCTATATTGCTTTTAAAGCATATGGCAACAAAGAATATATCAGAGCAAACATCAGATCACGAGATGGCATTGCATATCAAAATGATCATGTAGTAGTTGGAATAGATACATTTGCTGATGGACGTTATTACATTGGATTTGGCGTTAATCCTTTAGGAAGTATTTATGATTTTAAAGATACTGCAACTGGTGATGTTGATCGGAGCTACAATGTTGAGTTTGATGCTTACGCAAATCTGACCGATTATGGCTATCAAGCTGAAATAAGGATACCTTTTACCTCGTTAAATTTCCCAGAAGCTTTTTCCCAAAAATGGAAAATAGCATTTTATAGAAAGCTTTATAACAGAGATAATGAAGCTGAGTACTTATCACACAGCGTTATTGAGGGTGGTGGTTGCACCATATGTCAATCCGATAAATTTTATGAACTCAGCGGTGTAAAAAAGAAGACAAAAAAAAGACTAATACCATCAATAACTGCAAACTCATCAGAACAAGGTGCTGAAGATAATGTATTAAGATCTGGTGAGATCAACGGTGATTTTGGTATCGGTGGAGAATACGAACTCGGTGGTAATACATTTGAATTTACCTATAACCCGGATTTCTCTCAAGTTGAGGCTGATGAAAATCAAATAGATATTAATTCAACTACTGCATTACGCTTACAGGAAAGAAGAATCTTCTTTAATGAGGGAAAGGATTTTCTTAGTTCGTCATTATCCAGTGTATATACAAGAGCTATTAATGACCCAGAGTACGCATTTAAAATTTATAATCGCGGAGAAGAGCACAGTTATTTCTTTCTCAGCGCTGAGGATCAAAATACACCAATTATAGTCCCAGGAGTTCAAAGATCTTATAGTGGGCTGTTAGGACAAAGCCAAGCAAATATTTTTAGTTACAACTACAACATAACTAATGGGCAAAATATTGGTTTCCTTGCAACCAATAGATCATTTGACGATGGTGGTAATGGTTTGCTTTATTCTATGAATGGCTCATTTATTCTGGATAAAAAATACTCACTACGTTTTGAACTTGCTAAAAGTGATACCGAAGAACCAATAAGTGATGCTATATCCACTGAAGATGAAACAGATGATTATACGTATCGATTAGATGGTGAAAAATTTAGTGGTTATGGTGGTATTTTTGGACTTAGAAGAGCAACTGAAAACTGGACAACTAATTATTTCGTTGCAACCAAATCCCCTGAATTTCGTACTGATTTGGGTTTCACAACTGAAAACGATTGGTTAAAACATGAGTTAAGCCAATCTTACCGATATAGATCGAATGGTTTTGTTCGTACAGCAAACTTTACACTTCAAAAAAGTGTTCTTAAAACTTATGATGACTTGCTACTTGATCATGAGACTACTATTAGAACAAGAGCTGAGCTAGATAATCAAATTAGTTTTAATTTTAGTTGGGATAATTCACACAAAGCGTCTTTTGAAGGTACATCATTTAAAGATATCAAGGATTACAATTTCGGCATGGGATACAATCCCTCAGAAAGATTTTACACACGTTTAAATTATAGTTGGGGTGATTCAATAGCAAGAAATGTTGACCAGCCAACAGTTGGCAAAAGAAAAAATTATAGTATTTACTTTTCTTATAGTTGGACAGATAAATTTAGAACCCAATACAATTATCGAAAAAATACACTCACTTACAAAGATACTGGAGAGGAAATATTTTCTGGATACCTGACATCAATTAAAGGCACTTACCAGTTTAATAAGGATTCATTTTTTAGAGTTGTCCGAGAATACAATGATTTCAATAACGATTCTTACACTCAAGCTTTGTTTCAATGGCAACCTAATTCGGCAACAATCTTTTACTTTGGTGGCACATTAAATCAAAAGGATATAGAAGGCACCTGGGAAAGAGAAGGGTCACAAATTTATATGAAACTACAATATTTGTTCAATTTTGATTAAATTTTAAAAAGGGGTAATATTTATACATGTCTAAAATAACTAAAGAATTATCGAACCTTTACGAAATGCTACACAATATGCATCGTGATTTAGGTATCTCCGACCTTAACCCTACAGAGAAATTTATTTTTCTTAAAATTATTAATGAAATTGAAGCGAATAAAACGTGCTCAATGTTAAAGGCAGTTGAAGTTGCAGATAAATCTAGATCGACAGTTTACAAAACAATCAGAAAACTGGTAGCAAAAGGCATTCTTGCAATTGAGAATTCTTCTGATGACAAACGATCTTTTTTACTTAAACCATTAATTTAAGAACTCTTGACAATGAGCAAGTTCATTGAAATTTCAATCTATACATTTACTTTTCACATATTATGTTACGTGCTTTGGCTCTTTCTTGTGGTGCCTGCTGAAGGGCCAACCAATATCGAAGAACTAGGTAGCTTGGCGTATTTGCCACATGCAGGCAGGGTATTGCCTGTAATATTTTTTGGATGGCAAGCGATTCCTGCAATATTGGTAGCAGAATTCCTTGAATGGGAATTTTTATGGCAAGGATCTGAGTTTTTTCGAACAGCTGCCGCCACTACCATATCAACTATGGCATTAATTGTAACTTGGTTTATTTTTCACATGTTGGATGTTGACCTCAAAGAATCTGGTGTCCTCAAAAACACTAACTGGAAGCATGTATCATTGTTTATTCTCGTCGCCTCTTTGTTAAATGGAATAGGTAATGGCGCATGGTATGCGTATATATTGGATGATACAGATGCACTAATTTCGGTTAGATTTATGGTTGGTGATGTAGTTGGAGCTACTATAATGTTAATATTGTTAGTTGTTTTTTATCCAATGTTTAAAAACTTTCAACGATGATCGAAGTAAAGAATTTATCAAAACAATTCAAAGTCCCAACAGAAAAGAAAGGGTTATTTGGTCCTAAAAAGAAAAATTTTCTAGCTGTGGACTCTCTAGAATTTAATTTAGAAAAAGGTAAAGTTTTAAGTATTCTTGGTCCTAATGGATGTGGCAAAACCACAACATTACGTATGATTGCTGGCATGTTGGAACCCTCCAAAGGCACTGCTATTGTTGATGGTTTGGATGTCAGAAAACACAAACACGATGTGAAGTCGAAAATTGGATATATGACCAACAATACTTCCTTGTATGACAGATTGAACGTAATAGAGACCATCAAGTTTTTTGCCGATTTGAATCAAATTCCCGAGGATGTTTATAAACCACGAGCTGAACAATTATTTGAACAGCTTGATATGAAAAACTATTTATTAAAAAGGATTGCTGATCTAAGTACTGGTATGAAGCAGAAGACTTCTATTGTTAGAACCTTAATTCACGATCCAGATGTCGTAATTTTAGACGAACCGACTACTGGTGTTGATGTGACTGGGCAAAGCGTCATCATTGATTTAATAAAATCAATCAAAGATTCTGGTAAAACATTAATATTTTCTACACACCAGCTTGGAGAAGTTAGAGATATTGCTGATCAAATAGTGTGCATGAAGTCTGGAAAAAAAGTTTTTGATGGCACAACCCAAGATTTCCAAGCCCTAAATTCAAATAAGAACTTTAATGAAATATTTATGGAATTAGTCGATGAGTAAGTGGCAAACATTATTAGTTAAAGAAATAGTTCATCTCTTTAGGGATACCAAAACGATAGTTCAAACTGTTGTTGTGCCAACATTCATCACGCCACTCTTAATTGGTGCAGTGATTTGGTACATCTCATCAATTGCTGTTGATGAGGGTAAGAAGACTTATGACGTAGCTGTTTATGATCAGGCTAACACTGAACTAACTATTAAATTGCAAGAATCAGATAGGCTAAATATTGTATTAATGGATAGCATTGATCAAGTCATTGATGATGTGACTAATGACAGCTCTGAAATTGGAATTTCATTTGGATCTAATTTCACATCGCAATTGGAAAATAATCTTTCTGGAGAGATAACCATTTATTCAAAAAATCTTGATAACTTCTCTCAAGCTCAAGGTATAGTTAACGATGTTATAGATGATTACGATGATCAGATTAGGAACGAACGTCTAAATAATTTAAATGTCGATGAAAATTTTATTAATCCAATCACAGTTTTAGATGAAGATTTAACCACTAACGAAGAGTTTGCTGGTAGCATAATCGGTGGCATATTGGCCTTTTTATTTATTGTCTACATCATGTCTGGTTCTATGTATCCAGCTATAGACTTGGGTGCAGGTGAAAAGGAGAGAGGTACCATGGAAACATTGATATCTACTAATATTTCATCAGTGGACATTATTATTGGAAAAATGTTTTCTGTAACATCCTCTGCAGTACTTACAGCAATATTCTCGCTGTTGGGCTTTGCAGTACCTCTTATTGTTATATTCTTATTTTACGGCGATTCAATACCAGAAAATGCCTTTGAAATAATCTCAGCTATTGTTAACCCTGTTGCCATTATTGCTATGTTTGGGTTGTTGATACCTTTAAGCATATTTATGGGAGCCTTTATGCTGGCAGTCTCTATTTACTCTAAAAACCCTAAAGAAGCTTCTTTGTTGCTTGGTAATGCAGTTATCATTTTCTTTATACCTGCTTATGTACCACTAATTAATCCTGGCATAGAACTTGATTTAGTTGGTTCTCTTATTCCATGTTACTCATTTGCTTTACACACCAATGCTTTAATAGCTGGCAACACAGATTGGTTCCTGTATGGAGCAACTTTAATTTCTAATATTATTTATTGTTCAATAGCTATATACGTGACGTATATTATGTTTGATGATGAGAAAATAATTTTTAGAAGTTAATATGCAGGTAGTTGATACTCCAATTTCACCATTTTTACAAAATGCACCAATAATATTTTGTGAGGAAACAAAGGAAGCAATTTTTGTAGATCCAGGTGATGATCTTCATAAATTAAAATCTGTCATAGATGAATTAAACCTTCTGCCTCAATATATTGTTCTTACACATGGACACATTGATCATGCAGGAGCAACTAAAGCTCTTTCTGAGGATTTAAGCCTTAATATTCTTGGTCCACATGCTGAAGACCAGTTCCTATTGGATGCACTTGAATTGCAAGGACAGATGTATGGCATAACTGCACAGAATTTTCTTCCACATAAGTGGTTAAATCATGGCGATCTATTAAATGTTGGAAACCTAGAGTTAGAGGTTAAGCATTGCCCAGGTCATACTCCTGGCCACATTATTTTAATTAACCACAAGCACAAATTTGTGGTTGCTGGTGATGTTATATTTAAAAATTCTGTAGGAAGAAGTGATTTACCCAGAGGCAACCATAATGATCTTATTAGCTCAATTGATAAACATATAATGTCCTTACCAGATGACTACGTCATACATAGTGGCCATGGCCCAACAACAACAGTTGGTTTTGAAAGAAAAACCAATCCATTCTTACAATGATTTCAGAAAAATCAAAAGATTTAATGACTAGAGTTTTAAAGTTGGCTAAAGAAAATCTAAGAAACAACAAAATTCCAATTGCAGCTTTGGTGGCGTCTAAAAATGGTAATGATGTTATCTGCGAGGCTGTCAATAATGATGGCCCATTAGAGCATGCTGAACTTATAGCATTATCAGATGCAATGCGTTTATTAAGAAACAAACGTCTTAATGATTATGTGCTGTTTACAAATTTAGAACCATGTCCAATGTGTGCTTATGCCATCTCAAAGTGCAATATTGATACCCTTTATTTTGGCGCTGAAGACATAAAAGGTGGCGGAGTCATTAATGGGCCTAGAATTTTATTTAGTGAAAATATGTTTAAACCAAATATCATTTCTGGCTTATTTGAAGAAGAATCAACTAAACTGCTTAAATCTTTCTTTAAAGCTAAGAGATAGATACATTAACAGCTATAATTGCTTCTATGTCATCTTTTGATCTAATATTAAAAAACGGAACTGTATTCACACCTGAAGCAACTGAAGTTACTGATGTTGCTGTAAAAGATGGAAAAATCGTTGATTTTGGTTCATTTGACAATGCCGCAGAGATTATTGATTGTACAAACCTATTCGTTTTCCCTGGTTTGATTGACACACAATGCCACTTTCGAGAACCAGGGGGTGAACATAAAGAAACATTAGAAACTGGTACTTTATCAGCAGCTCTTGGAGGTGTTACAGGTATATTTGAAATGCCTAATACCAATCCCTTAACAATTACCCCTGAAGCCATGGAATTTAAGCTTAAGAAAGCACATGAAACCTCTTATGTAGATTTTGCATTTTATTTTGGCGGAACCGCTGAATATGCAGAACATTTATCAGAATGGGAAAACATAGATGGAGTCTGTGGCATTAAGATTTTTATGGGTGCAAGTAATGGAGATCTGTTATCAGCAACAGATGAAGAAATTGATGCCATTGTAGCTAATGGAAAAAGAGTTATAGCAGTTCATGCCGAGGACGAATCAATCATGAATGAAAATAAAATCACTATTTTGGGGGATAGTAATGACGTTGCTATGCATTACAAATGGAGAAGCGAAGAAAGCTGTTTAAATGCAACCAAGCGCATAGTGTCAATTGCAAAAAAATATTCACGGAAAGTCCATATATTGCATATCACCACAGCACAAGAAATGTCTTTTTTAAAAACTAACAAAGATATTGCCAGTGCAGAAGTACTTGCCAATCATTTAACGCTTCATGCGCCAGATTGTTATGACATGTTTGGTACTCTAGCTCAACAAAACCCACCGATCCGTGAAAAACGTCATCAAGATGCTCTCTGGGCTGCAGTTGCTGACGGGACAGTTGATATCGTTGCATCAGATCATGCGCCTCACACATTAGATGAGAAGTCTGGTACATATCCTAATACTCCAAGTGGAACACCTGGTGTTCAAACATTAATTCCAATCATGCTTAACCATGTTCACGAGGGAAGATTATCCTATGAAAGGCTCGTAGATCTTATGGCTTATGGTCCATATCGAATACATAAAATTAAAGACAAATGTTTAATAAGAAAAGGCTTTAATGCTGATTTTACCGTGGTTGATCCAAAAGCCAAGCATATAATTTCTAATGCTGAACAGGCCTCAAAATCTGGGTGGACACCATATGATGGAAAAAAGGTTGTTGGGTTTCCAACAATGACCATTATTGATGGGAAAACAATTATGCGCGATGGTGAAATTACTGGCCGCTCTAACAATCAGATAGAGTTTAATATCTAAGGCACAGGGTCATGACCCGATCCACCCCATGGGTGACAACTTGAAATTCTCTTAATAGCTAGCCATGTGCCTTTGAAAGGCCCATGTTTATTTATTGCTTCTATTGAATATTGCGAACATGTTGGGTGATAGCGACAATTAGGACCTAAAATTGGCGAAATGAGCATTTGATAGAGTTTAATTGGAATAACTAACAAAAAGCTTAAAAATTTAAACATTAGGCGACAAATGGGTCTTTAGATTCTTTAATACAGTCTGAAAGAAATTCCTCAAATGGTTTAACCTCTGTTTTATCAGAACCAAATGATCTGACTGAGACTGATTTATCCTCGACTTCTTTAGTACCAATAGCCAAAATATAAGGTGTCTTAACTAAACTATGCTCTCTAATTTTGTAACTAATTTTTTCATTCCGGACATCGAGATTTACTCTTATTCCATTTTTCTTTAGTTTTTCATATAGCTCTTGTGCATATGCATTTGCTGCATCAGTAATTGTTGCTATTGTTACTTGTTTTGGAGCGAGCCAGAAGGGAAGACTACCGCCATAATTTTCAATCATGATTCCAATAAATCTTTCAAATGAACCTAGAATTGCTCTATGTAGCAATACAGGTGTAGCTTTATTTCCATCTTCGTTTACGAAGGTAGATTCTAATCTTTCTGGCAAATTAAAATCCAATTGCAAGGTACCGCATTGCCAATCTCGCCCAATTGCATCTGTTAATACAAAGTCTAATTTTGGGCCGTAAAATGCACCATCGCCCTCATCAATCTGATATTCGTAGTCTAGTTTTTTGATAGCATCTTCAAGAGCTTTTTCTGCATGGTCCCATGTTTCATCAGATCCGACCCTATTTTCTGGTCTGGTTGATAACTTAATTTCAAATGTATCAAAACCAAGATCTTTATAAATATTTGATAAAAGTTCTATAAATAATTTTGTTTCATTCTCAATCTGGTTTTCTGTGCAAAATATATGGCCATCATCTTGAGTAAACCCTCTAACTCGCATTAAGCCATGCATTGTTCCTGATGGTTCATATCTATGACATGAGCCAAATTCAGCAAATCTCAGAGGCAAGTCTTTATATGATTTAAGTCCTTGGTTATAAACTTGAACATGACATGGACAGTTCATAGGTTTGAGTGCATTTGTTCGTTTTTCATTAGCGTGACCTTCATCAATTTCTGTAATAAACATATTCTCTCTATATTTATCCCAATGTCCTGACTTTTCCCATAATTTTCGATCAACAACTTGTGGTGTTTTAATCTCTTGATAATTAGCCTTAATCTGCATTTTTCTAATGTATGTTTGTAATTGAGTATAAATAGTCCAGCCTGATGGATGCCAGAACACCATACCAGGTGCTTCTTCTTGAAAGTGAAATAAATCCATTTCTTTACCAAGTTTTCGGTGATCTCTCTTTTCTGCTTCCTCTAATTTTGTTAAATAATCATTTAATTCCTGTTTGGTATTCCATGCTGTCCCATATATTCTTGTTAACATTGGTTTAGTTGAGTCTCCACGCCAATATGCGCCAGAAACATGTGTCAATTTAAACTCACCAATAAAATCTAGTGAAGGCAGGTGAGGGCCACGACATAAATCTATAAACCCTGTCTCTTCTTGAGTGTAAATCTGAAAATCATTAGTTTGTTCGGAATCAGTAATAATCTCTGCTTTAAAAGATTCTTCTAAATCGTTAAATAGAGATATAGCTTCATCTTTTGAATGAAGTGTTTTAGTAACAATAGACTTGGATTTAATGATCTTTATCATCTCATCTTCAACTGCTTTTAAATCATCTATTGAAAATGAATTATTAAAATAAAAATCATAATAAAAGCCATTATCTATTGTTGGGCCAATTGCTAATTTAGCATCTGGGTATATATTTTTTACCGCTTGAGCTAAAACTTGAGCAGTTAAAGTGTGCCTCATGATTTCAAGGCCTTCTTCACTTTTGATGGTAATTATCGAAACATCAGAACTATCTTCAAGCTGGTCTGACAAATCTCGTTGTATTCCATTAGATGTGTAAGCAACAGCAGCCTTTGCTAATCCAGCACCGATACTCTTGGCAAGGTCTAATCCTGTTGCGCCTGTCACTAACTCTTTTTTACTACCATCTGGTAATTTAACTACAATATTTCCCATTCTGTTTTTCCACCAATATCTTTTATGGTTACATTCATTTTACTCAATTCATCTCTGATACTATCAGCAGCTTGATAATCCCCATTATTTTTTGCTTCTAGTCTTAACTCTATCAGATGGTTTATTTTATCTTCATCTGCTTTAGAAATTGATAAATCTTGTGAAGAACCCTCAAATATATATTTATAAGTACTAATTTCTTTCTCTAGTTCAAAGTTTTCAGGAGCGTTTATGATTTCTTGCATAACAGCAATAGCCTTTGGTGTGTTTAAATCATCAAGTATTGCCTCGCCGATTTTAGTATCTGCAAAGAATTTATTCATGTTCGGATAGGATGAAGTGAATCGTTTTATTTTTTTTGCAATCGATACTGCTTGATTTAAAACATTAGTTGACCAAGGTATGGGTTGTCGATAATGGGTAGTTAACAGTGCTAATCTTATTTCGTTGCCTTTGTAGTCTTTGATTAAATCATCAATATAAACAACATTCCCCAATGATTTTGACATCTTTTCATCAGCTAAATTTAAAAATCCATTGTGTACCCAGTATTGTGCAAAACAAGTTGGATCTGAATTGTTATGAAAGCCACAAGTCTGAGCTATTTCATTATCATGATGTGGAAACTTAAGATCATTACCACCACCATGAATATCAAAAGGTACACCTAAAGAAGATTCAGACATAACAGAGCATTCTAAATGCCATCCAGGCCTACCAGTGCCCCAAGGAGAGTCCCAGCCTGGCTCAGTATCATTTGAAGGCTTCCATAAGATAAAATCGTTGGGATTGTTTTTGTATTCTTCTACTTTTATACGAGAACCTGAATCTTGATCTTCAATGCATCTATCAGATAAGCAACCATAATTGGTAAATTTACTTACATCGAATAAGACATTTCCATTGATTTCATACGCAGTTCCATTGGTTATAAGTTGCTGAATATAAACAATCATTTCATCAACATAATCAGTAGCGAAGGGCTGTATATCTGGTTTCGCTATTCCCAAAAGAGCAGCATCTTCCATAAACTTCTTATAATACTTTTGTGTAATATCTGTAATTGAACAGCCCTGATCTGTTGCTGCTTTGATTATTTTATCGTCTATATCAGTGATATTTGAAACATAAGATACTTTTGGAAAAATACCCTTTACTGTCTTAGAAAGAAGATCAGCTACTAGTGCAGCTCTATAGTTTCCAATGTGAAGTTGGTTGTAGACAGTTGGTCCACAAAAATACAAGCGCACATGCTCTTTGTCGATGGGGACAAACTCTTCTTTTTGCTTGGTTAAGCTGTTATAAATCTTCATTATTATTCACAATATATGGCACTGTTACCCTCGTGCTCAGCAACCCTGACATATTCAATTTTTACATCAATCTCGTTATCTAAAAAATAAGTTTTAATAAATTGAAAAGTCATCTCAGCAAACATTTCACAACTAATTTTGGGCAGAATAATTACATTAGCAATATGACCATTTAGCTGTTGAAGTTGATCCTTTTCAGGATCATCAGAGGCAACTAAAAGTGTGTGATCAAAATTGCTCTTCAAAAAATTCTTAAGAAAATCAAAACTCCCAAAATCATAGACCCAATTATCTTTTGTTAGATTTGAGGAACTTAAACATATAGTAAAACTTAGACTATAACCATGCAGTAAGCGACAATCTGATTTGGCATCCCATTGTCTAAAAGCACAAGAATAACCCCTATCATGACCAAAATGCTTTTCTACTTTATAAGTGCTCATTTATTGTTTCCTTTAATTCATTAAATGGTAATCCATTTATAGCTTCTAAGCTTCCATTCGTTTCTTTAAATAGCTTATATCCATTCTTTTCAAACATATATGAACCACATGAATTAAATGGCTTGTCTTCATCTACATAAGCATGTATTTCATGATCTGTTAGATCTCTCATTATCATGGATGTCTTTATTAATTTTGTTGAAATTACATCACCATTTTTTACAAATATATATGAACCTATTAAAAAATGTTCATTAGAACGTAATTCGTTAAGAGTATTTATTGCATTCTCTTTTGTTCCTGGTTTTTCAAATATTCTGTTGTTAAATAAACATATTTGATCACACCCCAAGACAAGGGAGTCAGGGTAATCCTTAGATATGCTTAAAGCCTTCTCTTTCGCTAAAAAAGTACTTAAATCTGATGGTGATAGGTTTGGATTATCTGCTTTAAGTTTATCTTCATTGCATACTGGTGGTATGTGTTTAAAAGGGATTGAGTATTTCTTAAGTATTGAAATTCTAATTGCTGATGAAGAAGCAAGTATAAAATCCTCTGATCTCAATGCTTATTTTTGTGGAAGTTTAATGAATGTTAGGAATTCATTCCTAGTTCTTGGATTTTCTTTAAAAATACCTCTCATGCAGCTTGTGACTGTAGAAGACTCAGGTTTATGTATCCCTCTAGTTGTCATGCACTGATGAGCAGCATCAATTACAACTGCTACTCCTTTAGGCTCGAGGACCTTTTCAATAGTATTAGCAATCTGAGCAGTCATAGTTTCTTGTGTTTGTAGTCTTTTTCCAAAGGCATCTACAATTCTTGCTAGTTTGCTTATTCCAACTACTCTATTGTTGGGAATGTAGGCAATATGAGCTTTACCTAGGATTGGCACAATATGATGTTCACAATGGGATTCAAGCCTAATGTTTTTAACAAGGACCATTTCATCATAGCCCTCAACTTCTTCAAATGTTTTTCTTAGTATTTCTTCTGGATCATCATCATATCCAGCAAAGAACTCTTCATAAGCCTTAACAACCCTCTTGGGTGTTTCAATTAAACCCTCTCTATCAGGGTTGTCACCAGCCCACTCGATAAGTGTTTTTACAGCTTTTTGTGCTTCTTCTCTTGTTGGTTTACTCATAATGGCCTCATTATAACGAGATATCCTTAAAATAACTAATCAGATTTCAAGGATTATTGATTCTAATGTTTGATTATCAACATTAATTACACTAATTTCGACTATATCTTTTTCAATTGAAATCAGTCCAAAATTATTTTCAGTGTAAGTTTTACCCAATAACAAAGAATCAGTTTCCTCAGAGTATGTTGGTCTGTTTAAAGAAGAAGCAGTAATTTCAGTTATATCATTATATTGATAAAGACCAGCTCTATGTCTATCACCACTAACAACTATTACTCTTGAATCAAGATTTTCCAGTAGTGCAAGAAGTTTATTTCGTTCGTTAGGAATATTGCTCCATTTTTCAAACCTATGCTCAGTTGCTAAAACTTGTATGGATGAAGCTAAGATCAATAGGTCATGGGCCTGATTAACAGTATCTTTAAGCCATTTCCATTGCTTCTCACCTAGAAAAGTAGCATCTGTTTCTATATTAGGCAAATATACATCATCTTTCTCTTCAATTTTTGACCTAAAATATCTTGTATCAAGACCAACAAACAACACTCTTAAACCATTAATATTTTGCAGTCGTTGATAGTAAATGCCTTCTCTATTTGCTCTGGGATCATTATCAGCAATTTCCCAAAAATCTATGTATAAGTTTTGAGCATACTCTTTGAATCGATAAGAACCACCGCCATCGTTTATCCCATAATCATGATCGTCCCAAATCATATGAATTTCTTTTGACATCAACCAGCTTGGTAAAACTTTTTTCTGTTTGTCATATGAGCGCTTTAGTTTCCATGGTAAGCCAGATGGCACATCACCATAGATATTGTCACCAAGAAAAAAGAAAGAATCGATATTATTGTCTTTTACAGCATTCCAGATAGGAGCAGGGTGGTCTTGATGCAAGCAAGATCCTAAAGCTATTTTATATGCTTCTTGAGAATGAAGATTATAAGATATGAATAATAGTAATAATGCCCGACTTAACATCCGTATATTTTAAGTATTATTCTTTGCAAAACAACTTATTAAAAGTAACAATATGCATATGAAGAGATTAGCTTTTTTTTCTTTCCTAATCATAACTGGCTGTAGCTCAACTCCACCAATTCCAGAAGAACAAGATTTTCTATTACAATCTGATCAAATTGCCCAAATAGAGAAGAAAGACCAAACAATTATTCACTCATGCGTTGAAACTGTACGTTCACAAAGCGTTGGTGTTCGAGAGTACTATCGTGACTTAATTGCAAGAAATGGTTGGGATTGTGTTAAATATGCCAAAGAAATAGCTGCTGAGCTTAATAATCAAACCATTGATGAAGAGTTTGACTCTTTAGAAGCCAATTCCTAAACCCTACTTGAATCTTCTTACTATATTGAAGTATCATTACGTGCTAGACCTTCAGTCTTTAATCCGACAAGAAGTTTATTTAAAGCGGTTTAAAGAGATTATCTAGTGATAATAGGCGACCATAGTATAACGGCTATTACGAGGCCTTGCCAAGGCTTAGATTCGAGTTCGATTCTCGATGGTCGCTCCATTTAAAAGAGGCAAAAATGGAACGTAAAGGAGATCTAAAATTTTCCTACCAGGAAGATGACTTCATCCAATCTAAGGATGGTCGGCTATTAAGAGTTTTAGCTGAATACCAATATCCTAACCTTCAATTTGAAAAACTAGGAGTAAAGAACTTAATTGTTTTTTTTGGTTCTGCACGAGCATTAAATCAAGAACAAACACAGAATCTTATCAAAAGCTCTCCAGATGACCCACTCTTAAAAATGTCAAAATATTATGACTCTACTGAAAAGTTAGCTGCCAAAATTGGTTCTTGGACCCTCGAAGATTCATCTAGAAATGTATATGCAATCTGCACTGGGGGTGGCCCAGGAATTATGACTGCTGCTAACAAAGGAGCCTATGAAGTTGGAGCTAAAAGTGTTGGATTGAATATTGATTTACCATTTGAAAACATAGAAAACCCATTTATAACTCAAGGACTTAATTTTAATTTTAAATATTTCTTCTTAAGAAAATTCATGTTTGCTTATCGAAGTGAAGCACTCATTATCATGCCAGGAGGATTTGGTACTTTAGATGAGTTGTTCGAAATACTTACACTCATACAAACTGAAAAAATTAACCGTAAATTTCCAATAGTTATGTTTGGGAGTGAGTTTTGGAATTCTTTAATTAATACTGAGGTATTCAAAGAATATGGCGTAATAAGCAATTCAGATCTGGATCATATTCTTGTTACTGACAGCATAGATGAAGCATATAAGCACGTGATTAAGGGATTAACTAAAAACGCCACTTAATTCTATTTTTTCTATCTGTTTGTTTTTTTGAAGCACGAATGTTCATTAAAAAATATGTGCCAACAAGACTGAGTAGTAAAACTGCTACAAGAAGGTATTCCATTACCTGCTTCTTAATTTAGTTAACAATCTAAGTATTTCTAGATATAGCCAAATAAGCGTTACCATCAATGAAAAAGCACCATACCATTCAAGATATTTAGGAGCACCTGCTTCTGCGCCTTGCTCGATATAGTCAAAATCTAATACAAGATTCAATGCCGCAATACAGACAACCGCTAGTGAGAAACCTATACCAAATAAACCATTATCATGAATAAATCCAATCGAGGTACCAAAAAACATCATGATAATATTCAACATGTATACAGCAAAAACCGCAAAAGTTGCTGAGAATAGCATTAATCTAAAATTTTGGTCTGGTTTAATGATCCCAGTTTTATAGGCAAATAATAGTCCAAACATTGTTGCAAAAGTTAAGGTTACGGCCTGAATTGTAATCCCTGCAAACTGAGCCTCATACATTGCAGAAATTCCTCCCAAAGCAAATCCTTTTGCTAATGCATATAGTGGTGCGGTAACTGGGGCCCATGTTCTCTTAAAAATGGTGATCAGTGCAAATACAAAGCCGACAAGTGATCCGCCTATAGTTAACGCACCTATAGCATCAGCTCCATAGGAGAAATATTGATTCCATGTATAAGCTGCAGTCAGGAGGACAAGCAAAAGACTTATCCCCACCTTATTTACAGTTCCTTGGAGTGTCATTTTGGGTAGAGAAACATCAATGATTTTTTCAGAAAATGTTTGGTCAGAAAACATCGGGTTCCCTGATCGTCCAAATGTTTGTAAGGCTTGTTTTTGATTCATAATAAGAAAACTAGTTTAAAATATATATGTGGTAAATATAAACGACCTTCAAGATAGCTACAACAGAATATCTAAGTATTTGGTTACTACACCAATCCTCCAATCAGAAATCCTTAATAAAGAATTTAATGCTGATATTTATTTAAAAAATGAAGTTGAGCAACTGACTGGTTCATTTAAAATCAGAGGCGCTTTATCTGCATTGAGTAAGTTAAAGGAGGATGGTATCGAAGGGGTAGTTGCTTTTTCATCAGGGAATCATGCTCAGGGCGTATCAAAAGCTGCACAAATTTTTGATATGAAAGCAATAATTGTTATGCCAGAAGACGCACCCTTAAATAAGATTGAAAAAACTAAATCGAATGGTGCTGAAATCATTTTATATAAAAGACATATTGAATCACGTGAGAAAATTGCAGAACAAATCTCGCTTGAGAGAGGTTTTCCACTAGTGAAACCATTTGATAATGAATACATTATTGCAGGGCAGGGTAGTTTTGGTTTAGAGGCTTGCCAATTTTTTATGGGATCAAATATTAATCCTGATATTGTGTTGTCATGTACATCAGGTGGAGGCCTTGTTGCAGGTACCAGTATTGCTTTTAAACATTATTTTCCTGATGTTGAGATCTATCCTGTTGAACCACTTTCTTGCAATGACACTCAAATATCATTGGAAAACAAAACACGGACCCGATTAAAAAATCATGAAAAAACCATTTGTGATGCTCTTGAGGTTGAAATTCCTGGACAGATTACATTTCCAATCAATTTGCAAAACTGCAAGGCTGGTTTGGCTGTAACAGATGCAGAAGTATGTCAGGCTATGAAATATCTATTTAATGAGTTTGGTGTTAAGGCTGAGCCAAGTGGGTGCGTCAGCCTAGCTGCTGTATTGTCCGGTAAGATAGATATAGCTGATAAAGTTGTTCTTGTAACTATTTCTGGTGGAAATGTTGATGACGAAGCTTTTCAAAGGCATATCAGCTAATTACAGAAATTTATACAATATAAAGATAAAACCTAAAATGCACATAGCTATAACTAATATAGAGCCTAACGCATAGGTTATTTGCATAGCTTTATCTTCAACTTTACTCATATGTTGTTTGTTTTATAAAATTCTCTGCAGCTGTATATATTAATTTTTTTCGGTCCGGTGCAATTTTGTCTAAGCTTCTAGTCATGAGACTTAGCCTTGGGTTTTTTGAAAAGAAAGATCTATTGTTTTCTATAAATTGCCAATACAACCCATCCACAGCATCGCACCATTCTCCTTTTTTAAAGTTTGACATTCTCAATATGTAACTTGATCCACAAATATATGGTTTGGTTGAAAATACACCTCCATCTGCATAAGTCCCCATTCCATAGACGTTTGGAACCATAACCCAGTCTGATGAATCAATAAACATTTCCATAAACCATTTGTAGATTTCATCAGGATGAATGCCTGACATATTCATAATATTTGAAAGTATCATTAACCTATTGATGTGATGGGTGTATCCGAATTCATTGCAGCCTTGTATGGCATCATCTAATGGGGGTAGGCCGGTGGTAGCATCATACCAGCATGACTTTAATTTTCTTTGATGACCCCAAAAATTTCTAGATATCATTTCAGAAGAGTAGTTTTGATAGATGCCTCTGATAAATTCACGCCATCCCATTATTTGTCTTACAAAACCTTCAAGACTATTTAATGGGATATTGTTTTCCTTTGCATAGCTAATTGCTTTGTTTATTACTTCGTTAGGAGTCAATAAGCCCATATTCAGTGAGGAGCTTAAGGCCGAATGCAACATAAAATGTTGGTTTGATGTTATAGCATCTTCATAAGGACCAAAATCTTTAAACCTTTCTCTTAAAAAAACATCAAACCATAATTCAGCCTGTTCATGAGTGTATGGGAATATATTTGTTATTGTTCCTGGATGATCCTCAAAATTTTTTTTAATAAAGCTACAAATATTAGCTTCATCTTCATGATCTATTATTGTAGGCAAATATGGGACATTATAATCTTTAGGGAGTTTTTGACGATTAAGCTCATCATAAGACCATTTGCCACCTTCTGGCTCATTACCATCTACTAAAATATCAAATGTTTTTCTTTGCTTCTTGTAATAATTAGCCATAAGAACTGTTTTTTTGCCATCTACATATGCACGAAACGATTCTCTAGAATCCATAAACATTTTTGTATTGTGTGTGTTAAGTGAATATCCCTTTAATTTAATGAACTTATTAAGGTCATTTTCAAATGATTTATCTTCAACCTCAAAAATGCCAATTTCTGATACTTCACAGCTAGAAATTGCAATTCCCAACTTATCTAAAAAAGGGACTTTAAATTTATCTTCACAATCAAAGTACATCACCTCGAAACCATTCTGACGTAACTTGTCACGGTAAGATCGCATAGCTCTATAAAATAAAGCTATTTTTGACTTGTGATGTTTGACATCTGTGCATAAA
>CACHFV010000005.1:0-73334 GCA_902579195.1 uncultured SAR86 cluster bacterium | reverse complement strand
GAACAGACAATGCATTTACCCTTTTATCTGAAGCCATAACTGAAAATAGTTATTTTTTTCCTTTTGATGATCAAGTTTTTGACTACTCAGACCCTCAAGAAAATATTAATAAAGCTTTATCTTTTAGCGTTTACGAAGATTTTGATAAACCTCTTTCAGGCGTAGTTCTATCAGACGCATATTATTTTGAAATTAACCAACCAACATCTGAAATAAATGTTGCGGCAGCAGAAAGCATAAGCATACTCACTGCTATTTTGTTCGCACTCATAGGAGGCTTAATTCTGAATCTAATGCCCTGCGTATTGCCAGTGATTGCTCTAAAAGGATTATCTCTTGTAAAAAGTGCAAGCGATTCAAAGACATCAGTTACGGTTAACGCTGGTGCTTATGTTGTAGGTGTGGTGATTACCTTTATGATCATAGCTTTTACTCTTGTAACGTTAAAAAATGCTGGAGAACTTATAGGATGGGGATACCAATTACAAAGTCCATTTGTTGTGACTATTTTGGCAGGACTCATTTTTGCTATTGGTGTGTACCTAATTACTGATTTAAATATAGGCAGCAGCCTAGGTAAATTTGAGAAATTTGCTAATGGCTCTGGGCCTATCAACTCTATGATGACGGGTGCTTTATCAGTAATAGTTGCATCGCCATGCACTGCTCCTTTCATGGGAGCTGCTTTGGGTGCTGCACTAATTCAACCAGATGTATATTCTTATCTTATTTTCTTCTTTTTAGCCTTAGGTTTTGCATTGCCCTATTTCTTAATTGCTTTGTTCCCATCGCTAGTAAACCTTTTACCAAAACCTGGGAAATGGATGGAGTCTCTTAAACAATTATTTGGTTTTATGATGTTTGGTGCTGCCATTTGGTTGCTCTGGGTTCTTGCCAACCAAGTTGATGCCAATTCAATTCTATTTGTCCTTATTGGTTGGTTGCTGCTCGCGTTCATTGCGTGGCTATTTATAATCAAATTCAAGCATGCTGTTTTGATTGGTGTTCTCATTGGGTGTGCTTATGGGTACCAATTATTCAATTGGGATTTTAAACAGCAAACAATAACTCAAAGCAATGATTCAATAAGCTGGTCAGTAGATCTGGAAAGGGAGCTCAAAACAAATGGTGACGCGTATTTTATTAATTACACAGCTGCTTGGTGTATTACATGTAAAGTGAATGAGGGTATAGCCTTTACAGATGAGATATTTAATTTATTTGAGGAAAAAAATATTACCTACTTAAAAGCTGACTGGACAAATAGAGACCCAGAAATAGCACAGCAAATAGAAAAATATAATCGATCAGGTATTCCACTTTATATTTACTGGAGCAAAAAACTTGACGAACCAATGGTTCTTAATGAAATATTAACTGAGAGTTATTTAAGAGAGGTAATCAATGAAAATTAAAGTTTTATTTTTATTGCTGAGTCTTGGCATAGTAAGTGCTAGCGAACTTACAGCTCCAAGCTTTCAGCTTATGAATCAAAATGGAGAAAACATAGAGTTAGATTCATTCAAAGGGAAAAAAGTTATTCTTGAGTGGACTAATCATGATTGCCCGTTTGTTCAGAGACACTATGAAACTTCCAACATGCAAAACTTACAAGAAAAATATACTGAAGAAGGTGTAATTTGGTTATCAATAATTTCGTCTGCTGAAGGCAAGCAAGGTTATGTCTCACCAGATGAAGCCATTGAACTTACCAATGCAAGAAGTGCCAAACCTTCGCATGTACTTTTTGATACCTCAGGCGAAGTTGGAAAAATGTACAAGGCAAAAACAACACCACACATGTATATCATTGATGAAAATCAGAAATTGCAGTACCAAGGAGCGATTGATAACATGGGCAGAACTGGAGCACTCTTTAATACAGACTTATCAAAAGCAAAGAATTATGTTGTTGCAGCAATGAATGATTTGGCTAATGGTCTAAGCGTGCAAGAGTCAAAAACGAGGCCCTACGGTTGCTCAATTAAGTACTAAAAATATACTCACTCCAAGATTTATCTGGAAAATCACTGGCTTTCAATTTGTGGCCATTTAGCAAGTGGGCAAATGAAGGTTTAATTGGCTTATTGATGGGTTTTAAATCCTTTGAGCCTTTAAAAGTATTGCAAGAGTTGCAGCATGTAACAATATTTTCCCAACTGGTCTCTCCGCCTTTTGATTTTGGCACTACATGGTCTAGTGTTAAACGGTTTCTTTCAAAAATATCAGAGCAATACTGACATTTATACATATCTCTCAAATAAACGTTTGAGCGTGAAAATTTTACGTAGTTCTGAAATTTATGGAATCTTCGCAGCATTATTATGCTTGGCACATCCACAGTTACTGATGGCGATCTAACAACCCAATCATCATGATTTTTAATAATGATTACATTCTTGGTGAGTACTAATTTAATTGAAGTTTTCCAATCAATAGTCGATAAAGGAAAATAACTAAGAGGCTTCCCGTTTCCATTTAATAACAGACAGTCGTTTGACATAAATTTACTATTATTTTTCATCTTAAATTAAATTTTGTTACTATCAACTGACAAAGTATTATTTAACTTTATTGACACATTAGGGAGAGAACATGGAACCTTTTATTTTATTTGGAGACCAACACGTTTCCACAATGATTTGGACAGGCATAATTATTGTTTTATTTTGTATTCTAGGTAACTTTATTAATACAAAATCACAGGAATTAGTAGCAAAACTAATTGGCTTATCATTAATAATATTTGAGATAACAAAACCGTTTATTTATATCTATGGTTTTGATAAACCATGGCAGACGTACCTCCCTTTGCATATGTGTAACTTTAGTGCTGTATTGATTGGCATATTTTTATTAAGCAAAGAGAAGAATCAACTATTCTTCGAGCTTCCATTCTATTGGGGTATAGGTGGTGCCACTATGGCCATAATTACACCAGATCTTGATTTTGCATGGCCAGATATTGAGTACTTGATGTTCTTTTATGGTCATGGTCAAATTATTTTGGGCATATTTTTTGCACTAGCAGTTTTAAAGTACCGACCATACCTACAAAACTTTTGGAAAATGGCAGTAATTTCAATACTTTTACTACTACCTATATACCTCATTAATGTAGCTATTGGCGACTTTACATTTTTTGATCCAGTTGTTGGTGAAAATGTGAATGATCTTGCTAATTACTGGTACCTCATGGATACACCTGGCGGTGCCTCATTAATGGATTTCATGCCAAGCCCACCTTTTCACATGCTGGGAGTTATCCCTCTTGCTGTGGTGGTATTTTTTATTACTTATTTACCATTTTTGTTTTGGGATAAGTTTAAAAAAGCATGAGAGATTTTGATTACGTAATTGTCGGAGGAGGATCAGCTGGTTGTGTGCTAGCAAACAGACTGTCTGAAGATGAAAATGTATCAGTCTGTTTAATTGAAACAGGTCCAAAAGATAACTCAGAAGCTATACACACGCCTGCACTTTTTGCATTTATTTTAAATGATGAGAACCCTAAGTATGTTTATCCATATGAGACTGTTCCTCAAAACGAATTTAGTTCAGTTACTGTCACAGAAGGAACAGCAAATTTAGCCGATTCAGCTGGAGGAACTTATCAAGTACCGCAAGAATACCAAACCAATAGAAGAGGCTATCAACCAAGAGGAAAAACTTTAGGTGGATCAAGCTCTGTTAATGCCATGCTCTACATTCGTGGCCACAAATGGGATTATGATCATTGGGCTTCGCTAGGTAATGAGGGGTGGTCTTATGATGATGTCCTGCCCTACTTCAAGAAAGCTGAAGGCAATGAACAGTTTAAGAATCATTTTCATAATGATTCAGGACCATTAAACGTTGCTAAGATAAGAAATAACAATCCTTTTGTTTCAATGTTTATTGAAGCAGGAACACAACATTACAAATATACAGATGATTTTAATGGTGAGGATCAAGAAGGCATAGGCAGATACCAAGTAACTCAAAAAAATGGCCGCCGCTGGTCTACTGCTGCAGCTTATCTAAACCCAGCAAGGGTAAGACCAAATTTAACAATCTTGACTGATACCACGGTCGACAAGGTTATTTTTGAAAATAAAACAGCTAAAGCAGTTAAGTGTTTGATTAATGGTGTTCCTGAAGAGATTAGATGTGCAAAAGAAGTTTTATTATGTGGCGGTGCATATGGCTCACCTACTCTACTTCAAAGATCTGGAGTTGGAAATCGAGCTTTTCTTGAGTCGAAAGAAATTGAATGTATTCACGAGCTAAATGGTGTTGGCGAAAACCTTCAAGATCATATCGACTATATAACATCCCATCGAGTTGATAGTTGGTCTTTGATGGGATCACAATCTTTAAAATTTATACTTAGAGCTCCATTTGAAGTATTGAGATACATCCTGACAAGAACTGGTATGTTTTCTTCACCCATTGCAGAAGGTGGTGCTTTCCTTAAAACATCAGAAGACTTAGAAGCACCGGACATACAGCTGCACTTTGCAATAGGCATGATTGAAGATCATGGCAGAAAAAAAACACCAGGCAATGGATTCAGCTGTCATGTATGTTTGTTACGACCTAAATCAATCGGCACTGTTAGAATTGCTTCCAAAGATCCTTTTAAAGATCCTGAGATCGATCCACAGTTTTTGTCGAATAGAGAAGATATGTCAACAATGGTTAAAGGCTACAAAGTGATGATGAAGATACTAAATACAGAACCTCTTAATCAATTTTCCAATGTATTAGATCCTGTAAATATAAATGATGATAAAGCGATAGAATCTGCAATCAGAGCTCGCTCAGACACAATCTATCACCCTATTGGCACATGCAAAATGGGTAATGATGAAATGGCGGTAGTTGATACCAACCTGAGTGTTCACGGATTGTCAGGCATTAGAGTTGTCGATGCATCAATAATGCCAACTCTAGTGGGTGGGAACACAAATGCACCAACAATAATGATTGCTGAGAAAGCAGCTGATATAATCAGAGAACAAAATAAATTATGACTGCTGAAGCATTTAATCTATTAGATCCTATCCATTTTTTAAATGTAATTTTCTTTATTAGTGCTGCTGTTGGTATACCACTAGCACTTAAAGATTCTTCACGACAAACTAAAAATATTTTTAAATATGTCTTGGTTGCCGCTATTCTCTATCATGAGATAACAAATCCTTTTTTTAAAATAACTGAAAGAGGGTTTGATTGGTGGGATGCAATGCCACTGCATATGTGTGCTTTTTCAACATGGTGTATTGCAGCTTATTTAGTAACTAAAGTTCGAGCATTTTTTGTCTTTGCATATTTCTGGGGTTTAACAGGTGGTGGTATGTCTATTTTGACACCTGATACAGTCTTGGGCTTTCCCTCTCCTGAATACTTAGACACTATGTATGGTCATGCTTTGATTCTTGTTGGAGTTTTCACTGCCATATTTCATATGCATGAAAGACCATACCTCAAAGACTATAGGAATTTGATGTTAGTGACTACTTTTGTGTTCCTGCCTTTGGTTTATGTATTTAATCTCAATTTCGAAACAAACTATTGGTTCGTTTTAGATAAACCTTATGGTGATAATATTATGAACTTCTTCCCAGATGCGCCTTACCATTTAATTGCTTTGATACCTGCAGCGTACGCCTTCGCCTTTCTTGCGTACTTGCCATACCTTAAAAGAACCTAATGCCAGGCGGCTTAAAACGAATTCATCTCGATGAAACAGAATCTACAAATGATATCTGTCTTAAGGAGATAAACAATTCCAACAAACCGATTCTTATAACAGCTGATATGCAAACAAAAGGTCGAGGTCGTAATGAAAAAGAATGGAACAGCCCCAAAGGCAATCTTTATTTTTCATTTGGATTTACAAGACATAATCTTATTAATGGACTAAGTGTTAAAGTTGGTTTAATTGTTGCTGAATCTCTCCAACAAATTCTTAATAAAAATGTGCTTCTTAAATGGCCAAATGATCTTTTTTATTTAGATAAAAAAGTAGGTGGTATTTTGGTAGAAACCTCATCAATTAATAACATTTTTAAAATAGTTATAGGTATTGGTGTCAACTTACAATTATCAGACTCAACTAAGCAATGGGGTAATTTAGAGATAAATGCAGATATAAATAAATTTAAGGAGCAAATAATTGAAATGCTTTCTTCAAAACTCTTTGTATTTTTAGAAAATGATCTTGATGAGGATTGGAGTAAAAGATGGACCAATTTATGCATCCACAACGAAAAGGAAATTATTCTTAAATCAAACAATGAAGAGTTGCTTTTTATCGGCATTAACCACGATGGCCAGCTCATTGGAAAAAAGAAAGACGATAAAATTTTGTTTGTAAACGAGAGCTCAATTATTTTTTCATAAAAATGAGTTTTTAAAATAATCCTTATGGGATTATGATAATAATTACATCGCAAAGGGAGATATATCTTTAATTTAAGGAACACTAGCTTTTTAGTATTTGTCACTGTTTTAAATATTATCAATTTTGTTGATAGGCAATTTCTAGCAAGTTTTGCTAATTTTATTATCCCAGATCTAGAACTAACCAATACTCAGTTTGGCTTGCTAACTGGTGTAATTTTTATCTTCTTTTATACGGTATCAGGCTTGTTTGTTGGCACTTTGGCTGATAGATATAACCGAACAAAAATAATTGGTATTGGTGTTATTGTCTGGAGCTTTTTCACTGCTGTTTCTGGCATGGCAAAAAACTTTGTAACTCTTGCTATACCAAGACTTTTCATTGGTATTGGCGAATCAGCTATGACGCCGACAACCATGTCAATCTTGTCGGATCGCTATGAAATTAAAAGATTAGGTTTTGCAGCTGGTTTTTATTATATGGGAGTACCTTTGGGGGTAGGGGTTAGCTTAATATTAGCAGGGTATTTAGCGCCTGTGATTGGCTGGAGAGGATGCTTTTATTTGCTTGGCGGCATTGGTCTTGTGTTGGGTCTAGTGATGCTGCTTGTTAAAGATACGCCAAGAAAAACCGTCACTGCTGAGGCACCCAAACAATCATTTGCAGAAATAATCACATTATTATTTAAGGTATTACGATCATCAAAATCATTAGTTTTAACTATTTTAGCTGGAACAATCTACCATGTTCTTTTAGGTGCATCAGTCTTTGATCAAGTTTGGGCCATTCAAGATAAAGGGTTGGATAGAGCATCTTTTGCTCAAGCATCGGGTTGGATATTTACTATCTTTGGTCTTCTGGGGAGTGTCTTTGGTGGCACATTTAGCGACTGGGCATTAAAAAAATACAATTTCCCTAGGACATGGTTTTTACTTATTCTTACTCTGCTAACAGTTCCTTTTGCTTTTACTCGTTATCTTGAACCAACAGATTTTCTTTTTTGGGCAGGAATTTGCGTCTCTGCATTTAGTTTGGGATGTTTTTATGGCCCTGTGTTTGCGGTAATTCAGGAACTTGTTCCTTCAAACATCCGAGGAACTATTGTTGGTTTTAACTTGGTATGTTTAAATCTTTTGGGTTATGTTCCTGGCAGCATGATTGCAGGCATAGCATTGGATTCTTTAATAGCATCAGAAGTTGAAACTCCATATACAATTACCCTTGTTGGCTTCAATATAATCTTCTTAATTCTAGGTCCAGTTCTATATTATCTGGCTGGTAAGTTCTATGAAAGTGATAAAGCTAAACTTGCTCGAGATTTTGGATAATTCACTCAAATAGAAAATCTTTGATGACTGGGAAGTGAGCTTGCATATCTTCTTCTCTTCCAAAAGTATGCCCAAGCCTTGTCATGGTAAAAGACTGATAACCTACATTGTTTTCTTCAAGAGCTTCTTTCATAAGATCTAAATGCAAGATTGGTGAAATTGGGTCCTGCAAACCGTGCCACATTAAAATTCTACTTTTCATTTTGTCAGCATTAAATTGAGGAGAGAAATCGACAAGTCTATCTTCATCATTTCCCCAATAGTTTTCTGCCATTTCCTCATAATCGTCTTGGTAAGAGTAAATATTTTCATCAGAACCATCTCTTAAAATTTTTAAATTGTATATCCCCATGCCTCCTGCAGCACATTCATAAACATCTCCATGTTTATAAGCCATGGCTAGTGCAGCATAACCTCCATAACTAGCTCCTACTACACAGGTTTTATCTCTGGTAAGTCCTAATTCTTTTTGTGTTGCAATGGTTGCGTCTGCAATATCATTTAGAAGCATTCCACCCCACTCCTGATAGGCATTTTCAATTTTATCCTGACCAAAACCACCAGAGCCTCTGAAATTGACTTTTAAAACAGCTGCACCTTTACTAACTAAATATTGTTCGAATGGATCAAATTGATCAAAATCTCGTACTCCGTAAGGACCACCATGAACATATACAAAAAGTTTTTTAATTTTCTGTTTAGGTTTTGTTAGGTAGCCATAGATGGTTTCGCCATCCCTTGTAAAAAATTTACGCCTTTCGTTTTTATGTAGCTTATCTTTTGCGATATTTGAAGCGGTACCAACAAATAACAGTTTTTGCTGAGCTAAATCAAGAAGAAAGACTTCTTTATAACTAGATGAATCTTCAACCACCAAAATGGCTTTGTCGTTTGCATCCGTCCACCCGCCAAAACTAATATATTTGTCGGGAAAGCTTTTTGATAGATTCATTAGAATCTGAGCATCTCTGTTGTCCTGGTTAAAGTAGATAATTTCCTTGTAGCCATCGCATTCCATTTGCACTGCATAAGGTATTTGTTCATTTAGAGAAGTATAGGTACCAGTGATTGAGGAACAATCTGGAGGTGAAACCCTAGTAATTTTTTTGGTTTTTACGTTAAACACACTTACAGCACTTGGTGCTAATCCAGAATTATTTGCCATGTAAAGATTAGTTCCTTTTATAGCTACTGGAGAGTAGTCTTCTAAATCGATATCAATTTTTGTTGTTTTTTTATCAGCAATATGTGCATACACACCATCAAGATCACTGGAGAAAGTAAGCACTGGATTTTTATCTTCATCTAACAAAAATATATTGCTTTGGTTGCAGAAATTTGAGGCTCTAAATCTTATTTTAAATTGACACGGCTCTTTAGATACATAAATATTATCTCCACGGGGTTCTGTGCCTCTTTTGTCTAATTTTATTTTTCTTAAATTAGCGTATCTGTACCCTCTTCTATTTTCTGGGACAGACATGAGAATATGTTGGTCATCATATCTAGAAATAAAGGTTGCTGTTTTGATTCTATCTTGGATATTTTCACTTCCTTTTGAAGCGCCGCTTGAAAAGGGATACAAATAGTTTCTAAATTCTTTTGTTTCCATGTCAAAAATTTTGAAAACACCTAGTGAAACAAATATCTCACCCTGTATGCGTTCGAAACGTTTTCCACATAACTCAATCAGGATGTATCTATTTGAAGCCCAAATTGCATTACATAAGAATAACTGCCTGACACCTAAATCTTGGTCCTCGCCACCTTCGACAGCAATTTTTGCTACTGTTGATCCTGTTAATCCTTTTTCAAAATATTTTTCAGCATCTGCAACCAATATACCCTCTGTAAATTCTGAGCTTTTGCTCTGAAAAGCTAAATACTTACCATTAGGTGAAATTGTTACGTTTGTAAAAAAGGGGTTTGTTGTATATTTTTCTAAATCAGGATCACTCCCCTCCACATAATTGAATGATTCCTCTTTAATTCCAACCAGATCTTGAACCCAACCATAGTCGGCAACCATACTTTGAGCTGAAAAGAAAAGAAAAAGTATTGAAAGGTATTTTTTTAACATATGTAAAAACTATACTAATTTTAAATTAAAAATCATCTAATTAGAGCAGTAACCCTATTAATAAAAGAAGTTATGTCATAACTAAGCGGCTGACTAGTCGAATGTCCATTAGTGCCAACTCTAACAGTGGAGCCATCACCAAGCCTGGAATAGTTTCCAAATCTCATGATGACTAGATTGTCCTCTGGTATCACTGCAATGGTTTGGCCGTGCAAACCTATAGCAACAAAACCATCGTGTCCATTTATTGGCCACCAGTAATATCCGTATTCACCATTCAAAGCTAAACTTGTACTGAGCTCTATCCAGGATTGAGGTATTAGTTGCTGTCCATCCCATTCACCATTTCTCGCAAATAGTAGACCAAACCTACCAAAATCTCGTGGTGTTGCGTCAATACAGCAATATCCAAGTGAATTGCCAAATGCATCTTCCCACCACTGGTAATCTGCATTCATAATTGATCCAAGTTTTTGATCTAAATACTCATCTAACTTCATGCCAGAAGTAATTTCCATTATTTCTCCAGCTAACATGACATCAGAATTTGAATAGCTATATAGCTTGTCGCCGATTGGTCCTATTAATTCGCGATTCAAAGCACATGCGACCTGATCAAGAGCAAAATAAATGTTATTGCCTCCAGGCCCCGAGCAGTCTGCCTCTAAACCAGTTCGCAATGTCATTAAATTTCTAATAGTAATATTTTCTCGTTCAGTCCCAGCCCATTCAGGAAAGTATTGTCCTGTTGTTTCATCAAGCGAACTGACCAAGCCTTCCTCTAAGGCCACGCCCATCAAAGCGCTGGCAAAACTTTTTCCCACTGACCAACTTGTTGTCAAATCATTTTCTGTTTTTCCTGAATCATATTCTTCAATAACAATGTAACCATTTCTAATGACAATAATTGCGCCCGTATCATTGCCTTCTAGAAATGCATAGTCAATTACACTTTGAACTTCATCTGGGCACATACCCTGACTTTCTAGGGAAGCAGTGTTCCATTCCAATGAGGGCCAAATTTGAGGGTATGGGCCTTTGGTAACAAACACGTTGCAGTTTTGTGTGGTTGGGGCGGGAGTGGGAGTAGGAGTTTCTTCAGGGGCTGAACTGCCTCCACCTCCGCATGCAGCTAAAAATACTGTAGTTAAAATTGAAATTAAGCGCATTGACTTAGTGTACTAAATAACCCCTTTATGACTCCACCTTTTTTCTATAACTCAAATTAAAAAACGCAATGAATAAAGCAGGCGTTAGTATTGAAAGATAAATTCTTGCATCGACTTTAGGGAATAAGAAGAACTTAATTATTATCGATACGCACAAAATCATTAATACCGTATTTAAGAAAACATTTTTTTTCTTTTGATAAAGGTATGCACCGGTAAAAAATAAAATAAGATTCATAGCAAACCACTTGATGTAATTTGTGTCTCTCAAGATCCACTCCAGATTGCCAAAAACAATTGAAAGATATCTTTCAAAATCAAAATCGGGCTTAAAATCAGTTAGATTGCTTTGTTGGCTTATAACGCTTGTGTAGAAATGTGCCCACCACCCAATATGATCAGAACCAGAAGAAACAATAAAATAAATTGATAAGAAAACTATTGAATTTACAGCAGCAAAAATAAATTTTTGATTTAAAAGTGGCAATAAACCTAAAAGACCCACTGCCACAATCATGTCTAGTCTAAACAACATTGATAATGCTAGGACAATATAGCCACTTATTAGGCGTTTGCTTAACAATAACACCAAGCCCAGTGCAAAGATTAAGGTGGTAACTGCATCTGGGGTCATCAACTTCCCTAGAAAAAGAATATCGCCAGCAATCACTAATGGTATCCATGCAAATTGAGCAATACCACTGGCTTGAAAAAATGACACAAAGAACAAAACACTCAATAACAGAACCGCATATATTGAGATGTATTTCATGGCTTGATATTCGCTAATATTAAAAACATTTTTTACCACACTTATTAGAGATATGTACCCAGGTTTAGACACATACATTGGCAACATTGAATTAAGATTTTCTGAGCTGGAAAATTGGTCGCTTCTGTATTTGCCTGAGCAACATAAGTCTTGAAACAACCTTGGCCCTACTTCTTCTTTTAAGTTGTAGTACGTTAAATAATGGGCTTCATCAACTGATCGACCTTCATATATATGCAGACCCATTGAATAAGGAATTGCATCCCAGTTGTAGTAGTGCTGCTTATCTGTTTTTTGAAATATAAAAATCAGGGCAAAGATCAATAAAATACAATTAATTGCCCTAATCATCATTTTTTGAAAACTAAATTTACACTCAAGAAGTAGTTAAGAATTAAGCCAGCCAGAATACCAAATAAAGCTGAAGACATAGCTGTAAAATCATTTAGATAGAGTTGAGATGCAACGCCTATGTTGGCAATTATTGAAAAAGAATTGGCAAAAAAATACTTCAAAGCCCCAGTAAGTCGTTGATTAAAGGTTTTATGCATGTTGTGGAAGGTAAGATAGTTATTCATAAAATAGTTCGAAGTCATAGCAACAAGCGTTGCCAAAATATTTGATGGAATAAAGCTTTGATTAGCAACTAAGGCTATATTTAATACAGCTAGGTGCACCAAAACTCCAAATGATCCAACCAGTGAAAAAACTAGAAAATTTGCAGGTATTAAACCACGTGAAAGGTTTTCAAGTATTTGCCCCCCAAGATTAAAAACAGTAGAAATATTTAATTTACTCTCCCCTCTTAGCCTTTCTCTAAAATTTATTTGAACTTCATTAAGCTGCAACCCTTTAGATAGCATCAAAATATCAAAAAGGATCTTGAAGCCGTCTTTGTATAATTTTTCTTGAACTTCTGTGAACTTCTCTTTTCTAATTAAAAACAAACCAGATAATGGGTCTGTTGATCGAACATTACTGAACAGATTTGTAATACTTATTCCAACTTTACTTAGTTTATTTCTGTTTGCAGACAGAGAAGCAGTGTTTGCTTCATTGAGGAACCTAGAACCAATCACAATGTCAGAATCTTCTGCTTTGGCCAGCTCAATCATCCTTTTTAAATCTTTTGGATCGTGCTGCCCATCACCATCCATGACGCTGATATATCTTTTTGTGGATAGAGCAACCCCTTCAACGACTGCTGATGAAAGGCCCTTTTTCCAAGTTCTATTGATGCAGGACAATTCTGGATTATTTTTAGCATAATCCTTTACTTTTAAATGTGTGCCATCAGGACTATCGTCATCTACAACAATAATTTCGTAATCATAACCTTCAAGCTGGGATTGAACTTCATCAATTAGCCCAATAATATTTTCAGACTCATTGTAGGTTGGAATAATAACGCTAATTTCAAACATATTTCGTCTTTGCTAGAGTTACAATATAAGGTATGGATAAAATCAAGCAACTTTTTTTGTTGGCACTTAGCTCTCTTACACTTTATTCTGCAGCTGCCGTTTATGAGAAAACAGTATTTGCCGAATGGGACAAGCCTTCAATCAATGTTTTTTATGTTCTGCCCCAAGAAGTTAATGATCAAACAGAAATTCTTTTTATCATCCATGGAAATAGCAGAAATGCTGATGGTTATATCGAAGTTTGGGCTAATTATGCCAAAGATAAGAATATTATTCTAATTGCCCCAGAGTTTTCTCGGTCAAAATTCTCAAACTACAATACCTTACAAATGTCTTCGTCTACTGGAAAGGTACTAAAGAATAGAGGTTTGTATCTAAACAATTCTATAGACATAATGTTCAACCACTATAAAAATTTATTTGGAGTGCAGACCGACCTTTATAAGATTTATGGTCACTCTGGTGGCGCCCAATTTGTGCATAGATATTTGCTGATGTCAGATGAGCCAAAAGTAAAAACTGCTGTTGCTGCTAATGCAGGCTGGTATACATTTTTAGATGGTGGATCTTTTCCATACGGGCTGAAAGAACCCCCTATTGGTCTTACATCTAGGAATATTAGAAATTTTCTGTCGATGGATCTTCATATTCATATTGGTTCTCATGATGTGAAAGTTACTTCATCTTTAAATCAGTCAGATGGAGCAATGAGACAAGGACCGAACAGATTTAAACGAGCAATTAATTTTTATCAATCGGTATCCACAATGACCGAACAGAATGATCTTGATTTTAATTGGAGTTACAAAGAAATTAGAGGGGTTGATCACAGCAATCGCAAAATGGCACCATCTGCTGCAGCAGTATTGATTGATTAATTATTTTATTAATTGGTAGACCCGATTGGACTTGAACCAACGACCTCTGCCATGTCAAGGCAGCGCTCTAGCCAACTGAGCTACGGGTCTAGGATTGATTAATTTAACTTAAAAAGAATTCTATGACTACTTAGATTTTGAAATTTCTAATCTAATTCTATTAGCTTCCCCTTCATCAATCTCATAATTTTGCATGACGTAAATTGCTAATAACGTTCCAGTGATAGGTATTAAAGTGTAGGCCAATCTCAATCCTCTCAGCGCTTCATCAGTTTGAGTGGCTGCATCTGGATTGAAACCAACATAAGACATAATGAAGCCAGTAAATAAACCCGCAATGGCAGTACCAAATTTAACCATCCACCAGTACACAGCTCCAAAGATTCCTTCTTTTCTTGGCAGACCATTACGGTACTCTTCATAATCACATACATCGGCAGTCATACTCATCATCAAAGTGAATAATCCACCAATTCCAAATGAGAAAAATGGCAAGGCATATAAAAATAGATAAGGCTTGCCCGGCACAAACAAGAACCAAAACAATATGTAACCAAAAATTGATATGGCCTGTGAGATTAAAAATGTTTTCTTTTTACCAAAATGCTCTGACATTTTAGTGATAGTTGGAATTACAATAAATGTTGTAATGAGTGCGCCGACACTCCCATGCAAAGTAGGCCAAACTCCTGCCTCTCCAGCATCGCCAGCAAACAAATAGTGCACAATAATAAAAAAGGAAAAGGCTGCAATTGTTTGAAAAGAATTAAAAATTAAGAAAGTAGCAATACAAAGCTTCCTAAATGGTTTATTGAGATAGGCATCCTTAAATGCAACAAATATATTCACCACACTGTTACCAATATTTTGTGCATTGATTGGTGTTAAGTTTGTATCATCAAGTGTAGATTTACTTTTTACAAAAACAGCTGGAACAAGAGCTAATATTGTGCAAACAATACCTATGTAGATCGAGAGTTCCCTGGTGCCTGCCTCAGCACTGGCGAATAAAGTCTGGTCATAGATTATTACCCAGATCCAAGGAGCTAATACCCAAGCCCATTGCCCAATCCATTGTGCGATAGCCATCAATCTTGTTCTTTCATGAAAATCTGTGCTCATCTCATAGCCCATTGCCACATAAGGAATACTAAAAATTGTTAAGCCTAAATAAAAAACTAAAGATAGGATTAAGAAATACCAAAAGTTATAAGTTAAGCCATTAGCTGCATAAAGCTGCCACATGAAAATAAAAGAAATACCCATGATGAGACCACCAAGCATGACGTACTGTCTTCTTTTGCCCCACTTTGATTTAGTGTTATCTGAGATGAAACCCATGATAGGGTCTGTGATTGCATCAAATAACCTCGGAACAAAGAAAATGATGCCCCACAACATTGGATCAAACCCAAGATCCTGCACCAGCACAACCATAAAAATAGAAACTGCTGCCGGAAATAACTGATTTGCCAACATTCCAAGTCCAAAAGCTATTTTTTGGCCTAATGGAACTTTTGCATACTGTGTTTCAGTGACAGAATTCATTAGTTTTGGGTATAGGCTTGTTTGACAACATCAAAGGTAAGTTTTTTGTTGCGATCAATATCAACAATTCCCCACCATTCTTCATTTGGAGCACCATCATACGGCACACCTCCACTATTAGGAGCCCAACCACCTTTATCATGCTGATCAGGATTGCCTGCTTTCCACCATCCATCAGTGAATTGGAATAACATGACACCAGCATTGTGTTTTTTGTTTTCAATTATTGCTTGAAGGATATTCCTATTCGCATCTGCCTGCGCTTCTTGGCTTTCCCCTTCAAAATAACCAAGTTGTGTTGTTGCCATGTAGCTGTCAGCACCAGCTTCGGCATAATAAATTGGTTTTTTTACATTTTTGATGCGCCACTCGCGAAGAATTGATGCTGGCTTATCCCATCGATAAACATTCACACCCCATATATCAATATTCTTGCCATAAGCTAAGACATCGTCTTGAGGCAACTCTCCATGTGCTGTTGAAACTGGTCTTGATTCATCGATCATTTTGATGAGACCTGCAGCAATATCCAAAATCTTGTACCAAATATTTATATCGCCACCAAACCATTCTGGATGGTAATTGTATTCATTACCTAATTCCCACAGAAGAATTGCATTATGATCTTTGTATTTTTGTATGTATTCAATAAACCCACCTGTAGCAATATCAAATGCATTAGGATTGTTGTAGCCAAAACTAATAATTACCTTAATGCCAGCTGCATCAAGCTTGTCTAATACTTCTTTATCATCGATAGGTTCATATACCCTAATTGTGTTCACTCCTGCCTCAACCATTAGTGCCAGGTCTTGATCCAAGTTATAAAAACTTCTAGCTGTTTCGCCTTTTGGGACTGGGTGATAACAAAGGCCTTTCATGAAATACATTTCATTATTTACATGAAGATGATTGCCCTTAATTGTAATTATATCTCTTTCGTTTGAATGTGCTGTAAGTGATAGACCAAATATTATTAAAGCAAGCAATTTTTTAAGTATATTCATAAGATCAGTTAAAGAATGTAAACTATTAAGCTTTCATGAGCCACTTAAATGAAAAAATATAATGCACTTTTACTTAATGGTCTGTTAGACAAGACCAATCATCAAAATGCAGTTGGGGAGCAAATCCATTTCAATGGAGAGCTATTCTATAAAATTTCAAATGTAGCAAACATGCGACCATTTTTTATGAGCATTGTTAGCTCAAATGATCATTGGTTATTTTTATCAAGCAATGGCGGCATTAGTGCTGGTCGATCAAATTCAAATAATGCATTGTTTCCATATGTCACCGACGACAAGATAACTGACAACATTGAAAATACAGGTTCAAAATCAATTTTTATAGTTCACAAAGGCAGTAAAAAGTTTTTGTGGGAGCCTTTTTCACCTAGACACCATGGAATATATAATTGTGAGAATAATCTATATAAAAATTTCAAAGGCAACAAAGCTATTTTTGAGGAGGTCAATCATGATCTTAAAATATCGTTTAGCTATGAGTGGACAACATCAAAAAAGTTTGGATTTGTTAGATCAGCTCAATTTAAAAACCTAAGCGGCAGCAAAATAAAAGTTGAATTTATTGATGGAATCCAAAATATTATGCCTTGGGGTGTTGAAGAGGCATTACAAAACAGCACAAGCAATTTAGTTGATGCCTACAAGAGGTCAGAACTTGATCGTCACTCTAAACTTGGAATTTTTGCATTAAGTGCTGTCATCCTCGACAGAGCTGAACCAAGTGAGGCACTAAAATCTAATGTGGTCTGGTCGCCAGACTTTAAAAATACAAACAGATTACTTTCATCAGTACAGTTACAAAAATTTAGAGCTGGGCATAGACTCGAAAATGAAGATGATGTTAAAGGTGAGCGAGGTGCCTATTTCATTAATTCGTCCTTTTCATTGGGAGCTAAAAGTCATAAAAACTGGACAATTTTAGCAGACGTTAATAAAGATGCTTCAGGCGTGACACAATTAATTTCTCAAATAAGAAAAAATAAAAAATTACATCAAGATGTGTTAGCTGATGCTAAAGATGGTTCAAACGAGCTGACCAAACTTGTAGCTGCTGCCGATGGGTTGCAGCTTACTGAAGATAGTAATCGCAATGCCAGACATTTTGCTAATGTTCTATTTAATATTATGCGTGGCGGTGTTTTTGATAATAACTATCAAGTGCGTCGAGATGACTTTATTCAGCATTTAGGTAAGGCCAATAAAAAAATTCTCGCAAAATATAAAGACAAACTAGACCAACTTCCAAATACATTTCATTTAAAAAAATTACTCAAGCTTTCTGATCATGCAAACGACGATTTTTACAGACTAGCTCATGAATATTTGCCACTTAAATTTAGTCGCAGGCATGGAGATCCAAGCAGACCATGGAATAAGTTTGATATCAATATGACTGATGAAGCAACTGGCAAAGATGTTCTTGATTATCAGGGAAATTGGAGAGATATTTTTCAAAACTGGGAAGCACTTGCGCAATCATACCCATCATTTATTAATAGTATGATATTTCGGTTCTTAAATGCGTCGACTTTTGAGGGTTATAACCCCTATCGAGTCACTAAAGATGGTTTTGATTGGGAAAGGATAGAACCCGATAATCCTTGGGCCCATATAGGTTATTGGGGAGATCATCAAATAATTTATCTATTAAAACTTTTAGAGTTCTCAAATAAACACAACCCTGATCATATGTCAAAACTTTTGAATAGATCGTGTTTTGTCTATGCAAATGTTCCCTACAAAATAAAGTCCCATGCACAAATCATGAAAGATTCAAAAAATACTATTGATTATGATTTTGCTGAAGCCGATAAGATTGACAAGGCAAAAAATAAAATTGGATCTGATGGTGCTCTTTTAAAGAATAGTAAAGATGCTTTGGTCAGGGCTACACTTGCAGAAAAATTGCTTGTTACTCTTCTTGCGAAGATATCGAATTTTATACCTGAAGCAGGCATATGGCTTAATACTCAAAGACCTGAATGGAATGATGCAAACAATGCACTTGTTGGCAATGGCGTTTCAATGGTTACTTTGTTTTACTTGAAAAGGTTTTCTAAATATCTTGTGGATTTACTAACGGATTTTAATGGATCCGATCTAGTTATCTCACATGAACTAAGAACATACTTCTTATCAGTTTCAAAAATATTTAATGAAGCAAAATTACGATCCACTGATAAGTCAAGATTTGAAGTGGTTAATAAGCTTGGGAAGGCAGGCTCACTTTATAGAAATAAAATTTATAAGAATAAATTTACTGGGCAGTACGTCGAAATACCAAAAGCTGACGTGATTACATTCCTTGCATCACTCAATGAACACTTAGATCACGCTATAGAAATGAACAAAAGACCAGACAACTTATATCATGCTTACAATCTTCTTGCTATTGATAAAGATAAGGTAAAAATATCTCATTTACCTGAAATGTTAGAGGGTCAGGTAGCAGCCTTAAGCTCAGGCAAGATAAACCCGAAACAAGCAGTTGTACTTCTTGATTCTCTTAAGAACAGTGAGCTTTATAGAAAAGATCAGCTTAGCTACATCTTGTATCCGGCAAAAAAACTTCCAGGTTTCCTTGAGAAAAATATTATCCCAAAAAAACTTGTTCACTCTTCTAAACTCTTTAGGAAGCTTCTTAAAGACAAAAATAAAACAATTATAGTCAAAGACAGTAAAGGTATTTTTCACTTCAATGGTAATTTTAATAATGCCGATGTATTGGGATTGGCTCTTGATCAACTGCCAGATACTTACTCGGCATTGTTAAAAAATGATAAAGCCAAGGTTTGCGCAATATATGAAAAGGTTTTTGATCATAAGTCATTCACTGGAAGATCAGGCACATTTTATGGTTATGAAGGGTTAGGTTCGATCTACTGGCATATGGTTTCAAAACTGCTTATTGCTGTTCAAGAACTTATTCAAAAAGCTATAGATGAAAAAGCCGGAGTTAGAGTAATTAATAAGCTGAAAAAGCACTATTTTGAAATCAATAAGGGTATAGGTGCGGACAAAACGCCACGAGAGTACGGAGCCATTCCAACAGATCCTTATTCACATACACCAGCTGGCAAAGGGGCACAACAACCTGGAATGACTGGTCAGGTTAAAGAAGATATTATTGCGAGAATGGCAGAACTGGGCGTTGAAACATCAAATGGTCAGATAAGTTTTAGTAATGGAATCTTCACTGAAAATGAATATCTAACAAAAAGGGCAAACTTTGAGTACATCAATACCAAAGGCCATAGAAGTATAATTGAATTAAAGAAAGGGTCTTTGGCCTTTACCATATGTCAAACACCAGTTATCTACCAAAGATCACGTAAATCATTGATTGAAATAACATATTCATCTGGAGAAACAGAGAAAATAACCGGACTTTTGCTTCCTCAAAATATCAGTAAACAGATATTTGGGAGAGATGGAGCAATTAAGAAAATAATTGTCAGTTTCCAAAACTAAAATGGCGGTCTTTAAAAGACCGCCATTTCATAAAATTAATATCTAAGTCAAAGATCAATAATCTTCAAAGAAACTATTAACTTTCCAATTTAAATACAGATAGTGATTTTTAACATCAGGCTTTCTAGAGTTAGTTCTGGTGAACTTATTAATTTCTTGTAAAGATGCAAACACTGCAGCTTTAGCAATATCATCATATTCACTCTCATCATCAAAAACACTGATTAAAGCATCAACATAAAATGACTGAAGATTCCTTTTGTACGTATCTGGAGTTTCTCCAGCTACAAACATACTGTTAAACAAGTCACTTAACACCTCATCTGGAAGATAAGTATTTCCATATTCTGATGAGTCTACCAGTCTTGTCATAACAGCAGGATGCAACAATGAAGCGAGTACCCTTGTTTGCATTCTTAAAACAAACTCATGTAACTGTGGATCCTCATTGCCACCGCCACCGTAACCTGTTGCTCTTTTCTCTCTTTGCAAGTTCTTAATAATTGTTGGATCGAAATCCCAAACTCCATTTGCGAGAAACTCAGAAGTAATTAGGTCCATTGCGGCTTTTTGTTTTTCATACGGCACTGGTTCGTACGCGTTGACATCGTCTTGCCCATTAACAAGCCTTGTGACATAAACGCCACCTACTTGGCCTGCAACAATATCCATAAATCTGCCTTTATCACTTACAAGGCTATAGAAAGAATTAGTGAAATCGTTTTTTGTTTCACCCTCATCATTATAAATTTCAGGCAGTTCAGCTATTTTATTATCCAGTGTAATGAATCTATCGGCTGCGTATGTCACAACATCATTAGACATATCACCTCTTCTGGTTCTTGGGTCTATATTTCTGCCTGGCGTACCCATAGCATCGCCATCAGTACCATATCTGTATGCAGGCAATACCGATAATGCTAGCAGCTCTGCTCTCTCTTCATCTGTTAGGTTTGGTTTGTAGGCAAACTCAACGGCCCATCTATCATATTCACCAGGTTCTGTTGGAAAGTAATTTCCTTGCTCCAAGCCTGGTGGTGCAATATTGATTGGGTCATAATCCATAATTGAAGAAATCGTTGTATTGCCAGTAATATTTTTGTCATGCACTTCTCTAGGACCATACAAATAACTGGCACTGAAGTTATGTCGTAATCCTATAGTGTGGCCCACTTCATGTATTGTCAGACTTATTATCCACTGCTCAAGTGGATCATTTTCAGGGGTCCAGCCCCAAAGTTTTCTGTAGTTATAGCCTCTTTTGATCGCGTTAAATTCTTGTACTATGTCTGCAGCTATTAATTCACCAGTTCTTGGATTTCCAATACTTGGACCATAGCCTGAAAACGCTGGTCTTGGCGATGATGACCATCTAACAACATTGTATTGAATGTCGCCTGCATCCCAATCAGCATCATCCGGTTGTATCTTAGCCACAATAGCATTTTTAAACCCAGCTCGCTCAAATGCCAAATTCCATGCCTCTATGCCTTTGACTACCATGGGCTTAATCTCCTCTGGTGTTGATTTTTCAACCCAAAAAACAATTGGATTTACTGGTTCAGATAGCTCTGCTTCTGGATCTTTTTTAATTAATCTCCACTTATTAATTAAATCTCTTTGTGGATAATTGTCATAAGTTGATAGGTCAGTAACTCTTTGTGAAAAATAGCCTACCCTTTGATCAGCAACTCTTGTATTGAACTGATCGTCAGGCATTTCTACAAATAAATGTCTCGCTACTATAGAAGTAAATCTTGCATCTGCAACAGCATAAACAGCGTTCCTTTGGTTTGGTTTTGGATTAGAGAAACCAAAAGTAACCTCAACAGCAGTATTTTTTGGATAGTTTCTAACTTGATTAATAAACGTCTTATCGTCATCAAGCCTGCCTAGATCTAGATCAACAAAATCTCTATATTCCCTTGGAAGGTTAGGTGATACAGAAGTTAAAGTTTCTGACAAAAAGAGATCGCTTACTGAGATAACAATACTTTCACCCTCTTCAACAACAACTTCAAATGAATCTAAGAAAGCTTCCATAATGTTGGTTAGGTCGGCTTTTCCAATGTTATTATCAGTCTCGTTTGAAAAATTGGTATTCTTTTTGAAAAGTGCTATTTCATCCTTAAATCTTCGGAACTCTAAAACAGCACCTTGGCCTATGGCTCCACCTCTCACACCAGCAGCTTGTGGTGCATTTAATACATAAGCGAAATAGATAAATTCTTTTTCAAGGTCATTTTTATCAAGCTGTAAAAAATATTCATCGTCTTCAACGTTTTTATGCAGTGTCATAAACCCATCATTAGTTTCGTACTCACCGTCATCTAGAAATTCTTGTATAGTTTCGTAATCTTTTGATTTCTCTTCTTTTTCAGCCAGAATTTTTTCTTTCATCTCGGCTGGCATTCTCTCTAAGACTTCTGGAGGAATATCTTGAGCATTAAGGTTTACAAAAAATAATGTTAAAAAAAATAAAATTGATTTTGAAATTTTCATTTGCCCTTCCTTTAATTAGTGGATGATTAGATTAGCACAAATAGATATAAAACCAAGATTTATGAATCGAAGTTAGACATAACTATTTCATCGCTATTGGGAGGTAGCCCTATAGTTAATCCTTCTTCAGCAAAGAGCCAATCTTGGTAATGCTGATCGACCTTCTCTGTCATTATATTTTTCATTAATCCATTCATTGGTTTTGTTGGAGTTGGAATGACATGGTAGAAAATAAGCTTCTTTGCATTGATCTGTTTCGCAACAATAGCTACCTCCTCAAAAGGAGTATGGTAATCTTCAATATGCTGAAATAAATCAGCACCAAATCGATAAAAATCGTTATTGGTAGTTTCATAAAAACTGGTCATTGCTTCAGTATTAATATCCATCATCTCGTATGAGATGGCCTCATGAAACAAAAGATCAACATCCTTTGCATAATTAATTAGGTTAGTGCTGTATGCTGTGTCACCGCTTATTACAATTGATCGACCTTTATAATCAAACCTATATCCATATGCCGGTGTAACTGGGTCATGATCAACTAAAAAAGCTGTAATTGTTAAACCATTGTCGCTGAGTATAATGCCTTCGCCTTCAATGGTATTTGCAACCATTTCATTTACCCCTAAAGGAGCTTGCTCATCACCATGGTGTTCATTTCGGAATTTATGATCTAAAGAATAGGCTTGGTTGAATCCTTCTATCACTGTTTCAATGCCCTCTGGCCCAAAAATAGTTAAATTTTGTTCTCTTGATCTATTTACCCAGCTTATTAAGTTTAAGTCAGGCAAATCTGCTATATGGTCAGAATGCAAATGAGTAATTAAAGCTGCTTTGAGATTGCTGAGATTAATGCCCCAACGTTGAATATTAGCAACACTGCCATCTCCAACGTCAACTATGTAGAGATCATTCCCAGCTTCAACCATAATGCATGACTGAGCTACGTTTTTTGTTCTCAATGGAGTTCCAGAACCGCATACTGTTGCTTTAAGAAAGCTATTATCCTCCCATACGCTCATGGAATTATTAACAGTTACCATAAAAAGAGTTTTGTATATTTCTTTTTTTATAGAAGGAAATTGTAAGGAAATAAAAACCAGCAAGGTCACAACACCAAGACTAAGAAATAATATCTTTAAATACTTCATTTAATTTTTTTTAAAGATAGTGCAAAAAATACTGCTAACAATCCTGCAATGTATGGCGCATAAACTGCTCCAGGAGTTGGTGCTGTTCTATAACTATCATCAAGACTATGCCATGAAGATATGAGTGTGATGCGCAATACCCACTCTAACAGCCAGATAAGATACATAAAAGATAGTAAGCTTCTATATTTCACTAAAATTACCCAACTTACCAAACATAAGAGAACCTGGACCTCTCCCCAAAGTGAGCCAAATAGATAAATTACTTGATTGGGGTCTGGAGTGCCTTCAAAAATTATTAGATTTGCAATGGAATTAAGACCGGCATCTTCAGCAGTGAAATGTACAAAACTACGCCAAGTATTTAATAACATCCATAAGATGAAAAAGTAGTAAGCGGACTTAGCGCCTATGTAATTATTGTCTGCAACATCAGGAAATAATTTATTCATCTTGCGTAATGATATTTAATTGGCCTTCGAGACCAGCACTTCTGTGCTTTTCGCTTTCTAGATATTCAGGACTCATAAACATATTGATCATTGCACTTTTATTAGGGTACTCAGCAATGGCAACACTATCCCATAAATCCTCTACCTCACCAATGAGTAGATCTTTGACTTTTCCTGAAAAAGTAAGCTTTGCTCCAACCTTTTTAAGATGATCTTGTACTTCTTGGGCATAAACTGCATACGCTTCTTTACCTGAGAGATCAGTAGACCTGCCATCTGCGTATTCTGCCCTAATTTTAAATTTTAAAAGATTGACCATCTTGATTGGAGCATCATTTGGAAACTCCATGAACATTTTCATTTGTTCTTCGCTTGGTCTTTGTAGGTTTGTTACTATCATTTTCCTTCCTTAATAAATTGTACAAGTATATTTGATAGTTTTTCAGCTTTGGTCCATTGGAAAAAATGGCCGCCACCAATTTTTTCTGCACTAATAGCATTGGGTGCCATTCTTAAAACATCCTTTTCAATGCCATTAGTGACTGGATCATTGCCTGCAAATACCGATAAAAATGGTTTGTCAGATGTCTTAAAGAACTCACGAGCTACTCTTTGTGCTTCTAAAGACTTATCAGGAATTATTGGCACCTGGCTTGGCATAGCTCTGGGTCCCATTTTATAACTTGGATTTGGGAAAGGTGCTTCATATGCCTTAATTAAATCTGTTTTGAAGGGAGCTATTTTACTGAGGCCCATTCTTTGAAAGAAATAATAAACTAATCTACCGATATATGAACCTCGCTCCATCTGCATTGAATTAACTAACCCAAAGGCTGGATCGTTAGTGTCCCATGTCCATTTCTGCCACCACATAAACTTTAAAGCTGGATGTGTCTTTACACCCTTTTCAAGACTTAGGCTTTTCTTATCCATCTTTGATACTTCTTCCCACATTTTAAATATTGAATACTTTTTTTTGCTTGCTCTAAATGTGTGAACCTTCTCTATTACTTCCTGATCAACATCTGGATTGTAAGGCAAGCCTGTATTCCCAACTGCTACTCTAAGAAAACGGTCTGGATCAGATGCCACCATACGCAAACCAATCAAACCTCCCCAATCTTGTCCAAAAAATGTTAGATCTTTAAAATCATTTTGTTTTAACCAAGCTCCCATCCAATCAACCTGATTTTGATAGGAGTAATCTTCTAGAGCAGCTGGTTTATCAGATTTACCATACCCAACTAGATCGGGAGCGATAACTCTTATGCCAGCCTTAGTTAGAAAAGGTATCATTCGTATGTATAAATAACTCCATACTGGTTGTCCGTGCATAGCAAGCAATATTGGCCCATCTTTAGGCCCTTCATCAATGTGATGTATCCTTACTACAGTCCCGTCTTTTGTTTTTATATTTGTATAAACAGGTTCAAATGGGTATTCCCTTAAATCCTTAAAACATGCGTCAGGCGTTCTTAATACTTTCATAATTTAAACCGGATAGATCGGTCAGCATGTTTTTTATTCCTTTGAAAATAACTTAGCCAGTTCTATTCTTGCAACACTTCTTCTGTGCACTTCATCTGGACCATCAGCTAATCGCAAACAACGCATAAAGGAATACATTTTAGCTAGCGGGAAGTCTTGTGATACTCCTCCACCACCATGCATTTGTATTGCTCTATCGATTACATCACAGGCAACATTTGGGGCAACTACTTTTATTTGTGCAATTTCACTTGCTGCATGTTTATTGCCATATTTATCCATCATCCATGCAGCTTGTAATGTTAGTAGTCTTGCTTGATTGATTTCTATTCTGGAGTTGGCAATTACATCATAATTACCACCCAATCTGACTAACTCCTTGCCAAATGCTGTTCTCTGAATGCCTCGTTCACACATCATTTCAAATGCAACTTCAGCAGCACCGATTGCCCTCATGCAATGGTGAATCCGACCAGGCCCAAGCCTGCCTTGAGCTATTTCAAAACCCCTGCCTTCACCTAAGATCACATTTTCATAAGGAACTTTTACATTGTTAAATTTGATATGGGCATGCCCATGAGGAGCATCATCATAACCAAAAACATGCATCATTCTTTGGACTTCAACTCCAGGTGTATCCATTGGTACAAGGATCATTGAATGCCTTCTATGTCTGTCGTTATCTGGGTTGGTAACACACATAAAGATAATAATTTTACATCTTGGGTCGCCTGCCCCAGAAGTCCACCACTTTTCTCCATTGATAACCCATTCACCATTAACTAACTCAGCTTTAGCTTCCATATTTGTTGCATCAGATGATGCGACACCAGGTTCAGTCATTCCAAAAGCAGATCTAATTTCACCATTAAGAAGAGGCTTCAACCATTGATCTTGCTGTTCATTGGAACCATATCTAACCAACACTTCCATATTGCCTGTATCTGGAGCGCTGCAATTCATTGCTTCTGAAGCAAAAGTTGTTCTACCCATTTGCTCAGCAAGGTGAGCATATTCAAAATTTGATAACCCAGCACCAAGCTTGCTATCTGGTAAGAATAGATTCCACAAGCCCTGCTTTTTTGCCTCTTCTTTAAGAGGTTCTAATTGCGGGTGTGGCTGCCACCTTTCTTCAAGAGGTCTATCTTGTCCATGTATTTCTTTTTCTACTGGTATTACGTGCTCTTCTACAAAAGCTTTTACCTTAGGTAAGTAAAAATCTATTTTTTCTGTTGTTTCAAAATTCATTATTTCCCCCGAAAAAGGCAATATTTATATGTCTACTTTTGTAATATAAATACTATTTATATTATACACCTGGGGTATAATTGTTTACCAGAATATGAAGTTAAATAACTTAGATCTAAACCTGTTAGTTGTTTTTAATGCAATTTATACAGAAGGCAGTCTCACAAAAGCCGGAGAAATAGTAGGCATTACACAACCTGCTGTCAGTAGCGCACTCTCAAAATTAAGAGACTATTTTGATGATCAACTTTTTATTAGAGTTGGTCAGGGCGTTAAGCCAACAGCTAAGACTGAGAATATAATTATTCATGTTAGAGATGCCCTTTCTATTCTTCAAAGAAGCTTAGAGAAACCTGATGCATTCGATCCAGCTGTTTCAAGCAGAACATTTAGACTTTCATTGAATGATGTTAGTGAAGGCAGAGTTCTTCCAATCCTGATGAAAAAGGTTCACGAAATTGCTCCTAATGTAAAACTAACAAGCTACTACACAAGCAGAGACAACCTACAACATGATCTTGCTGCAAATGAAGTAAGTTTTTCAGTAGACCCATTCCCACCATCAGATTCTGAAATAAAAAAGGAACTTATATTTGAGGATGAATTCGTATGCGTCTTTAGAAAAGACCATAAACTAGCGGCCGAAAAACACTTAAGTATTGAGCAGTATCTGGACCTGGACCACATCTTTATTTCAGGTAGAAGGCGTGGAGGTGCGTTAGTCGATAATGCTTTAGCAAAACTTCAGCTTGATAGAAGAGTTATTCTGAGAGCTCAGCACTACTTAATTACCCCTGAAATACTTAATAGCACTGATATGGTTATAACAACAACTAAAACATTTGCTAAAAAACATAAACTGGCATTTAAAACACTTCCTTTTGAAGTTTCACCGTCTCAATTCTTTCTATCTTGGCATGAATCTAACGATAATGACCCAGGACATATATGGTTAAAAGAGTTAATCAAAGAATCATTCAAACAAGCAAAATCAGCATCATAAAAACCTCCTAATTCCAGCTAATAAAAGTTAAAATAGCTCAGAAAAATGAGTTCACAGGGCTATTACAAAAAACTAAAAGAACTGAAGTATGCTGAAGAGTCGGTATTGGTAAAAGATATGATTCAATCAAATGATTGGATCAATGCCGAAACTATCAAATCAAAGTCTCACAAAATAGTTGAAAACTGCAGAAGGGATAGAAACAAAACTAGATTAGACAGTTTTTTCTTGGAGTATGGATTAAGCAACCAAGAAGGAATTGCTTTAATGTGCTTGGCAGAATCTCTTCTTAGAATTCCTGATAATCAAACATGTGATGACATCATTGAAGAAAAGATTGGTGGTAAGAAATGGTTGGAGCATTTTAATAGCTCACCATCTTTATTTGTAAACGCTACAACTTTTGGTTTGTTCGTTGCTGAGCAAGTGGTTGAGCTAGATCAATCCATAACATCAAACCCTTTAAGTTGGATTCAAGGCGTTACATCACGAATAGGAGACCCAATTCTTCGCGAAGCTATAAAAAAAGGGATGGAAATCTTGAGTGAAGAATTTGTTTCGGGTGTTGATATTGAAAAAGCTTTGGATGCTTTTGGATCAAAAACTCCATGCTCCTTCGATATGCTTGGAGAGGCAGCAAGAACCCAATCAGATGTAGATTTCTTTTATGATGCTTATGAGAATGCAATTCGGAAAGTTGGTGAAAAAAATGCTTTGCTATCAAATTCATTCCATGAAATATCTATAAAGCTTTCGGCTATTCACCCAAGATACGATGCTATGAAAGAGAAGCGAGTAATGTCTGAATTGCTTGAAAGAACTTACCAGCTTTGTGTTCAATCAGCTGCCCAAGATATAGCACTAACAATTGATGCTGAAGAACAAGATAGGCTTGAGATAAGTTTAAAAATAATTGAAGAGCTATCAAAGCGAAAGGAAATAAAAGACTGGGGTGGGTTAGGATTAGCTATACAAGCTTATGGGAAACGTGCTCCAGTGATTGTTGATTTTATTGATGAGCTTGGATCACAAAGGAATGGATTGATGATGAGGTTGGTTAAGGGCGCTTATTGGGATCAAGAAATAAAAATTCATCAGATGAAGGGCTCTAAAGATCTGCCTGTTTTCACATCTAAATCATTTACAGACCTTAACTATCTAGCTACAGCTGCGAAGATCTCAAAAACAAAAAATCTTAGACCATACTTTGCAACACATAATGCGCATACGATTGCTGCAATAATGGAGCTATACAAAGGGAGGGAAAATAAATTTGAATTTCAAAGAATTTTTGGAATGGGTGATCTCACTTATAGGAATGCAATCAAAGAATATGATTCATTCCCTTTAACAAGAGTTTATGCACCAGTCGGCTCAAAGAAAGAGCTTCTGCCCTACCTCGTGAGAAGGTTGCTTGAAAACGGTGCTAACAGCTCATTTGTTAATAAATATTTAAATAAGAATGTCCCAATTTCTGAAGTCACAGAAAATCCAATTAAAGTTGCATTAGATAGCTTGGATAAAGAAAGATACTTACAGAATGTTCCACGACCAAAAAACATTTTTTCTGATAGAGATAATTCAATTGGGTTTGATTTTGGTGATATGGAAGATTTAAAAATGCTTAAAAATGAGATAGAAAAGTTTGACTCAAATATGTTTCATGGTAATTCGGTAATTAATGGAAATGAAATTTCTAAAGAAGACAACAAGGTGGCTGCTCCTTTTGACCCTAATAAAATTATAGGGAATGTGAGTTTCTTAACAGAGACGGATATTAAAGAAATTTCTTTTAAAGAGAGTAATGATTGGAGACATTCAAGCCTTGACGAAAGAACAAAAATTTTTAAAAGAATCTCTGATCGTTTTGAGGATGAAAAATATAAGTTTTTTTATCTTCTAGCTAATGAGGCTGGGAAAACTCTGAAGGATTGTGATGCTGAAGTAAGAGAATCAATTGATTTTATTAATTATTACTCAGCGCAAGCAAAAAAAATCTTTACTGATATTGAATTAGAAAGCCCATCTGGAGAGAAAAACTATCTTAGGCATTCACCAAAAGGAACTTTTTTATGTATTAGCCCATGGAATTTTCCAATGGCAATTTTTGTTGGCCAAGTATCAGCAGCTTTGCTCACTGGAAATACTGTTATTGCTAAGCCGGCTGAGGATACATCTTTAATTGCATCAGAAATTGTGAAAGTTTTCCATGATTGTGGGGTGCCAAAAGATGCATTGCATTTGGTAGTTGGTGGAAAAGACGCAGGCAATGAATTAACAAAGATAAATGCATTGAGCGGTGTTGCATTTACTGGCTCAACTTCAGCAGCTAAAAAAATTAATATGAATCTAGCAGAATCAGATGGACCAATTAAAACGCTTATTGCAGAAACAGGTGGTCAAAATGTAATGTTTGTGGACTCTTCTTCACTTAAAGAGCAAGTTATTGACGATGTTGTAAGATCTGCTTTTTATAGTGCTGGACAAAGGTGCAGCGCATTAAGAGTGGTTTATGTTCAGGAGGAAGTTGCACAAGAATATTGGGATTACCTAAAAGAAGCAATGGATGAACTTGAAATTGGAGATCCAAACAATGCAAGCACAGATATTGGTCCAATTATAAATCAAACATCACTCGATAAGTTAAATATGCACATTAATAATCTTAAGAAAACACATCAGTTTATCGAAGTAAAATCCAATTTAAAGAATGGTTACTTTTTAAATCCAATAGCTTTCAAAATTAATGATATATCAGAGATTGATGAAGAAAATTTTGGCCCAATCCTTCATTTTGCAACATATAAGCATCAGGAGCTTGAAGAGGTAATAGAAAAAGTAAATAGCGTGGGATATGGTTTGACTATGGGACTGCATTCTCGAATTACTGGTAAAGCAGAGAAAATTTTTTCAAAGGCAAATATAGGAAATTTTTACCTTAACAGAGATATTGTTGGAGCAGTAGTTGGGGTGCAGCCATTTGGAGGACAAGGTTTAAGTGGTACTGGACCAAAAGCAGGCGGACCAAATTACTTGCATAGTTTTGTGACTGAAAAAACATTTACTGACAATGTCATGGCGACAGGTGGTAATATAGACCTACTTAATAAAAATAATAAATAATGATAAATAAAATCTTTTTAGCTCTAACAGCAATAACATATGGCTGGTTAGGTGGTTGGGCTCTTTTTAACCCCTCTGATTATGTTTCAGCAGTTGGCCTTTCGATTAATTCAGATCTCGGTTCTGCTGAATTAAGAGCTGTATACGGTGGAATAAATTTTCTTATAGCACTTTATGCCCTATTAGCTTTCTTTAAAACAAAACATGAAAAATCATTTTTTAAAATATTGCTATTTATAATTTCTGGGATACTTCTTGGTAGGTTTGTAACTGTCTTATTTGGTGAATTTACATCTGCTTTTCTTTGGGGCTTCACAGCATTCGAAATTGTTTACCTCATCTTCCTTTATACAGCTCTTAAAAGGATGGAGAAAAATATTTTTTAATTATGCCTGAAGGATTCATTTTTGGTTTAATCGATAATGGGGTGCTTGCTTTTGCAACTATCCTTGGCATTGATATTGATAAGTATTTTAAAGGTAGCGGAGTTCATGGTGCAATTTATGGGGCATTAATTGGAAACAGTCTTTCCGATTTTCTTGGAGCTGTTTTAGATTTTCCGCTTATGACAGCAATTAATATTACCCTTGGGTGTCTAATAGTTATTCCGGTGGTGTGGTTTGTGCTTCTATTTAAGAAGTAGGCTTTAAATCTATTAGAAATTCTCTCAGATAATCTAAGTTATACCCTGCATCTCGCACATTCTCTAAGATTTTATCTGGACATTTGCAAGATGCTTTTGCACAAGCCCATAATGTTATGCATCTAGTTCCAGTTCGACAGTAGGCAAGTGTTTTCTTTTTTTCAGATAGGAGCTGTCTAGTTTTTTGAATTGCCTCTAGATTAATATTTCCTGAACAGATTGGAACAAAATGAAATTCTAATCCCTGATCTATTGCTTCTGCCTCAATTACCTCATAGTCAACTTGGTCATTCTCTTCATTATTTGGTCTATTGCAGATTATTTGATCAAAGCCTTGTTCTTTAGCAAGCCTAACTGAGTCCACATCAATTTGTGATGATACATAGAAGCAACCAGTAACCTTCTTCATCTATTTTTCCATTATTATTTTTTTGAATTCTTGGTAGGACTTTTCTCTTACAGGACCATAGCCTTTTACATCAAAAGATGCATTAACCAATCCTGATAATTTTAATTTTTTCTCACCTTCATCCATTTTTGATATTGCATCTAGAGAATTGATAAATATCTTTTTATGCTCAAGATCTCTACGCTTATCTGACGAAAATTGTAGGGGGTCTATCCAAGTGCCTCTTAGTCCTGACATTGAATTAAGTAACTTGAATAGCGGAATAGCTATGTACCCTGGAAATCTAATTTTTCTTGGCCTTCCAGTTTTTTTATCTCTTAAAAAAGATAACATTGGAGGTGCTAAGTAAAAACTAATATTTTTCCAGCTTGAGAATTGATCATCTAAAGTTTTAAATGTTGTAGACAAGTGCATTTTTGCAACCTCATACTCATCTTTAATTGCAAAAACTCTATAAAGCTCTCGAATTGAGTCCCTGTGAAGCTCATCTACATCTACTTCCGTTTCAAGAATTTTATTTATCTTTTCAAGGTTATTTTTAAATTCATCATAAAGCTTTGTATCATATTTATTTAACCTATTAAGTCTGTCCTCTTCGAGTTCTTTCACATTTAGTTCATTTTTTGGTTTTTCTAGGAAGCCAAATAACTCATTTGCTGGATTATGTATGTATAGGCGGCCAAGATTGAAGCTATAAATATTCATATCAACACTTACTTTATTTAATTCAATTGCTTTGACTACAAACTCAGACGAAAGAGGCACCAGTCCTTTCTGATATGCTGCCCCAAGCATCACCATATTGGCTCCAATTGCATCTCCAGTTAGATATTCAGCAATTTGAATAGCTGGCAACTCTGACTCAATGCTTTGTGTTGTTTTTTCGATTACTTTAACTACATGATCAGATCTAAAATCTAGATTTCTATCTGTTACAAAATCCGCTACAGGAATAGTATTAGTATTAATTACAGATTTGGTCTTTTCATCAGATATAACTTCTTGTATTTCTGGTTTAGTAGCTACAACTGCATCACATGCTAATAATAAATCAGCTGAAGCAGGAGAAATTTTGTGGCTAAACGGCAAAACACCTTTCTCGTAAACCTTTATATGTGACCACACAGCTCCACCCTTTTGCGCTAAGCCGGTCATATCAAGAATTGATGAGTCTTTATTTTGCAGATGAGCAGCCATTCCGATAATAGCAGAAATTGTCAGAACTCCTGTACCACCAATACCTGTTAACATGATATTTGCAACTCCATCAGATTCATGAATGACAGGTTCTGGTATTCCTTCAATGTTGCCAAACACGGTTTTTGTCTTTATTTCAGCATCAACAGTTACAAATGATGGGCAGAATCCCTTTATGCATGAGTAGTCCTTATTGCATGTTGACTGATTGATTCTTCTTTTTCTACCGAGTTCAGTTTCAAGAGGTTCTATTGAAACACAATTAGATTGTAGTGAACAATCTCCACAACCTTCACACACTTCTGGATTAATGACTACACGTTTTACCGGATCATGCAGCAAACCTCTTTTACGTCTTCTTCTTTTTTCAGCAGCACATGTTTGGTCATACACCAATACGCTAACACCCTCATATTCCGAGAGAGCTTGTTGTTCTGTAATTATTGAGTCCCGGTGCAAGCTCTTTATGCCTTTTGTTTCTAAATGTTTATATGTGCTTGGGTTCTCCGATAAAATTGATATTCTCTTGACCCCTTCAGCTGAAACCTGTTTAACTATGCCTGTTACATCCCAGTTACCCCCAATAGCTTGACCTCCTGTCATCGCAACAGCATCGTTGTAAAGAATCTTATATGTAATATTCACACCTGCATCCAATGATGCCCTTACAGCAAGAATACCTGAGTGTTTGTATGTTCCATCTCCAAGATTAGCAAAGATATGTTTTTCTTTTGAAAAAGGAGATATTCCTATCCAAGGCGTACCCTCACCACCCATTTGAGTAAAAAATTCAGTCCCTTTAACCGTATTGACTGCCATATAATGACAACCTATTCCACCAAGAGCTCTTTTATTCTCAGGAAGTTGCAAAGAAGTATTATGAGGACAACCCGAGCAGAAGAACGGCTTTCTTTGGATTGGAGCAGTAACTTTCTCTTGTGATTCATGTCTTCTTTTAAACCAATCAAGTCGCTCTAATAATCGAGAGTCATTAGTCAGCTTAAAAAGGCGCTGAACAATAGCTTCAAGAATTGTTTGTAATGGGAGGTCATTTTCTGCAGGAAGTAACCAATTATTATCTTCATCATGTTTGCCAATAACTAGTGGCCTAACATTTTCCTTCCAGTTGTATAACTGCCATTTAACTTGATGTTCAATAAGCTCCCTTTTTTCTTCAACGACAAGTACTGTATCCAAACCTTCACAAAATTCTCTTATGCCTTGTGGCTCGAGAGGCCATGGCATACCAACTTTGTAAAGACATAGCCCAAGCTCTTTTGCTTTTTGCTCATCAATATTCAGCCACCTTAAAGCTTCTCTTACGTCGTTATATGACTTTCCTGTTGTAACTATGCCTAGCTTTGAATTTTCTTCTTTCCAAATAACACGGTCTATTTTGTTAAGTCTTGCAAACTCTTGTGCTGCAAAACCTTTTACCCTTTGCAGTCTGAAATCTTGTTCTCTTGGAGTATCTGTATAAATAATATTTCTAGTTAAGTCCGCATACTCGTTCATAAAATCTTGGCTAGGAATTAATATTTCTGCATGTTCGATAGATGTGTCGTAAGTTTTGCCAGAATCAGCAACATCAGAAACAATTTTGAACCCTGTCCAACATCCACTGAATCTGCTCATTTCAATGCCCAAAAGACCATATCTAATAATTTCTTCAACCCCTGCTGGGTATAAATAAGGCATAAATGCGCTCATAAAATTGTGGTCAGATTGGTGTGGTAATGTTGATGATTTAGCTCCATGGTCATCACCAGCTATAGCAAGAACACCTCCATGTTTAGATGAACCAGCTGCATTGGCATGTTTAAAAACATCCATAGTTCTATCCATACCAGGACCTTTTCCATACCAGATTCCAAAAACACCGTCTTTTTCCCCTCTTCCTTTAAATTCTCCCTGCTGCGATCCCCAAACAGCAGTGGCACCTAACTCCTCATTTAAGCCGGGTTGATGGACTATTGATTTTTCATTTAGATATTTTGCTGCGCGTTGGAGTTCAAGATCATACCCACCAAGCGGAGAACCCTTATAACCAGATATAAAACCTCCAGTATTGAGATTATTGCGCTCGTCAGTTTCTTTTTGAATTAATGGCAGTCTAACTAAAGCCTGTATCCCGGTTAGAAATATCTTTCCTTCTCTAGCTGTATATTTATCACTAAGAGAGATTTCTTTATTCATTTTGATAGCCCATATTAGATAAATTTGTCCTGTAATTATAAACTTTATTGGGCTAAATTTCTGGAATTGCTAGCTGAAATCTTTGAAGGTAAAGATATCAACTGTGTTGCATATTTTATTTGATTTTTTATACATTGCTGCAGCTAATTTTTGTGCCTGAATATTCTTATATTTCTTAAACCATCCAAAAAGAAAATTTCCAGTAATGTTCGTGAAAAATTCAAAGATCTTCACATCTAGAGTTATCTCTTTTTCTCTTTCACCAAGCAAATGACTAGGCCTAAATATATTAACGTTTTCAAATCCTAGTTCTCTAATCTTGTTTTCCATTTGCCCTTTAACTTTCAAATAGTAGTTAAGCGATTTTGGGTGAGCTTCAATGGAAGAAATTACAGAAACTGACTTAATACTTGATTGTTTTGCCGCTTCAGCAATCTTAATAACCAAATTGTAATCAACTGCTTTAAATTTTGCTTTGATAGACTTACGCATGAGAAGCAAATCTCTAAGCTCAAGTGGATAACCTAAACAAATGAATAAGTGGTCAGCATGTGGCAGCTTAATACACTCATCTAAATTTAAAAAATTTACAGGCCGTTTATAATTGATTTTGCGTCTAGCGATTACTGTGACATCTTCGTTTGAGGGAATTTGGTTTACCAGTGTTGTGCCTATCAGGCCTGTGGCCCCTGCAACTAAATATTTTTTACTCATTGATATTGAGTTTTAAGCTAAAGATCCCCTTCTCTTCTCACTTCGCTTCTTTGAACCTCAAATTTTTCACCATATCGTGCTTCTAATTTATCTTGGTTTTCTTTGATGACTTCAAAAGGATCAAGATCTAAGGCTGAGCATGCTGTAACCCAATACCACATGATGTCACCAAGTTCTCTTTTCATATGAAATATGTTTTCCTCTGAAGGTGGCTTGCCTTGTAAAAACATTTTTTTCACTATTTCTACAAACTCGCCTGTTTCACTTCCAAGCCCCAAGGCTGCAGTCATTAGCCTTGCAGATTCAATTGGAGACTTACTTTCAACGTCCTCTAAACTTTGCTTCAATGCATCTAAATCTAAGCTAGGCTCACTTGTAACTTTTTTTACAAAATCACCATAAGTAGAAAAGAATTTTTTGACTTCATCACTCATATGTTTTCCTTAATTAATCTTACCATCAAGATATATAAGTTATAGTATCTGAGTAACAATTGTACTTATAACAATCATAAAAAATGAAATTTTTCTTTAAACCGGTGTCTTGCATTTCATTTTTATTTTTATTTGCATGCGGTGGCAGCAGCAGCTCTAGTGATGCTGAGATCATTAATCCAATAACACCTCCGACTCCAAATGATTTACCAGAATGCAATCCATCAGGATATGAAAAAACTTTTTATTGCACCTACACTAGATTAGGTCTGGACAGAGAATTTTATGTTTATGTCCCAAGTGATATTTTCTCAAAAACTGCAAACCCACCACTTCTTTTTAATCTTCATGGCTACAGACGCCAAGCAATAGATTTCTTGGGATATTCAGGTTTTCAAATATTAGCTGACGAAGACAAGTTCATTGTTATATACCCACAAGGATCAATATTGCCAAGTTCTGGAGAACCACATTGGAATGACACTGGTTGGTCAAGTGAAAGCCCAGCAGATGATGTTGATTTTATATCTAGTTTGATAGATTGGAGTTTAACGAATTATCAAATTAACCCTAACAGAGTTTATGCAACTGGAAAATCTAATGGAGGGAAAATGAGCTATCATCTTGCATGCAATCTAAGGTACAGAATAGCTGGCGTTGCCTCTGTTGGTGGAACAATGAATCCAAACACCTACTCAAGCTGTAATCCCAGTCATCCAACGCCAATCATTCATATACACAGCGAGGATGATACTGTTGTTCCAATTGATGGAAATTGGCGATCACTTCCACTAACTGAAATGATGGATTATTGGAATATATACAATGTTTGTGAGGAAAGCAGCGTTACAGCAATAACTGATGTAAATAATGATGGTGAAAGCGGTGAGATTTTTTTAAATTATACATGCCTTAATCAAGTTGAAACAAAATTATACCTTACAAAGAACATGGGGCATGATTGGCCAACTGATTTAAATTCTTATGACATAATTGCCGCTGACGAAATTTGGCAATTTTTAAGACAATTTGATTTAAATGGCAGAGTGGTGCAATGAAAACTTTTCTGTTAATCTGATTTGCTCTCTAAATCATCTATTTTCTTTTCAATTTCTTCTAATTTTCCAAGAATTTGATGAAAGAAATTTCTTGCTTCAGTCGGACATTTTTCAAAAAAATGTTCACTCAATTTAATTAAATCTTCGTTTTTCATGACTTGATTTTACTATAAAATTGGTAGGGATGGAGGGAGTCGAACCCCCACGCCTTACGGCACTGGAACCTAAATCCAGCGTGTCTGCCAGTTCCACCACATCCCCAGCTGATTGCTTATTCTATATGACAAAGGCAAGGATTAAACCCAAAATTGCAAAAATAACCCACATTATTGTTTCTTTTTGGTTTCCCTTCTTGAATGCCATGTATGAAAGGACCCAAAAAATAATGGGTGATAGCATTAAGAAGGCTTTGCCAACAAGCAAACCCGCCGGTATTAAACATACAATAAGAAATATCTTAAAGAAGGTCTCATTTAGGATGTTATTCATTGGTTTCTTCCTCTGTAAGCACTGAATTAATTCTTCTTAGTTCTTTTTCAATCTCATCGGCTTCTCTTGAAAGAGCATTGAGCCTGTTGAGCACATCAGAAATTTTTTGGTTATTCTGAAGTCTATATTGGTCAATTGCTTCTAGTGCTTTAGTGTTTTCTTCAGCAGCATTTTTTTGTTTGTTAAGTTCGTTTGTGAGCATTGTGATTTTCAACTGCAAGTCTTCAGCTAACTCTATTTTCTGGTTGAGTGATTCAAGCCTATCTTCAAGACTATTAGTTTTAGCAGAAATATTAGTTAACTTCTTTGCATTACTATCAGAGCTTGCTGTTTGTTTTTTAAAATTATCTAGATAACCTTTTCTGTGGCCCCAAAGCTTTCTAACCTCAGTATCAAGAAAGGATATTTGATCAGTCATTGTTTCCATATTTTGAACAGAATCTTCATTCGTAATTGATAAGGCATCTTCAATTACTTCCACTTTTTCTACTAAGGTCACCAGTTGTTTTTCATTTAAGCTTTTTTGCTCTTCAATGTAAAAGTACATACCAACTAATGAAGCTATTACCCCAACGAGGATTAATGCACTAAATAGAAATTGGCTACTATCATTAGTTTTTCTTCTTCTTGGTATTCGTGTTGGCTGACTCATACTTTACTCTCTAAATATTGCCATAAATTCGAGAAACTCTTTCTTTCTTTCACCATCAGCGTTTTGATTTGTTAACAATATATCTGCAATCGGGTTTAGTGAACCAGAAACTAATTTCTTGAAGGCAATTGAATCCATATTAACATCTGTTTTCTGATCATCATTTATTACTTTATAAGTAAAAACACTATTATTAATACTTAGTTTCCACATTTGATCAAGATCTTTAAAATAAACCAGTGAATCTAATTTTTGGCCATCTACCTTTGAAGGATCCAATCTTGTGGCCATAACATCTAGAAACATATCAATATTTAGTTGGTGAAGTTGATGTTCCTTCGCATCATCATCACCTATCAGTGCTACATCTGCCAATTCTCCTGTCATTTCAGCAGCAGAACTATTGTAGAAACTAATTGCATTAGGGTTGTATGCTTTCCTTCCAAGCATTTTTAATGCCTGTGCCTTAACTTCAATGTATTCATTTTTATCAATGTTATTAGCTTCAGCTATATCAGAAAGATATAATGCCCACTGATAATCCTCCTCGTTCATTGCTTTTTGTAACTCTTCTTCAATCTTATCTATACTAACCAGTTCAAGAATTCTTCTATTTAGCTCACTTTCTTTAAAGGGGTAAAGATTTGTTGGGTTGCCATCGAACCAACCAAAATACCCATTAAATAAATTCCGTGAACTCCATTCAACAGTGCCGTACAGCTCAAATAGGTAAGGGTCAGTGTTTAAGTTATCTGGAAGCCTGACCATCTGCGATGCATCAGTTGGAGAGAAACCCATATTAAGATATCTCATTGTTTGATCGTGCACATATTTAATTGCATCTCTGTATGTTCCCAGAATATTTTGTATCTTTTCTTTGCCAAGTATTGGTTTTCCATGGGATGGAACAAGTATTTCTGGTTCAAGGCTCATCATTTTTTCAATACTTTTGTACCAAGACCTAAAACTACGATATGAAGTACCCCTAATCGTATAAACATTTGGAAATGCCTTATATATATTATCTCCTGGAAATAAAGCCTTCATTTCATCTATCCATACAAACAATTGATCATCTGTTTCACCAGGGGCATGATAAAAATCTACTTTTTTACCACTTATTTGCATTGAAAGAGTTTCATCGAAAGTAATATTTGGTCTGACATAGCCAGGTGTATCTATGCCAGCTTCAAGCTTAATACCAATTCCATTTGATTCTGCTTTATCTTTATTTTGTAGAATTAGTCCAAACATCTTCCCTGACCTTGCGCCAATAATGTCTCTCTTTATTCCAAAGAATTTTTCAAATTCTTCAATTGTTGTTTCATGAGAAATAACATCAAGATTTGGATAACGATCTAAAAAAACTTGGGCACCCAATGTATGATCAGCATGAAAGTGTGTATAAGCTATTTTTGTTACTGGATTATCTGAATAACTTGCGAAATCATTGAGTATTCTCTCTGCAGTCTCCATCCCTCCCATAGTATCAATTACAAAGTTTTCTTCTTCACCAATAATTAATATTGAGTTTGCTAGACCATACCCTACAGCTACAACTATATCCTCATGAGGTTGATAAATATTTTCAGAGAATTCTTCAGAAAGAGACTTTAAATCATCATTGTTTTCTCGCTGCCTGATTTCATTTTGATCCAAGACAATCTGAGACTGCTCAGAGCAAGCACTAATTAATAGAAAACATGTAATAAATGTTAAAAATCTCATCAGACTATTTTAATGCAAAAATTTTAGATGTGCAGAAAGATAAACTAGACTGTGTTTATGAATTTAAATAAAAAATCTGACCTTTTATTGAAAGCTTATGAGCTTATTGAAGATGGCATAAAGAACAGAGACTCTCTGTTTCATACACTTACAATGAGTAGTTTTGACGGAAAAAATATTTCATCAAGAGTAATGGTGCTTAGAAATTTTTGTAAAAAAACGCGTACCTTAAGGTTTCACTCTGATGTACGCTCATCAAAAGTTAAAAATTTAAAAAACAATAAATCTACTAGTGTGATTGGTTATGATCCAAAACTAAAAACACAGATCAGGTTTCAAGGGGTATCCAAGGTCAACCACAAGAATGGGAAAACAAAAGAGGCATGGGGTGAATCACAAGCCATATCTAAGAAATGTTATTCAGTTAAGGATGGTTCTAGTGCCATTATAAAAAGCCCAATGAAATATGACTTCCATATGAAAGACATAGTTCTAGAAGATGGCTATGAGAACTTTTCAATCATTGAATTTCAATTCAATTCCCTTGAATTTCTTTATCTACAAAGACAGGGTCATAGAAGGTGTAGGTTTTTGTGGGATAAGATGGGAAAGCTTTCTAGTTCTTGGTTGGTGCCTTAAGAACTTATAATTTCATTCAGAAAACTATTTACGTACTTTGAGATTTCTTCCGATGAGAGCACAAGACTGTCGTTAACATATTTAGCTTGTCTTACTCCTGTCCACAGAGGCTCTTCAGTAGCTGTTTCAAAGATTGAAACTCTTAAGAACATTCGATCAACATCATCGTAATCATCATAAAGATAGTTAGAGTAGTAGCTGCTTCTGTACCTGAAATTACTTCTCTTTGAATCTTCTTCAACAGAAAGGCTTACTTTTACAGTAATTTGTGATTCAAGACTTTGCTTCAGGCCCAAATTCATCATTTGTTCATTGAACTCTTTCTCAAAAGCTTGAACAGTGAATGGGCTAACCTTTACATCATCACTTGGAGCAAAAACTTTGACGCCAAATGTTTGATAGTTTGATAAATCAAAAAAACTAATTTTTTCGACGTTCACTGGGCTGGAACTACAACTAACGACTGCCAGTAGAGTTATTAAACTTAAAAATTTCTTAAACATATCTTTATTTATGATCTAAAATATATATATTAGTTCCCTAAACCTTTTTCAAGATGCAAAGCTATAAACTTTTAGACAAAAAACAAAACTCTTCTCTGGGCTTCGAAGCAGAGCGTTATTTATTAGAAGAATATAATTCAGAACATATTCATCTGAAAAATGATTCAAAAGAGTTAGTTTTTATGGTGATGTTTAGAACAATCCCAGAAGATTCTACTGGTGTAGCTCACATCCTTGAACACACCACACTTTGCGGATCAGAAAAATTTAAGGTTAGAGACCCGTTTTTATGATGTTGCGAAGATCAATGAGCACATTTATGAATGCCTTTACAGCAAGTGATTGGACCGCATATCCATTTGCAACACAAAATAAAAAGGACTTTTTTAACTTGCTAGATGTATATCTTGATGCGGTTTACTTCCCATTGCTTGAGAAAGATGACTTTAAACAAGAAGGTCACAGATTAGAATTTTCAAAGCTTGATAAGAGTGGTAGTGATCTTGAATACAAGGGTGTGGTGTTTAATGAAATGAAGGGGTCTATGAGCAATATTTCAAATACAACTTGGCAGGCCTTAACTAAAAATTTATTCCCTGATCTAACTTACAGAAATAACAGTGGTGGTGAGCCTAAAGATATTACTAACCTGACACATGACTACCTTAAAGGTTTTCATCAGAAGTTTTATCACCCTTCCAATGCGACTTACTTCACATGGGGTGATGTTGACGCAAAAGAAATTCAAAAATTTATTGATGATAAATTAGCAAAACGCTTCAAGAAAATTCCAGAAAATAAGTTGGAATTTGTAGAAAAGCAAAAAGATTTCAAAGAACCAGTTGCTGCAACGGAAGCATTTAATCCTGTCTCGAAAGAACAAGTAGGCTTTCAAAACTACTCTGCGTGGACACTTGGAGAAAGTTTCGATATCAATCAGCTTTTAGAGGCACACCTTATATCACTTCTGCTTTTAGATAACTCGTCTTCACCTTTATATAAAGTTTTGGAAACTAATGATATTGGCAAATCTCCTGCTCAAATACTTGGTCTTGAAGATAGCATGCGACATCTAATTTTTATTTGTGGAATTGAAGGCACCTCTGAAAAATCACAGGATAAGTTTAATAAGCTCATTGATGAGACATTCGCTGCAATTAAAAAAGATGGTTTTTCAGAATCACAAATTGAATCAGCACTTTATCAGCTTGAACTAAACAGACGTGAAATCTCTTCAAGTTCTCTCCCTTATGGATTACAGATATTGCTTTCAATGGCGCCAGGAGCACTCTATAAATCAGACCCATTAGCGCTATCCAATATAGATGAAGCATTAAAACAGTTGAAAGAAAATGCCCATAAAGAAGGCTATCTACAAAACTTAATTGATAGGTTCTTTATATCAAATAAAAACAGAGTGAACCTGGAAATGGTGCCTGACTTAGAGCTTATCAATAAGAAAGAAGATGAGCTGCGCAAGATTTTAGATGGGATCAAATCAAGCATGAGCAGCAAGGAAAAATTGGACTTGGTCAATGATGCTAAGAAATTGGCTGATAGACAAAATGCTGAGCCAGACAAAGAAGTTCTTCCAAAATTAGAGCTTAATGATGTTCCTAAATCTATTTCTTTTCCAAAAACAAAAAAACTTGCAACATTTGGATATAGCCCAACGTTTTATGAGCAACCTACAAATGGCCTTACATATAATTCTGTATCCAAAGATCTGAACCTTTCATCACTTGAAGATGTAAATTCATTAATGGTTTTATCAGCTTTGTTTGGAAAAGTTGGCACTAAAGACAAAGACTACATGAAGCTTCAAGAAGATATTTCTAAAATATCTGGGGGCATTAATGCCTCAAACCATTTTTATGTTGATAAAAGTGGTGAGGTCAAAGGTAGAATTTCTCTTTCTTCAAAATTTTTACCTGACAATACGGTCGAAACAACAAATTTAATGTTTGATATTCTTCAAAACACAGATCTTGAAGATAAGAAAAGGATTACAGAACTAATGTTCCAAAATTTTATGGGCTTTCAACAGTCAATCGTAGAGAATGGTCACAGATTTGCGATGCTTGGAGCGGCATCGTTGCACAATAAACTTTCTTATGTTCAAGAAAATATGGGTGGTCTTAGCGCTATTGCAGGTTTTGCTCCATATGTCACCCAACAAGATGAAATGATCACTAACCAATTAACAAAAGTTAAAGATTTCTACAGCAACTTAAATGAAGGCAAGGATGAAATGCTATTTATTTCTAATCATAAGCTCTCAAGTGAACAGCTTGATGACATAAGAAAAATTAATTTTAATAAAACTGGAGACTCAAATGTATCTTTGGACTTCAATCCTAGCTTTTCAAAAGTAGCATTGCCACTTAACACACAAGTAAATTTCTCTGCATTATCGCTTGATGCTCCAATATATGATGCCAAGGAATCACCAAAATATGTAATTCTCTCAAGTCTTTTAAGAAATGAATTCTTACATAAAAAAGTTAGAGAGCAAGGTGGGGCTTATGGTGGAGGTGCAGCTTATGATCCATTTTCAGGAACATTTAAAATGTTTTCTTACAGAGACCCAAGGTTTATTGAAACCATAGAAGACTTTGAGTCATCTCTAAGCTGGGCCGCCTTAGGTAGCTTTGATGACGATAATATTTTGGAAAGTAAACTATCTGTACTATCTGACATCGATAAACCATCCTCACCTGCTGGAGAAGCATTTAAAGATTATCGATTAAATTCTGAAGACAAATCACAAAAAGCACGTCAAGAATACAGAAAGAATATTATGGAAGTAACAAAAGAAGATATCGTAGAGGCAGCTGAAAAACTCAAATCACAAAGGTATAGTGTTTTTTCAATCATTAATCCAAATCTTGAAAAAACTGCAGCAAACGAAAACTTCTTGATTAAAAGAATCTAAAAAATATTAAAAAAACTTTTCTTTTTCTTTAATGGGCAGCTTTTAAGTTGTCTCTGATAGCGTATTGAATTGTACTTAACTTTCTTAGCAACATCCTGGAGCCAAGCTTTGTCTTTATAGGATTTGCGTTTATAGCCACCATACCCTTCGTGGTATGCAATATACAGTTTATCCACTTCGTAGCTTCTTATACGTGCCGATGGAGCTTTAGACAGATACCAACCAATAAAATCTACAGAACTATCAAAGTTTGATCTTCGAGCCCCTCTGTTACCAGTTTCTTTTTGATACTGCTCCCAAGTTGCTTCGACAGCTTGAGAGTAACCTCTTGCGGAGGAAGGCCTTTTCCAAGGTATAAATCCTAGAACTTTCTCTCTATCAGGCGCTGCATTAGCATCAAAAGAAGACTCTTGTCTAATTATTGCCATCACAGTACTAGGCTCTGCATTCCATTTTTTCTTTGCATCTAAAAGTGAATTGCTCCACCTTGGATTTTCATCGATGATGACACAAATATCATCTTGGTTCATTGGGATCTTTGTAGAGCACCCCAATAAAAAAATTGCAATTATGGCAACTAAGTGATTCCTCATATTTTTAAAAATGGTTTGATATTTTCTTCAGTTATTATTTCAATTCCCAAATCCAATGCTTTTTTATGTTTTGATCCAGGATTCTCTCCTAAAATAACATAATTTGTATTTGAACTTACACCACTTGACGGAATACCGCCCCTTTCTTTAATTAGATCCTTAAGTTCCTCTCTACTATACTCATCAAACGATCCAGTAATAACTATCTTCAACCCATCAAGATGATCTAAATCACCTAATTGAAAATCTTGAATCTCTAAAACCTCTAGCAATGCATCGATGCCAATAGGGTCAGATTCAAAGAAGTTTAAGATTTTGTTGGCAACAACATCACCAATGCTATCTATGCTCATAAGCTCATCAAAGCTAGCACTGCGTAAAATATCAAAACTTTTAAAGTGTCTTGCTAAAGCTGCTGCAGTTGATTCACCCACTTCAGGAATGCCTAATGAGTTAATAAAAATCTCTAAGGTTGGATTAGTTGCAGCCTCAATGCTAGTAAATAGGTTATCAATTGATTTTTCACCAAAACCTTCAAGGCTTTTAAGCTTGGATTCATATTGTCTAAGTTTAAATAAATCTGCTACCTGGCTAACAAACCCAAGATTGATGAGACTTTCATTTATCTTGTACCCAAGGCCATCAATATTCATTGCTTTTCTAGAAACAAAATGTTCAAAATATCCTAATAATTGTGCTGGACAACTCATACCAGCATCACATTTCATGAAAGGCCCTTCTGTTTTTAAGGTAGTACCACATGAAGGGCACTGGTTAGGAATATTTACTTCAGTTTCTGACCCATCCCTAACATCGACATTAACTTTTGTAATTTGAGGTATTACATCTCCAGCCCTTTTTACTAAAACAGTATCATTTACTTTGATATCAAGCCTGCTTAGTTCATCCATATTATGCAAAGTAACATTTGAAATATTCGCTCCAGAAATTAGAACTGGCTCAATAGTTGCGTAAGGTGTCACAATACCTGTCCTGCCAACAGAAAATAAAATATCAGTTACTTTGGAATACTTCTCTGATGCTGGAAACTTCCATGCAACTGCCCATCTTGGCGCTTTAGAAACAAATCCAAGCTTTTGTTGGTGTAGAAAGTCATTGACTTTTACAACCGCACCATCGATTTCGTAATCTAGATCTTCCCGTGATGATAAAATTTTAGATACACTTCCAACCACATGCTCTGCATTGCCAAATGAGATTAAATCGCACACAGGAAAATTATTTTTTTTCAAAAAGTTTACAAATTCTTCGTATGATTTATAAATGGCATCGTCTGAATGTCCGCCAATTCCATAAAAAAATATATCCAGTGGTCTTTGTTTGACTATTTTAATATCTAGGTTTCTAAGAGTGCCTGCAGCAGCATTTCTTGGACTAACAAATGTTTTTAAATTATCAGCTTCAAGCTTTGAGTTGATGTTACTAAAGTCATCAAGTCTAAAAAAAACTTCTCCCCTTATTTCAATTGTTTTAGGACTTGAATGCTTGATAACATGAGGAACTTTTACAATAGTTTTAATATTGTCAGTTACAACTTCACCAGTTTCTCCATCTCCTCGGGTAACAGCTTTCGATAACTTACCATTTTCATATGTTAGTGAGATTCCAATTCCATCAAACTTTGGCTCAACAGAAAAAGTTGTTTTATCAGTATTGAGCCTTTTTAAAACTCTTTCCTCAAATTTATAAAAGTCTTCATCTGAAAAAACATTACTCAAAGAAAGCATTGGCTTTAAATGATTGTGCTTCTCAAATTTTCTTGAGGATGGTGCTCCTACTTGTTGAGTTGGTGAGTCTTGGTCTGCACCCTGTAAATTTTCAAGCTCTTTTAGTCGCTGGTATAGAGCATCGTATTCAGCATCAGGTATTTCAGGATTATCTTGCTCATGATAGAGCTTATTGTGTCTCTCAATTTCTTTTTTTAATTGCAATAATTCTGTCTTATCCGCCATAAGAGCCATTCTTTAGATCAACTTCGTGTGCTTCATTTTTGTATTCACTAATTCTTTGTTCTGAAATAGTGTTGAAGCTCTCATCGCACAACTTCATATGCCAAGCATCTGCAATTGACCTTCCCAATTCCAACATTTTATTAAATGTTTTTTCAACATTTCTTTGCCCTTTTAAGTGAAGGGCAATAGTAATTACTTTTACCTCCGCATTATCTGAAAAAGTAGCTGGTTCTTCTCCATTTAGAACTAAAAAGCTTGGTGTTGAATTTTTGCCGGGATTCTCAAAGTATCCATTCTTATAATCTAGCCCATTAGCTGTTATTTTTTGTTTTAACAATTCAAATGAGGGTTTGTTATCGAGCTTAGCTTTTAAATGAAGGACTATGAATTTTCCTTCGTTAACATCTGGCAAATCAAGCTCTCCTTGCCTTGGCACCCTTACCTCATTGATTTCTTCTGCCTTTCCAGTTTCAGATTCTAATGATTGTTTTACTTTTGCTTTCTTCTTCTCTCTTAGATCTTTGGATATTTGAATATCATCTCTCTTTTGATAAATATCAATTAGTTTAAGAACTATAATGCCCCCAATAGTTAAACCGAGGACTAAATAAATTAAATACTCATATAAAGGGTTCAAGACTGAGCTAACTCCATTGCTTGTTCTACATCTACAGACACAACTTTTGAAACTCCAAGGTCACGCATTGTAACTCCAAGAAGGTGTGTGCTTTTTTCCATTGAAATCTTATTGTGGGTCACAAATATAAACTGGACCTTTTCAGACATCTCATTTACAAGATTGATGAATCTTGAGGTATTTTCATCATCAAGAGGAGCATCCACCTCATCCAGCAGGCAAAATGGTGCAGGATTAATTGAGAATAGTGAAAATACGAGAGCTAATGCGGTTAGTGCTTTTTCTCCTCCAGAAAGTTGAGATAATTTTGTATTCTTTTTGCCTGGAAGCCTTGCCATTAATTGAAGCCCTGAGTCTTCCGTTTTATCAATAAGGTCTAATTTACAAAAACCACCACCAAAAAGTTTTGGAAACATCTCTTCTAGATATTTATTTACCGAGGTAAGACACTCATGAAAAGACTTATTGGACTCTCTATCTATTTTTTTAATTGCTTCATCTAATTTAGTTAAAGAGGTTTCAAGCTCTTCTATTTGTCCTGATAGAATTTCTTTTCTTTGTTTTTCTGCTTCCAAGGTTTCTGGTGCAGCAAAATTAATTGGCCCAAGATTCATAATTCTTTTTTGCAACTTCTCCAAATCAATAATCACTTGATCTCGTTCACCCTCAATGTCTTTTACCTCATCAAATGAATTAAGTTTTTCTTGTTTTTCTTTAACTTCTATTTCAAGACTTCTGCGATTAACCTCTTGTTCATTTTTTTGGTGAACAATTTGTTCCTTTTCAGCCTCAAAGCGTGAAATTGCGTTTTCATAGCCTCGCAACTCTTCGTTTGCTTTGTCTTGCGCAGATCTTAGCTCAATGACATGAAGTTCGTTATTTTTTCTATTTTCGATTAACTCTGTTAGATCTTCTTTCTCTTTTGATAAATTTGCCTTGAGATCTTTTATGTCTTTTGTAATTTGTGCATTCCTTGATATAAATTGCTCCTTGAGAGAATTAATCTTTTCAGATGCGTCATCATTTTCGCCCATTCCATATTCATAACCTTTTTTCCATGTATCCATAAACTCAGACTCAATTGTTGTTTGGTCCTTAGATGAAAGCTCTGTTTCAAGTTTTTCAATTAATTTTTTGGTCTTATTTTTTAAATCTGATTTTATCTTTGGGTTAATTTCATCGAGATTTGTCTTTGTGGAAGACTGTTCTTTTGCAAGTTCATCGAGGTTAATAAGATTTTTTTTCTCTTCACTTGCAAGCTCCTCTATTCTGCTTGATACAGATCGCTCTTTCTCCTCAATTAAAGATATTTTTGCTCCTGATTCATAAAATGATCTTTGGGCTTCCTCCAAAGTTTTTAAACCTTCCATAAGGTTTGTTTTGCATACGTCCCTTTTAGCGATTACTGCCAATCTTTCACCATCAAGCTTCTCAATGTCCTGGTCAATTGACTTATTTTCTTTTTCTGATTTGTTCATGTGATTTAAAAGACTCTTCAAATCATCATTCACAATATATTTTTGGAACTCTTGTTCTTTAGTTCTTAATTTCTTGTACCTAGTAGTAAGATTTGCTTCTGCATTTAACCTTCTGATTGACCTTTTAACTTCATCCTCTAAATCTTTCAGTCTTGAAATATTTTCCGAGGTTCTTCTGATTCTTGATTCTGTTTCTCTTTTTCTTTCTTTGTATTTGGATATGCCTGCTGCTTCTTCTACATAACTTCTAAGCTCTTCAGGCTTTGCGCCGACCAAACTTGAAATAATGCCTTGCTCAATGATTGCATAGCTATTTCCCCCTAAACCTGTTCCTAGAAAAAGATCTTGCACATCCCTTCTTCGTGCAACTGCATTATTAATAAAATAAGTGGACTGCCCATCACGACCCATCTCTCTTTTTACACTAACTTCATCAAATTTCAGGTACTCTCCACCTAGAAAATTTTCAGAATTATCAAAGCATAGCTCTACGGAACAGTGGCTGACAGGTTTTCTATTGTCAGATCCATTAAAAATTACATCTTGCAGGCTTTCACTTCTTAGGCTCTTTGCTGATAGCTCCCCTTTCACCCATTTAATGGCATCGATTATGTTTGATTTACCACATCCATTTGGGCCTACAATGCCGCACATGATTCCTGGGAAATCAATTTCTATTGGGTCAACAAAACTTTTAAACCCTGCTAATTTTAAGCTTTTAAGTCTCATTTAGATTTTTTTATAGTATATGTGGTTACAACAAATATAGATATAAGAAAAATCATTAAAGGCAGTATAAAAATAAGCTTATTGTTAGATGGAGTAGTTTTTAAAATAATGTAATCACCATAACGATTTGCTAACAAATTAAATATTTCATCATCCGTGTATCCATCTTTAATCATCTGAGCAATTTCGTTCTTCAAATCCTTTGAAATTGGTGCGTTAGAACTTGAAATGTTTCCATAGGAACACTTTGGACATCTGATGTTATCAGATAAATACTCAAGCCTCTGCTGCTCTTGTATGGAGAGGTCTGAATATAACTGCTCTGCTGAAATAAAATGGCTAATTAGAAAAATACTAAAAATAATCTTTAAACTTTTCATTCCAAACCTCTAAATTAACCTCACCGATTCGATGTCTAACTATTTCACCATCAATAATTAAAAATGTTTCTGGTGCACCAGTAACACCAAGTTTTAAAGAAAAACTGCCATTAAAATCACTTATTGAAAACACATAAGGATTACCATTTTTTTCTAAGTATCTCTCTGCATTTTCTGGCAGATCTTTGTAGCTTATTCCGATAAGCCTCACATCTTTATCTTGTGTTATTTCTTTTAAGAATGGGTGTTCAACTAGACAAGTTATACACCAACTAGCCCAAACATTAAGTAAGACTTTACCTTCAGTAATTGTAGTAGTATCAATTTTTTTCCCATCAAGATCATACAAATCATCTATTAATTCAAGTTTTTTGCCTTCCTGATTTTGAATAACTGCGACCTCTCTATCTGTTGTGAGAAAAAAATAGAAGCTTGAGACAAGAAAGAGAAGAAAAAAGCTAAAACCAACTATTGCAAACCTACTACTCATACCGACGTATCACTCCATATAACATTGAAAAAATAAGAGATATCGATGATAACCAAATTAACATTATCCCATATTTGATTGAATACCTTAAAGACCAAGACCCATCATTGAACCTATCTCCGAGAACAATTAAAAAGTCTCTATTGATAAGACTTTTTATGCCTGTTTCTGAAGTGATTACACCCCCTATTTTATAGACTCTCTTTTCAGAGGCTAATTGATACACATTGTCGTTAGTTGTAATTTGGAAATTACCAACGACACTGTCAAAATTTTGATCGGCAACTACCTCTATTCCCAAGAATTCAATTTCTGTATCCATAAACTGGATGGAATCATTTGGCATTAATACTAAATCTACTTTTTGAGAATATTCGTAATTAAATAAAATTGCTGTTGTTAGGGCTACCACTGATAAATGGCCAGCTATTTTATGTGCAGCAATAGGTTTTTTTGCATAGACGAAAAAGCCTAATCTCATTAATAGAATGCCTAAGAACAAATACCCTAAAAAAAGTCCAAATGAAATTTCATAAAAAAGGTGTAGAACCAGATAGGTAGCAAACAATAAAATTATTATCAAAAAATATTTATAGTTAGATTTTTGTTTGAAGAATTGTTCATAAGTAAAAACTAAAATCAATAAAAAGACCAAAGGAGTAATTAAATCAGAATAGTAATTAGGGCCAATACTTATTTTCTGCCCATACCAAATCTCATTGAAGATAGGATATAGCGTGCCGATGAATACTACGACCAATATAGTCATTAGGATTATATTGTTTAGCAATATCAAATAACTTTTTGAATTAAGTTGAGGCCAAGCACTACTAAGCTTTTCACTTTTCCAAAAAAATATAGCAAAAGACACTAAAGAAAATAAACCAAATAGGCTAAGTAAAAAAACGCCCCTTGAGGGATCCGACGCAAAAGCATGAACACTGTTAATAATTCCTGATCTAACAATAAAAGAACCCATTACTGACAAAAGAAATGCCAAAATTCCTAGAAATACCATCCATGACATTAATACTTTATTTTTGTGAAATATCAGAGAGTGTGTGAATGCCGTCCCAGCTAACCATGGTAGTAATGCTACATTCTCCACAGGATCCCAAAACCAATATCCTCCCCAACCTAGTTCATAGTATGCCCACATCGACCCAAGTAAAATTCCTACTGATAAGGTGGCCCAGGCTATCCCTGACCAAACTTTTAATATCTGTATTAAGCCCTTATTGAATTTATTGAAAATACCTGAAATGACAAAACTAAATACCACGGCATAGAAAACATAGCCAAAAAACAACATTGGAGGATGAATGATTAAGAGCGGGTCTTGTAATAAAGGGTTAAGGTCGACTCCATTTGCTGGCAAATAAGGGAATACCTGAAAAGGGTTTGACGTTAGACTCAGAAATACAAGATAAAAAAATGCAATGAATGACAAAACTGCATTTGAAAACTGTAGATCTCTATCATTTTTAATAATCACACTATTTATGGACCCACACAAAGCAAGCATAAAAATCATTAATAAAAATGAGCCCTCATGAGCGGACCAAAGAGCTGAAAACTTATAGAAAAGAGGAAGCAACGTATTTGAATTCTCAAATACATATAGAAACTGAAAATTATCTGTAAGAAATTGGTATGAAAGGTAGATAATGCATATCGCTAGAATTGCGGTAGTAGCATGCATCAATTTTACTGATGCACTTCTATTCTTATTTAGAACAACTGAAGAAAAAACGACACCATATAAAAGCGTCGAAAGCGCCAAAAGCGCATTACCAAAGAAATCAAATTGCAATTCTATTATTTCTCCTCTAGTTTTACTGGCATGTAGTTTTCATCATGTTTTGCCAGTATTTCTTTTGCTTTAAAAATATTTCCATCAAGACTTCCTGAAGCTACGACACCTGAATTTTCTTTGAAAAGGTTTGGCAATATACCTTGGTAACTAATCAAAATCTCCTCATTGAAGTCAGTGACGATAAATTCAACTTCAAGATCAGTTTTTTTGACACTTCCTTCTTTTACCATGCCACCAAGCTTAAATTGGTTATTCATCCCATAATTAGATTCAATGACGTCTGTAGGGGTTAAATATAGATCAATATTTTTGTCTAAAGCTTTCAACACAAAATATACGATTGATATTGTTGCTAAAAGAAAAAAGCCCAAAAGATAAATTTTATTTAAACGGTTTTTTCTAATCATCTAGGTCCTCTTTGGCCTCATTAATCAGGCTTTGAAGTTGTCTATTTGCAAGAAGAAATAAAATAGAGAGTGTTAGAAGAGCCCCAAGATATACATAGAATACAGTTTCAATACTATCCATTAGTTAGTTCTCCTATTTTTTTTGATGAGCCCTGTCTAATGATTATTTCAGATTGAATGTTTCTTCCAAAAATTGAAAAAGCAATAAAACAAAACGAGATAAGCATTAATGGTAAAACATATAACATCTCAGCATCAATTGAACTTCCAGAGAATGTAATGCTGGCATTTTGATGGAGAGTATTCCACCAATTCACGGAAAATTTTATTATCGGAATATTTATTGCGCCTACAATTGCGACGATGCTCAAAATCTGATCAGTAGTCTGCATCGTATTGAATGATGTTCGTAAAGCAAGCAAGCCAATGTATTGTATGAGCAATATAAAGGTAGACGTTATCCTTGCATCCCAAACCCAATATGTGCCCCAAGTTGGTTTGCCCCAAATTGCCCCTGAAATAAGGACTATTAGCGTGAATACTAGACCTAAACTAATCGCTGACCTAAGCATAATTGCAGAGATTTTCGTCTTCCAGACAAGGTAAATAAAACCGCAGCATGCCATGAATATATATATCAGCTCAGAAAAAATTGCCGATGGAACATGCACAAATAAAATTCTGTAGATTTCTTGTTGACTAGCATCAGCTGGCAGAACGAACAAGGCTAAGTAAGAACAAATAAAGAACCCCACCAAGCCAATGTACAAAGAAGGCAACACAACCAGCCCAAAAAACCTAAACACTTTTGGAAGAAGTAAGTATTTTGCTATGTATTTATACATTTTTTACTTTGATTGGATGTGTAAAACTTTAATGATTATGAAATTTATAAATGATGCTGCAAATAAAAAGTAAGCCACTAAAAAATTAATATTTGCTTCAAAGATTTCATCAATGAAAATCTCTTTAACTACTATTATAAATGGGATCAAAAGCGGAATTATCAATAATGCATTTAGACTATTATTTCTTCTCAATGAAATTGAATTTCCAAGGTTAAAAAAGCAAGACAAAGTTAAATACATCAAAAGCAATGAACATATATAAGTCGCTGAATTCAACCCATTGAGCGTACCGCTAAAAATTCCAGAAATTAAAGCCATTGGCAGGAAAACAAATATGGTAATGGCTAAATATTTACCGAAAAGGTAGTGCATAAGATTTTTTTGTTCGCATATCATCTTTTCTAAGTATCCATTGTCAAAATCTTGCTTGAATGTATTCTCTGAAATAATAAAGATAGTTATGAAAGAGGCGATAAAACTAGCAAAATAGCCACTGTTTTGTGCTTCATTAGAAATGATAAATATTGTGTAAATAATTCCATATACAGCCAAGGGTAGGTATATGTTTTTTGGCATCAAAAACATTAATGCTATCTCTCTTTTCATGCTAGCTAGCATTGATGCCCCTTAGATGAATCTTTCTGCTACCATCTATCTCTTCTTGATGGTTTGCAAGAACAATTAAACCCCCATCATCTGCGTGTTTTTTAATAATTTTTTTAATTACATCAATTGATGCGCCATCTAGTCCTGAGAAAGGCTCATCAAGAACCCAGATCTTTTTTTGCGATTGAAAAAGATTAATTAATGCAGCCTTTCTTTTTTCTCCGTACGACAAAGAGAAATATTTTTGATTTTTGAGTTTGCTTAATCCAAATATTTTGAGTAATTCATCTTTTAAATCGGTGCCATTTAATTTGAAATTTTGTCTCAAGCTTATTTCTTCAACAAATGCATTTTTGTGGCCAAGATAAGCAATATTATTTTCATAACTTTCAGATAAAATTATGTTTTTAGACGTATGTAACCCACAGATATATTTTAGGAGCGTAGATTTGCCTGATCCGTTTGGACCTCTAATTTCAACAATCTCATTAATATCAAATGTTGAACTTAATTTATTAAAAATGATTTTTTCATCTACTTTGTGAGAAAGGTTTTCAAACTGAATTAGGGGCATAATTATTGAGCTGTAATATGTTATTATTCTACCAACAGAAACCAAAGAAGGGGGAAAATGCGTCTACTTATAACACTCTTAATATCAAGCTTCACAATAGCTGAAGCTTATTTTCCAGATAACACTTGGGAAACACGAACAGCACAAGAATCAAATTTAAATGAAGAACAAATTGATAAACTTTTTGACTTAACTTTTAGTGATCAAGCAACAATGGGCGCTGTTCTAATAAAAGACGGGTATATTGTTAAAGAACAGTATGCTGATGGTTTCAATCAAAACTCATATGGCACATCGTGGTCAACAGCAAAAAGTTTCTATGCAGCTTTGATAGGCATATCACTTGATAAAGGTGAAATTGACAGCTTAGATGATCCAGTAAGCAAGTACGTGAAGGAGTACGATACAGCTGATAAAAAAGATATTACCATCAGACAAATTCTAAATATGACTAGTGGTCTTGAATTTCCAAGCCATGAGCATGAAATGATGTTTTTCGAGGATGATCATATGGACTATGCATTTAAAGTTGGCATGGAAAGTAAGCCAGGAGAAAAATTTCAATACAACAATGTCAATTCAATGATGATTGGGGAAATCCTCAAAAACGCTACTGGAAAAACTGCTAAAACTCTCATCAATGAGAGAATTTTTAGCAAAATTAATTTGACCAACTATACTGCTTGGGAAGATAGTGCTGGGAACACCTTAACCTACTGTTGTTTAGATATGTCAGCAAGAGACTACTCTAAATTTGGTTTGTTATTTTCTCGTGATGGTAATTGGAATGGTGAACAGATAATTTCAAAAGAATATGTTGATGAATCTCTAAAACTTTATTGGGGTAGCACACCTAGTATGGGCTGGAGCCATAGCGATACCAGAGGCTATAGCTTGCAATGGTGGATATCCAAATACGATGATCAAGCTAAGATATATAATACAAGTGGCAAATTTGGACAATTTGTCTTTGTTGATAAAGATAGGGACATTATCTTCACCCGCATTACTAAATATTACCCAAGCGGTGGCGATGTACAGAACTTTGGTGCGTTACGGTTCTTGAAGTTCCTTGGTAGTGTTAATGCAGCTTTGGGTGTATCAAGGTTTCTTTATGACATAGGTTTAATTGATTTTGAAAAAGGGAGTGTGCAAACACCTTATACCCTTGCAGATGGTGAATCAAAACAGTTTTATGAAAAGTATGTTGAGATTGTAAATACAATGGCAACACTCGAATCTGATGAGACTTAGTCTAATACTTCTAATTGCATTTAGTTGCACAATTAAAGCAGCTGATGAAATAAACACAGAGGTTTTTAATCAGCTTAAAGACTATATTTTGGATGATCCAGCAACACAGGGAGTTCTAATTTCAAAAAATAACCAAATCATATTTGAAAAATATGCAGATGGTTATAATCAAAATGACTTAGGCACTACTTGGTCACTAGCAAAAACTTTTTATGCAGCACTCATAGGTGTAGCAATTGAACAAGGATATGATGTCTCTCTTGAAGATCCGATTAAAAAATTTATCCCTGAATTTTCTAGTGATGACAGAGGTGAGGTTAGTCTTCGAAACCTCCTGGCAATGAAATCTGGTTTTGAAATAACTCAGTACGAAAACCAAGAAATGTTCTTCTCACTAAATAATCTTGAGTTTGCCCTCAATGTAAAAAAAGTAGCTCCTGCTGGTGAGAGGTATGAATACAACAATGTGAACACAATGCTTCTAAATCCAATCATTAAAAGTATTTTTATTAGAGGGGCGCACGAAGTTTTAGTAAATGAGATTTTTACACCTTTGGGGATCAGTCATTATGGGCTGTGGCAAGATACAGAGGGCAATGATATGACTTACTATGGAATTGACATAACGCCGCGTGATCTCATGAAGTTTGGGCAACTCATTGACAATGGTGGTGCCTGGGATGGAAAGCAAATTATTGACCAGACTTTCTTAGCAGAATCTATTAAACCTCTGTCAGAAGGTAAGGGTGAATGGTTTGGATTGCATTGGTCAGTGAGGAAGTTTGATCAAAACAAATCTCTTGTTGGTCTTGAAGTAACCGATGGGGAAATGCTCTATATTGTTCCCGAAGAAAATTTGGTCTTCGTTCGACTAACAAAATATATTCACGATTCATCTAAAGGTTACAAGGTAAATTTTGGACCCTTGACTTATTTGCTTTGGATGCCTTATTCCTGGGTTAGAGCAATAACCGAGTTTCTTGCCCCTGCCCCATCAGATGGGAATGAAGAGTTTGTGGATGATCCTAATTTAAATATTCCAAATACCCAGGCGAAAGGAATTTCTATCTATCATTGCCCATTTACTTCACCTGACGAGTGCGAAGGTGTGACAAAAATTCAGAATCTTATTTTTGGACTGAGTGAGTCTATTGCCAATTAAGAACAACCTTTCCAGCCTTTCCAGAATTTAATAACTTGAATGCTTCTTCAAATTCTGTGTAATGGAACGTGTGTGTAATTATATTTTTTATATCCAAACCTGAATCGAGCAAGGCTAAACCTTTGTACCAAGTTTCAAAAACTTCCCGTCCATAAATTGCTTTTAATGTTAAGGCTTTAAAAATAACTTTTGACAAATCAAAATTGATTTTTTCTGGTGGTATTCCCAGTAAAGCAACTTTGCCACCCATAATCATTGCATCAACCATTTGATCAAGTGCAGCTTCCGAACCTGACATCTCTAAACCTATATCAAAGCCCTCTTTTAAACCCATAGATTTCATTTTTTCTTTAAGATTCTCTTTTGTTGGATTAAATGTTTGTGCATTGCTAACTTTTTGAGCGAGCTTGAGCCTTTCATCATTTATATCACTTATGAGCACATTTCGCGCACCAACATGTTCTGCAATTGCTGCTGACATTATGCCTATTGGTCCAGCTCCAGTAATTAATACATCTTCACCAACTAAGTCAAAAGACAATGTTGCATGCACTGCATTTCCAAATGGATCTAAAATACTTCCAACTTCATTGCTTACTGATTCAGGTAATGCGACGACATTTGACGCTGGCATCATAAGATATTCTGCAAATGCCCCTTCCCTATCGACGCCTAAATTTACAGTATCAGGGTCTAGGTGTAACTTACCTGCTTTGGCATTTCTGCTGTTAGATCCTGCGATATGCCCCTCAGCAGATACCCTCATGCCAACACTAAGATTTTCTACATTTTCACCAATCTCTTCTATCTCGCCCATAAACTCATGGCCTATAGTCATTGGAATTTTAATTGTGCTACTCGCCCAAGTATCCCAATTCCAAATATGCAGATCGGTACCACAAATTGCAGTTGATTTAATTTTTATTAAGACTTCATTGGCCTTAATCGTTGGTTTTTCAACTTCTCTTAGAGTTAAACCAATGCCATCAATATCTTTGACTAATGCTTTCATATAATGCCTAGTTCTTTTCCAACTTCCTCGAATATTGTAACAGCTTTATCCAATTCCTCTTTTTTGTGTTCACTATTTACTTGCAACCTTATTCTTGCCTTACCTTCAGGTACGACCGGGAAAAAGAATCCAATAGCGTATAGGCCTTTCTCAAGGAGTCTTTTTGACATTTCTTGTGCTATTTTTGCATCACCTAGCATGACTGGTGTAATCGGATGCTCATCCCCAAGAATGCTGTAGCCAAGATTTTTCATTTTTGATCTGAAATATTTTGTATTTTCGTTGATACGCTCGCGGCGCTCATGATCAGTTTCAACAATATCGAGAGCTTTTAAACTAGCTGAAACAATGGAGGGCGATAATGCATTAGAAAAAAGATAAGGTCTAGATCTTTGTTTTAATAAGTCTATGACATTTTTGCTTGCACAGGTAAAACCACCAGAGGCCCCTCCCAGAGCCTTTCCTAAAGTTCCAGTTAAGAAATCAACCTCACCTTCAAGCCCATAATATTCTGCAGTTCCCTTGCCTTGTTTACCAATAAATCCTGTTGCGTGGCAGTCATCAACCATGATTAATGCATCATATTTTTTTGCAAGACCTACAATCGAATCTAGTTTTGCAAAAGAGCCATCCATAGAAAAAACTCCATCAGTAACAATTACTTTATGTCTTGCTCCCTGATCAATAGCTCTCAATAAACAATCTTCAAGACTCTCCATGTTGCTATGCTTATATCTGAACCGCATAGCTTTTGTTAACCTGATGCCATCAATTATAGATGCATGATTTAATTCATCACTAATAATCGCATCCTCTGCATGAAAAAGTGGCTCAAATAAGCCTCCATTTGCATCAAAACATGCAACATATAAAATGCAATCCTCATATCCTAGGAATTTGCTTAGTCGCTTCTCAAGCTGTTGGTGTAAATCATTAGTTCCGCATATGAACCTTACTGATGCCATGCCAAAACCATCACTCTCAAGAGCATCTCTAGCAGCCTTCTTTATCTCATCATTGTTAGCTAAACCAAGATAGTCATTTGCGCAGAAGTTTAGAACCTTTTGGCCACTCATTAGGTTGATTTCTGTTTGTTGAGGAGAAGAAATGTGTCTTTCTTCTTTAAAAAGGCCCTCTTTTCTTATATTTTGTACCTCTTTATCTATTGAGGAATAAAAACTTTTGCTCACAATGAGATTATAATAAAAAACTAAACAAACTGTGTATGCATAAACGAACAAAAATTATTACGACAGTTGGGCCTAGTACTAGATCTAAAGAAGGGATACTAAATCTCTATAGAAAAGGTATGAATGTGGTGAGAGTTAATATGTCTCACGCTAGCCATGTTGATTTAGATGAGGTTATTGATTACGTAACTAAAATCAATAAAAAAGCAGATAAATCGATAGGTATCATGCTTGATACACAAGGTCCTGAAATAAGAACAGCCAAAAGTTCAGACATTCTTGAATTAAAGAAAGGCGAAGAGCTTGTTCTAACAGCAAATAAAAACCTTAAAGGAAAGAAGTCATTACAAATTGATAATCTTAAATATGTTAATGGTATAAAAAAGGGTGGAAAAATATCTCTAGATAATGGTGCTATAGAGCTTAAAATCTTGAACATTACTTTGGGCAACAACATTACTTGCCAAGTTCTTGATAACGGCACTATTGCTGGAAAAAAACATGTCAATTTTCCTGGGGCAAAAATTAAACTTCCCACTTTGACTGATAAAGATAAAAAAGATCTCAATTATGCCCTAAAAAAAGGCATTAACTTTATTGCCTTATCATTTTGCAGAACAAAGAATGATCTTAAAACACTCAAATCTTTTCTTAAGAAAAGACAGGATGGGATTGAGGTTTTTGTTAAGGTTGAAGATCAAGAAGGCCTATCAAACTTAGACGAGATAGTGAGTAACTCAGATGGCGTAATGGTTGCTAGGGGTGATTTAGGTATTGAAACTGATATTACCAACTTACCGTATATTCAAAGAAAAATGATTAGAGTTGCTGCTAAGTATGGTAAAAAATCTATTGTTGCAACCCAGCTTCTTGAATCAATGATTCAGAACCCTCACCCAACAAGAGCCGAAGTATCCGATGTTGCAAATGCAGTCTATGAGGGTGCAGATGCATTAATGCTGTCTGGCGAAACTAGTGTTGGAAAATATCCATTCAAATGTGTTGAATACATAAGAGATATTGCCTTGAATGCAGAAAGATCAGAGACTTTAAAATTTCAGGATGGATTTAAGCAAGAAACAGATTGGCATACTTTAGCTGCTACATCAGTTGAACTGGTTGAGAAAATTGATGCTGATGCCATTGTTGTTTTAACAAGAAGTGGATTTACAGCAAACTTAATTTCAAGAGCCAGACCAAAAGTACCAGTTTACGCATTTACTAATAATAAAGAGACACAAGGAAAGCTTTCACTTGCTTCATCCGTAGAAAACTTATTCATGAAGTTTGGTGCCAATCATGAAAAAACAATCAATTCTGCATTCAAAGTATTAAAGGATAAATTAAAGCTTAGGGGCAGGAAAAAGTTTGTTGTCATTTCAGGAATTTTTTCAGACATTTATGCTGATGCAATACAAATAAGGTTTATGGACTAATGCTTTTTAAAAGCCTTCCAGAATCTACACCATTTTTAAAGTTTCAAGATTTTTACCTGCAAGCCGAGGATGCTGGTCAACCTTTCACAGAAGCGGGCTGCATCTCTTCAGTCGATCAAGACGGGGCACCACATGCACGATACGTTAATTTCAAATATTTTTTTGAGGATAATCTAATTTTTTTCTCAAGCTATACTAGCAATAAGGCATTAGATTTTGATAAAAATCAAAAGGTTGCCATAAATTTTTGGTGGCCATCAATTGATGTGCAAATAAGAGCTGAAGGCGTCATATCAAAATGCCCTGAAAAATTCTCTGATGAGCATTTCTACGGTCGAGAACAGGGTAAAAATATTGCTGCAATTGCATCTGACCAATCAAAGGTAATTGATTCTTATGAAGTGCTTGAAGATAGGTATGAACACATTAAGTCTTCAATTAAGTCTGGGGATCTTGAGGAAGTTAGACCAGAAAATTGGGGTGGCTACCAGGTAAAAGTAACTTTCTTTGAATTTTGGGAGGCCAACAAAGATAGGCTGAACTACCGAGAATGCTATAAGAGAAATGGCGATCAATGGGACAAATTTTTCCTTCAGTCTTAAAGGTAATCAAGTTCTATAAACAATTCTGGGTTGATTCTATTTTTATTAAGATAGATGGTCCAATGCAAATGTGGCCCTGTCACTCTTCCAGTTGATCCAACAAAACCAATCACTGTCCCTTTTTTAACTAGCTCTCCTTCCAGAATATTATGTTTCTGCATATGGCTATATGACGAGAAAAGCCCACCACCGTGATCAAGGATGACTATATTGCCGCCATAGAAATGATTAGCAACTAAAACAGCTCTTCCATCTTTAGGCGCGACTATTGGGGTGCCCTCCTTACCTCTAATATCAGTTGCTAAGTGCGGGGAACGTGGAGCATCATTAATAAATCTTTTCTTTCCATATGGACTTGTTATCAAGGTATCAACCGGAGAAATAAACTCAAGATCAAAGGTGAGCTGCTCAGTTTGTTGAGCAATAAGTTTTTGGACTAATAAGTATTCTTCTGAAGCACGTTCTCGTTCTTCCAGGGTAGGCGATACAAAGGTTGGGTTATCAATGGTGATTCTTGATTCGCCATAATCTACTGCTTTAACAAGAATCTCACTATTGCCAATATTAACAACCTGATCTTCTGTGACATATGGCAAGCCCACAATATAAAAAGTTTGATTATCTTTTATGACTTTATACGTTTGTGTATCTACATTACTAGGGAAATAAATTATTCCTCCTGATTTACCTTCTGTAGGCAGAACCGTATTACGCTCCACTATTGTGCTGCATGAGCTTAAAGTCAAAAGAAGGAAAACAAATCTCATCCACTCATCTTAAATAAAAAAACTTATTTTTGATAAAAGGAAGTAAAATTTTACTGATGAATAATACACGCAAACTGTTTAATTATTTTTTTGCTATTGCGGTCAGTAATTTTGTTTTTGCTGATATTAACAACACGACAAATCATCATGGCATAACGGGTTTACTTAATACACCGACCGCCAGGCTTGGCGAAGAGGGCGAAATAAATTTTACAATCTCTCGAAATGATCCTGATCGAAAGTTTTCTATAACCGCCTCACCTTATAGCTGGATTGAAGGTGGGTTCTTTTATTCAGACGTTACAGGAAAGGTATACGGAAATGGATTTGAACAGTCATATAAAGATAAGGGGTTTAATGTCAAAGTATTGCTCAAGAACGAGGGCAGATACCCATCTCTAGCATTAGGTTTCAATGATTTCGCTGGTACTGGTTTTTATTCTTCTGAGTATTTGGTCTCAAACTATGCCTATAAAAAATTTGATTTTAGTCTTGGAATAGGATGGGGCAATTACGCTGGCTCAGGCAGCGTTAAAAATCCATTCATTAGCTTAAGTGATAGTTTTGAGAACAGAGATGGTGAGACCAACTTTGGTGGTAATGTTGATTTTGATAATTATTTTTCAGGAAAAAATGTCTCTTTGTTTGGAGGTTTTAAATACTTAATCAATGATAAAACTAATTTTATATTGGAGTATGACCCTACCTTAATCCCTGGAGATATTAATTATGAAACCGCAGATACTAGAATCAATATTGGAGTCGAATATGAGTTATTTAATAATATTTTTATTACCTCAAGTTTTGAACGAGGGAATAGCTTAAATTTTAAATTTTCTGTCAAAGACAATATTTCAACACGATCAGTCAATAAATATACATATCGTGATATTGAAGATGACTCAAAACTATTAAAACTAGCCGTTAATCTGCAAGAAAATAATATTTCATTGGAAAGCTTGGATTTGGACAACAACAATAACCTAGTCATATCAGTGCGACAAAATAATTATCAAAGCCTCGATGAAGTTACTTCTGTTATCTCAAAATTAAATGAACAAATTCGCCTTAGTGACAATGAAATTACCATCAAAAACTATCTGTACGGCAAAGAGGTGACAACGAATTCATTTAATAATCAGGGTGCATCTAAACATCAAAAAATTGAAAGAAATATCTACTCAAAATCAGGTGAGTTTCCTCGTTTTTTTCAGCAGATTGAGCCTCAGTTAAGGTCATTTATAGGTGGTCGTGAAGGCCTTCTCTTTTATGGTCTTTTCTTAGAGCACAATTCAAGATACATGTTCTCTGATAGTCTATTTATTGACTCACACCTGGCATTCTCAGTAGCGAATAATTTCGATGACCTTACCATCCCACCAGTTACCACCTACCCACGCCAAGTACGCAGTGATATTAAAGACTATTTAAATGGGATTGATGAGGGTTTAGCAATTAAGAGGTTGCAAGTTAATAAGTTTATAAAGCTTGGCGATAAATCCTACATGCATGTGTCCGGTGGGGTTTTAGAAGACATGTTTAATGGCGTTGGATTTGAGTACCTTAAGCATGACATTATGCCCAATGTGTCAGTAGGTGCTGAAATATTTAGAGTAAAAAAAAGAGGCTATGAGTATGATTTTGAAATGCTGGATTACATGAAAACAACAGGGCATTTTAATCTGTACTACAAATTTGGTCAGTCTGGTATCATTTCAAAATTTTCGTGGGGTCAGTATCTTGCCGGTGATGAAGGCGCAACACTTAAGGTTTGGAAAAGATTTAAAAATGGTGCTGAAATCGGAGCCTATGCTTCCTTTACAGATGTATCATTTGATGAGTATGGCGAAGGCTCATTTGATAAAGGTGTCTTCTTTAAGGTGCCAATTGCTTTTGGGAACCAAAAAAGCTTTACAAATTTTGGATGGAAACCACTAACTAAAGATCCGGCAGCAAAACTAAATAAAGCTTATGAACTTTATAATGAGCTGATTAGATTTGAATGATTGCGAGTCAATTCCAATCTGGGGGAGCAGGTGGCCAAAAAATTGCACCATGTGCTAAGGCAGCTCCAGTTTTACCATGTGGCCATTCATCAATATCAACCATTAATCCCGGACCATTATTATCACCTTCTCCAAATGCTTCATCTAAGGATAATTTCCCAGTTAATTTATTAAAGTTTAATATCATTATCCGTTTTTCTAGTTCTTGAAAAAATCCCGTCATTACAATTTTTTCACCTGTTGCATTTGGACTTAACCAATGAGGACCAATATTTTCCCCTGTTACTAGACTATCAACTTTTACTGGATTATACGGATCACTTACATCAAGCACCACTAGACCATTGAAGCCTCCATTATCACTTGCAACAGTTTGAATCCAAAAGTTTTCTAATCTTACTGGTAATGAGCAGAAAGGCTCTTTTGCAAAATTATATGCATGAGTAATCTTTGGTGTGCCTTCACCTAAACTATCAAGAACAAAAAGGCCACATGAGAAAGTTTGCAACATTACAGTTTTGCCATCAGCCAAAAGCCTGCCTTCAAAAGGATTCTGGTTTACTGCCATACCCTCAACCTTTGGCAGCTGAATTGTGTGAAGAAGTTCTAAAGACGTCATATCCCAAATCTGAATATGGTACCCAATTCCAGTTTCATGCATGTCATAATTTGTTGTAATAATTTTATTAAGTCTTGGAACCAGAATTATTCCATACGGCCTAACAAAAATTGAGGGGTCAGATGGTTCTGCACTTGAAGATCTTAAATAATTTCCTTCTTTGTCAAACTCTACAAGGCCACCTACTGTATCAATACCCCCCTTTGTTTGAAAAGTAGAGATGATGTTTCCATTTGGTAGTTCTGAATAACTATGAGGATAGTCAAAGTTATCTAATTTTCCAAAACTTTTGATCAGCTCTGGTCTTAACGGGTTTTTAGTATCGAATACATATGTAAAGCTGTTATGGAAATCATTCGCAAATATCATTCCAGAAGAAGGTAAAAAAATTGGTGTATGATGTGCCATTCCAACAGTTTCTTTAACAGGCACTGTATTGATTAATTTTCCATAGTTTTTTGATGATGGATCGGCATTCACTATTGCCAAAAAGTTTGGGTCAGTAAAACCAATATCATGTAACCATAAATATAAAACTTGATTTGGGATCTTTTCATGATCTTTGATATCAGAGCATGAAGATAAGAATATAAATAGTACTAAAAATGTTATTTTCTTAATCATAATTATTACATTAACTCAAAAATTTAAATATATGAAATGGCGGAGAGAGAGGGATTCGAACCCTCGACACAGTTACCCGTGTAACACCTTAGCAGGGTGCCGCTTTCGACCACTCAGCCACCTCTCCGGTTAATAAAAACTTATTAGAATGCGTATTTTATGATGAGAATGATGAGATAGCAAAGAGCTAGTTTCATCATCATTCATCAATTTGGAGGGTAAATTGCTACGTTTTGTCATGTTGCTCGCCTTAAAACTATAGCCACTCTGGACAAGGCAAATTATTATTTTCTAAAAAGTTTCTGTTATATAGTTTGCTCAAATAGCGCGATCCTGAATCACACAATATTGTTACAATGGTATGTCCTGGTCCCATAATTTTAGCCATTTCAACTGCGGCATAGACATTGATGCCTGAACTACCACCAAGATATAACCCTTCTTTCTCAACAAGTGTAAACATTGTCTGCAAAGCATCCTCATCTGAGATCCTTAATGGATAATCAAGATCAAGTCCCTCAAGGTTTTTGGTGATTCTGCCCTGCCCAATACCTTCTGTTATTGAGCTACCACTTGATTCAAGCTTTCCAGAAGAGAAATAAGAGTAAAGGGCAGCACCATGAGGATCAGCTAGCCCTATTTTAATATTTTTGTTCTTCGTTCTGAGATATTTTGCTACCCCTGTCAGTGTACCGCCCGTTCCACAAGCACAAATAAAACCATCAATATCACCTGCTAACTGTTCATAGATCTCAGGACCAGTATCAGCAAAATGGCCCTCTTGATTGGCTACGTTATCAAATTGATTTGCCCAAAGCACACCATTGGGGTTATCGCATGCCTCTGCAACTCTCTGCGAGTACTTGATATAGTTATTGGGGTCTTTGTATGGTACAGCAGGCACTTCGATCAGTTTAGCACCACAAGATCTTATGGTTGCTTTTTTTTCTTCAGTCTGTGTTTCAGGAATCACTATGGTGGTTTTCAAACCAAAGTAATTACCAACGAGAGCTAGCCCAATCCCAGTATTGCCAGCTGTACCCTCAACAATTGTTCCGCCTTTTTTTATGTGATTGTGCTGCAAAGCATGCTGGATAATGTATTTTGCTGCCCGATCTTTTACGCTTCCTCCTGGGTTCATAAATTCAGCTTTGCCTAAGATTTTGCATCCTGTGAGATCAGAGAAATGTTTGAGCTCTATGAGAGGAGTGTTGCCAATATATTCAATCATTACAGTCCTGAATCTCCTGGATCCCAGTCAACTGTGGGTAGATTATTTTTACTAATGATCCTTGCCGGAATGCCTGCCACAGATGTGTTTGCTCCAACATCTTTTAAAACCAAGCTCCCTGCAGCAACGACTGCACGCTCACCGACAGTAATATCCCCTAGAATTGTGCTAGAGGCAAATATACTTGCACCCTTTTTAATATTGGGATGTCGCTTGCCTGAGTTAAAGCCCCGTCCCCCCAAAGTCACGCCCTGGAATATGGAAACATTAGCCTCAATTACAGAAGTCTCACCTATCACTACACCTGTCCCATGATCAATCATTACTCCTTCAGCTATATGTGCGGCTGGATGAATATCAACACCAAACACCTCAGAAGCTCTATTTTGTAAAAACAGTGCCATGGTATGCCTGTCATGATTCCATAAACAGTGTGCAGCTCGGTAAGTCGAGACTGCCAAAAACCCCTTGTAAAATAATAAGGGTGTTGAATAGTATTGGCATGCAGGATCCATGATTTTGAAGAATTCTAAATCTGCTTCTAATTTCTCCTCGATGTTGGCACACCGTGTATAAGCATCTTTAATAAAGTTATTTATTTCATCGGAGGCAAGCGCATCGCTCCTAATTTTTGAAGCTATGATTGCTGCTGTAGCCGAGCTAATTGAGGATTGTTTCAATACCAAATTAGTTAAAAATTTTTCTAGACTTGGTTCAGCTGCGATGCGCAAAGCAACTTCTTCTTTGATGGCTAACCAAACTTTTGAACTCATTTGCATAAGATTAACACAGGCATTACTTAGTTTATTCTAGGTTTTGCTATCTTTTTTCTTTTGTTTATGGTTCGTAATCTTCTTTGAAAAATTTTACAAAAAAGTAACACAAACCTATTAAATATCAAGTAATGTTAATATATGAAAAAATTATTAATTACACTTTTAATTTCTACATCATTGGTTATTTTTGCGGATGACCATGACGAGCCAAATTATTCAAAGTTTCAGGCAAACTACTTTTTCAATTGTCCAAATGAACCAGCTTGTGGAGCAGCATTTGATAAACTGATGAAAAGTCCAGAAATTGCAAAAGAAAATTTTGAAGCAACCCTTATGAGAGTTTCACATGCAGGAAGTTCTGGCATCACACATTCTGCTCAGTTTTACTACAAAAGTGCAGCAAGATATCAGCGTGCTGGTGAGATATTTTCAAATTCACAAGCCTTCGCTGAGTTTGGTCAAGCAATGGCCGCAGCAGGAGCACAGCCTGTGTATAACAACCTTACAAGTTATTTGATTGCTGAAGGAGATGGTAGAAAATCAACTGCAGGAGTGACCTTTGTTGCTAATGTTAATAACCCAGCTGTATATGGACCTGCATTTGCAAAGATGGCAAAGAAAATGTTTGAAGAACCATTTGGAGGTAATTCCTATGTTTTACGTGTAGAGCATTTGGGTGGTGGTAGTAGCACACACTCAGCTTCTGTAAGCTTTGATGATGCAGCAGCAGCATTAGATTTTTTAGCTAATTATCCAAATACCAAACAGTTTCAGGAATTTCTTCAGGAGGCAGGCACTTCTTTCGAACCTGGGTTGTCTTACATGACAACTAATCTTTTAAGAATCAATCCTGATTAGTTTTTAACATATTTTATCTTGGGGTCTTAATGAGCAAAATGCATTAAACCCCAAGATAATTTTTTTTTAATTACCGAAATTTGAACTTCGCGCACATCTTTCTTTGGCGCAACTCATTTTCTCCCATCTGTGGGTGTATTCAACTTCATCCCATACAAAAGTAGTAATATAAGATTTTTTATCGCCCATGAAGTCTGGTTTATGAGAAAACTTTGCTCCAATGTATTGATTAAGTGAATGGTTGAGGATCTCAACATTAACCATACCTCCATCAAATTCATAAGAGGAATAGTTAAAGTATTTATTGCCATCAGCTGCTGTCCAATTTACAGACATATAGCCCTCAGTAGCAACCATTAAACCATCAACAACTTCCTGCCTTTCGCCATTGATAAAGGCTTCTATTGCCCTCCATGCCCCATCTAAATCACCTTCTTTTGCTGAATGTGAGAATGAGAACATTGATACATATAAAATTAAAAAGAAAACATTTTTCATGATTATCTAACTCCTAATTATTATTTAACCATAATTTGGTGTTGAAAAAATAGGATGAATAGCTTTAAGGGCTTAGATACAAGAATTAACCTCGACCCTCTACTTGGTTTCTCAGTTTTAATAAATCTTCATCTGAAAAGTTTGAGCAAAATTCAAATGGGGGTTTTGGTTTTTTGTCTTCATTAAAATCACTTACAGCAATCCAACCAATCAAACATCTTTCCTCTATTTCTAAAGCTGAATCTGATTCAATTTCTTTTAATAGAGTCTTTGGCATCACTGGATTTGTAACCATGCCAAAATTTGGGTCCTGCGGATTATCTAAAATGATCATTTGATTATCACTAGCAGTAAATTTTTCCCATTTTTGTGGAACAAATACATTTGGATCTCCATATTTTGCAATATTGCCCCAATAACGCATCATCAAAGCACTCAATGCATCACGACCCTCTGCGGTAGACTCTGGAAATAAGATATTTTTTATGTACCAAGGTATCTGCTCCATATCAAAAGAATTTGCTATGAATGGAATATCTATTCCATGAGCAGCGCCTACAAATAATGAATAGTCACCAAAAATACCTTCATCCTCTTCATCCCAATCCAGTCTGTATGAGTACAGGTTGTCATTGGATTTGCTCATTCTGCGTAAGGGCTCTTCTGCACCTTTGTAGCGCCATATAGCACTTCGGTATTTATTCCAGCTGCGTAAATTAGCTTCACTACGTTTGAGTGTTCGTCTGATTTCAAAAGATGTGTCATAAAAATACTCTGAATTTACAAACCAATAATTCATCTCATCTTTGTTTGTGCCAGCAACAACGACCAAGGTAGGATCAGTTTTTTCTAAGGCTTTATATACACCTTCATTAGGTATAACTATCCCGTCTCGTATAGTTATTGGTGTGATTGGGTAAACATATTTTTCTGCTGTTGCAATATATTTCTCATAGACCTCTGTTTGAGTTAGCCCTTGGAGATAATCAACTATTTCATTGGAATCAGTTAGGTATTTAATATTTTCTGCGAAGATATTTTTAGAAGAAAGCTCGGAAATGCTCTCAGCATACTCAGCCGAATAAGATGAAACATAGCCCGATTGAGAAATGGCTTTATGAAACAAACCCTCTGCCAATGGGGAAGCAATCATTGTTAATGTATTTGATCCTCCAGCAGACTCACCAAAGATAGTGACATTATTCTTATCGCCACCAAATGATGATATATTTTGATTGACCCACTCAAGGCCTTTGATAATGTCCAAATGTCCAAAGTTATATGATTTGTCGAGACCTTCAGCTGTTTCAGCAAAGAAAGGCGATGCAAACCAACCAAATAAGCCAAGGCGATAGTTAATTGTTATAACAATTACCTGCTGACTTGTGGCCAAATTTGAAAAATCATAATCACTGCCAGCTCCCCAAATATTTGATCCGCCATGTATCCAGTACATAACAGGGAATTTATTTTTGTTCAGTGAATTTTGGTTTTTGGGAACATAAATGTTGAGATAAAGGCAGTCCTCGTCTCCAGTGGATAAATTTCTATTAAATATTGAAGAATTATCTTTTGGCTGAACACATTCGTTTTTAAATTCAGTTGCATCAATAATTGCATCAAGATAATCAACATCTCTTGGAGCTCTCCATCGTAAAGCACCAACAGGTGGTTTAGCGTAAGGTACGCCTTTAAATACATAGAGATCTGCAGCTTCAATGCCCAAATAGTTACCTGATTGGGACTTAACTACTATATCTTTATCTGTTTCATTAAAATTTGAAATTGTTGAGCAAGAAGCTGTTACAAGCAATATTAAAATTGCGATTGAATATCTGATCATTAAATATAGGATTGAAGATTTATATTAAGGGCATTAAATTTATTTTCAATGTCGCCTGCTTCTTGACTTCCGCCTTGCGCGAAATCATCTCTTCCTCCACCGCTACCATTGAAAGCTGTATTGACAAGCTGAATAAGATCTTTTGCAGAGAATTTTTCATTTTGTTTGGCCGTGACTATGTAGGACACTTTTTCATTATCTGTTGAAATTAAAATAGAGAAGCTTACTGCAGCATCCTTTACTGATTTATCAGCATACCGACGCAACATCTCAATGGATGCATTGCTATGTACTACAACCTCCCCTTTTTTTCCATCAACTAAATGCGATTCACTAAGAAGGGTTTCAGAACTTAAACTTTTTTCTGTTTTTTTGATGACTTTAGCTTCTTATTTTCTTTTAGCAGGTCTGATACTCGTGTTTCCAGTTCCTCATTTGGAACATTTAATATCTCAGATAGTTTTTTAAGCTTGTTTAGTGCGTCTTTTGATTTTTCAATTAAGTTTGATCCTGTCATAGCTTCAATCCTTCTTACTCCTGAAGAAACCGATGTTTCATTAGATATAATAAACCCTTCTATTTCAGATGTGTTAGTAACATGCGTCCCGCCACATAATTCTTTTGAAAAATCTCCTCCAATTTTCAGTACCCTAACCTCATCGCCATACTTGTCACCAAAGAATGCCAACGCACCATTCTCAATAGCTTGATTAAAGGACATTGACTCAACAACAGTTTCAGAACTTTTTTGGATTTGTTCGTTAACTAGATTCTCAACATCGCTAATCTCAATTTCAGAAAGCTTTTTATTGTGAGAAAAATCAAATCTGAGCTTTTCATCAGTAACTAGTGATCCTTTTTGAAAAACAGAATCACCTAAAACTTTTCTAAGAGCAGAGTGCAGTAAGTGTGTTGCAGAGTGGTTGTTGACAATGTTTTTTCTTCTTTCTTCATCAATAAATAATGTTGCTTGATCTTCGATCTTAATATTCCCTTTCTCAACAACTATATGATGGAGATGAAAATCACCAATTTTTTTGCAGTCCACTACCCTAATATCAAATTCCTTTCCAACAACTGAGCCTTGATCTCCAACCTGGCCACCTGATTCAGCATAGAAAGGTGTTTTTGAAAAAAGGGCAAAGCCTTTTTTATCAATAGATTTTGCCTCATTCCCGTCTTCATCAAATAAAGCTATGCACTGGCCCTCACATCTTGCATCACTGTAACCCACAAATTTTGATTTAAGTTTTGGATTGATAACAATATCTTTTACATCAAACTTTGAGTTCTTTTTTGAACCTTCTTTTTGGACCTGCATAAGGGAGTTAAATAAGTCTTGATCTATTTCAAAGCCTTTTTCAGATGCCATGGTCATTGTTAGGTCAATAGGAAAACCGTATGTGTCATGTAGTTTAAATGCGATTTCTCCTGACATTTTTTCTGAATCTTTTGTAGGAATATTTTGCTCAAAAATTTTAATTCCAGCAGATAGAGTCTTAAAAAATGCTGTTTCTTCCTCCTTTAAGATATCTTTTATCTTTGAAAATTTGGTGAATTCATCTGGGAAGTCTGCTGCATAAATATCTTGCAAAGCATTAAGCTGGTTATGCATAAATGGTTCTTTTAAGCCCATCTTATATCCATGCCTAATTGCTCTCCTTACAATTCTTCTTAAAACATAACCTCTTCCTTCATTCGAAGGATAAATATCTTCAGACATGAGAAAAAATGCAGCTCTTATATGGTCAGCAATAACATTCAAAGATTGATCATTTGGTTCTGAAAATTCACCAGATATTTCATCTTTAAATCTCTTGATTGCGTCTATTTCAAAGTTTGAACCAGTATTTTGCATAACTGAACATATTCGCTCCAAGCCCATACCAGTATCGACACATTTGTTTGGGAGTGGAGTAAGCTTGCCTTTACTGTCCCTATTAAACTCCATGAAAACCAAGTTCCATACCTCTACATACCTGTCCCCGGTATCTCCATCACTTGGTTTTTCCCCTTCATACTCTTCTCCATAGTCGTAAAATATTTCAGAGCACGGCCCACATGGACCTGTATCGCCCATGGACCAAAAATTATCTTCATCGCCTAACCTTGCGACTCGATCTTTTGGAACTCCTATTTTATCAATCCAGATGCTTTCTGATTCTGAGTCTGTCTCATGCACAGTGATCCATAGCTTGTCAGCTGGAATCTTTAGATCAACTGTCAAAAATTCCCAGGCATATTCGATTGCACCCTCTTTGAAGTATTCACC
>CACHFV010000004.1:0-102841 GCA_902579195.1 uncultured SAR86 cluster bacterium | reverse complement strand
TCTACTGATTAGCAGAGAGCTTAATCCACTTAAAATTGTTCCAGGCAAGGAGAATAAATCTAAAACAAAAATTTCCCAAAAAGAGTTATCAATATTCACAAAGCAGTTATCAGCTTTATTGAGTGCAGGGACACCTCTAGAAACATCATTAATGCTGTTAAGCCAACAATCTAAATCAAAATTTACAAATGTCTTGCTAGAGATTAATGATGATATAACTGAGGGCAAGGGGTTAAGTGAATCAATGAAGAAATTTCCACAAATCTTCGATGATATTTATACTTCAACTATTTTTGCTGGGGAGAGTTCTGCATCTCTACCAGAAGTTTTTAATGATTTGGCATCCTATCTTGATAAAGAAGCAAAAGTTAGGGCAGAGGTAATTGGAGCCCTTGTTTATCCCGCAATATTGTTTTTTGTATCACTGGCAGTTATTTACGCCTTACTTACCTTTGTTTTACCCCAAGTTATAGAACAATTTGTTACTTCTAACGTCGCATTACCATCCTTAACTTTAATTTTGTTAAATTTTTCAAATATTTTCCCTTATATAGTTGGGAGTGTTTTATTTATTTCCTTAGGTATGTACTTTTACTTAAATTCACCACTTTCTTCTGAAACTATCAAATTACAAGCATCAAAATACTTGCTTAAAATGCCACTATTTGGCGAAGTAATAATATATGACCAAACAGCTCGTTTTTGCTCATCTATGCGTCTTATGACAAAAGCAGGGTTAAATACTATTGATAGCTTGCGTATCGCTAAAGATACCTTTAGAAATCGATATTTAAGATCTGAAGTTGATATTGTTGTAAGTAAGGTGACATCTGGTACTTCGTTAAGCCAAGCTTTCTCAAAATCAACAATTTTCCCTAATGTATTCCAACAACTATTAAGTTCTGGTGATATTGGTAGCCAGATAAGTCTAATGTTTGAAAAAATCAAGGATTTTTTAGATCAAGAGGTGCAAACAAGAAGAAATGTACTTCTTACGTTATTACAACCTATAGTTATATTAACTATGGGAGTATTTGTTATGCTTATAGTGTTAGCAATAATGTTGCCACTATTACAGATGAATAATTTAATATTTACATTATGAAAAAATTAATTAGGAAAGGTTTTACCCTACTAGAATTACTGATAGTTATAGTAATCTTAGGACTACTTGTTTCATTGGTATCTGTTAATTTCTTACCTACATTAAGTAACGCATACATTGAAGTAGCCAAACAAGATATAGCTAGATTACAACAAGCTCTTGTAATGTTTAAAATCAATGAGGGCAGGTACCCAACACAGGATCAAGGACTAAACAGTCTGGTAGAAAATCCAGGAGACTTAAGAAACCCTAATAAATATCCATCCGGTGGATATATTAATAAGCTACCAACTGACCCTTGGGGAAATGATTACGTTTATCTTTTCCCTGGTCAAAACAGTGAGTTCGATATTATTTCTTTAGGGGCTGATGGCGCGTTAGGTGGTGAAGGTGAGAATGCGGACATTGGTAACTCAACTGAGTAAAGGTTTCACTCTTCTTGAAATACTCGTTGTATTGTTTGTTATTTCAATAGCTTCATCCTCTTTTTATCTATTATTTAGAGATCCAGTGCAATTCGAATCACTCGAAGCAAAAATAGAGCAATACTTAGAATTAAGCATGTATACCGGAAACATCTATGGAATAAGTCAAACAGGAATTTTCCTTAATTATGAGGGTGAATGGATATTAACTGAACAATTTGATTCTTCATATGTAAGGTCATATGAAGCGAATGGTATGGCACAGGCCATTGATAAGAATGAATTGTATTTATATATCTATCCCGGCCAAGAATTATCAGCAACAGCTTTTGAGTTATCTAATGGAGAGACAGTTGAACTATAAGCGCGTTAAACAGGGTTTTAGTTTATTAGAAGTAGTTATTTCACTCTTAATCGTTTCCATTACGTTTTTAGCATACAGTCAGCTAATCGATCAAAATCTTAAAGCTCAAGATTTAAAACAAACCTTTGTGGAAGAATCAAACTTAAAAGCAAACTTATTGACTTTATATGTCATAGATCCTGAAGTAGATGACTATATTGTTCAAGATATGCTTAATGTTGATGATATTGAGCAAACACAATTATCTCGATATCAAAATGTGAGAGAAATAGAGATTAAAATAGAGCATTCTGGTTCTGAAACAACATTAATTATTTACAAATGATTAAACAGGGATTTACTTTAATTGAGATCTTAATTGCCTTATTGGCTGCTTCTATTATATCGATTATGTCATTTGATTATTTATCGAATAGCGTTTTTCTTAAAGAACGCGTTGAACAAAGCATCAATCTAAATAACAAACACTTTAATGCCATAAATATATTAAGGCTTGATTTAATGCAGAGCGTTCCATTTCAAATGAAAGATAATACTGGAAGAGATTTAAATGTGTCATTCATTGGCGGGAAAGATGATCAAATATTGAAATTTATTACATTGAACAGTTCAGATACATCTAATTCTTATTCCAAACTTAGACGAGTTACCTACGTATATAAAGACAATACGCTTAGTCGCCAAACAACCCTAGTAAACAAAGAAGATAAAATATTATCAAACCGTCTTCTCTTGGAAGATCTTGATAATTTGGAATTTAAATATGGTCAAGAACCAGAAAATCTAACCAATGAGTGGCCTAATACCAATACAGCGGAAAATATGAATGCTCCAGAATACATTTTGATGGAATACACCTTGGGCAACAATAAATATACACAGTTATTTAGTACATTCTGATGAAAAAAGGTTTTGTTTTAATCTCTACATTAGCTTTGATAGTTATTCTCAGCTTTCTCATCCTTGTTATAAGTAGATTAATTTATAATGACACCATTAAATCTACGGTTTATACCAGCTCAATAGAAAAAAGAATTGAATTGATTAATTCAGAGAAGTTATTTACCAATACACTGTTAAATAATTCGGAGCTGCTTAAAAACTTAACATTTGCTGAATCGCAGTTGAACATATTTGCTAACACCAAATATGAAAATCTTGATATTGAATTATATGACATGACTAATTGTTTTAATCTCAATACCCTGGTGAAACCCTTTAGGAGTATTTATGTTAAAAATGAAGATAATGGTTTATTTTTTGAAAATTTGCTCCTTATTAACAATATAGACAGAACTAAGCATAGAGAACTGATCGATCGGCTTTATGATGCATTGGATAGTGATCGTTTACCAGAACCTTTTGGAGCAGAGGATCTCTTTTACACAACACAAGATGAACTCTCATTAAATCCAGATCAATTGTTTCTACACAAAAGCCAAATTAAAAACTTAGCTATGCTTACTACCGAAGAATTAGAAATGATTTACAAGAATATATGTGCTTTACCTGATAATGATGTGGTTTTTAATATTAATGAATTAAATAATGAAAACTACCAAGTTCTGCTATCAATATATCCAGAACTGACCCTTAAGGATATTGAAACAATTATTCTCTCGAAGCCAATAGAAGGATATCAAAACTTTTCTAATCTGTTGGAATTGACCAACATAACAGCATTTAAATTAACAGAAGATTATTTAGCATTCGAGCCTAAATACATACAAATTCTATACAAAGTAAAATATGAAGATACGTTTTTTAATCTTTTGAGTATAATCACCCTAGAATCTAGGAATAATAATATTATTAGAAGAAGTATTTCAGCATGACTTATATATTTTTTACCGAGACATCTTTATCCAAATGTATCTCAATAACAAATCAAAAAGCTAAAAATACTGACTTTTCAAAAATTAATTTGAAAGACGATATCCATGTCATCTTGCCTAATGAAATTCTTTCGCTCGTCAGTAACGATAACGAGATGACAAATAAATCCAATATTGAAGCCTCAATAATCAATACAATTGCAACCAATTCACTTAAAGATACAGAAAACTTAAAAATATTAGAGACGTCTGATAGTCGCCTTTATCACGTTATTTCAGCAGAAAATCTCTTACAACTAAAACAAATGTTCTCAGCATTTGATGGAAATCTAAAGATTTCATCGGATCTCAGCTATTTCAAAAATTTAAACACAAATATTGAATTTGAAGGTGCTTGTTATGTTTATGATGAAGACAAACCTATTAAACTCTTAAACTCAACCTTCCAACTTTTAGACAACAATAAGGAACTAAAAAAACTTCAATTTACTGATTTAACTTTTGATCCATCTGATATTGCAACTTCAGAATTAAACACATTAAACCTAGTTGAAGTAGTCTCACCTAAAAATACAAAAAAATATCTTTATGCATTAGTTGGAATTGTTGTGATACTTAATATTGCTGGGTTGATTAATATCGCATCAAATAATAATCAAATTAATACAATGAATAACACGATTGAGAAGATCTACAATGAAATTTATCCTGATGACAGTTCAACCAATATTCAAACAAGCATTGCCAATAAGTTGCTTGAATTAAATTCATCTCAGGCATCCACATTTACTCAAATTAAACGATTAATAAGTAATATTCCTGCTTCTGTAAATGTAGTTGATGTGTATATGGATATGAATGAATCTCAATCCATACAAATTACTTACCTATTTGAAAATGAAGTGGATGAATCATTATTTATAAATAATTTACAACGTTCAAATATTAAAAATACGATAGAAAGCAGAGAGGAACTACAAGGCTTCACCAAAACATCAATAACTTATGAACTATAAACTATCAAAAAGAGAAGAATTCCTCCTAAAAACATTAGGAATTATTGGATTGGTCGCATTTATTATTTTTATTGAGACTAAGCTTATTGGTGGTATTAATCAGTCAAGAATTGATCTCTTCCAATCTTTAGATAAATTTAACCAAACCAAACAATCCTTAGCACAGCTTAAAGATTATGAACAAAATATTAAGAATGCGCCTCAAGCTATTAAATTCGAAAATTTCCTACAACAGGAGCAATTAAATTTTATTAAAGATGACAATGAGTATGCATTAAGGCAGCTTGAGGAATTGGCAGTTATCAAAATTTTAAATTATTGTGAGGAACAAAGAATGTCTCCAACATCTTTTCAACTATCCTATGAAACAGATGGAGTTTCACTTTTAATTGCATTAGATGATTAAATACCTTCTCGTAACGTTAGCTATTGGGTGTTTATTGTTACTTTCACTTCTATTTGCTCCAGTATCCATTTTTTTAAATAAATTCAAATCACTCATAGCGCCTTATCAATTTGAATACAGCTATGCTGAGGGAACCATTCTAGAAAGCAATATTGAAGATGTTTATATAAATGAATACGATTTAGGCACATTTCAGCTTAGTAGTTCATTCACATTTACAGATCTGAAGTTATTAATTTCAACTACAGACAAGTTTATTGGTTCTGCTAAGATTCTGGCTCCATTTGCCTCGATAGCAAACGCTACATTTAATATTCAAGAGGCTGAAATTAATTACCTATATAACACTTCGGAGTTAGGTGAATTTACCATTACAACAACGATAGACAATGCCTTATTTATTTCAGCACAGTGTGTTGAAATTAAGGGAGCCGTAATCATAACAAATGAATCATTTAGTGATTCGCTGCTGGGAATAATAAATTGTGACAGGGATATCTATTTTGCGGAGTTATTTAATAATGGCAATGACTATATTGGAAAAATAATCCTTATTGATAATGCTTTTGATATCAATATTTCCACTTCAATATTTAAATCTGGAAGAGCTCGTCTTTTGGGTGATTCTATTGGGTTTAAAATTCCTCTCGAATAAGTTTCTGTGCTAATCCATCAGAAATGCTCCAAAACGAATTTGATATTACTTTGGCTTTAGTTTCCTTGATTATATAACTGTATACATTTAATGCGTTTGGAATAATATCAATTCTATCTTCAGGTATATTGAATTCATTTATTAATTGATCATTGGGCAGTGAAATATACTTTTGAACATAAGAATCAAATAATTTGGTATCAAATTCACTTGAAATTTTATTCGCCTGCATTAATGCTCTTAAATTACCACCTAAACCAACTAACGATTCTATTGAGCTAAATTGTTCAAGCCATGCACCAAGCTCTTGAAATGCTTCAGCTTGTGCTGCTTGACTGTAACTTAATAGCCTAACAGCCCCTAATTGAAATGACTTAGCTGTATATAAATCCCCTTGTTTTACACATAACTCTAAACTACCGCCACCTATATCTATAATGGCTTCGGTTTCGTATCTAAAATCATAATTTTTTAATAGTGATGCCTCGATATCACCAGAGATTACTTTTACATCTATGCCCTGATCTTTTAGTTCTTGAATAATAATCTTGTTGTTTTTTGCATCTCTTAAGGCTGAAGTAGCAATAAAATGGGTTGTAGTAATTCCCTGTTTTTGAAATATATCTTTGTATCTATTTAAGAGGGAGTAGAGCTTATCGCAATTGTGATCAGATAAATACCCATTAGTGAAAACGTCTCGTCCTAATCTTAGTGGCTCCCGATAATAATCTTTAAGTTCTAGGTTATCGCTATCAAAAATTTTATATTTGATAGCATTTGAACCAATATCAACAATTGCAATATTCATTAATTAATCAGAGAAGGGTGAAAGTATTTTATATTGCTCATAAGTTAAATTATCGAATAATACACCTTCAATAAAGCATGAGTAATTTCCTAAATCCTCACCCCATTGTGGTGGTTCAAGTGTTACTTTGCCCTCATAATCAAGAGTATTTAAGATGTATCTCAAGGCACTTAGCCGAGCAATCATTTTGTTGTTGGCATTGATAATGATCCATGGAGCTATATCTGTAGAAGTGATTTCAAACATTTGATTCTTATAAAGTGTGAATACATCCCATTGATTAACCATTAATTTGTCAGATTCTGAAAGTTTCCAGTACTTTAGTTTGCTATTTTTTCGTGCACTTATTCGTCTTTTTTGCTGCTCTTTATCGATAGAAAAATAAAATTTAACAATCTCAGTACCATTTTTTATAAGTTTTTTCTCCCAGTCATTGACCTTATTCATAAAATCTTCATATTGAAGTTTTGTGCAATAACCAAGTGTTGGTTCTATTAAAGCTCTGGTGTACCAAGATCTATCAAACAACACAATTTTTCCTGCTTTGGGTAAATGTTTAGACCATCTTCTGAACCAATTTCTCTTTTCATAAGATGTCGGGATTCCTAAATGAACATAATCAAAATTAGAAGGAATTAAATGTTCAGAGAAAAAATTAATAGTTGATGATTTGCCAGCAGTGTCTCTTCCTTCAAAACATAATGCAATCTGTCTTTTATTCTTAATGACATCTTCTTGAAGCTTTAGAAGCTCAACTTGAAGATTATATTTTTCTTTACGATATAAATTCGGCGCAAGAGATTTGTAATGTTCAAAATTATATTCAATTATGTTCATGTAAATTTCGAAAAAAAGAGGCTATAGTATAGCAGAGATTACTTTTTTATTTGCATAATGGTTGAGTTAACAATTTACGGTATCCCTTTAATTCTTATTTCTGCTGCTATGCTTGGATTTTTTGCCGCTTATGGAGTTGGAGCTAACGATGTTGCTAACGCTATGGGAACTTCTGTTGGCAGCAAAGTACTAACTATTAAACAGGCAGTTTTAATTGCTGCTATATTTGAGTTTCTAGGCGCTTTTTTAGCTGGTGGTGGTGTTACACAGACAATCCGGAAAGGTGTGATTGATCCAGCATTATTTGACGCTAATCTAGAAATACTGATCTATGGCATGATTTCAGCCTTATTTGCTGCTGGAACCTGGTTATTAATTGCAAGTCTACGAGGCTGGCCTGTCTCAACGACACATACTATTGTTGGAGCAATTGTAGGTTTTGGAATATATGCCTTAGGCTTTGATAAAGTTAATTGGTCTGTTGTTGGTAATATTGGTCTGTCTTGGATCACATCACCACTATCTTCGGCCATTGTGGCAGCTTTGTTTTACTATATATGTAAAGAGCTAATTCTTAAAGAGAATACTAAATACAGACTTTTAATCATCAATTTCTTTGTTTTTCTTGCTGGTTTTGCTGTTGCTCTTATTACGGTTACTAAAGGGTTAAAAAATATATTTAAACAGCAGGATTTGATATTAACTTTTGGAGATAGTGCTTTTTACTCGGCTATTGCCGCATTAGTATTTACTGCAATATTTTATATTTTTTCAAGAGCAAGATTATCAAATACCAGCGGCTCACAAGAATCACAATTTGCCTATTTAATGGTATTTACTTCTTGTGCTGTAGCCTTTGCACACGGCTCCAATGATGTAGCTAATGCTATTGGTCCGTTAGCAGCCATTCATCAAGCAACCAATCAAATTTTAGGTAATGCTGTATCGCCAGAAACACCGCTTTGGATTCTCTTCTTAGGTGCAGCTGGTATTGTGATTGGACTTGCAACTCTGGGATATAGAGTGATGAAAACTATTGGTGAAAAAATTGTTAAGTTAACTCCTAGCAAGGGTTTTGCTGCACAATTAGCTGCTGCTTTAACCGTTGTGCTTGCATCGCAACTTGATATGCCTGTCTCTACAACTCATACACTTGTTGGAGCAGTAATTGGCATAGGTTTAGTAGAAGGTATTTCAACAATTAATGTCAGAAGTGTGAATTCAATATTTCTATCATGGATTATTACACTCCCTGCTGGTGCCTTACTATCCATCATATTCTTAGAAATATTTCTAAATTTATTCACATACTAATCCTCAATTTGTCACACCATTGTTTCATACAATAAATAGTATTTTTTTAATGAGGATTCTTTTATGAAAAAATATATTCTACTTCTATCAATACTTACTTCCTTTATTTTTAGCCAAGAGGCTAATGATGATATCGAAGAGGTCGTTTCAATCGGACAAAAAGCTGGTTTAAAGTCAGCTCTTAAAAAGCAACAAGACTCTGATAGCATCATATCAGTTGTTGACTCAGATGGTCTGGGACAGTTCCCTGACACAACAGCTGCTGAAGCAGTCAGAAGGTTATCAGGAATAAGCGTAGAAAATGATCAAGGGGAGGGTCGTTACATAGTTATCAGAGGGATGAGTCCTGAGCTGAATAGCTTTGCTTTTAATGGAGCAATGTTAGCTGCTCCTGAAAATAATAGAGCTGTACTTTTAGACGGATTATCAACGGATCTATTATCCTCAATCACAGTTTCTAAGACCCTAACGCCTGACCAAGATGCAGATTCTATAGGGGGAAGGATAGATTTTAAGACTTTGAACCCACTTGATATAGATGGTTCTTACAATCGATTAAAAATTGAATCATCTTGGAATGAACTAACTGAATCTTCAAATAACCCAAGAATGTCATTTACTACTGGTAGGAAAGTGTCTAGTGATTTTGCTTATTCAGTTGGCATGAACTACCAATCAAGACAAACAATTGCCAACAATAATGAAACTGGTTTTGGATGGGAACCAGAAAATAACGTCTGGTTCATGAACGATGATTACGAGCAAAGATATTATGATTTAACAAGACAAAGGCTTGGTTTTAGTGGAGAAATGAGCTTCTTACTCAATGATTCAACTCAATTATATATTCGAGCCCTTCACAACGATTATCAAGATGATGAACTTAGGTTTAAGGATGAATATGGCAAGTTAGATATGGTGAGTATGGGCGCAACATCAGCACGCTACGATAGAGTAAGACATGATGTAGAAACAAGACAAAGGATTGAAACCAGAACTCTCCAAGCAATTAGTTTTGGCGGTTCAACAGAATTAGATTTTAGAGGCAGTGTATTTAATGTTGATTTTGACTACTCTTATTCTTTTGCTGAAGAGAATGATACTGATAACGCAGATGCAACATTTAGATGTGAAATCAGAGCAGATAGAGACGAATGTATTGACCTTGATGGTGTTTATGATGACTGGGTAGCAGAAATAGACTGGTCCAATCCTCAAACACCGGTATTTATGTGGAATCCTAACGTACCAGGTATAAATGCTGCATATGATTTAAGCAATTATGAATTAGATGAAGTTGAATTTGAAAAAGCAGTCAGCGAAGATACCATTAATGCCTTTAAATTAGATTTTACTAGAGATCTTGTTAGATTTGGTTTTGATGCAACAGAAAAGTTTGGATTCAAATCATCTGAAAGAGAAAAAAATGTTCAAATTGATAATTCATTTTGGGAAGGTGATTATACACTTGCTGATTTAAATCCAACTGGCCCGGCTATTTGGAGACTACCAAATCCATTTTTTACTTCTGGAGGTCCATCAGCAGTAAGAAATCTAGAGAACCTTCTAGATACTATGGAGATTTCTGAAGATAGCTCTAGATATGCAAGCTTTGCTGAAGATTTCATAACAAATGAAGACGTAACTTCTATTTATTACATGAATACATTTAGAGGCGAAGTAGCAACAATAATTCTAGGCTTTAGATATGAAATTACAGATACAGAAACCTTAGGAAATGATGCATCATTAAATGAAGATGGTGTTGGCGGATATGCCTGTGCTGGATCTTTTGCAGATGATGTGTGTGTGGTACCACAAATAGCATCTGGTAGACATGAATTTTTTGCTCCTAACTTTACCTACAAGTTACAACTTGATGATAACTTAATATTCCGTGCCGCACGCTGGAGCGCACTATCAAGACCAAAATTTACAGCCTCAGCCTTTAGAACAATGGTTGAGATAGAAGAGGATGATGGTGAGATAGACGAGGCAAAAGCAGAAGTTGGCAACCCTAACTTAAAACCAATGGAAGCCACAAATTATGATTTTGGGCTTGAATATTATTTTTCAGACTTCTCTTATGTGGGTATAAATTTCTTCACTAAATACATCAAGAACGATGTATACAAAGTTCTTAGAGAAGATGTTTCTTATCAAGGCATAATGCTAGATGAGTATGTATCTTATGTTAATGCTGATGAAGGCGAACTTAATGGTATGGAAATAAACTTTCAATATGAACTAGAAAATCTACCTGGATTCTTCGTATCAGCAAATTACACAAGCACAGAAGGGGAAAATGAAAGTCCATTCGACAGAACAGAAAGAATTCCTTTTAGAAAGCTTTCTGAACAAAATGCAAATTTAAGCTTTGGCTATGATAAAGGCAAATTTGATGTAAGATTGGCTGCAAACTACAGATCTGATTATTTAGACGTATTGTCACAAGATGAAGATGCTTCACTAAATTCATTAGATTATTCAAGATTTACAGATAATTTCATGCAAGTAGATTTTACTGCTAAATATAGATATAGTGATCAACTTACATTTAATTTTGAATTAGTTAACATCAATGATGAACCTGAATACTATTATTGGGGAGATAAAACAAGACTATCTCAGTACGATGAATATGGTTCCACAGTTAACTTTGGTGCCAGATACAGTTTTTAATAATCCAGTTAAGAAATTAACCCTGTTAATAGCAGGGTTAATTCTATTTGGATGTTCAACCTCTAATGATGATAACTATCCAACTGTTAGTTATTTAGCAGAAACAGAGCCAGTAATAACCAATGATGATGCTGCTGATGATCCAGCTATGTGGATTAATTTAGATAACACAGCCAACTCATTAATCTTTGGTACAGATAAAAAATCAGGTATATATGTATATGACTTGAATGGTAATGTCTTAAGTTATCAGAACCTAGGTAATATTAATAACGTTGATTTAAGAGTAATTAACGATGAATTACACCTAGTTTCATCAAACAGATCTAATAGCACACTAGACTACTGGATATTTCCAACAGAGGGAATTTATCAATACTTTGAAAGCAACCCTGATAATGCTTTTTCAGAAGAGCTAAAACACTACCACCTTGAAGCAGGTATGGATATATATGGAATTTGTATGGGAGTCATTAATGGTACTCCTGTAGCTGCTTTAACAGAAGAAGAAGGCGTAAGAGTTCAATATTGGGATCTAACTCAAAGAAAGATAATCAATACCTTTGATATCACTGCTGATGAAGATAATGTCCCACTACTAGGTAATGAAGCGGAAGGTTGTGTTTTTGATGATGAAAATAAGTATATTCATATATCACGCGAAGGCGCACGAGGATTCCTTAAAACCTACAATGCTGAAGACCAACAACTGGTTAAAGTTATAGACTCAAGAGATGGCAATATTGGTGGAGATCCAGAAGGAGTAGCTATTTATAAGGTAGATGCTGCAACTGGTTATATAATTTTATCCTCTCAAGGCGACAGCAAATTTAATATTTATGATAGAGAATACCCCTTCACATACATTGATTCTTTCAGAGTTGATAATGTTTCTGATACCGATGGCATAGATGTAACTAGTGTTTCTATTGGTAATTATGCACCCAATGGTATTTTGGTAGTCCAGGATGGCTACAACCAACCTGACAATCAAAATTTTAAGATTGTCAGTATGGAAGAGGTCTTTAAAAAAAAAGAGTAGATTGGTTAACGCAACTCCAAATATTTAGCTTCAAAAACCCCCTAATAGCACCTTTAATACTGACAATTTTAGGCTTCCTTGAATCCTTTGTTATCAGTGGTTTCTTTTTCCCAAGCTTATTGTTGTACCTAATGGCGGTATTTCTCTACCTGGAAGGCATTTCTACTATCTATGTTTTAACTGCTTTTGCTTATATTGGTGCATTTATCGGTGATCAATCTAGTTATTTAATGGGAAGAATTTTTGGATCAAAGATGCTCAAATGGAATATATTTAAAAAACGAACAAAACAAGTTGAGAAAACAAAAACCTGGTTTGATAAATACAAGTTTGGTGCTATTTTGCTAGGCAGGATGACTCCAAGCATTAGACCTTTTGCACCATTTTTTGTTGGTACATTTAGGTTAAATTACAGGACTTTCTTGTTCTTTGATTTAATCGCATGCACAGTTTGGGCTAGTGGTTTAGTGCTCCTTGTCATATTATGGGAATATATAGGAAGTTTATTCTAGTATGTTAGGTCTTCTAAGCTTAGTTCTTTTAGTTATACTCGTGGTATTGCTTTTAAGCTACTTTTCAAAAACAAAAGAAAAAAATTTCTTCAAAGACTTAACCATAAAATTTTTTGCAGTTGTATTAACAATAGCCTGTGTATATCTGTTCGTTCGTCTATTAAGGTTCATAATCTGATGGCTAAATCAATATTTACTAAGATCATCGATGGTCAAATCCCAGGAGATATTCTTTTTGAAGACGAAGTGTGTTTTGCCATAAAAGATATCAACCCACAAGCACCCATACATATATTGATAATTCCAAAGAAACCTGTTGAGAAGGTATCAGATGCTGAACCCGATGATAAGGAGATGCTAGGTCATTTGCTTCTTGTTTCAAAAGCAATTGCAAATGAACAGGGGCTTGATGATAACTACCGTTTAATAATCAATAATGGTGCCAAGGCAGGTCAAAGTGTATTTCATATACATGTGCATTTGCTTGGGGGCAGGAGTCTAAATTGGCCACCAGGTTAGTAGAGCATTGCACCTATCAATAAAACAAAGACTACAATGCCAATTATTCCAAAAAAGATTACGATATTTTTAATTGTTGTTTTATCATCCATAGGTAAATTTTATAGTTAATACAGTGATACGTATAGAGCCATATAAAGATGATGAAGTAAATAAAGTTCTTCTTGAGCTTCTTTCAGATAATGATTTCTTATCATTTGTGAAATCTAATCTTAATAAATCAACTTCGAAGTTTTTATCTATTCCCGGATCAAGTTTTCTGGCTATGCAATTATTTAAGTCTAAAATTAAAAAACTACATACAATCAAAGATTTTCAGCAACAGGTTAAAGCAGTGTTGGCTTCAGTTGTTAAACAGACAATCACTGATTTCACCACGGAGGGCTTAAATAAGCTTGATAAAAACAAACCCTATTTATTCATAGGTAATCACAGAGATATAACGCTCGACTCAGCTCTATGCAACCATGCTATTGATTCTATAGGCATGGATACTACTTACAATGCCATTGGAGATAATCTTGTAAGCATCAAATGGATGGGTGATTTGCTGCGATTAAATAAAAGTTTTGTTATTGCCAGATCTGGAGATTCTAAGAAAGAGATTTATATGAATCTCTTTAAAGCATCAGATTTTATAGCGCAAAGGTTGTCTGCTAATGAGAGTGTATGGATAGCACAGAAACAAGGCAGATCAAAAGATGGCCTTGATAAAACTGATCCGGCTGTCCTTAAAATGCTTCATATCGCCCTTAGAAAAAAATGTGCTTTTGAAGATATTTCAAAACACTTCAATATTATTCCTTGTTCAATTTCTTATGAAATAGATCCTTTAGCTGCTGAGAAAACAAAACAATCGCTTAGTAACGATACGAAATCAAAAAATGACGATATATCTCATATCTTTAAAGGAGTCATGATGCCTAAGGGTAGGGTGCATTTAACTTTTTGCCCACCTGTGCTTGGAACTTTTTCACCAGAAGAATTAGCAAATGAAATAGATAAAAGCATCATAAATAATTTTAAAATTTGGGATACAAATATTTATGCCTATCAAGCATTATATGAGACGGTAAACGATGATGAATTCCCAAGCGCTAGTAAGTATTTCAACGATATGCGTTCTTCAATGACGAACGATGAGTTAGAAGATATAATGTCTCAGTACGCGAACCCTATTATTGCAAAAAAGGAATTAAACAATGAATGATGATCCATTTTATAACTCAGAAGAGGAAAAGAACAACTCATCCTCAGACGCTCTTGTAGCTTTTATAGTAATCATTTGTGGTGTTATTGCCGCAGCTTATTATGTTAGTTCTTTATGAGTCTAGAGATAAACAATTTATTTAGTGTAAAAGGCAAGGTAGCAGTTGTTACAGGTGGCTCAAGAGGTATTGGCGAAATGCTTTCCTCTGGCTTCTTAGCTAATGGAGCTAAAGTCTATATAACTGCAAGAAAAGAAGAAGCACTTATTGCAAAAGCTGCAGAATTATCAGATAAATTTGGAGTAGATTGCATACCCTTTGCAGTAGATTTATCTAACTTAGGTGGTGTTATGAAGCTTGTTGATTATCTAAGTGAGCAAGAACCTCATGGTATTGATTTTTTAATCAATAATGCTGGTGCAGCATGGGGTGCTCCATATGATCAATTTCCAGAATCTGGTTGGGATAAAGTAGTTGATTTAAACTTAAAATCTCCCTTTTTCTTAACCCAGCAACTAACATCTTTACTGGAGAAAAAGGGTACATCTGACAATCCATCTCGTGTGGTCAATATTGCATCCATTGACGGCTTGCATGTTCCTTTTATGGAGACTTATTCATATACAGCCTCTAAATCAGGAATTATTCATTTAACAAGACATCTTGCTAAAACACTAGTTTCTAAAAATATTATTGTTAATGCTATTGCTCCAGGACCTTTTGATAGTCACATGTTAGGCAAAGCCGTAAATTTTGACTACAGCTTAATAGCAGATTCAGTTCCAAGAAAAAGAATTGGCACACCTGAGGATATTGCAGGTTTATGCATTTATTTATGCTCCAGGGCTGGTGCTTATACTGTTGGAGAAACCATCACTTGCGATGGTGGGTCCATAAAGACACTTTAATTAACTATCAAGAAATACTTCCGCGTCTAAGGCTGCCATACAACCAAAACCAGCGCTTGTTATTGCCTGTCTATAGGTATAATCCGCAACATCCCCTGCAGCAAACACACCAGGTACAGAAGTTGAGGTAGCCCCAGAATTAAAACCAGATTTAGTTACAATGTAACCGTCAGTCATCTCTAGATGATTCTCAAAAATATCTGTGTTTGGTTTGTGCCCAATAGCTATAAATACACCTGAGAGTGCGAGACTGGTCATTTGACCATCATTATGCTTAACATTAATGCCAGTTACAAAGTCTTCGCCTGTTACCTCATCTAAGTTTGCATTAAGGATTAAACTAATTTTTCCCTCATCTACTTTCTTGTATAACCTATCTTGGAGTATTTTTTCTGCTCTAAATTCATCTCGTCTGTGTATTAAGTGCACCTTAGAGCAAATGTTGCTTAAGTACAATGCTTCTTCAACAGCAGTGTTACCACCACCAACTACTGCTACCTCTTGATCTTTATAGAAGAAACCATCACAAGTTGCGCATGCGCTTACACCACGACCAAGAAATTGTTTTTCTGACTCTAAACCAAGATATTTCGCAGAAGCGCCAGTAGCAATGATTATTGCTTGCGCTGAATATGATGTTTTCTCACCATTTAAAATGAGAGGGCTGCCTGAGAAATCAACGTCCTTAACATAGTCATTCACTATATTTACATTGTATTTCTCTGCATGCTTTTGCATTCTAATCATTAAATCAGGACCCTGAAGATCTTCAAAATCACCTGGCCAATTTTCAACTTCAGTAGTTGTTGTCAGTTGTCCACCAACTTCTAAACCAGTGATTAGTGTCGGTTTTAAGTTAGCTCTGGCTGCATATACCGCAGATGTGTATCCTGCAGGTCCAGAACCTATGATAATTAATTGGTGTTGTTCCATAGTTTTTTCCCTAAAAACAAGTGTATCTATGCTTTTTTAGTTACAATATCTTAGCATGTCAATTGATAGAATATATAGAGAGTTTTTTGGCTTTAGCCTTATAATTTTTTCACTTTTTCTTCTAGCCAGCATACTAACATTTTCAGCGCAAGATAATGTAGTAAATATCTTTAATGAAGATAATACTTATCAAAATAATTTTGGCTACATTGGAGCACTATTTTCTAATAGCTTGTTTTCTTATATAGGTTTATCTGCATATTATTTTTGTCTAGTTAATTTTTATTTTGGGATGATTATGTTTTTTACAGAACCATCAAAAACATTTTCAGAGAGACTTACATCATTCAATCATTTGCTTTTTAGTTTAATTTCATTATTTCCACTATCGCTTTTCTTTTCTGCCATAGTTCCGGATACTGCTCTACAGATATCAAGTGCAGGCATTAATACTGGAGGAGTGGCAGGAATGAATTTGCTACTAATTTTTGGGGATACTCTTAATGCCTTGTGGCTGGGGGCACTTGGTTTTTTCTTATTTTTAACTTTTCAATATTTAATTTTTTATGAACTTATCAACAACATTAATTTATTTTTTAAACAAGATAAAAAAGTTGAAAAGAAAGCACCCTCTAAGCCACTTAAAGAAGTAACAGTTCCAGACAATATTAAAAAAGAGAAGAAGAAAACACCGGCAAAACAACCAGTCACTACAGAGCCAATCAGTCAAAAACAAGATTTTCTCGATTTATTGGATCAAAACGTCGATGAATCATCATCAGTTACTAAAGAATATTTAGAAGATCTATCACTTAATCTTGTTGCTAAACTCCAAGAATTCGGTATTGAAGGTAAAGTAGAAGGTTCATTTCCCGGACCCGTAATTACTAGATTTGAAATTAATCTTGCCCCTGGCACTAAAGCAAGCCAGGTAACAAATATAGCTAATGACCTTGCTCGATCCCTTGCTGTTAAAAGTGTCAGGGTGGTTGAGGTGATAGAAGGTAAATCTTCAATTGGAATTGAAATTCCAAATCCAAAACGTAAGGTAGTAAACCTTTACTCAGCGCTAAAAGAATTTGATCAAAAAGATCTAAATCCACTTGAATTCAGTATTGGTAAGGATATTGCTGGCAATCCATCAAAGATTGATCTTCAACAACTTCCGCACTTGTTAATTGCGGGTACTACTGGCTCAGGTAAATCAGTTGGAGTCAATACAGTCTTATTGAATCTGCTTAGAAACAATACACATCATGATTTGAAACTCTTACTCATAGATCCAAAGATGTTAGAGCTGTCTGTATATGATGATATTCCCCATTTAATTACTCCTGTAATCACTGATATGCAGAAAGCAGCTAATGGTTTGAATTGGTGTGTTAAAGAAATGGACAAAAGATATAAACTCATGTCAATTTTGGGTGTTAGAAATTTAGAAAGTTACAACCAAAAAATTAGTAAACCAAATTCCATCCCACAAGAAACAAAAGAAAAATTAATGATTGAATTTGATGGTGAATTAAAACAACTACCATACATTGTTGTTGTCATTGATGAATTGGCTGACCTTATGATGGTTACTGGTAAAAAGGTAGAACAACTGATTGCACGTCTTGCTCAAAAAGCTCGAGCCTCTGGAATACATCTTGTTATAGCAACTCAGAGACCATCAGTTGATGTCATTACAGGCCTCATAAAGGCAAACATACCATCTAGAATGTCATTTTTAGTATCTTCTAAAGTTGATTCAAGAACGATCTTAGATCAGGGCGGTGCTGAACAATTATTAGGCAAAGGTGATATGTTGTTTGTTGAGCCTGGAACTTCTATTCCAAAAAGGATTCATGGAGCATTCGTTACTGATGATGAAGTACAAAAAATTGCCAAACTGCTTAGAGAATCTAGTTCCCCAGAATACATCGAAGAAGTTACCAAATCTATTGAAGTGCAAGAATTGAACTCAGATTCCGATAATGATGATGATCTTTACAATGAAGCTGTGGAATTCGTCATCGAAACGAGAAGGGCATCTATATCCTCAATCCAAAGGAAATTTAGAATAGGATATAACAGAGCAGCAAGACTAATTGAAACAATGGAAGAAAATGGAATTGTTTCTCCAATGAATTCAAATGGTTCCAGAGAAGTTTTATAGCTTACTTATCCTTGCTCTATCACTTGAAATGGTTAGTGATATCAATGAATTATTTGAACCATTTACAGCTGAAATAAATATTGAAAAAAAAACATATTATTCAAACCAATCTATTTCACAAGGGTTAATTTCTTTTCAAGACAATAAATTTGTTTATCAACTCAATGATCCAGTAAATCAGACAATTTATGGTTTAAAAGATCGACTTATTGTGCAAGACAATGATTTTAAACAAGTTATGATTTACAACAATAACTATAATTTTTTACTTACCAAGGTATTCGATAAAGAATTAACTTATGAACCAATTAGTTGTCCAGAGATATGTTTTAAAGCAATCATCAATGATGAATCATTAAAGACTTCAACAGTTACTTCTATAAAGAATAAACTTGCTAGTATGCAAATAGTTGATAATCAAAACCAAGTTTTTTTAATTAAATTTAGCAATTTAGTTTATGAATCAACTAATATTAGTTATGTAGTGCCAAATGATTATCAGGTAATTAGTAATGATTGATTTAAATAAATTAAAGGACAATCCCAAGCTTGCTGAAAAGCTTACTGCCAAAGGCTCTACAGCTGATATAGATCATTTATTTTCTTTGAACGATAGTAAAAATGCTTTGCAAGTAGAGCTTGATGATCTTAAAAATAAAAAAAATGAAATATCTAAACTGATTGGGGAGCTTGCTAAAAACGGTGAAAATATCGATGAACATAAAAATAAATCAAATGGCATAAATCATTCAATCGATACCTTGCAGGAAAAATTTAATTTAGCAAAAACAGAACTTTCTGATCTCTTATTATCTATTCCCAATATTCCAGATGATGATGTTCCACTAGGGTCTAATGAAGAAGCCAATATTGTTGTTTCTGAAAACATTTATACGCAAAAATCAGATGGATTAGACCATACTCAAATTGGCGAACTAATCGATGGGGTCGATTTCAACAAAGCCACTTTGATTAGTGGTGCTAGATTTGTGGTCTTAAAAGGGAAGGTGGCAAAACTACAACGCGCATTAATACAATTTATGCTTGATGAGGCTGAAAATAATGGCTACCAGGAACAATACGTTCCATATATAGTGAATACAGAATCTCTTATTGGAACTGGTCAGCTACCAAAATTCGAAGAAGATCAATTCAAAGTAGACGAAAATAAATATTTGATACCAACAGCAGAAGTTCCTCTAACTAATTTATTTAGGGATGCAACTCTAGATGAATTAGATCTGCCAGTAAAATTAACAGCACATACACCTTGTTTTAGGTCTGAAGCTGGAAATTATGGCAAAGATACAAAAGGAATGATTCGACAACATCAGTTTGAAAAAGTTGAACTTGTTAAGTTCGTCCACCCAGAAGAGTCTGATAAAGCGCTTGAAGACTTAACTAATAATGCAGCCCAGCTCCTAGATAAGCTTGAATTATCTTACAGAAAAGTGGTGTTATGTACTGGGGATCTAGGCTTTTCATCAGCAAAAACCATTGATTTAGAGGTTTGGTTACCAAGTCAAGATTGTTTTCGAGAAATATCTTCATGCTCAAATTTTAGAGACTTTCAAGCCCGAAGAATCAATGTAAAAGTCAAAAATGCCAATAATAAATACATTCCACACACACTTAATGGTTCTGCGCTTGCTGTAGGGAGAACATTGGTGGCAATTCTTGAAAACAATTATGTAGAAGGTGAAGGAGTTCATGTACCCACTGTTCTGTCAAAATATTTAGATTTTTCTCTTATTGAAGAAAAAAGTTAACAAGAAAGTCACATAAGTGTTAACTCTTTATCAACTTTAGTTATAAAATAGATGCATATCAGATTTTGAGGGTATTTTATGAAAAAAATTCTATTGTCGCTTTCCTTAGCGATATTCTCGTTATTCGTCGTATCTCAGGTTGATGTTAGGTCATCAATTAAAGGATATGTCAACGACGGTTCAGGGCCAGTAGAAGGCGCTGAAGTTGTCGTAGTTTATATGCCAACGGGCTCTTCTGATACAGCTGTAACCGGTGCAGGTGGTGACTTTGTTTTCAATAACTTAGCCCCAGGTGGACCATATACAGTAACTGTATCAAAAGCAGGCTATGCAGAAGCTAACGCCACTGGTGTTTTCACACAGTTTAGTGAAACATCAAGTGTTGATGTTTTTCTTGCTGCAGAGTTTGAAGAGGTTGTTGTTAGTGCTCAAGCATTAGATAGCACTATTAGATTTGGTAATGGAACAGTCTTCGGAGAAGGTGTCATTGATGGTATGCCATCAGCTGATAGAGGTATCCAAGACATTGCTGCATTAGACCCAAGAGTTGCAGTTGCAAGTGCAGAGGACTTTTTCTCACTTTCAGTTATGGGTAGTAACCCAAGAACTAACGACATCACAATTGATGGTGTTTCTGTAAACGATGGTTTTGGTCTTAATGATAGTGGTCAACCAACACTTAGAAACTCTTTCTCAATTGAAACTGTTAAACAGATTTCTGTTGATATTACACCGTTTGATGTATCAAGAGGTGGTTTTGTTTCTGGTAGTGTTAACGCTGTTACAAAATCAGGTACTAATGAATTCGAAGGCGATTTCTATGTATTCAGTAGAAACGAAGGAATGGTTGGAACAGACGCATTTGGAAACGATGCAGATGTTTTTGATGAAAACACTACTGGTTTCAGTTTAGGTGGTCCAATTGTTCAAGATAAAGCGTTTTTCTACTTTAACTATGAAGAATTTGCACAAACATACCCAGCTTTCTATGGACCTGCTGGAAGTGGAGCAACTAGAGAAGCTTACTTTGTTACACAAGCATTAGTTGACAGAGTTAGAGCTGCTGCTCAAACACTTTATGGATTTGATCCAGGTACATATAATACTGAACAAGAAAATTTGTCATCAAACACTTTTTTGAAGCTTAACTACATAATTAATGATAATCATGAAGCAGAAGTTTCATTCATTGATACAGATTCTAACCTTGTTAAGGTTCGAGGTAATCCGCCATTTGGTTTCTCACTAGACAGCCAATGGTACGATGACAAACAGGGTGTTGAGATTATGACTGGAAAATTATTCAGTGACTGGTCAGATAAGCTTTCAACACAGCTTGTTTACTCAACAAGAACACAGACAGATAATCAAGATCCTTACAGAGGAGATACATTCCCATCAGTTTCTATCGTAATCGATAGCCCTGACGGAACATGTTCACTTGAAAACTCAAACTGTACAAACCCATTCAGAACCATTTGGGGTTCAGCAAGAAGTGGACAGTATGAAACATTAAGATTTGGTCAAGACCAGTTCAGATACAACAATGAAGTTATTGTTGACTCAATGTCTTACTCATTCAAAGGTTTCTATGACTTTAATGCTGATCATGACATTACTTTTGGTTATGAGTACAAAGAAGATGACATCTATAACTCATTCAGAGTTTGTGGTGGTGGTTGTTATGGTTTCTCAGGCATCGATCAATTCGAGGCTGGAACACCAATTTATTACCTTCTTGAAGGTGGTGTAGGTGGAGTGATTAACGGCGATGCTGTTAATTGGGTTCTATCAACAACAACTATGTTTGTACAAGATGAGTGGAGAGTTAACGATAAGCTCAACATGCTAATGGGTTTAAGAATGGACATTAATGAGTCTGACTCAGCTCCAAACGCAAACCCAGCTTATACAGCAGCTACAGGTTACAGAAACGATGTTCCAATTAAGGATAGAGTTCTTCAACCAAGAGTTGGTTTTGATTACGACGCAACTGATACTCTAGATAACTTCTTTGAGTTCTTACCAGTTGGCGATGTAGTTGAAAGCCTTACAGTTCGAGGTGGTTGGGGTAAATTTGTAGGTAGATTGCCTGCAGTATGGATCTCAAACTCATGGAGTAATGACGGTGGTATTGGTAAAGCTGAATACGAAGCTTTCACATTCAATGGTTCACCAATTGAAGGGCTACTGTTTGATCCAAATTCTGATGACCAAAACAGAACAGGTCTTCTTACTTCATCAGCAGGTGGAGATGTTAACTCACTTGATGAGAACTTTGGTTTACCATCATCATGGAGAACAGCACTTGCATTTGACTTTGATTTAGTTGATGGCTGGTTTGTTGGTATGGAATTCAACAGAGATAGAGTCAATAAGGCTTTTGCATATATTGATCCTGCCTTGGAAGGAAATGCTGTTGGAACACTTCCTGATGGAAGAACTTACTACAACAATAGTGAGGGCGACCTTCACACAACAACAACCGACCTTGGATTTACAAACTCTATTTCATACAAAGTTTCTAAGTCATTCCTTGATGACAAGCTAAGACTTTACTTCGCATACTCAGATACTGAGTCTGAAGACGTATTCTCAGCTGGTTCATCAACACAAGGTTCTAACTATGGTAAGTATGCAACATGTAATAACTCTTTCTCACCTAATCTATGTACTAAACCTGCATTATGGGGAGCAAGCGAGAGAATGGTTGCAACACTTGACTATACAGCCGATTGGTTTGGAGCAGATAACCCAACAAGGTTCTATCTAATGTGGAAAAGAGAATCTGGTAGAAGATTCAGTTACACATACGATACAAACCCTATTGGTGATGGCTATAGAGATGAAAGAGACCTATGGTATGTTCCAACAGGACCAAATGATCCTTTAGTAACATTTAGTGATGACACTGGCGCAGCTTTCTATGAGTATGTTGATACATACTTGAGTGGCTATAAAGGGCAAGTAGCTCCTGCTAATGGATTCCAGGGACCATGGTCTACAAGAATGGATCTTAAGGTTACTCAGGAAGTTGATCTTCCAGAAAATAAATATCTTGGTGATGCGAAAGCTGAACTGTTCTTAGATATTTATAACCTTGGGAACTTGCTTGATGACGAAGCTGGTCAGCTTTATGATGCTGGCTATCTTGGAGTTACTAAGAACCTAGACGCATCATACGATGCTACTTCAGGTACTTGGACATATTCTAATTTTGATCCTGATATCTATTCATATAGAAACGGTTCAAGATTCGTCTCCGTGTATAAGATGCAATTAGGATTTAAATTAAGTTTCTAATACATCAATAATCTGAGAAGGGCAGCTTAGGCTGCCCTTTTTTTTATGATTGTATAACTGCTATAATTCTGTATGCAAAAAATTCCTAAAGTGTCATTTCATGATTTGGTAGCAGCTGATAAAGCAGTCATTGATTATCTAACTAGCAGCCTAAATAATGTTGGATTTTTTGTAATTAATGACCATCCTATTAATAAAGCTCTTATTCAAAATACTTTTGCGCTGACAGAAGAGCTATTTAACTTACCCTTTGATGTCAAAAATAAATACCATGTGCCAGGCACTAACGGAGCACGAGGTTATACACCATACGGTATAGAGACTGCCTTAAATGAAAAGGTAGCAGATCAAAAGGAATTCTGGCACCAAGGATCAACATCTAACAAAGACTTAATGCCTAACCTTTATATAGATGAGTTGTCTAACTTTAATCTACTGGATGATCTCTATTTGGAGTTTGAAAAGATGGGCAATCAAATATTGCACGCCTTCACTAACTTCAATATCGATTACAATGCCAATATTGGCGATTGCGCTACCAATGGAAATTCAGTACTTCGCCTTATACATTATCCAGCTATAGAAGAGGTTAATCCTCACAGAGCTAGGGCTCACAACGATGTTAATCTAATTACTCTTCTTATTGGTGGAAATGAAGCAGGATTAGAGGCACAGGATAAAGCTGGGAACTGGATTGAATGCAATTGCGATGATGGCGAAATAATTTGCAATATTGGTGATATGTTGGAAATAATTTCTAATGAAAGACTAACGTCAACAACTCACAGGGTAGTGACTAAAAATAATAGCAATAGAGCCAGATATAGTATTCCTTTCTTTCTTCACCCAAGACCAGAGATTATTCTAAATAAAAATACTAAAATTACAGCTAACGAATTCTTAACTAAGAGGCTACAAGACATCAAGCTAAACTGACATGGGTTATTATCTACAAGTTCTTATAGGAGCAATTTTGCTTGTTGCGGTTGTTGTTCCTTTATCCAATAACATCAAAGAAATAAAAATAAAAAATATTTTAGCTGCTATTGCAGTGATGATTGGTTTTGGCTTCCTGCTTTTGAGCGAGTATGTCGCAGGTTTTTTTGCTGCTGTAAGCGCAGGAGTAGCAAAACTATCATCTGCAACTGCTGAAGGCACATCATTTTTATTTGGAAGTCTTTTTGAAGCTCATCCATACGCATTTGCGCTTAACGTCTTGCCGCTTATTATTGTTATGTCTTGTATTAGTGCATTGTTATGGCACTGGCGCATTCTGCCACTGATTATTAGGGGCCTTTCCTATGTCTGTGAAAAACTGTTTAATCTTGGCGGCCCAATATCATTTGGAGCTGCAGCTAATGTCTTTGTAGGTCAAGTTGAAGCACCACTATTTGTTAAACCTTATCTGTCTAAAATGAGCAAGAAAGAACTACTAATACTTATGACTGCTGGCATGGCCACTGTATCTGGTTCAGTTATGATTGCTTTAGCTGGAGAGCTTGAGAATCAATTTGTAGGCATTAATATTGTTCAACATTTCTTAACAGCATCAATTCTGTCTATACCTGCAGCAATTATGTACGCAGAAATCATGTATCCATCAAATGAAATCACACATCAAATTAGTGATGCTAAAGAAGAAAATATATACGCAGGTTCTATGGATGCTATTACAAAAGGTACGAAAGATGGTCTCAATATAGCTGTCAATGTTGCTGCAATCTTAATAGCAATATTAGCTTTGGTCTCGATTGTTGACGGTTTCTTAAGTTTAATAATGTCTGATCTATCGCTGCAAAAGATATTGGGTTGGATCTTTGCACCAATAGCATGGCTTATGGGTATACCATGGTCAGAAGCTGCTTCAGCAGCAGAACTTTTAGGCCTTAAATTAGCAACCAATGAATTTGTTGCATACATTCAACTGGGGGGCTTAGATCCCGAATACTTTAGTGAAAGAACCAAAGTAATTGTTTTGTATGCTTTGTGTGGTTTTGCAAACTTTTCAAGCATAGGAATTTTAATCTCTGGAATTGGAGCGATGGCTCCAGAAAGAATAAAAGACCTTATTCAAGTCTCAGGTAAAGCTTTAGTGGGTGCTACATTAGCATCTTGCCTCTCAGGACTTATTGCTGGTTTATTCGTTTAAATTAGATCGGTGAGCATTCTGTAGTGTTTTCTGCAAAATACTTTGTATTTATCCCCACCAATATCAATTTGCTGTCCTTCTAGAACCAACTTTCCGTCCTGATATCTTGCAATCATTGTTGCTTTCCTTGAGCAACCAGGGTGTTCGCATATTGTCTTCAGCTCTAACAAAGTATCAGCATAGGCTAGCAAGAACTTACTACCATCAAATAATTTTCCTTGAAAATCTGTTCTGATGCCGTAACACATAACAGGAATGTTATTTTCATCGCAAATATTACAAAGCTGTTTAACCTGCATTTCTGTTAAAAACTGAGCTTCATCAACCAAGATACAGGATATTTTTTGATCCTTTTTATCTGAAAAATAATCTATGAAATTAAATGCACTATCAAAAACAATCGCATCCTTTGAAATTCCTAACCGGGAGTGTATTTTTCCATCATGCACTTCTGCATCTACAGCAGGAGTGAATAGATAGGTTTTAAGATCCCTTACTTCGTAATTATGATTTGATTGCAAAAGGGAAGTTGATTTCCCAGCATTCATGGTTGAGTAGTGAAAGTGTACTTTTGCCAATTTTAGTCAGAGTCCTTTTTAAAGGGATTTTTTAGAGAAAAACCTTTAGGTCTAGCCTCTAAAAAAACATAGATCCCAAAAAAGACCAGACTTATTAATAAAACATGTAATCCGTCCATGTAAGGTATTGTAAATGTTTTAAAAAACAATACATTAGATATAGTCTATTAATTAATTATTTTTGAAAAAAGGGCATTTATTATGAATCTAAAAAGACTCCTAACAATTATTTTTACAGTAACGTTTGTTGCCGCATGCGGAGGCGGAGGCGGAGGCGGAGGCGGTGGTTATGAACCAGCTCCAGCTCCAACACCAGCTCCAACACCGGCACCTACACCAGCTCCAACACCAGCTCCAACACCGGAACCGACCCCTGAACCAACCCCTGAACCAACACCGGAACCAACACCGGCTCCTTCTGGCGAAGTCTGGGTTAATGAATTCCATTACGACAACCAAGGTACAGATGAAAACGAGTTTTTTGAAATTGCTGGTCCAGCAGGTACTAATCTAACAGGCTATAGTGTTGCTGGTTATAGTGGCGGTACTTCTGGACACTATGGTACTTATAATCTCTCAGGCATTCTGCCTGATGATGGTGAGGGATATGGAGCTTTAGCATTTGATGCTGTTGAAGCGTTTCCTCCATTAGGAAATCACCAAGGTGGTCTACAAAACGGTTCACCAGATGGTTTTGGTTTAATTAATCCAGATAATATTTGTATCGAATTTATAGCCTATGAAGGCTCCATGACTGCTACAAGAGCAGACGGTGATGCAGGCGGTAGTGCTTGTGATGGAGTGGAAGGCCAAGATATTGGTGTATTTGAGCAAAATAACACTGCCTCTGAATCTCTACAAAGAACAGGAACAGGACTCACAGGATCCGACTTTACCTGGGTTGGTCCTGCAACAGCAAGTGCAGGCTCAATTAATACTGATCAAAATTTTGGTGACCCAGTTCCGACACCTGCACCAACACCAGCACCAGAAACATTTTTATTTGGCAAAGCTGTTATGGTTGGCGCTGTACCAGTAGGTTTCTATGATAGAGATGCTGATTATCCTACATGGGACGATACCGATGAAGACGGTATTTCAAATAGACATGAAATTCTTGTCGCACAGCATATTGACGATGATCCTAACAATCCGTTAGTAATGTCATCTAGTGGACAAGCTGCTGTTAGCGGTAAATGGTACGATCCATTCGATGATGTTTATTACTATGAGGCAAGCAATGTTCAAATAGACCATGTCGTTGCTCTGTATGAGAGTCATATTAGTGGAGCAGGTGCCTGGACATCAGCAACAGAGAAGAGAACATTTGCTAATACTGGTAATAAAGTAGAAGGAACATTGCCAGAAACATCTCATCAATTCTTGGCTGTTGGTGGCAACTCTAACGGTGCGAAAGGGTCTAGCGATCCAACAGAATGGATGCCTAATAATACTGCCTATCATTGTACGTATTTAAAAAAATGGGTTGAGGTAAAACATCTGAATGATCTTTACTTGGATCAAGCTGAATATGACTTCATCAAAACAGAAGAAGCAAGTTGCGATGACAGTGCTCTTCCAACACTACCAGCTAATGATAACGACGGTGGCGGCGGTGGCGGCGGTGGCGGCGGTAACGCCCCACAAGGTTCAGTATTTATTAATGAACTTCACTACGATATGGTTGATGTTGATACTGGAGAATATGTAGAAGTTGCAGGACCTGCAGGCACTGATTTAACTGGCTGGAAACTGGAATTCTATAATGGTAATAATGACTCACTTTATGATCAGATTACGCTGTCAGGTGTTCTATCAGATGCTGGAGAAGGGTACGGCTTTACTGTAGCTGAATCTTCACAGATTCAAAATGGTGATGCTGACGGAATTGGTCTGATAGATGCAGATAATAATTGCGTGGAGCTGATAAGCTATGAAGGAACTATGTCACCTGCGAGTGGACCATGTTCTGAGTTTACTGCCAATGATATTGGCGTCTCTCAAAGCAACAGTACCTCAGCAGATGAGTCATTACAAAAAACTGGCACGGGATCAGTAAGTTCAGACTTTACCTGGGTTGGACCAGTGGCAAAAACGAAAGGAGCTGTTAATGATGGTCAATCATTTGACACAACTCCAACAACATTCACTGTTACAAGCACTGGCCTAGATTACTACATAGATAATGTTATGCATGCAAGTGTTACCTTACAAAGGGGTAAAACATATATCTTTGATGTGTCAGACTTTGGAAAAGCTCATCCATTTAGATTTAGCACAACACCGGATGGCACATTCGGAGGCGGCGTTGCCTATGAAGGTGAGGGTGTAGATTACAGCGATGACTCAAATCAAGTCACTTGGACTGTTCCAGCTGATTTTGAACTTGGCACAATGTATTATTACTGCACACTTCATGCTGGCATGGCAGGATCTGGCGTAATTACTATTACTGACTAATTTAATTAAAAAAAACTATGCAATTAATTTTGCATAGTTTTTTTTATTTAAAGTTATTATTGTTTTATATGAAAAGAAAAATAATCAGTCTTCTATTAATTCTTACAGTGCAGCATAACCTGTATGCTCAAAAAGTTGAGTTTGATAGTCCTGAAGGTTGGGGTATGTCGTATATGACTGCTGCTTCACTTAATTTATCTGATAAATTCCCTGATGTTTTGCCGCTTGGCCAATTCAATGTCTCAGCTGAGATAAGCACCATTCCGGAATTAAATGAAAGACAACAAAAAATTGGTTTTGGAGGACTAAAATCTGAGGATCTTAATAAATCACCAGTCTTTGGGAGAGGCAAGATAACAACAGGTTTCTATTGGGATTCAATTATTGAACTGTCTTGGACTCCACCGCTTGAAATTGATGGTGCCAAACCAGAGCAAATGTGGGGTATTGCAGTTGCGAAACAAATTTATACAAGTGACGCCTTTAATATGGGCATACGCCTATATCGATTTAATGGGAAGGCGACTGCTTCTGTTACATGTTCTGAAGAGGTGGTTATGGAACCTCTGTACTCACCTGGTAATATCTCTGGCTGTATTGGAACATCAAAAGATAAAATTGACATGAGTCATGATGGTATTGAAATTTTATTTGAGAGAGAAAGCTCAATAGGTTTTAAACCATGGTTCTCAGTAGCGTCAACAAGAATAAAGCCTTCAGTTCAAATTAATGCTCCATTGGAATTCATTCAAGAAGAAGCATTTGTTGAAACCAGTGGAAGGCTAACTACACTAAACCTTGGTTTCAACTACAAGCTATCTGACAAGTGGTTATTAAACCTTGGAACATCATATACCCCCATTGATGTTCAGAGACCGGAAATGACTGGAGGTAATGATAATTTCTGGAATATTAAAATAGGTTTAACATTCTCTCCAAACTAAAGCATTAATCTACATCTGCTGATGGCTCTTCTTCAATTAAGGCCTCTTCTTCTTCAAAGAAACATTCAAGCCTTGCAACAACTTCACCCTCTACATCAAGGTTTAATTTGGCTCTGCCATTCATTTCACCTGTAACTGTGCAATTGGTCATTGCTTCTTGAACTATCATCCTTACGATATTAGTTAAGTCTTCAACGCTGATTTCTGCAATCTTTTTTTCACTTACATCTTCACTGTGTAAGAGCATGGGAACTAGTAATATTAATAATCTGAACATATGAACTCCTTACTATTATTATGAAATAAAAAAAACCATGTGACGAATCACATGGTTTTTAACTGTTTAATAAATGTTAGTTAGTTGCAGTACCTGTATCTGAACTTTCTACTGAAGAAAGCAATGCGATTCCAACACCCCATACTAGATAAGGTCTTAGGCTATCTGCATCAAAATCATCAGCTGAGAATAGTACTCCACCTACGCCACAATCACTATCATCTCCATCGATGTCACCATCCATATCGTCATCTAGTTCATTGTCACAACCGTTTTCATACTCGTCTTCAGACATATCGCTTGCATCCTGAGCTAATACTGAAAAGCTCAATCCAAACATCATTAATAGCGCTATTAAATATTTCATAGCCATCATTATGTTGTAAAAAAAAGATTTTTACAATTATTTAGTCTTTAAAATAAAAACCTTTTAAAGTTAGCAGGCAAGTGCCTTTAATTCCTTAGTCGCAAAAAGTTGAAAAAACCTTACTAAAGTTTGCAGCTTGCTCAGATAACATATGAGCTGCCATAAACTTTTCATTAGCTAAATCTTCATTCTCTTCTTTTTTTGCTTCTGTAGCTTCTTCTAAAGAGCCTGCAGATGCAGCTGATAAAAAACCAACATAGCCTGATAATTTATTGCATTCTTTTTCAGGCCATTCATCTGCCATAATGTAGTTTGATGAGAATGCTAAAAATAGTGTCAAAGTAATAATTTTAAAATGCATAATTTTCTCCCTAAGGAAAAAATATCACATTAAACAAAGAAGGTTAAGATAAAGAAGATAATAGGGACAATTATAAGTTTACGTCTCTTTTCTAAATTTTTTTCACTGAAAACTATTACTAATGACCCCAAAACTGCCATGTGCACAGCTAAACTGACCAAACTCATATCATGACTATAGCAGATAATTCTTTTTAGAAAAAACCAACTCTAAATGCAGCAGACGCTATGGTATAATTTTCAAATGATTAAACAACTTTCTCTAATACTTTCGTTAATTTTAATTGTTAGCTGTGCTAACGAAGAACAGCCAACAGAACAAGATGCAAAAGATTTTCTAGCTGAAGTTCAGCTAAGAGCAGAAACAGAAGGGCCAGTAATTTACTCAGCCAGTTGGATTTCATCAAATTTCATCACTTATGACTCTCAAGTTGTGCTTGCTGACTTTTCAAAACGTTACACATTAAAGAGCTTGGAGCAGGCAAGGGTAGCTTCAACATTTGATAATCTTGAATTAGACCCAGAAGATCGCAGAGCACTTGATATTATTAAAAATGGCTTTGTCATGCCGCCTCCACTGAATGAAGAATTAGCAGGTGAGCTCTCAGGCATTATGACTGAACTTGAAGCAATGTATGGATCAGGTACGCATTGTTTCTCAGAAAACGATTGTTATGACCTAGAAGGATTTGAATCCATTATTGATAATTCTAGAGATCCGGACGAATTACTTAAAGCCTGGAATGGTTGGCGCGAAATTGGTAAACCTATGAAAGATAAGTATTTACGTATGGTTGATATAGGTAATCAAGGTGCACAGGACCTAGGTTTTGATGGCTTATCTGACCTCTGGTTTAGTAAGTATGATATGCCTGTTAGTGAGTTTTCAGAAACAGTTGATAGGGTTTATGAAGATTTAAAACCTTTATATGAATCGCTTCAGTGCCATGTAAGAGCTGAATTAAATGAATTCTATGGGGATGATGTTGTTCCAGATAAAGGATCAATTCCTGCCCATATTCTTGGTAATATGTGGGCACAATCGTGGGCTAATGTTTATGACCTTGTTTATCAAGAAGAGTCTACAGGTAAACCAATTGATTTAACTAAAGTTATAAATGATCGTGGATTAACTGAAATTGAAATGGTCGAAATTGCTGAGGATTTCTTTTTAAGCCTTGGTTTTGAACCACTTGAAGATACTTTCTGGGAAAGATCTTTATTTGTTAAGCCGGCAGATAGAAATGTTGTATGTCATGCTAGCGCCTGGGATATTAACCCTAAAACACAGGACTTAAGAATTAAGATGTGTATAGAAAAGAATGCTGAAGACTTTTCTACAATTCATCATGAGTTAGGCCACATTTTTTACTATCAAGCGTATGCACATCAGCCATCTGTTTTTCAAAGCGGTGCAAACGATGGCTTCCATGAGGCAGTGGGTGATCTCCTTTCCTTATCCATTACACCAAATTATCTACAAAAAATAGGCTTTGTATCTGAAGAGGAGGCTGAATTAGCTAAAGAGAATGGAATAGCCTTCCTTATGAAGCAGGCACTTGATGGGGTTGTTCCTACACCATGGACCCTAATGTTGGATAAATGGAGAATGGCTGTCTTTAATGGAGACTTGTCAGAAGATGAAATGAATGACTATTGGTGGGAATTAAGAGAAAAATATCAAGGAGTCAGATCTCCAAACGAAAGACCTGCTGATGCTTTTGATCCTGGAGCAAAATACCATATTCCGGGTAATACTCCTTACACAAGATATTATCTAGCAAGAGTGCTGCAATATCAGTTTCATGAATCGCTTTGTAACGATATTGGTTTTGAGGGCCCATTACATGAATGCTCAATTTATGACAGTGAAATAGCTGGTGAAAAGCTTAGAGCAATGCTGTCAATGGGACAAAGCCAGCCATGGCAAGATGCCTTAGAAAGCATTATTGGTACAAGAGAATTATCTGGAACAGCAATGTTAAATTACTACGCGCCACTCAAAGAATGGCTTGATGTCCAAAATGAAGGCCGGTCCTGCGGTTGGTAATTCTTACTAAGTTTTGCCCTAGAGACCAATCTAAAGGGCAAAAATAAAGGGAAAAAGCAGCAAAAACGCTGCTTTTTTTTATTTTTTTCTGATTACTGTTGCATAAATGTCACATTATGGCATATTCGGGTGTAGGGCTTTGTTGGAAAAGTCCATTTTTATAAGATATAGCGAGGATATCAATGAAAAAATTATTATTTATTTCTTCATTAGTGGTCTTTTCTTCTTTATGGGCTCAAGAGGTTAATGACAATGTTGAAGAAGTTACTGTCGTAGGTAGTAGAAGTGAGGCAAGATCGCCTCAAGATACTTTTTCGCCTGTTGATGTTATTTCTGGAAGTGAATTTCAAAATAATGGAGATACGGATTTTAATAACCTAATGAGGAATTTAGTTCCTTCATTTAGTGTTAATGACCAGCCAATCAGTGATGCTGCAAGTGTTATGCGACCAGCTAACTTGCGTGGTATGTCGCCTGATCATACATTGGTCTTGGTTAACGGTAAAAGAAGACACAGAGGTAGCGTGCTGACATGGTTGGGTGCATATATTTCTGATGGTGCACAAGGACCTGATTTATCAGCTATCCCAGCTTCTGCACTTAAATCTGTTGAAGTTCTCAGAGATGGAGCATCAGCACAATATGGTTCAGATGCGATCGCAGGGGTTATTAACTTCAATTTAAATGATTCAGCAGAAGGCGGTTTCATGGAATATAGAAAAGGCCAATACTCCGAAGGAGATGGTGATCAGAGCTATGTGATGGGTAATTTTGGTATGCCTTTACGAGATGGTTTTGCAAACCTTAGTTTTGAATTTGGTAATCAACAATCAACAGTTAGAGCTGTGCAAAGAGATGACGCAGCTGCACTTATAGCTGATGGTTACCAAGGCGTTCCTGATCCAGCAATGCCATGGGGAAGGCCTTTCATCAAAGATGATCTAAAAACCTTCTTAAACTTTAGAACATCATACATGTCAGGTGAGCTTTATGGTCACGCAAACTACAATTCAAAAACAGTAGATGGAACTTTCTACTACAGAAACCCAACAAACAGAGGAGCTGTTTACAGCAACGATGGTGGTGACACTATGTTAATTGGAGATCTTACACCTAACGATGGTGTTGATTGTCCGGTTGTAGCCTTTAATGGCAGCACGCCAGATCCTATTGCATGGGCAGCTGTTCAAGCAGACCCAAATTGTTTTGCATTCCAAGAACTTATACCTAGTGGCTTTACACCAAGATTTGGTGCTGACGTTGAAGATATGTCAATGTTAATTGGTTACGATGGCGAATTTGCAAATGGCGTTACATATGACTTCAGTTACTACTATGGATATAACGAGGCAGATGAATTTTTAAACAATTCTGTCAACGCAAGTTATGGTCCAAGCACACCTAGAAATTTTGATGTTGGAGCAGAACAACAACAAGAAAAGAATCTCAATGCAGACTTTACATATCAGGCTTCTGATACAGTTTTCTTAGCTTTTGGTTATGAAGCAAGAACAGAAGAATACACGCTTGTGGCTGGACAGCCTGAGTCTTATCTTGATGGTGGTCTAGCATCCCAAGGATTTAGTTTATCCTCAAATGGTTATCCTGGATTCCCAATGGCAGCAGCCGGTTCATGGGATAGAAATAACAAGGCTTTATACGGTGATTTAGAATGGGATATTGATTCTAGATTAAGAATTGGTCTTGCTTACAGATGGGAAGACTATGATACTTTTGGTACCACAGAAAACTACAAGCTTGGCTTTAATTATAAAGCAGCACCTAACTTTGGTTTCAGAGGTACATTTAGTACAGGATTTAAAGCACCTACACCAGGCCAAAGCAATGCTAAAAAGGTCTCTACTGTATTTAACAGCTCAGGAGATCTTGTAAACGAAGGGGTTATTCCTTCAACATTACCATTAGCAAGATTGTATGGCGGTGAAGAGCTTAAACCTGAAGAATCAATCAACAGATCTTTTGGCATGTTTGGTTCTGAGAAATATTCATTCTTGCCTAATCCAGTTGACTGGACGATTGATGTTTATTCAATAGCAGTTGATGGCAGATTAGCACTTTCAAGAAATTTCTCTTTAACAGACGAAGACATTGCTGAACTAGTAGCAGCTGGTGTTCCTGGTGCTGGAGATTTCCCAACATTTAGGTTCTTTACCAATGATTTTGCTACAAAAACAAAGGGTTTTGACCTTACTGCAACTACTGAAACAGAAGACTTTGGTGGCAGCACAATTTGGACTGCTAACTGGAGTCAAAATGATGTTGATGTTACTAATGCAGGATCAGCAATTGATGCTTTAGCTGAGCAATCATTTAAAGGAGTTACTCCTGACAATAGAGGCAACTTCGCCGCTAATCATAGAAATGGAAACTGGGGCTTACTTGTAAGAACTAGTTATTGGGGCGAGTGGTTTGATACATGGCAAAAAGCATATCTAGGTTCACCCGGCGTCTTTGAAGGCGTATGGTTATTTGATCTTGAGGGTTCATATGACTTTGGTGAAACAACAATGAGTTTTGGTATTAATAATGTATTTGATAATTCTGGTGACAAAGTTACAGATGCTAATAAATGTCCTACAGTGGATAATTGCCAAAATGAATTTGGTCTTACAAATGATATTTATCAAGGAATTCTTGGACAAGTTTATAGTGAACTTGCACCAATGGGTATCAGTGGCAGATATGCATTCTTAAGATTTAGATATAATTTCTAAGCTAAGCTAATATAGAAAAAGGCGTGCTCTGCACGCCTTTTTTTTATTGGATTTCCTCATTAGCTAAATCAATAATTTCTTGGTAGCTATTCTGAAAAATATTAAGCATATCAATATTTTTGCCAACCATAGATTGAGCTGTTAATAAATATGCTTGAAACATGTTAGACAAATAAAATTGTTTATCTATTTCATAATCTCCAACTGATTTATCTGCATAAATAAAAGAGGCATCATTTTCTTCAATGGGCTTAACTAGTATGTATGGGTCGATATTTGCGCCAAAAGCTAAATACAAGTCATCAAGAGTTCGGTTGTTTGCACTGTTTCTGTCGTAATAGTGTGTGTAATTATTTAGCAAAACACGCCTAAATTTATCGGAATCAATTAGCTCCATTGAACCAGTTGATATAAGTTGATCAAAAGTACCATTTTGTGGAAAGAAAGACACACTCATTTTCTGCGTAACAAAGAGGTATTTCTCCGCAATAATACTATCTTGCAGGTCTTTGGAACCATCATTGATATCTTCAAGCATCGTTGCAATATTTTTCTGTACTTGATTAAGGTCTTTGGTAATATTTTCAATTTGAGCAAGGTCTTGCTCAGAAGATACCAAGAGTTCACTAATAAGCTTATCTTTGTAACCTTTTTTTTCATTAAGCTGTCTAACATCATCTAAATAAAAGGAGATAAGCACACCAGTGATAATGATCAAAAATTCTAGTAGATATCGAAAATTACTTTTCATTTTTATCATGATTACATATAAAGCACTTTTTTTTGTACATTTCACACAAATGTAACACAACTTCTTGAAACATTTGCTAAGTTTTAGGTGAGAGGATATTTATGAAGAAAATCTTTATTTCAATACTTTTACTTTTAATCTTTAATCTAAATGCTGATCATGGGCCTAAAGACTCAAAAGGCTATAAAGATGAGAGCTGGATAATGAAAACCTTAACTTCTGCAGCACCATCTTTTATAGGTGATAATGCTACTGTAATTAGTCCTTCTGGAGAAGTTCTTAAAGAGGGAACCAATGGGTGGACATGTCTTGCTTTTGTGGCTATGCCAAAAATGGGCTATAAATCAAAACAAGATGCAGCCCCAGCATGCGCTGACGCTAATGCAATGGCTTGGGCAGATGCCTACATGTCACAAACAGCACCAAAATTAACTAATGATGGCTGGATATGGATGCTTCATGGTGATACTGGAGTCGATAATTTCAGACCATACTCAGAGGGTGATAAAGCAAACACCGATCCAGAAGATTGGATAGTCTCAGGCGCCCATTTAATGCTTATGCCAAAAGATCCAAACTCTTTCGGTTCACAAACAACAGATTTTGATACAGGTGCTCCGTATGTAATGATGCAGGGGACACCATATGTGCACTTAATGATTCCTGTTGAGGGTTATTACGACTATCAACCAGAATCTGCACCTAAATAAGGAGTATTAATGAGAATACTATTCGCACTTTTAATTTCGTTATCATTTTATATGTCTTCAGATGACCATAGTCCTGAAGAAAAAGCCGTATTAGCTGCGCATGCTAAATACTACGCAGCAAGAACTGACCGTGATTTTGCCACTATGGTAAGCATGGAAAGCAAAACAGGCGTTTATGAAACTTACTCTGATGGAAGTTTTCACAAACCAGGCCGCACTTGGTCGCTTGAAGATTATGAGAGCAACTTTCCAGTAGGAACAAGTAATATTTACTTTGCAGAGGCTAATAAAGTCGCTAATGGAGCATATTATGTAAGATTCTATTATGAAGGTGTCAATGGCGAAAATAATGCACCATATAGAACACGTGTTACAGAAACCTGGGTTAAAGAAATGGGTAGTTGGAAACGTAAGACATCACATTTCTCATCTGCAGCTTATGGTGGCGTTCACCAAACATCAAAAAGTGATTTTGAAGACTAATTTGGAAAAAATATGAAAAAAATAATCTTATTAATCGTTACAATCTTCTCCTTTGAAGTATTAGCTCAGACTTCTGAACAGTACACCTACAGAGCAGAATTTTTCTTTGGCAACATCAAAGAGGGTAAAACCTATAACGATGTGCACGAACAGCAAATGGAATATTTAAAATTCCTTGAAGCAAACGATCTAAATTACGGCAGAGCACTTTTTCAACCAATATGGGCGGGTGAGTATGAGTACGATCTAATTTCTTATGGTTTCTGGCCTGATGGACAAGAACAGTACAAAGAATGGGGTGCTTACATGAATAAATATCCTGCTTGGGCAGCAGAAAACAGTGAATATGACAGTGAACCATTTGAAATGGAACGCAGCATATCTATGCGTGGTGTAAGAGCCAGAGGCATAAGAATTCCTAGTGAAGAATATGATAGGTTTAAATTTGTTGATTTCAGACAATGTAATTTTGAGACAATGGGAAATCTTGAAAAACTTCTTGATCTGGCTGCCAAAATTGAAGCCAAAGAAATAGAGATGGGCAATAGAGCAGGGTATGGGGAGCATTATCTTTTACCTTATAGAGGGGCAGATGAAAATGTTACCTATGATTTTGTCATAATGCGTCACTATTACAGCGCTGAAGCAAGAAGTAATATTATTGGTAGCTGGTCTGAATACAGAGAGATGATGAACAAAAGTGGTTATTGGAGCGAATTCCAGAGAATGGCTTCATGTGGCCCAATGTCAACTTTTAAAACTGATTGGCTATATAACTCAGCTAATTAATAGGAGAAAATTATGAGAATTTTATTTTTAATATTTGTTAGTTTTTTTGCCTTTACAGATGACCATAAGAGCATGTATCAGCCAATGTATGCTGAGTATTCTTACTGCTCACAAATTGTAGAGGATGATGATAAAGCACAAGAAATGTTTCAAGCAACTGTTGCTGCATGGTTAAAGCATGCAACCTCATTTGAGAATGACATATCTGTTTCTGCATTATTTCCAATTTTTACCAATGAAGAAATGAGAGGGGGAAGTGACTTCTTTTTCGTTACTCATGGTCCTTCGCGTAGTGCTTTGGGAGAATTTACAGAAAAAATGTACGCTTTAATGGGTGCTGATGACAATATGCCAGAAGCTCCTTTTGAGTGTGAAGATAATTCAGAAGCATTCCAAAGAGTAGGTCCTTCTTCAGATGATGTTCAATATGATGAATTTGCGGTTGATTACTGGCCATGCACATATGATGAAGGTGCAGATCCAGAAAAACTACGTGAGTTACAAGCTACATTTGCTAAAGAGCATTATGCCAATGGAGCAAAAGGTGGATATAGGTTCATTTACCCTGGAGCTGGTGGCCCAAGAGGTCAAGGACCAGATTTCTGGATTAGTGCAGGCGCACCTGGTCTTGCTGCAAGAGGTGAAAATTCCGACATTTTTTGGGAGAAGTCCTACGGTTCAGCTGCGGAACGTGGAAGATGGGATCATATGTCTTGTGATACACCATCCACATGGTATGGCTATCGTTTAAAATAATTTTTTAATTTTTTTAAAACTCCGTCATTTATGGCGGAGTTTTTTATTTACAATACATAAATGGGTCTTAGAGTTTGTCTAATAATAATATTTATATGCAGTCTTGCTGCGTCAATAATTCAATCAAATTTTGGTAAAACAGATATAACTCTTGAGAGACTCGATACTGTCAATAACCAATATATCTATTACGATCTTTATACCCCTAAAACAGCTACCTCAGCTACTCCATCTCCATTTATAGCAATCATTCCTGGGTTTCAACGCTCAAAAGAAGCCTTATCTAATATAGCAATTGAACTCTCACGTAGAGGTCATGTAGTTGCTTTAATTGACCCTTATGCTCAAGGCATTTCAAGTTCTTCTCTTAGTAGAAGAGCAGCAACAACAGAGGGATATGGCATGTTTCATCTTATTGAACACGTTTATCAATCTGATGAGTATGATTTTATTGATAAATCAAAACTTGGAGCAACAGGCCACTCCATGGGGGGTAATGCAGCCATTAGGGGGGCTAATTATTTTGGTAAAAAAGCTAAATCAGATAATGATCAAAGCATTTTGAACTCTGTATTTGTATCAGGGTATGTCCTGACCCTCCAAGACAATGTTTTAAAGCCTATCAAATCAAATATGGGAGTAAGTTACGCTCTCTATGATGAAGGCGCTTTCAGAAATGAATTACAAGCATGGGAAGCTGCAGATATGCGTATTGCACCCGAGTCATTAAGAACGGTCAATGCTGTACTTGATGTAAGTGTAGAAGAAGTTGAATTGGGTAAATATTACGGAAATATTTCAGATCAAACTGGTCGAGTTATCTTCAACGAAGAATTGCTTCATCCCTTTCAGCCCTACAATGCTGAAGCCACAGCTAATCAACTATCTTACTTTGATACAGTTTTTGGTTCGCCCATAAAACTGGATCCATATAACCAAATATGGCAATGGAAAGAGTTAATGACATTGATCAATATGATTGTTGCTTTTGTGATGCTCATACCATTAACAAAGTTGCTTTTGAGTGCAACATTTTTTAAGAGTATTGTTAAGCCGATTCCCCCTGCATTGCCAAAACCAAAAGGACATGGAAAGGTTATTTTTTGGTTTATTTTCTTCTTAAGTGCTGGCATTGCCTGTGTCACTTTTATTCCAATGGTCGATGTTGCAAAAATCCTATTTCCAGAAGCCACAAACCGTGAATTAACTTGGTTCTTTCCACAAAGAATGAACAATTCAGTAATGTTGTGGGCAGGTTTTAATGGGACGGTAGGTTTACTTATTTTCTTCTTAACGTATTACTTCTTTGGCAGAAAGAATGGAGTGGATACTAAGGCCTGGGGTTTAACAATAACTAAATCTGAACTTTTAAAAACTATATTGCTTGGTCTGTCTGTCTTTGCTCTTTACTACATAATTTTATTCATTGTATATGGGTTATTTCACATAGATTATCGATTTTGGTTTATGGGAGTGAGGGTTTTTCAGTGGGAAATGTTATTAGTGTTAGCAATGTATCTGCCTGTATTTTTTATCTTCTTCTTTTCAAATTCACTCAGAGTTAACGGTGCTATGCGATTCGCTAACCAACCTGAATGGCAATCTCGCTTACTTGCAGGTATAGCAAACTCGCTTGGCTTGATGTTGATAATTTTTATTCAATATGCGACATTTGCTCAAACTGGAACTGTTTATTGGACCACTAATTGGCTAAGCGTAAATCTATTATTTGGTATTGTACCTATCATGTTTATTCTTCCTTATTTCAACCGTATTTTCTTTCAGCTAACTGGACGAGTTTACTTAGGCCCCATTATTACTTGTTTAGTTTTTATTATGATTTTATCCACTAATACCGTTGTATACTTGCCCTTAGCCCAGTAATTTCAAATGAAAATCAGTAATTTTATAAAAATATTAGTTACAACAATTTTTTTAAGCGCTTGTGGGGGAGGCGGCTCATCAAGTATGTCAGATAGTTCATATACTCCAATGCCAACTCCTGCACCTACTCCCGCTCCAACTCCTGCTCCGACACCCGCACCTACACCCGCACCTACACCTGCTCCAACACCTGCACCGGGCTCAACTTCATGCACAAACTACGATAACTCGGGAAATACAAAGTATTGCACAATGAATTCTGGTGGCTTGGAAAGAGAGTTCTTTATTTACATACCGGACAATTTAATTGATTCAACAGATATTTCTCCACTGGTAATGAACTTTCATGGTGGTGATGGCTATGCAGAATATGAAATGGAATATACAGGCTTCAGAGAGTTATCAGAGTCTGAAAATTTCATTGCTGTCTATCCGCAAGGAACCGTGGCTGAAGGCAAAGGATCTACCGGCTGGTTTACAGGTATTGGTTGCAATACAGCTGGTGAAGTATGTGATGTCGCATTTATATCTGAGCTTATTGATGCATTGGTTTCAGAATATTACATTGATGGAGACAGAGTATACGCATCTGGCTTTTCTAATGGTGGTTTTATGATTTATAGCTTAGCGTGCTATCTCAGTGATAAAGTTGCTGCTTTTGGACCAGTGGCAGGGTTAATGTACACAGAAGAACTTGATAATTGCACTCCAGATAGAGCATTACCAATAATCCATATTCATGGAGAAAACGACAGCTCAATACCCATTGGAGGAAGTTCCTATGCGGTTGGTTTTAGCTCAGTTCTAGAATATTGGACAGATTTCAATCAATGCACGGCAACAGCAATTGTTGATGGTGCTGATAACAATGGTGATGGGTATGCGTGGTCAGCAACAATAAAGGATGAGTGCAATGATGGTGTGCGATTAGCTTTTTATCGTCTAGGGGGGACAGATCACGAATGGCCCAATCGTGATGGCTTAGGTTACGATAATGATATCGATGCTGCCTCAACCATTTGGAATTTCATGCAAGATTTTGATTTAAATGGTGAGAGAAATTAATTGAGGGACATAATGCCCCTCAATTAAATTAAATTAAAGCACAAGCCATATAAACTAATGCACCAAGTGATGTCAGCCAAGATAATGTTCTAAGCATACCGATTCCAGTCACATAAAAAACTAAATGTGCAACTCTAGCTAAAAGCCAAACACAGGCTGCAGTACTTGTATCAACACCCATCAGCAATGATAGTAAAACTAATGCTAAAAAAGCTGGCAACGACTCATAAAGATTAGCTGTAGACTTATTAATTCTTTGCAAATACAGCATTGATGAAATATCAAGATCCTCATCGCGATTAGACATCATCCATCCTAAATTTTTAAAGTTTAATGCCATTGGTATTATCCAAAGCTGAAGTAGTGTCAAACCTAAAGCATAAATAATATATATTTCCATAATTTTCTCCGGAAAATTAGATTATATTAAATATTATGGTTTTAAAAATACTTCTGCCTGCTTTGACCATAGTTACTGCTTGGCTTGGAGGACTATCAACCTTTTATACTGACTGGAATTGGTATGAGTCTCTTAATAAAGCGACATTCAATCCTCCAAATTACTTATTTGGCATAGTTTGGCCAATCCTTTACACCATGATGGGAGTAGTAAGTTATTTCAATGCTAAGCATATATATAAACTCTTCATTCTTCAGCTTGTGCTTAATGGTTCTTGGAGCTGGATATTCTTTGCTTACCAAGCTACTGATTTGGCTTTTATCAATATTGCAGCGTTAATTGCCGTAAATGTCCTGATAATTAAAAAATTATGGTTAGAGCGCAGTTTTTTAAGTTTTATTGGCTATGTTCTCTATTTGTTGTGGTTGTTGTTTGCAAGTTACTTAAATATTTCTATTTCAGTCCTCAATTAAACAAGGAAAAATGCTATCTTTTTCATAATGCTTTAATTACGCTCTTTAAGTTATCAAGCATATTAGGATTAGCCTCATAGCATTTAATATCATCAGCTGGCATATCCCATTGATTTGCAGATTTTGTAAAGAATACTGAATCTACCTTAACCCAACTAGAATCCTCAAGACTGCCTGCTTTTACAAACTTAAGAAGGGGAAGTTCTTTGGCATAACTTAGTACACCTGAACCACAATTTTCACAAAATCCTCTTCTTATTGTCATGCCTAATGAGCCCTTTGAATCATAGAATTTTAACTCTCCATCAACCTTAATATTTTTACTAGCAATATAGAGAATAGTTGCTTTGCCGCAACCTGTAGTTCTTTGGCAATCTTTGCAATGACAATGATGAGCTGATATGACTTTTTCCTTATCAAAATAGTAATTCACATTACCACATTGGCATCTTCCTGACTGATTCATTTTCTGTAATCTAAAGGCGGCTCTCTATCACCCAATAATGCTTGATAATCATGGTCACCAATATTAGCTTTATGCTCATTCCAAGCCATTTTGATTAGAGTAGGTTCTTCAAATAGCCTTACCGCTGAATTGGCAAGAGCTTTGGCGGCTAAAGTTGAACCTTTAGTTCCAATTGATGTTCCACCAGCAGCAACTGCTTGCCAAGAATGAGATGAAGTACCTGGAACCCATGTTGCTATTCTTACTCCAGATGTCGGCACCTTCCAGGATACATCGCCTACATCTGTGGAGCCTTTTGTCTGTGAAAGCACAAGTGGCTGAATAGTTTCTTGATCTCCAATTGCACGATCAGGATTTAATAATGTTTTGTAAAGTTCTTGAGCAAATAAATTTTCTTCATCTGTGTATGAAACACCACCAAGTTTTTTTAACTCTTCATCAATAAGTACCGATAGAGTTTCATTGGGCATCAATGGGTAATTGCCATGCATCACCTCAAAAACCATTTGAGTCTCAGTCCCTTTTGCTGCACCTTCAGCTGCTTTTACTACACGGTTAAAAAGATCACGCACACCCTCAACATTTGGATGTCTAACATAGTAGTAAACTTCAGCTTCTTCTGGCACAACATTTGGTGCTAGGCCGCCTTTAGTAATTACATAATGAATACGTGCTTCTTCATCCATATGCTCTCTCAGCATGTTGACCATCATGTTCATAGCTTCGACACCGTCTAATGCTGATCTACCATTTTGTGGAGCACCAGCTGCGTGAGATGAGATGCCTTTGAACTTAAATTTTGCTGATTTATTGCCATTCGAGCTACTAAAATGAGCTCTATTGTTGTCATCAGGGTGCCAATGCAAAACAATGTCAACGTCGTCAAAATAACCATCTCTAGCAATATAAACCTTTCCACTGCCTCCTTCTTCTGCGGGCGTGCCATAAAGACGTATTGTTCCAGGAGTATTTGTTTCTTCTAGCCAGTACCTTAACGCTATAGCAGCCTGGGTTGATCCTACTCCAAATAAGTGGTGGCCACATGCATGACCAGCATCACCACCAATTGATTCACGATAGGGAGTGTTGTTTTGTGACAAGCCAGGTAAAGCATCGAATTCAGCTAAAATACCAATCACCGGACCGCCATTGTTGTATTCGGCGACAAATGCTGTTGGAATATCAGCTATTCCTGTTTTAACCTCAAAACCTGAAGCACTAAGCGTGTCTTGCAATAATTGTGAACTCTTATTTTCCAAGTACCCCATTTCAGCTAAAGACCAGATTTCCAGAGCTAAATTTTCATATTTCTCTTTGTGTGTATCAATGTTATTACTTAAATCGGCATGAACTGCCAATGATAAAAAGAATAGAATTAATCTCATTCTGCACCCCCTAAGTTATATAACTATTCTAAGTTATTTTTTTGGTTGTGTAAGTGAAACTTTAACGTCTTTCAAAAGCAAAGCGGCCAGGCTCAACAATAGTATTGATCCAGCCTCGAAAACAAGCTGTTCCGGTGCAGAATCTTTTCCTTGAAGCACTATTAACCTAGCAAGTGCAGTAATACCAATAAAAAGGGGGTAAATGACTGGTAATACATGGCTTCTAAAATAGATGGCAACCATTCCCAGTACCTCTGCGTATATAAACATTAACAATAGGTCTGCAAGCTCGATACTCCCCCTCTCAAATACGGCATACAATTCGAAACCCACAGCGCCAATAGTCATTACTGCAATTACGGATAGTATTAGATCTTCTAAATACTCAAAAAATTTATTAAGTCTAGGCATTATTTTAAATATAGGGATTATTAATAAAAAAACTAGTTTTTGCTATGAGGTGGTAATTTAGCTTCAACAAACCACTCATGTTTTCGTTTAACAGGGTTAAACTTTTTGATTTTAAGTTTCTCGTTTTCCTGAATGAATTTTTTAGTTTTTACCACTGTGTAATGATAGGTGTGACTATCCCGAGTTTCGCCTTCAGGTATTAAGTAAACTTTTTGTTGTTTGTTAGCTGCCATAAAGTTGGCATTTTACAACAAATATTTCTATTAACAAGCTTCTCTTCTTTTTTTATTGTTTTGTGCAAATAAGGTTGTTAGATTAGTGATGTGAAATTTAAAACTGTAAATTCTGAAAAACAAGGAACCCCGTACTCTGATGCCGTAGAACTTGGCGATCTAATTCAATTCTCTGGGATGCTGGGAGCTGATGAAAATGGAATTGTTGAGGGAGGCTTAAAAACAGAGGTTGATCAAATCTTTGTAAACCTTAAGTCGGGCCTAGATCATTACAACCTTGATTTTTCAAACGTTGTGAAATGTTTAGTGTTGCTTAAATCAATGGACGAGTTTGAAGTTTTTAACAACGCTTATCTAAAACATTTTACAAAACCCTATCCGACAAGAAGTGCATTTGCTGTACTCGACTTACCACGTGGTGCGAGTGTTGAAATCGAATTTCTTGCTAAAAAATGAAAAAAACCTATTTAAATAAATTCCATCATGACCATGGCGGTCAAATGGTTGATTTCTCTGGATGGGAAATGCCTATCAACTATGGATCTCAAATAAATGAGCACAATACTGTTAGAGAAGATGTCGGGCTCTTTGATGTCTCCCACATGGCGGTATTTGATTTTGTTGGCGATAATCAAAAAGATTTTTTTAAATACTTAATTCCAAATGATGTTGAGAAAATACTTGATCACAAAAGGGCGCTCTATACTCCGTTACTCAATCATGATGGCAAAATTCTTGATGATTTGATTGTCTACCATAAAGCTAATGAAAACTTCAGAATCATTTCAAATTGTGCAACAAGAGACCAAAATAATAAGTGGTTTAGGGATATTGCTTCTAATTTTTCAGTAGAAGTTAATTTCCACCAAGACGCATCCATAATTGCTGTTCAGGGGCCAAATTCAACGGACTATATTGCGCAATATCTTGATGTCGAACTTAAACAATTTCATTTGCATGAAACAGATCAATTTATGATTGCTAAGACAGGTTACACGGGTGAAATAGGATATGAAATTGTTTCAAATCAAGAAAATGGTATTCGACTATGGAATGATTTAATGGAAAAGGGCGCAAAACCTATTGGACTTGCAGCAAGAGATACATTGCGACTTGAAGCAGGACTTAATCTGTATGGTGTTGATATGTCTCTTGATAATCATCCATATGAATCTAATCTAGCTTGGACAATCGATATGAATGATGAGTCTCGTGAATTTATTGGCAAAAATGCACTTTTGGAATTAAAAGAATCACAAACAAAGTTAATCGGCTTTTATACAAACGAAAGAGGGGTATTAAGAGCAGGTACAGAAATAGCATTTAAAGGCGGTACAGGAAAAATTACTAGCGGCACATGGAGCCCAACTTTTAAAAAAAATATAGGGTTTTGTAGGGTAACGAATCAGACTACAGAATTTGGCAGTGCTCTTCTTAGAGATAAAGAGATTATTTTGCAATTTTGTGAGACAAATTTTTTAAAATATTTAAAATAAATCCATGGCTGAAATTCCAAATAATTTAAAGTTCCTTGACTCGCATGAATGGGCTAGATTAGAAGAAGATGGAACTGTTACGGTTGGCATCTCTGATCATGCACAAGGCTTACTAGGCGATATTGTTTTTGTTGAGCTTCCTGATACTGGCAAAACAATAAATAAACAAGACGATATCGCAATTGTCGAATCGGTAAAAGCCGCTTCAGATGTATACTCGCCACTATCAGGTGAAATAGTAAGTGTAAATGATGCTCTGAATGACAATCCTGAACTTATAAATTCATCACCATACAATGATGGTTGGTTTTTCAAAATTAAGCCTCAAAATAATGATGAGCTTGAAGATTTATTGGATGCTGAAGCTTATGCGCAAGTAAGTGAGAGCTAATCCATTACTGACCAACAAAACATGACAAATAAATCATTAGATTTTTCACGAAGACATATTGGTCTAGGTAGTAGTGATGTCTCAAAAATTTTAGATGAACTTGGGTTTGGTTCCCTTGATGCATTTTTTTCAAACCTTGTGCCAGAAAGCATCTATGATCTAAAGAATCTAGATTTGCCTGCCGCCCTTGATGAAGCATCAGCGTTAAAATCTCTGAAGGAAATTTCCAAAAAAAATAAAGTTTTCAAGAGCTATATTGGAAATGGCTTTTATAACTGCAATGTGCCTGCTGTAATAAAAAGAAATGTTTTTGAAAATCCAGGTTGGTATACATCGTACACACCTTATCAGCCAGAAATAGCTCAAGGTCGACTAGAGGCTTTAATGAATTACCAAACTATGATTGCTGATTTAACAGCTATGGATATATCCAATGCTTCCTTGTTGGATGAGCCGACAGCAGCAGCAGAAGCAATGATGCTTGCACACAGAGTTTCCAAATCAAAATCAAACAACTTCTTTGTTCAAGAGGATACCTTTCACCAAACTATCTCAATCATCAAATCCAGAGCAAAACCTCTTGGCATTGAAATACAAGTTGGAGATGAACCTGATGACAATCAAGACTATTTTGGCTGCTATTTGCAATATCCATCTGCAAATGGTTCAGTCAAAGATTTTTCACAGCTAGCAGATTTAATTCACAGTAAAGATGGATTACTTGTTGTGGGCACAGATCTGCTTGCATTGACTGTATTAAAACCTCCTGGTGAATTTGGTGCTGATATAGTCGTTGGATCATCACAAAGATTTGGCGTGCCAATGGGCTTTGGTGGTCCTCATGCTGGCTTTATGGCTGTTAAAGATCCATTTAAGCGATCATTACCAGGTCGATTGATTGGTCTAACACAGGATCAACAAGGCAGACCGTGTTATCGGTTAGCACTACAAACACGAGAACAGCACATCAGAAGAGAGAAAGCCACAAGCAACATATGTACAGCACAGGCTCTTTTAGCAATCATGTCAGGTTTTTATGCTGTATATCATGGGCCTGATGGGCTTAAGGAAATTGGCCATAGAGTAAATAATCTTACCAAAACTCTAGCTACCGGCCTTAAAGAGGCAGGTTATTCACTTAAATCTAGTGCATTTTTTGACACTATTGTTGTGGAGACACAGGATGCCAAAGGCCTGCATGCTAAAGCAAATAGCTTAAAAATTAACCTTAGGAATATGGGTGATAGAAGTGTTGGGATAAGTTTGGATGAAACTACTACAGCAGATGACATATCAGCTTTGCTAGGTCTATTTGAAGCCAACTTACCAAATAAGGATATGGCTGAAAGTTGGCCTTCAGATTTAACTAGAACAACTAGCTACTTAGAGCATGAAGTGTTCAACTCACATCACTCTGAAACACAATTACTAAGATATATTAGAAAACTAAGCGATAAAGATATTGCGCTTGATAGGTCAATGATTCCATTAGGGTCATGCACCATGAAATTAAATGCGACTTCTGAAATGATTCCAGTAGGGTGGAATGGTTTCGCAAATGTTCACCCTCATGCACCTCAAGAACAAACCCAAGGCTATCTTGAGCTTATTGATAATCTAGAGAAGTGGTTATGCGACATAACAGGCTATGCCGCTATCTCACTTCAGCCTAATGCTGGATCACAAGGCGAGTATGCCGGCCTGCTGGCAATAGATGCTTATCACAAAGCGAATGGAGATGATCACAAAAATATTTGCTTAATCCCTGAGTCAGCTCACGGTACAAACCCTGCATCTGCACAAATGGTTGGTTATAAAGTTGTTGTCATAGACTGTGACGATAATGGCGATATAGACATGTCTGATTTAGAGACAAAAGCATCTGAGCATGGCAATAATATTGCAGCCATGATGATTACTTATCCATCCACACATGGTGTGTTTGAGGAAGATGTAACAAAAGTTTGTGACTTAATCCATTCTTATGGGGGTTTTATATATATTGATGGAGCAAACTTTAATGCCATGGTCGGCATGTGCTATCCAGGCGAGTTTGGTGGTGACGTTTCTCACCTTAATCTTCACAAAACATTTTGTATCCCGCATGGTGGTGGTGGTCCGGGTGTTGGTCCAATAGGTGTCGTTGATAAGCTTGCACCATATCTGCCAAAAGACCCTCTTGCAACCACAGATAACGAATATGCAGTTTCTGGCTCTATGTATGGCAGTGCAAGCATATTACCAATTACATGGATGTACATAGTGATGATGGGAGAGTCTGCCTTAAGACATGCGACACAGACAGCAATTCTCAGCACAAATTATTTAGCGCATAAACTTAAAGATCACTATCAAGTGCTATATAGAGGAAAATCTGGCTTAGTTGCCCATGAATGCATTTTAGATGTGAGGCCTTTTAAAGATACTGCAGGCATAGAAGCGGAAGATATCGCAAAAAGATTAATTGATTATGGATTCCATGCCCCAACAATGTCATGGCCTGTTGCGGGCACATTAATGATTGAACCCACTGAAAGTGAATCAATCCAAGAGCTAGATCGGTTTTGTGATGCCATGATTGGCATAAGAAATGAAATAAAAGCAGTAGAAGAAGGTAAAGCTGACAAATTAGATAATCCGCTCAAAAATGCACCGCATTGTGTTAATGATTTGGTTGAAGATTGGAACCATCCGTACTCTAAAGAAACAGCTTATTTTCCTAATAGTGCTACTAAGCAAAATAAATACTGGCCGCCAGTTGGAAGAGTTGATAACGTCTATGGTGATAGGAATTTAGTCTGCACTTGCCCGAGCATTAAAGACTTCAAATAACTATCTTTTTTCTTCTAACCTGTTAAGATTCTTCACCACATTTATGGTAAACAAATTTAACATCGCAAAAAATTGGCTTCCTCGATATACAGGAACCCAACCTGAAGAATTTGGAGATTACATTCTTCTCACCAATTTCAAGAACTATGTCTCTGCTTTTGCAGATAAATTTGGTGTAGAAATTAAGGGTGAAGGTGGCCCAATGCAAAGCGCAACTAACAAAGATGGGCTCAGCATTGTAAATTTTGGAATAGGATCCCCAAACGCAGCTTTAATAATGGATTTGCTTACTGCAATTAATCCTAAGGGAGTGCTATTTTTAGGCAAATGCGGAGGTTTAAAAGATACCTCTGAAATAGGTAATTTTATATTGCCAATCGCAGCTATAAGAGGTGAGGGAACTAGTAATGATTATTTCCCACCCGAAGTGCCTGCTTTGCCTTCATTTAAACTTCATAAATTTGTTTCGGATAAAATTATTGAAGCAGACTGCGATTATCGAACAGGTGTCATCTACACTACAAATAGAAGATTATGGGAACACGATAAAGCCTTTTTAAAACGTCTAAAAAAATCAACAGCTATTGGCATTGATATGGAAGTTGCAACTATATTTACAGTTGGTCATTATAATGAAATTGCACGCGGTGCCTTGTTGCTTGTTTCTGACGTCCCAACAACACCAGATGGTGTAAAGACAGAAGAATCAGATAAAAAAGTAACTTCTAAATGGGCTGAAAAGCACTTAGATATTGGTATTCAAGCCATGACTGAAATTGGTAATAGTGGTGAAAAGATTAAGCACTTCAGGTATTAATTTAAACTAAAGAATTTGTTCACAGCCAGAACCAGCTAAAAATGACATTACCCTCTGCTGATCTACATCTGATAAACCATTAAACTCATCCCTGATCCAGTTTAAACATTTTGCTTGGTAACTAAATGTTTTTTGTTTCCATCTTGATCCGTCAATATCTACGGCCCACTCTGGCAATCCTTCCTCAACTGCTTTGGCATTCTCAATCAAAAGAGGAGCATACATCTTGCCAAATTCTGCAAGTATTGCTTTCAATGAATCTGTACAATTCTCAAGATCTGTCCACATCAATGTTTCCAAATCAAGACCAGACAAATCATCCATAATTTCTACCCATGCAACCACTCTCGGAGCTATTTGATGACATATTTCCCGTGGTGTTGGGTCAAACCTCACCAGCTGTGAAATTTGACCATAAAAAGCAAAATCAGCGGAAGAGGGCTTGTCACCAAAAAGGAAGCGTTGTTGTTTTAAGTGTTCGTTAAAATATTGTAAAAATCTTCTAAAGCTTTGATCAATGAGTTCAGCTGTCTCATTGCTTGAGCCAACAACCCATAGCCTTTCAGTTTGTCGTTCAGCTATCCAGGTTTTGATCTGTTGATGATCTTCGTTATTTAATGCTCTTGGAAATTCAACTAAGGGTAGAATTGTGCCAGCTTTGTCAGCATCATCACTGCAATACCATCTGTAGTGAAACATATATTTAGTAATCCATTCGTCTCCAAAATCTTCTAGTAGATAGCTTAGAAAGGCGAGGGCTGGATCATCAGGTATAACTTTTCGATCAGGATGTTCATTCTCCAATCGTCTGATCATAGGCGTTGAGTCAGTTGTTGCGGCTAACTCCTTTTCTTCGTTTTCAAATAAAATTACTGGCAACAGAACTGGCTTAGGAAGTTCAAGATTTAGGCTTTCTAATCTGCCTATAGTATCTCCCCAATGTATGTTGTAGGGAATGCGCTTATAACGCAGTAATGAAAGCATTTTTTGGGTGTAAGGAGATGGGGTTGATCCAAATATTTCTAATCTTTTCACCCTAAGATTATACCCTCTATTTTATTGACCATAAAATGGACTATAATTATGCGCTTAGGAGAGATGGCAGAGCGGTTGAATGCACTGGTCTTGAAAACCAGCAAGCCTTAATAGGGCTTCCAGGGTTCGAATCCCTGTCTCTCCGCCACCGTTTTTTTCTATCATTAAAAATTAAAGCGTATAAAATCTAAACATGGTTATGCAAAGAATAGCATCAGTAATTTTGACAGTACTATTGGTAGTTGGTTGTGGGGGTGGCAGCTCTAGCCCTGAAACTTCTACAGCAGAGCCAATACCCACAAGCGATACCACACCACCAACTATTGTTATTAAGGGTCCTCCGACCGTATATCACGAGGTTGGTACAACTTATTACGATGAAGGAGCTGAGTATTCAGACAATTCTGGTGAAACACCCTCCAGCAGTGCGCAAAGCAATGTAAATGAGAATGTTATGGGCACATATAGTGTTATATACACGGCAACTGATTCGGCTGGCAATCAATCCTCAGTAACGAGAAATGTCGTTGTTACGGGTTTAAGTTTTGTTGAGTTTTTTAACTTTACCAGAGACATATTAGGCGTTAACAAAAGCAATTTCAGAGAGTCTTATATTAAGGCAATTGAGGCTTATATCTTCGCCGAAGAAGCTCTCAAGATTGGAGATTATTCTAATGCAAGAACCATTGTAGAGAATGTTTTCCAGGAGCAACCTCTCTATGACAATTTGTGGAGAAGTGGGGTAGCTGATTTTGGATTGCATAATGGTGATCCAATTGGTTATTACGGACTTAGGATGATTGACAAAATAACTCAGGAATTACCACTCAATGAAACAGGAGTTCTGCAGCTAACAGCTGTCATAGTTGAATGTTCACAAGTAACAAGACCAATCAATACATCTTATGATCTTGAGACATTAAATATTAGTGTTGATAACAGATTGCTTGCTGATGACTACCAAGCATTACGGGAAGCTACATATCTATTTAAAGAGTGGATTAAAGCCATCACTCAAGGATTATCAGTAAACCTGGAAATTCACAGACAAGAAGAGTGCACAACAACTAGTTTTAATAGAAATGAGTCAGCTGGCTATGTTACAAGTTATCCAAATACAAGTGAGATAATCAGCAGAGTTCCAGATGAGATTGCACAAGCAACAAATATTTGGCTAGTGATTTCTCCTTCTGGTGTGCAAGGAGATGGCACAGGGTATCCATACTGGATCACAGGAGGTATGGGATTAACACCCAAAGGAACGCCTTTGATAATTGGTGATGACTTATGGTTTATCAGGAAACCTGTTCATCTTGGTAATGGGGAGTGGACCTCAGTTGAACGAAGAGTTTATCATCCACAATGGTTTCAACATGAGTTTATGCATCATATCTACAGGACATGGCCAGAGTATCAACTTGAGATTACCGGACATGATTGGTTTGATAGGTCCTTTTGGCCTAGTGATTTTGAGGGCAGATGGGAACCAGACTTTTATTGGGAATCAATTGAAAAAAGATTAATGGAAGCCAACCCATCACTTGCTGAAGGAATTGATATCACCGATTGGGTAGGTGCTGATATAAATGAGATAGGGTTTGATGCTCTTCTCGGAAATTATGAAAGACAACCAGTTGGAAATCCTTGGCATGAAGTTGAAATAGTGAAAATAGGCGATAGTTTCTATTGGACCAATGCAGCCGGCCAAAAGTGGTTGCTTTATGAGGATGATGGCAAATTAATGACAAACAGTGCTTATGGAATTCAGGAAATAATTATCAGGTTGTCAGACTCAAATGATATCGATGCTCTTTATTTTAATGGAGAGCCATATGTAAGCTTGCAGAATGCTAGCTCTCTGAATCTTCTTGCTCGAGCTCTTCAGCAAAATCTACAAAATCATGCAACAGAGCAACAAGAGATGAAAATTTTTCATTGTTATCACTCAGATGAGCATAATTGGGGTCTAGCTGAGATAATTGAACATTATCACTAAGATCATAAATTCTTAAAACAAAGCTTTCTAGTTCTGTTATTTGTGTATCAGTCATAGTTTTTGTTGATTTGTGACAATTATACACACTATATGCGTTTCTTTAGTAGACTTCTTGCCGTTTTACGTTATTGTTGTTGCTTATAAATCTTATAAATAAGGAACTTCAATGCAAAAAGGAATCGTAAAGTTTTTTAACAATGCTAAAGGCTTTGGTTTTATTGCACCAGAAGACGGATCTAAAGATGTTTTTGTGCACGTAAGTGCTCTTCAGAAATGTGGTCTTGAGACATTAAATGAAAATGATAATGTTGAATTCAGCGTGGAAGAATACAAAGGCAGAATTGGCGTTGGTGAAATTAAACTAGTCTAAATCTTCAAATTATCAACCTGCAATCTTTTTAAAGGCTTTACCCGCCCAAGCCAGCATGCTTTTGCGCGTAAAAAATCTTGAAAGAGTATAAAGCATTCGGTTAGATTGTCCTGTGATGACGTAAATCTTGCCTTTTAAAAAGGCATCTAAGGCCTCTTTGGCGCAGTCCTCAGCTGATTGAATACGCACTGTACTGTTCTCTATGTCTTTAAATTTACTCATCCTTTGTTTGAGTCTTACTGAGTTTTCAGTAGCTCTTTCGACAAACTTTGATTCTGTGGCACCAGGGCAAACAGCCATGACCTTGATTCCTTTTCTGGAGAACTCAAAATTTAAAGCTTCAGATAAGCTTAAAACATAAGCTTTTGTCCCTGCATAAACAGCTGAATATGGTATAGGGTAGAGAGCTGCAGTGGATGCGATATTAATAATCCCTCCAGACCCTCTCTCAGCCATTTTTTTTGCATACAAATAACTCAGTTCCGTTAGTGATGTTACATTCAGTTGAATCATGTTTTCGTAGTCTTGCATATCAATTTCTGTAAATTCGCCCCATCTGCCATAACCAGCATTGTTGATAAGGAGGTCAACTGACAAATTAGCTTGTTCGATTTGATCAAAAAGCTTCTTTGCTGAGTTAGCTTCACTTATATCTTGCGTAAAAATATGTGTTTGAATGTTTTTATCATGTAGCTCTTTTGCTAGATCTTCTAATTTATCTCTACCTCGTGCTGTAATAATTAGATTAGCGCCTTGGTCAGCTAATAAATGTGCCATTGCATAGCCTATGCCTGTGGATGCTCCAGTTAAAAGGATTGTTTTGTTTTTGTATTCTTTCATATCAACTCCGTAGTAAAACATAACATAAAAGTTCTGTTATAAAAGTGGTTAATACAAGACATTTTTCTTTAAATATGGCGTTATTTATAGAAAGTTTTAAATATAATCATTAAAGTTTCATTATTTTTTGCATAAATTATTCCATAAACTCGTAAAGTTCATGTTTTTAAGCAGCTGTCCTTTTAAGGTGGTTTTTTTAGAATTTTATTGAATTGCCTTTTTTTTACTGACATATTTATAGTTGGCTTTCGAAATATACAATTCAAAACGCTATAAGGATTAATGATGAAAAATTTACTATTTCTTTTACTCTCTTTATTTATACTTGCTGGTTGTTCTAGTGAAAGTGCCGATGCAGCTGAAGAAGCAGCTGAAGCAGAAACAGCAACAGAAGAACAGCAATCACCCCCATTTAGTGAATATCTAACCTGTACACCAGGTCCTGATTTTAATGATGCAAATGCTAGAAAAATGGTTGATGCATGGAATGATTTAGAATTCGCTGAGGGTTTTGGTTTTGCAGCCGGACATGCACCGCTTGAACAAAGCAGCCTTGGAGGCGATAACAAAGTCTATTGGCAGCTTTTTTGGACAGATGAACCAACAGCTCATGCTGCTTGGACTGCTGGTCCATCTGAAGAATTTGCAGCTTGGTCTCAAGAATATGAATCAGTATTGACCTGCGATGGTGAAAACAGAAGAGGTTATGACTGGTATTGGCCTTTGGGTGAAGAAGCAAACTGGGATCGTCCAACGGAATGGGTAACTTACGCTCATTACTGTAAGTACACTGATGAAAATGGATTTGAAAATCTTAGGAAAGCTGTTGGTGCATTCAATGAGTATGCTTTAGCAGAAGAAAGTGAACCTTTTGGATATGCAGTTTATTTCCACAATGGAGATAATCCAGAACCATATATTAATTATGATTTCTTCTGGATGAACTACTATTACAATCATGAGGATGCTCAGGCTGCTTATGCAAGGTTTGGCGAGGAAGGGTCAGACATACAAGCAATGTTTGATGCAGCTGCTAATTGTGAGGGCCCAAACCCTAGTAACTCTTATCAGTTCTACCCAGATCCTGACGAATCATAAATAATTAAGATTCTTTGAAAAAGCCACATTTATGTGGCTTTTTCTTTGCTTTTTTTATTTCTTCTCATACGATGTAAATCTCATGGAAATTATTGATAACTTCTTTGCAGAATTTGTAGACATAGCCTGGGGCTGGCAAACTGCCGTGTTGCTTCTAGGAGCAGGTGTCTACTTTTCCCTAAGTACAAAACTAAAACCTTTTAGATATCTTGGTTACGCTTTTGAAGTCTTAATAGGCAAACACCCTAGTAAGGATGAAGTGGGTGAAGTTAGTCATTTTCGAGCACTTACAGCTAGCCTCTCAGGAACCATTGGTCTTGGCAATATTGCTGGTGTGGCTGTAGCGATTCAGCTGGGCGGTCCCGGCGCAATTTTTTGGATGTGGGTAACTGCTGTATTTGGTATTGCTACCAAATTTTTTACTGCAACTTTATCAGTTTTATACAGGGAAACTGGGCATGATGGTAAACCTAATGCAGGCACTATGTATATCATCAAAAATGGTCTCCCAAAATATATGCTTCCATTAGCTTATTTTTTTGCATTTGCAGGTGTTATAGCTGGGTTGCCTGCTTTCCAAGCCAATCAGGTTGTTCAACTTACAAATGATTTGTACTTTCCAGAAGTTGAATATTTCAAATACTTTGCAGGTGCTTTTTTAGTCATTGTGACTGCTATGGTTGTTCTGGGAGGTTTGAAAAGAATTGCTAATGTTTCTGCCTGGCTTGTACCGTTTATGGGTGGCCTATACCTAAGTGCAGTCTTATTTGCAGTTCTTATTAATTATGATCAATTCCTTCCTGCTATAGGATTAATTGTAAGCGAAGCCTTTTCTATAAATTCAGCAGTTGCTGGCGGCTTAGTGGGTGTAATTTTGACTGGTATCAAAAGAGGGGCCTTTAGTAATGAAGCAGGGATTGGAACAGAAGCTTTAATACATGGAACTGCAAAAACAACAAATCCTGTCAAACAAGGACTAATAGCAATGACAGGGCCTATTTTTGATACCCTAATCATGTGCACTTTAACAGCCGTAATTATATTAATCTCAGGCGTATGGCAAACTTCTGATAGCTCAGGTGTCACACTTACATCTGAAGCTTTCCTTTCAACTTTGGGACCTTTGGGCCCAATAATTTTATTTGTATGCGTTATTAGTTTTGGAATGAGTACAATTTTCACATACTCATACTACGGATCAGCTTGCTCAAAGTTTTTGTTTGGAGAAAACAGCGTAAGAATTTATCAATATATTTTTATTATTTTTGTTTTCATTTTCTCAATAACATCACTAGATCTTGCCTTAAATGTTATTGATAGTGCTTTTGCTATGATGGCTATACCAACATTAATTGCTTCTATTTGGCTTGCACCAAAAGTTATAGAACAGTCAGAGAAATATTTTGCTTCCCTCAAGAAGTAATGTACTTGTGGATGGTTTTAATTTTTTTGTCACCACCAAAGTATTCAATTTCATCATCATCCATTCTCTCAAGGCTTAATTGCAAACCCTCTTTTGCAGCATCAAATTGAAAAATATCTGACAGCCTTTGAAAACGAACGTTAATTGCAAATAATGAGTAGGACTCATCAAATTTATACAAAGTTTCTCTTTCAGATCTCACAATCCAACTATCAATAGGCCCTGCTGGAAAACCCTCTGGCTTTAAGTGCATTCTTTGATCATCGCCATGCACGAACCAGTTCTCTCTTAGAAAAGGGGTGTCAATGGGCGCATTGTTAATGAACTTTTCTATTGGATTTCCTATTTTTTCATTTAGCGAATTAACAGGCTTATGGATTGCTTTTAAAGACTTCCCAATTTTTGATTTGATGTTCCAATAGCTTGGTGAACATATTGAGGCCGCTAATAGTCTCTGATCGCCTTTGCACTCAATAATACATAGATCATCAGGTACTGAAAGAGAAATATCAGCCACTAGGTCTTGATAGTTTTTTTCAGTGATATTGAGTTTTTTTGCTAATAGATCTTGGGCTTCAACTGCATCCTCTGTTGCAGCAATTACATCCGAATAGCGTGTTTTTAGTAAATCTTGTTTATATGCATATAATTCTTTAGAAATATTACTAGCGAACCATTCTGAATGCTCAACAGGACGCAAACCCAATCTAAATTTTTCTCTACCTTGGCCCCAAGGAGGGTTATGCCAAAAGTTATTATCTATATATTTTAAAGAAGTCATAAATTGTCTTATTATAATGTGAAGTCAGACACACTTAATACAATAAAAAAATGAAAAAGGTAGCAGTAATAGGAGCGGGACCATCAGGCATTACAGCAATTAAAAACTTCATTGATGAGGGTTTTGATGTAACAGCTTTTGAAAGATGTGATGGTGTTGGCGGAAACTGGCGCTTCAATGACCCCTCTGGTCACTCTAGTGTGTTTGAAACAACCCATATCATTAGTTCAAAGTACACATCATTTTATGAAGATTACCCACTTCCAGATGATGCCTCAGATTATCCTTCTCATAAAGAATTATTATCTTACTTTAATGGTTATGCTGAGCATTTTAGTATTAAAAAAAATATAAAGTTTGGAACTGAGGTTTTAAGTTGTAAACAGCTGCCCAATGGTCGATGGTTGCTAAAATACAAACACTTGGATGGTAATGAGGAGATTACCCTTGAATTTGATGCCTTAGTCGTTTGCAATGGGCATCATCATGTCCCAAGATACCCGCAATACAAAGGAGAGTTCACAGGGGAATTCTTACATTCACATGACTACAAAAGAGCTGCGCCATTTGAAAATAAGAGAGTACTTGTTATAGGTGGTGGTAATTCTGCTTGCGATGTTGCTGTTGAGACCTCAAGAATCTCTCAAGAAACTTCTTTAAGTTGGAGAAGAGGATATCATCTTGTGCCAAAATTTATGTATGGTTTGCCTGCTGATGTCTTTGCCAAAAGAAGCAGATGGATTCCGCAATTTTTAAGAATCCCTTTTATGAAATTCATGCTTGAAAGTTATCAAGGCAAAAATGAAGATATTGGCCTACCAAAAGTTACAAATAAAATGCTTGCAACTCACCCAACCGTGAATTCAGATCTATATAACGCTATCAGGCATGGCAAGGTTAAGCCTCGTCCTGATATCGAAAGCTTCAGAGAGAATACAGTAAATTTTGTTGATGGCACATCAGCAGAATACGATGTTGTTATTGCTTGTACTGGCTTCAAAATTAAACATTCATTCTTTGAAAAAGATTTAATTAATTTTGAAGAAGGACCCGTCCCGTTGTTGCATAAAATGCTTCCAGCTGATATTGAAAATCTTTATTTTATTGGACTTTTTCAACCTTTAGGTTGCATATGGCCTGGTGCTGAACTTCAATCAAAACTTGGCGCAAAACACCTTGCTGGTAAATGGAAACCAACAGATGATACCAATAAGCTAATAGCTCAAGAGCTTAAAAACCCTGATGTTGATCAAATCAAAACACCCAGACATACCATAACAGTTGATGATTTTTCTTTCAGAGGTAGATTAAAGAAAGAGCTGAAACGTGCATCATAATGAATAAAAGAATCTTCCTGCTAAGACATGCAAAATCATCATGGGATGATTTCTCTCTCAAGGATTTTGAGCGACCGCTCTCTACGCGAGGTATTCAAGATGCTGACTTAATGGGAAACTATTTCCATTCAAAAAAAATTAGCTTAGATAGAGTAATTGCAAGCCCATCAAAAAGAACGACGGAAACGGCAAACCATTTTTTTCCAAATGGTGTAGATATTGTTACGTTGCCAGAACTTTACCATGCTTCTCTTGAGCAGGTAATTAGCACCATTCAGGAAACTCCAAATGAGTACAGTTCAGTCTTATTACTTGGTCATAATCCATCTATGCATGAGAGTTATGAATTTCTATCAGGAAAGCTCATTAACAAGTATCCCACGTGCTGTCTCGCATCTTTAACCTATGAAGGTGAATGGGCGGATATCGCACAAAGAAGTTGTGATGTAGATTTTATTAAGAAGCCTCGTGAGCTTCGCTAGTTTTTGCTTGATTACCAAGAATAATTCTTGCGCCTGTGATAATTGCACAGACGATAGCATGATATAAGATTGCCTCTGTCAAGAAGGCAAAGTTTCCAAGCGAAACTAGATAAATTACAACTAAAGCTCGTGCAAGCTCAAAATAGTTTCCAAAGAATTTATTCTCATAAAGGAAAGATGCAAAAACTAGGATAAGGGTAATGTTAGATCCAATTAAGAAGATATCCATATAAGCTATATTGGCTACATTGAAGTAAACAGCTTGTGAATAGAGGCTAACAAACACCAGCTGACTAAAGCCAAATATTTTGGAAAATAATGATGTTTTTGGATTGTATTTACTAAATCGGCTAAGGTCATTCTTAGTGACAGGATATTTCTCTGCTACATCTGAAGGCCTCCACTTAGGTGTTGAGAACCAAAGTTTAGCTTTGTCGCTCCATTTTTCTGTGCGCCAAGCATCCTTAAACATTTCTACCCAAACCTCGAAATTAGCCCAAAAGGGGTTCCATGATTTAAGGGGCTTTGAAGTTCCGTATATTGGCTTTAAATCTGGTCTTTCATCGATAAAGGTCCCAAACATACGGTCCCATAAAATGAAAACTCCACCATAATTTGCATCTATGTATTCTTTGTTTTGAGCATGGTGAATTCTATGGTTTGATGGTGTTACCAAGATGTAATCCCATATACCCATACGATCAATATGCTCGGTGTGCACCCAGAACTGATAAATCAAGTTCAATGCTGCAACTGTAACAAATATTTCTACAGGGATGCCCAAGAATAATAATGGTGTGTAGAAGATCCATTTAAATATAAAATCAGTCCCAGTTTGGCGTAAAGCAGTAGAAAGATTGAATTCCTCGCCATGATGATGAACCACATGAGACGCCCATAAAATCTTAATTTGGTGGTGGAATCTGTGTAACCAGTAATAACTCAGGTCATAGAGTATAAAAGCAATTACCCACACAAAAGGGTCATATGAATTAAGTAAGCCAAGGTTGAAGTTTTGAAAGATAAAAGCGTAAATTAAACCCTGAACTCCAATGTTTAAAAGGGCAGGGTATCTGCTCATCAAGCCAAGCCCAATGCTTGTGAAAGTGTCATTAAGTCGATAGTTATTTTTGTTTCTAAAATAGCCGTAAATAAACTCGCACAATATCATGAAAGTAAATACTGGAACTGCGTAAGCAATTAAATTTGATGTATGCATATTTGACCCTGAATAGAGAATAGCAAAAAATAATTATTTTGAAACTTATTCCTAGCATTTTCTGAGTTATTATCTACCAATGAAAAACATATTGAATGTCATCTGGGTGCTGTTCTGGCTGGCAGTTTTTATTTTTGATCCATTCTCTGTACTGGGACTTATTGGCATGGCAATATTTTTCATCCATATCATTGAGATTGTAATTTTCTGGAAGAGAATAAAAAACAATCCCATTGAAGGGATAGTAATGACTTTTGTGTTTGGTTACGTATATTTACGTGGATTAAGGAAGTAGGTTTTCAACTTTCCTTAGAGCTTTGATCATTGCTTTTTTGACATCTGCAGATTGTGATTTATCTGATTTACCTGATGAATAAACAAGATTTGTAAAGTGTTCAACGAGCTTTTCAGACATATCAATATTCTTTTCAGCAAATCGATTTTTAAGCTCTTCGAATTTAATCTTTGAAACCATTTCTTTTGGCCCAATGGGATCTAGCCCAGCAAACATCTGGAATCGTATTGTAGCTTCGTTTAAATCCATAGACTCTGATGGTTTGCCATTGACGAAGCTAGGAATGAGCTCCTTAGAAACCTTATCTGATCCGTTTTCAATAAGCTCTTCAAAGAGATCTTGATAAGATTTAAGCTTCTCTTGGGCCTTTTCATTTTTTTGCAGCATGGCAAAATCTTTGATTGCTTTTTTAAACTTTTTCTCTTCTTGTGTGCCTTGCAAATTTTCAAGCTCAGCAAATTGTTGCTCTGCTTCTCCAGGCGCAATTGCTTTATCGCGCAGTTGCTTAATTATGCCTTCCATGATTCCTCTTGATTCATCAAGCTCTTTGTCCTTGATAAGCAAGAATTCATCACATGCTTTCTCAAATTTTTCGTTAATTTGTGGGTCAAGTTTTTTACCAGCTGGGCCCAAAGTTCTCCATTTATCTTGAAGCTCTCTAATTTTTGCAACTGATTCATCAATTTCTTCTTTGCTTAGTCCCTGAACTTCAGCTATTAATTCTTCTTTTAAACCTCGGTTATAAATCTCGACTTTCTCAAGAAGCTTGTTAACGCCATCTCTTGATTCTTTAAATTTGTTATTTAGGTCAGCGAAGTCTTTATCAGGAACAGGGGAATATGCTTTCCATTTATCATGAATCCCCTTCAAGAACATTACAATTTGAATAACAGTAATATTTTCTTCTGTTTTACCAGCTGGAAAAGCCTCAACTTCCTTAAGCAAACCAAGTTTTTTGTCTTTGTTTTCCTCTTTTTTGGATTCCAATACTGCGAAGTAATCTTTGCAGGGGGCCCATGCTTTTTCACATGCCTCTTTGAAGGTAGCCCATTTTTCCTTACTTGCTGTTTTACCGTGTTGGTCTAAGTTCTGCCATTGTTTCTGTAATGAATTAATTTCATTGGCTAATTTTCTTGGTTCAAGCTTGCTGCCTTCCAAGCTATTAACTTTACTGATTAACTCGCTTCTTTTATCGGAAGTGGCAAACTCAGCCCAATCGTCATATTCCTTTGCAGTAAAGTTTAAACGTTGAAATTTATGTTTGAATTTTGAGGGGATAGGTTTCCCTTTTCCATACTGAGAATTAAGCTTTCTAAGGTCTTTTTGGCCCTTTTTAATCTGACCAGAAGCAAAGAGCTGCTCTATGTCATTCAGCTGCTGATTTAAATTAATTACTTTATCTACCACAAATTAGATGAATATTATTTATAATTTCAAACAAATACTATTTGAATGAAACGGATTTTAACAGGTATAACACCAAGTGGCTATCCTCACTTGGGAAATTATATAGGAGCAATCAAGCCTTCACTAGAGTTATTAGAAGAAAAAAGCGAATCTTTTCTCTTTATTGCTGATTTGCATGCGTTAATTAAGGTTTCAGATAAAGAAACCCTTAAGGAGTTAACCAATGGTATTGCAATGGCTTGGCTTGCTTCTGGGCTTGATCCAGAAAAAACTCACTTTTACAGACAATCAGATATACCAGAAATACCAGAAATAACTTGGATCCTAAGCTGCATTGCAGAAAAGGGGCTGCTCAATAGAGCTCATGCTTACAAAGCAGCAGTTGACCTTAACAATGAGGGAAAGAAAGAGACAGACGAAGGAATTTCAATGGGTCTTTATTCATACCCTCTATTGATGGCAGCAGATATTCTGACACCCAACGCAACGCATGTACCTGTTGGTAAAGACCAACAACAGCATCTTGAAATAACAAGAGACATTGCTGATAAATTTAATAGGAAATACGGCGAGGTTTTCAATCTTCCAGAGGCTGTAATTCAGGACGACAAAACTGTTTTGGGCATTGATGGTAGAAAAATGTCCAAAAGCTACAACAATATTATTCCTCTGTTATCGACTGAAAAAGAACTAAAAAAAGCTGTCATGAAGATTGTTACCAATTCTCAAGAGCCCGGCGAGCCAAAAGACTGGAGAGATAATACACTTTTTTCAATTTATTCATCTTTTGCGGGCGATGACCAAATCCAAGACCTCAAATCAAAATATGAGGACGGGATAGGCTGGGGCGATGCTAAAAATATTGTGTTTGAGGAACTCAATAAGTTTCTAATGCCTATAAGAGAAAGGTATGAGGATCTTAAAACTCAAGAAGATTATGTTGAAGACGTATTGCAAGAAAATGCAAAAAAAGTACGTGAATCAACCAAAGCAACTTTGGAAAGCGTAAAATCTCATGTTGGACTAAAAACCAACTGAGAGATCAATGTACCAAACCAGGAACCAGAAAAACTATTTGTGGATATTCTTTTCCATGCTCAGCGTTGGGCTTGGTCAATCTTTGGTATTTACCTCAATTCCTATTTTAGCAAGGGAAAATGGCCTTAATGAGGTACAAGTTTCTATGATTTTTGGCATTTCAGCATTTGCCTGGTTTTTTACTTCGCCTCTTTGGGGACGTTACAGCGATAAGTTTGGCACCAGAATAATTGCTGTGATTGGCACATTAGGATATTCCGCCAATATGCTGCTCATTATCTTGCCACTTTACTTGTTTGAGAATGGTATCCTTTCATCAGCAATGCTTTTTCCTGCGCTTGTCGCCTCAAGGTTAATTTACGGATTATTTGGCTCAGCAACTAGACCTGCATTGTTTGGTTATGCTGGTCGTATTTCGACTCCTAAGAACAGATCTGTTGTATTCTCAAATCTTGAGTCAGGGTTTGTCTTAGGAACAGTTCTAGGGCCATTAATTGGTGCCTTTATGTTTAGGTATGCAAACAATGAGTTGCCATTTGTTTTATTTGGTTTGATTGGTCTGCTTGTTGCAATCCAGCTAAACATTAGATTAAGAAATAGCGAAGGCACAGAAGCTTTAGCTAGGAAACCATTAAGACTAAGCTTGCAAAACACAAAAGTTTGGCCATTTGTTCTTGTCTCATCTTTTTTAAGCATTTCACAAGCAATAATCTTCCAGACAATGGGGTTTTTTATATATGATAGACTTGGTTTTAATGCTCAAGATTCCGCAGTTTATGTGAGCATTTGTTTTGGTGTTTGGTCAGTTTCAGTGGTTGTAACACAAAGCATGATTAACCCGTTATTTCAATCCCTAAAAACAATGATGATATTAGGACCGATATTGAGTGGAGTTTCGTTTATAGCAGTGATTTTTTCAGATGATCTTTTTGCTCTAATTGGCACACTTATTCTCAATGGCGTAGGCTTAGGAATAACTAGACCAAGCTACAACTCTGCTTTATCTTTGAGCCATTCAAAAGAATATCAAAGCTCAGCTGCTGGTTTGCTTGGAAGCACTTTGCCAATTGGCCATATGATTGCACCATTGTTTGTTTCGCTTTATTTGATTAACTTTGCTTATGTTTATCTTTTTTCAACAGTAATTTGCTTAATCACAATTGGATTTACGTTAATGCACCCGTATATACTTAAAACTGATGCGTACAAATAAAAAAGCAGTTTTAATGATGAGCCTCGGCACACCCGATAGTCCAGGGTGGATTGATGTCGCAAGTTATCTTAGCCAATTCCTTACAGATAAAAGGATAATTAACATTCCATGGCTACTGAGATATGTGCTCGTCAATTTAATTATTGTTCCAACTAGAGCATTCTCATCATCTAAAAGCTATAAAGAACTTTGGACTGAAAGGGGCTCTCCACTTAAATATCACATGGACGATCTAACAAAAAAGGTCTCAGCACAACTAAGTGGAACACACGATGTTTATTACGCTATGAGATACAAAAACCCATCAATCAAAAATGTCTTAAAGGATATTCAATCAAAGAGCTACGATGAAATAGTTTTATTCCCGGTTTTTCCGCAATACTCATCCGCTGCAAATGGATCATTTCTTGAGTGCGCAATGGAGGAAATCTCGAAGTGGAACGTTATCCCAACAGTCAAAACAGTTGATCAATTCTATGATAATGAAGACTTTTTAAATGCTTTTGTGGAGAACATAAATAAATTTGATCTGGAAAGGTATGAGAAAGTAATATTCAGCTACCATGGACTTCCAAAAAGCCAACTTGATGATGTTTATCCAGAAGGCAAATGTGATGACAGAAACTGTGAACAAGGTGTTGTTGGAGACAATCATCACTGTTACAAAGCAACATGTTTTGAAACTACAAAACTTCTAGTTGAAAAATTAAATATAGATAAATCAAAAACAATTACATCTTTTCAATCTAGACTTGATTCAAAATGGGTAACACCGTTCAGCGATAAGGTTATTGAAGAGTATGCTGCTGAGGGGGTAAAAAACATCCTAGTTGTGTCTCCTTCTTTTACCGGTGACTGTCTTGAAACAATCATTGAAATTGGGGATGAATATGAGGAACTATTTATAGAAAAGGGTGGTCAAAAGCTTGATTACGTACCATCTCTCAATTCGAACGATAATTGGGTAAAATGTATAGTTAACATAATAGGGGAGCAATAATGAGAGATATTCTAGAAATCCAAAAAAAAGCATTCATAGATAATGGGCAGCCAACATACAATCAAAGATTAGACAGTTTAAATAGATGCATAGCCCTACTGGAAACCCACGATGAGCAAATCATAGAAGCACTTAATGAAGACTATAAGAATAGGTCCCATCACGAAATAATGACCTCTGAAGTAATTCAGTCCATTAGAAATCTAAATTTTACTATCAAGAATTTTAAAAAATGGATGAAACCAATGAAGCGAACACCGTCTTTCATGGCAGGGATGCTGGGTTCAAAAGCTTATCTTGAACCATCTCCTTTAGGGACTGTTGGAATTATTGCTCCTTGGAATTTTCCTGTTGGGATGATTTTCTATCCTGCTGCCTCTGTTTTGGCAGCTGGAAATAGAATTATTGCAAAACCATCAGAATTTACGCCACAAACTGCTCAATTAATTAAAGATGCAGTTGCTAAGTATTTTGATGAATCTGAATTTGCAGTTGTGCTAGGCGGACCAGAAGTCGGTGCTGAATTCACTGCCTTACCCCTTGATCATTTGTTGTACACAGGAAGCGGCAGAGTTGCACGAAAAGTGGTAGCAAATGCAGCACAAAATCTTGTTCCGACCACCCTGGAATTAGGCGGCAAAAGCCCAACCATTATTGGTAAAGATGCGGATCTTAGCCTTGCTGCAAAACGCATAATGTTTGTTAAAACTCTGAATGCAGGACAGATATGCCTGTCACCTGATTATGTGTTTTTACCAAGAGGGATGGAAGAAACATTCATAAATGAGCTGCAGAAGGCATTTAATGAGTTTTATCCAGATGGTAATGAAGCTGATTACACTTCAATGGTCAATGAAACACACTTTCAAAGAATGCAGTCTTACATGACAGATGCGCAGGAGAAAGGTGCAAAAGTACATTCTTTAGGTAGCTTTGATTCATCAGAAAAAAATACCATTACTACTAAGGTTTTAATGGGCGTAAATGGCTCTATGAAAGTCATGAAAGATGAGATTTTTGGACCTCTTTTACCAATTATGGTTTATGACGAGATTTCAGAAGTAATCAATTACATTAACAAGAATGATCACCCATTAGGTTTGTATTATTTTGGCAACACAAAACAAGAGCAAGAAAAGGTAATAAAGAATACCCGTTCAGGAGGGGTTACCATTAATGATGCAATGTTTCATCTGATGCAATCTCAACTTCCCTTTGGAGGCGTCGGTCCATCAGGTTACGGCTATTATCACGGCAGAGAGGGCTTTATGAATTTCTCCAACATGAGATCAATTTACTATCAAACCAATAATGATAGTGTTTTTGGAATGTTGCGACCGCCAAAAAATAAGTCAATTGGCAAACTGCAGAACATCTTAAAGAAACTCAGTTGAGCAATATTTTAAATAAAATTTCATTTAGATACTTAATGGCCAAGGGGTCTAATAAGATATCTGCATTAACAACTCTGACCACACTTGGAATTGCTATTGGTACTGCTGTTCTAATAGTTGTAATTTCAGTAATGAATGGTTTTCAGAATGAGCTTAAAGAAAGAATACTAGGAGTCATACCACATGTTACTATCGAGCAAGATGGTGGTTTTGATGATATTGAAAAAGCAATCAATCAAGTAGAATCACTGCCGAATGTGATCAGTGCAACTGAGCACTTATCAACCCAAATTGTTGTTAATTCCGGTGAGTTTTCACGAGGTGTGTTCTTGAAAGGAACTGACTCCATTAGTGAGCTTTCAATAATTCCAAATAATATGATCATTGGAAACCTCAAAGATCTCGATGATCCAACTAATATTGTGATTGGTGACGGTTTAGCAAATGAGTTGAGAGTTGGGCCAGGCGATGCTATTCAACTGCTGAATATCAATCAGACCAATCCATTATTGGGCTTACCACGAATCGTAAATTATACGGTGAGTGGGATCTTTTCTGTTGGTTCAGAGGTAGACAGCAATTATGCCTTGATTGGCCTAGAATCGTTCAAAATGCTTATTCAGCCTAACAACGGTACAGCGATTGAGGCAAAACTTGATGATGTTTTGCTTGCACGTGAAACAGGTAGAAATGCATTGAATAGTATAGACACAGATCGTTTTCTGAGAGTGTCTACATGGGAACAGCAATATGGGGGTTTATTCAGAGCTGTTCAACTTGAAAGAATCATGATGTCCATGCTCATGTCGCTTATTCTTCTCGTTGCAATTTTTAGCTTATTAATGTCGATAAATAACCTCATTAAAAATAATGAAAAAGAAATTGCGATTCTTAGAACTATTGGCTATTCAGAATTTAATATTCAAAGAATATTTATTCAGCTGATTTTCACGATTGGTTTTTTTGGGATTGTGCTTGGAAATATCATTGGCTACTTAATGGCTTCCAATATAACTGAGATGCTAAATTTTCTTTCAGAAGCATTCAATATCTCAATTTTGAGTGTTTATTATCTAGATTACTTCCCATCAATTTTTAGTTTTGATCAGGTTTTAATCATCAATATAATCACTTTGTTTTTACTCATATTGTTTGGAATGTTGCCAGCTAGAAAAGCAGCAAAAATGAATCCTGTGGAGATTATTAACAACCCATGATAAGCCTGAAGGGAGTGAAGAAATCATATGGGGATCAGGAAGTATTTCTTGACCTTAATTTAACTTTTGAAGCATCAAATACCTATAGTATTGTAGGGTCTTCAGGCTCAGGTAAAACAACATTTTTGAACTTAATATCTGGTTTGGACAGTTACGATGATGGAGAAATATCTATAAGCGATAAGATTCTTCATAAACTCTCAAGCGATGAAAAGAGTTTGCTTAGAAGAGATAATTTTGGTTTTGCTTACCAGTTTCATTATCTCCTGGAAAATTTAACCGTCTATGAAAATTGTTTTGCAACTTTATTTGAAAAAGATGATGATTCAATAAATAACATACTAAAGAAATTAGGCATTTTTGAGCTCAAAGATAAGTATCCTTCAAAAATATCTGGGGGAGAGAAGCAAAGAGCTTCAATTGCTAGAGCGCTTGCATCAAATCCAAAAATTTTGATTTTGGATGAACCAACAGGAAACCTTGATCAATCCAATAGTTTAATTGTTCAGGATTTTATCCTTGATTATGCCCGAGAGCATAATTCTCTTGTAATCTATGCAACACACGATTTACCCTTTGCTCAAAGGGCTGATAAAATTCTTAATATAGAAAATAAAGGTTTAAATGAATAAGGCACTTTACAGCAGATTGCTTGGATACACCTTTAAGCATAAAGCGCTTTTTATGCTAAGCATCGTTGGCTTTATCCTTTTTGCAGCCGCAGATATATCGGCAGTAGAGTGGTTAAAACAAGTTATTGGTTACATCAATGATGGATCACAAAACAATCTAAACCCTCTCAATCTTGCTCTTTTCCTATTAACTATCTCAATCATTAGAGGTATTGGGTTTTATGTTGGAAACTTTTTTATGGCAAATGTTGGCCTGAAGGTTGTTCATAATTTGCGTGAAGATTTAATCAAAAGCTTGCTCTATCAGCCAATGAGCTTTTTTGATCAAGCATCAAAAGGTGAGATTGTTAATCGGATAATTTTTACAACTAATCAAATTACTGGTGCTGCGACAAACGCACTAAAAATACTTGTAAAAGAAGGGTTCTTATTGGTTGGATTATTTATATACCTGCTATATCTAAGTTGGAAACTCACTATTGTGATTCTAGTAATTGCTCCGTTGATTGGAATAATTGTCTCCATCGCTGGCAGAAGATTGAGAAAAGTAGCAAAGAAAATCCAGGATGTGATGGGATTGGTTACTCAAGTGAGTAATGAGATTGCAACAGGTGCGCGAGAGATTAAATCTTTTGGTAATGAAGATGGAGAGCAAACAAGGTTTAAACAAGCAAATGATGAGAATTTAAAACAAAACTTGAAAATGGAGAGTACTGGTAATCTAACAACTCCTTTAATTCAGGTTTTTGTGGCTCTTGCTCTGGCATCAATGAGTTATCTTGCACTTACCAATCTTGACGAATTAAACTTGCCTTCAGAGTCTTTTGTAGCCTTTTTTACTGCTGCTGGCCTAATGGCACGACCAATTCGTCAGTTATCCAGCTTAAATGCCGTTATACAGCGTGGATTGGCTGCAGCTGAAGATATATTCTCGTCCATAGATAAAAAGCCTGAGAACTATGCTGAGGGCCTCGATTTAAATAAAGAATTAGCAGGGGAAGTTTCGATACAAAACGTATCTTTCTCCTACCATGAAGATGGTGATCAAGTGCTTAAAAACATATCCATAGATGCAAAGCAGGGCGAAACAATAGCGCTTGTAGGTCGTTCCGGGAGCGGCAAGTCAACAATCGTGAATCTTTTGAACAGGTTTTACGAGGATTTTCAAGGAAGAATAACTATTGACGGTTACGACATTAATAAAATCAAACTAAGGGACTTGCGACAAAGCATCTCCTTTGTTTCACAAGATCCAACCCTATTCAATGATACGGTGATGAATAACATTGCGTATGGCTTGGATGAGGTATCAGATACAGCAGTTTTTCAAGCAGCAAGAGAAGCCAATGCCTATGAATTTATTATGAATCTACCTGATGGGTTTCAAACGGTCATAGGTGATAACGGTACGCTTCTGTCTGGCGGGGAAAAACAAAGGATAGCAATTGCTCGAGCTTTGCTTAAAAAGTCATCTATATTAGTTTTTGATGAAGCTACTTCTGCCCTAGATAATGAATCAGAAAAAGAAATACAACAAGCCATCGAAAGAGCCTCTGCCAATAAAACAACTTTTATCATTGCGCACAGATTAAGCACTGTTGAAAAGGCAGACAAAATTTGTGTCCTGGAAGATGGAGAAATCACACAAACTGGTACGCACGCTGAATTGATTAAAGAAGAGGGTCTCTATAATGTGCTTCAAGGTAAGCCAGAGATAATTGAAGAGGAAACACCCAAGCCTGTTGAAGATGATTTTGTGCCAACAATTATCACTGAGTCTAAAGATTTTTGGAATTCTGTCAGTTTTGGAAACATTGCATTATCGCCGTTGAGCTTTCTTTATTGGATTGGCAGCACTATTAAAAACACTTTCTTCAAAGCAAGAAAATCAAGCATCAGTGAAATTCCTGTCATAGTTGTTGGGAATGTCACAGTGGGTGGTAATGGAAAAACACCACTTGTGAACCAAATTGCCTCTGATCTGAAAAATACTGGTTATAAGCCAGGAATAATTCTTAGAGGATACAAAGGAAAATTTACTGGCACAAAATTAGTAGACGAAGACACGACTGCTAAAGAGGTTGGGGATGAAGCTATATTTCACTACAAGCGAGGATTTAACGTTGTGGTAGATAAAGATAGAGCAAGAGCTTTATCGTTCCTTGAGCGTATGACTGATTGCGATATTGCAATCTCTGATGATGGACTACAACATAAAGCTCTTAGAAGAGATTTTGAAATTATTGTTGAAGATGCCAATAGAAATTTTGGCAACCAACTATTCCTGCCTGCTGGACCACTTAGAGACAACATGTGGCGAACTAAAGATGTTGATCTTTTTATTTTTAGTGGCAGAACAAATAGCAATGAAAAATTCTTTGAGTTAGAGCCAGAGGCTTGGGTCAACATAGAAACTGGACAATCTTTTCCGATAGAGAACTACCCATTTGGTAAAACAGCTAATGTAGTTTCTGGCATTGCTAACCCAAATAGGTTCTTATCAACCTTAAACAATCTTAAAATTAATTTTAATTACAAGGTGTTTGACGACCATCATTACTTTACCAAAAACGATCTTGAATTTGATTTTGAAAGACCATTGCTCACCACAGAAAAGGATGCTGCCAGAATGGCAGACAAGCATGCCATTTCAAATGCTTGGTACCTAAGAATGAAGGTCAAACTTAATACCAATATTACAAAACTTATAACTGAGAAAATAAATGGCTAATGGGTACAAAATATGCATTCCAGCCCGACTCGAATCATCTCGATTAGAGCAAAAACTATTACGCAATGTTAATGGTAAAACGATCATACAGAGAACATGGGAACGCTGCTTGGAGAGTAGCGCTGACACTGTTACTGTTATCACTGATTCAACAGAAATCTTTGATTTAATTTCTGGCCTTGGGGGTGATTGTTTTCTATCTCAATCAGTGCACGAATCTGGAACAGACAGATTGGCCGAATACACCAAATATCAAAACCTCCCTGAGGATTTAATGTTGATAAATGTACAAGGCGATGAACCTTTAATTGATATAAATTCAGTGAATAAGTTAGCTGATTTTGTTCATTCAAATGGAAGCAATTATGCAACCATTTGCAAGCCGTTTGAATCATCAGAAAACGAGGCTGACGTAAATAAGGTAAAGGTTCGTATAGACAGTGAGAATATGGCTGTTAGCTTTTTTCGAAAAGCAACAGATGATATGGACAATACATTTCATCATATCGGTGTATATGCATACTCCGTGGGCTTCTTAAATACATTCTCGAGCCTTCCACAAAGTCCCAATGAAAAAACCCTTAAGCTTGAGCAAATGAGGGCCCTTGATAATAATCACAACATCCATGTTTTAGTGGTTGAAGATCATAAATCGATTGGTATTGATACGCCTGAAGATTTAGAAAAATTTAAAATACTTATTGAGCAAATTGAAAATAATTAAACAGAATTTAACAAATGCAAATAATCTTGGCCTTGAGTCCAAGGCACAATTTTTCTCCTTTTTTAATGCCAGTGATGACCTCCGCAAACTGCATGCTGAGACTAAAACAATGGATGCTCATGTTCAAATAATTGGAGCAGGAACAAACACAATTTTTCCACGAGTTTTTAATAAGTTAGTTATTAAATCATCTGATAAATCTATCAGTGAAAAGCAGGTAAAGAATAATATTCTTGTTACGGCTGGAGCTGCTGTAATTTGGGATGATCTTATTGATTTTTGTGTTGAAAAAAAATACTGCGGATTAGCAAATTTGGCAGGCATACCAGGCACTGTCGGAGCTGCGCCAGTGCAAAATATTGGGGCTTATGGTGTCGAGCTATCTGATCTTCTAGAGGAAGTTTTGTGCTTTGACTTAAAGACGCTAAAAGAAGTTGTATTAAGTGCAAGTGATTGTGGTTTCAGCTACAGATCAAGTGTTTTTCAATCCAATCCACATCTTATTATTCTGCAGGTGACGTTAAAACTTTCATCAGAATTTAAACCGCTAATAACATATAAAGATTTGGAAAATACCAACCCAGCTGATGAAGCTAATTTTGTTCAGATTGTCAGAGAAATAAGAGATGCAAAATTGCCAAATCCAACAGACTTTCCAAATATTGGCAGTTTCTTCAAGAATCCAATTATGTCTGACAAAGACTTTCATAGTAATGACAAATTGCAAAGCTTAAATTTCCAGGTTTTGGATGATGGAAATTATAAATTGTCTGCAGCACAAATCTTGGAAGCTTCAGGTTTAAAAGGAGCCATGATTGGAAATGTGGGCATGTCCAGCAAACATTCCTTAGTTTTAATATGTAATGGCTTATGTGATGCCTCAAATGTTAAAAATTTTGAGGATTTAGCTAAAAAAACAGTGCACGATAACTTTGGAGTTATCCTAGAAAGAGAACCAATATATTTATGAATTTAACTCTTTTTACAAGCCTTGCCTTTGCCCACTTGGTTGCCGTTATTTCACCAGGTCCAGATTTTTTTTATATTGTTAAAAGCAATTTTGAAAAGGGTTTACGCAGCAGCATCGTATCTTCAATCGGCATTGGGTTAGGCGTTTTTTTTCAATGCATCTTTGCAATGATAGGTTTAGATTTTCTCTATGACAGAATTCCATCTCTATATCTAGTTATAGGTACAGTAGGTAGCTGCTATTTGGTTTATTTGGGTCTCATGGGGTTCAGCGCTAATGATTCAAAATCTATTGCTTACGAGAGCAATGCTGAACAATTTTCTTTTCAAAAAAGTTTTATGGGTGGTTTGATGGTCAATCTTCTAAATATCAAGGCATTTATATTTTTTGCTGCGCTTTTTGGGGGCATTATTCTTGATGCATCTGTCACTTTTCAAATATCAATTTCACTATATTTTTTCCTGGCTACTGCGCTTTGGTTTTGTGTATTAAGCTATTCTTTGCATTACGGAAGTAAGGCATTTTTAAATGCTGCAGTTCAAAAAATAATTACTAGAATGTCTTCATTATTTCTGGTGTTAATAGGTTTGAGCTTAGGGGTTTATGTATGGATTTAAATGCAATAGAAAAAAACCTTCTCAAACTTGACGAATATCCAGTAGAGAAATGGAATCCTGAGCTGTGTGAGGGCGCAGAATTCAAAATTGATGGCAATGCTCAGTGGTATTACAACAACTCGAAAATAGAGAGAGCCTCAATGGTTAAACTCTTTTCAAAGCTAATTAAATGGGAGGATGGCAAGTATTATGCAGTTACTCCGGTAGAGAAAATTCCTATTGTGGTCGAAAAAGAAGTTTTTAGCGTAATTGACTACAAACAAGAGGGTGGGGATTACTTTTTTCAAACAAATACAGAGGAATGGGTTAAATTGACCAAGAAACAACCTCTTACGGTTGAGATGATTAACCACCAGCCTTACCCTAAAATTAAGCTTAGAGACCAAATATATGCGCTCTTGAGCAGGAATGTGTTCTACAAAATTATCAGTGAATCAAAGCAAGATGGTAAATCTATGTATCTTGAATCTGATGGGGAGTATTTCTACCTGAATTCGTAATTGTTTTCTTGATTAAGAAGCTCAATTTTTTTCTTTATTCCGCCTTTCATTGAGAAACCGCCTATAGAGCCATTACTGCCTACCACTCTATGGCACGGCACCTCAATGGGATAGGGGTTGGCACCACAAGCATTTGCTACTGCTCTGTAAGCTTTGGGTCTGCCTATGTTTTCAGCTAGCTCTTTGTACGTAATGGTTTTTCCTTGCGGAATTTTTGTCATCTCATGCCAAACCAGCTTTTGAAAAGCTGTGCCATTAGAGTTATTTATTTTCTTCGATAAACTCATCGACTTTTTCTTCAAGAATACTCATCGGAATAGAACCAAAACTTAAGATGTGGTCATGGAAGTCTTTGATATCAAATTTGTCACCCAAAGCCTCTTTTGACTTGTCTCTAAGCTCCATAATCTTCAACTGACCAATTTTGTAAGCCAAAGCTTGCCCTGGCCAAGCGATGTATCTATCAACCTCATTGCTAATGTCTTGTGGTGATTTAGCAGTATTCTCTAAAAATAAATCGACAGCTTCTTGTCTGGACCAGCCTTTGTAATGCATGCCAGTATCAACAACTAATCTTATAGCACGCCACATATCGTAAGTTAATTGACCAAACTTATCGTAAGGATCATCGTAAAGACCCATGCTTTCACCAAGCTGTTCACTATAAAGACCCCAACCTTCAACAAATGAGGTGAAGCTCAAATAGTTTCTAAATTTTGGAACGTTCTCCAATTCCTGAGCCAATGCGATTTGATGGTGGTGCCCTGGCACAGCTTCATGAACTGAAAGGACTGGAATTTCATATTTCGGTCTTGTTTCTGGCTGATACAAATTTGCATAGTAATAACCCGGCCTGCCTGCACTCGGAGAATTGTAGTAAGCAGTAGTTGTAAATGGTGCAGATTCCATTGGAATGGGAATCACGCCATATGGTGCTCTTGGTAACTTATTGAAGAGGGTAGGCATGTACATATCAATCTCTTTGGACATGGCTCTATATGCCTGCAAAAGCTCTTCACCTGTTTCGTAATAAAATTGTGGATCTGTTCTTAAAAACTCTAAGAATGAACGAAAATCTCCTTCCCAGCCAACACTCTCTATGACATCTTCCATTTCTGCTCGGATTCTTGCTACTTCGCGCAAACCGATCTCATGAATTTCATCGGGTGTAAGATCTGTAGTGGTATGATAACGTGCAAGATATTCGTACCATTCTTTACCACCAGGAACATCACTAATGCCGACAGAATCTCGTGAATTCGGCAGATAATCATCCACTAAAAAGTCATATAAAGCCTGGTAAGCAGGGTTTAGTTCTTCTGCAATGTATGTCTTTACTCGGTTAAGGAGATCATTCGCCTCATCCTCAGGCATTACATCAAATGATCCTTTAAATATTTTTAAATAGGGGTGATCATTAATATCTTTCTCTAGCAGAACTTTAATTTGCGCCGTCACTCCACGAGTCACAAGTTTGGGCTGTGTGTACCCATACTCTAGTCCTTCCATGTTGTTTTTTAATGAGTTTTTAACATTCTGGGTATAGCCTTGGACTCTTTTGAACCAATTTTCATAATCCTCCGCTGAAGTGAAATTAAGCCTGTTGCCCATATCATAATAATCTTGAACGCCGCCTCTCTGATTAAGCCTCATGTAATAGCTTGGAAACTCTCTGCTTTCTAGACTTGTCTCATAATCTAAAACGAGCAATCGGTAGTTAAGCTGATCGTCGGAAGAAAGATTATCTGGATCAATTGAAGTTAATATGTCGAGAACATATTTTTCGTAATCCCTGTTAAGAAAAAAGTTTTCCACTGAGTTGCTGGTAATTTTGTCATCGTATCGCTTATCACCAAGCAGTGAAGCAAATATAGGGTTTTTCTCAAGAGTATCTTCCCAGTTTTTGTTTAGGAATTCCTCAAATTTTAACTGATCTGAGTTTGGTCTTTCGGTTGTTAAATAGGTATAGCCAATATTTGATGCTATTCCGACCAGCCCAGCAATAATTACAACGCTTAATAATTGTCCAAATTTCATAGTAGTAATAGATTACTACATATTTGGATAATTGGGTCCACCACCACCTTCTGGAGTCACCCAATTGATGTTTTGAGAAGGTTCTTTAATGTCACAAGTTTTGCAGTGAATGCAGTTTTGGGAATTGATTTGAAATCTCTTTGCACCATCTTCTTCAACAATTTCATAAACACCAGCAGGACAATACCTTTGCGCTGGCTCATCATACAGCTCTAAATTCTTTTGGATGGGCAGAGAAATGTCTTTCAGTACAAGATGACATGGTTGTTCTTCCTCATGGTATGTATTTGAAAGATAAACCGAACTCAACTTGTCGAAGGTTATTTCATTATCGTATTTAGGATAGTCAATTTTATTGCAGTCTTTTGCTGGCTTCATGCACTCATGATCTGGGGTAGGGTGGTGCAATGTGAATGGCATTTTACCTCGAAAAATGAATTGATCAATAGCATTGAATGCTGCTCCAATTAACCCCCCAAACTTATGGAAAAACGGTGCAAAATTTCGAGATTTATGCAGCTCACTATAAAGCCATGATTTCTTGATGCTTTCATTTAAGCTAAGGCTTTCTCCTTGCAAGTTTCCAGTAATTACATCTGCTGCCACAATACCTGATTTCATAGCTGTGTGTGAACCTTTGATTTTTGAGAAGTTTAGTGTGCCCGCATTGTCGCCAACCAAATATCCGCCTGGAAATTCCATGCTCGGGAGGCTTTGCAAACCGCCTTTAATCAGCGCTCTTGCTCCATAGGCTAGTCTTTTTCCATTTTTTAAATACTTCTTAATGCCAGCATGTGTTTTCCATTTTTGAAATTCATCAAACGGGCTCATGTGTGGATTTTCATAGTCCAAAGGTACAACCAACCCAAGCAATACTTGATTATTTTCAGCATGGTACATGTATGATCCGCCTGGTGTATTGTTGGGTAGTGGCCACCCATTGGTATGCATTACCAAACCTTCTTCGTGCATGCTGCTATCTATTTCCCAAATTTCTTTAAAGCCTATGCCGTAATGTTGTGGATCTTTGCCTTCATCCAGACCATATTTTTTTATGAGCTGTTTGCCTAAATGGCCTCGGCACCCTTCAGCAAAAACTGTTGCTTCATTAGCCAAAATCTCCATCCCCGGCTGATATGAGTCTTTTTTATTGCCATCTTGATCGACGCCCATATCCCCGGTTATTACCCCTGCAACACGCTCATTTTTGTATATAATTTCAGCTGCTGGAAAGCCTGGAAAAATGTCGACACCTAGTGATTCAGCTTGCTCAGATAGCCAGCGACATAGATTAGCTAAACTGATTATGTAGTTTCCATGGTTCTGCATAGTCGGCATAACAAAGGAAGGTATATCTATGCCAAACTTTTCATTTACTAGGAACTTCAAAACATCTTTTTTTACCTTGACTCCGAGTGGGGCGCCTTTATCTTTCCAGTCCGGAATTAACTGATCTAATGCGGTTGTTTGGAAAACATTACCTGACAATATATGGCCACCTATTTCCGCACTCTTTTCGAGCACACAAATAGTTTTGTCTAGGTTTTTTTCTTTGAAGTTTTGTGCAAGTCTTATTGCTGCTGATAGTCCAGATGGTCCGCCGCCAACTATGACGACATCGTAATCCATAGATTCTCTTTCCATATTCGTAGCCCAAGTATTTATTTTTTACCTTTTTCCTATATATTACTAATTGATTATTTTTAAATATATGAAAATACTGATTCCCATTAAAAGAGTAAATGACTACAACGTCAAGGTCAGACCCAATCAAACCAATACAGATGTTGACCTAAATAATGTCAAAATGGCTATGAACCCTTTCTGTGAAATTGCAGTAGAGGAGGCCATAAGATTAAAAGAGGCTGGAAAAGCCGATGAGATTGTAGTTGTTACCATTGGAGATGATAAGCATCAAGAACAACTTAGAACAGCGCTTGCGCTAGGGGCTGATCGAGCAATTTTAGTGAAAACAGAACAAAGCCTTCAGCCTCTATCTGTTGCCAAAGTATTGGTTAAAGTTTACGAAAAAGAGAGTCCGAACTTAGTGATCATGGGTAAAGTGGGCATTGATGGTGACCACAACCAAACAGGTCAAATGTTCGCAGCTATGACAGGATTGCCTCAGGCCACTTTTGCATCTGAACTTAATCTAAATGGAGGCTCAGTAGATGTTACAAGAGAGATAGATGGAGGCCTAGAAACTTTATCAGCTCCATTGCCAGCAGTAATAACAACAGACTTAAGGTTAAATGAACCAAGGTATGCTTCCTTGCCAAATATTATGAAGGCCAAAAGAAAACCTCTAGAAGAACTAAGTGTTGACGATCTGGGCGTTGAAATTAGCAACAACGTTGAAACTATCTCGGTAGAGCTTCCTCCAGAAAGACAAGAAGGAGTTAAGGTCGAAAGTGTTGATGCGCTAATAGATAAGCTAAAAAATGAGGCGAAAATAATATGAGAACACTAGTCATAGCAGAACATAATGGAAAGGAAATATCTGCTGCAACATTGAGTGTGGTTGCTGCAGCAAAAGAGCTTGGAGCACCAGTTGATATGCTTGTTGCTTCAAACGGAGCAGGTGATGTTGTTAATCATGCAAAATCTGTTGACGCTGTGGAGAAGGTTCTACATTTTAGTAATCAGGCGTTTGAAAATGAGCTGGCTGAAGATTTAGCAGCATGCATCGTTGAAGCCTCTTCTGACTATACATATTTCCTTGCAAGCTCCAGTACATCAGGTAAAAACAACCTGCCTAGAGCAGCAGCATTGTTGGATATTCAGCAAATATCAGAGGTTACTGAAATTATAGATAGCTCAACATTTAAAAAACCAATCTATGCAGGCTCATGCATTGCAACAGTTAAATCAAATCAAGAAAAAAATGCTCTAACAATTCGAACAACTGCCTTTGATAAAGCTGTAGTAGGTAGCGGAAATGCTGAAGTACAAGAGCTTTCAATACCAGAAAATAGCACTTCTAAAGCAAGTTTTGTAAAAAATGAACTTACTGTTTCCGATAGACCTGAATTGACAGCCGCTGATATTGTAATTTCGGGAGGCCGTGGCATGCAAAATGAGGAAAATTTTGCACTTTTAGATGGTGTGGCAACCAAATTAAATGCTGCTGTGGGGGCTTCCAGAGCTGCTGTAGATTCTGGATTTGCTCCAAATGACTATCAGGTTGGCCAAACAGGTAAATCTGTTGCTCCAGATCTCTACATTGCTGTTGGAATTTCAGGAGCAATACAACATCTAGCCGGGATGAAGGATTCGAAGACTATCGTAGCTATTAACAAAGACGAGGAAGCACCTATATTTAAAGTTGCTGATTATGGATTAGTGGCTGATTTATTTGAGGCGTTACCTGAGCTAGAATCAAAGCTTTAGAGCAATATTGAAACAATCGTAGCAATTAGTGCTACAAAGCCCACTAGAATTAATCCCAGATATATAATGATCCTTGATAAAGGCTGTTCTTCTATCAAGGTCTTTAAGTTTTTTTCTTCTCCTGTTCCTAACAAAAGAGAGAATAAATCGTTTAAAATCTTCATTTAATATATACATAGTAATAATGATAAATGTCACTGCAACTGCTCAAGAGTATTTATTTGAGCTTATTCAGAAGAAAGATTTCCCATGTGACATTCGTATTTTTGTTTCTGACCCTGGCACTCCAAAAGCTGAAACATGCTTAGCGTTCTGCAAGCAAGATGAATCCCTTTCATCTGACCACGAAATAAAATTTGAAAATTTCTCTCTGTATATTGAGGAGCGGAGCCTATCCTTTCTAGAAGATGCCGAAGTTAATTACGACAAAGATAATTTTGGAGGCCAACTTACTATCAAAGCACCAAGTTCAAGAGTGCCTAAAATAGGCAATGATGCAACGTTAGAAGATAAGGTTAATTATGTTTTGTATGATGAAGTTAATCCTCAACTTGCCGCTCATGGAGGCAATGTGCAACTGGAAAGTATCACTGATGACGGGATGGTTGTGCTGCAATTTGGTGGTGGATGCCAAGGCTGTGGTATGGTTGATGTGACACTGAAAGAAGGAATTGAAAAAACATTAATGGAAAAGGTTCCAGATATTAAGGGAGTTAAAGATGTTACAGATCATTCAGATAATGAAAATGCGTACTATAAGTAGTTTTATATTATTAACCTTATTGTCCATGTCAGTTTCTGCTGAAGGCAAGGTTTGTGAGGTCAAATTTGACTCAATCAACCAAGATATAAAAAAATGTGAAGAAAAAGATATTGTCTACATACCAAAACTTGAAATTGATTACCTAAAAGATCTTGAGAACAGGCTTTGCAACTTTGATGACCAAATCAGAACAATGGCAAATGCTGATGGCACAGTTTCTTTGTCATGCTCGTATATTGGAAAGCCCAGAACCTCAAGGTGAAATATCTTTTGGATAGCTATACACTGCTACAAGAAGACCAATTTTAGGATGGTCAAAATAATGTAGCTCGTTAAGATTTATTCTTCTTTGCTCATCTAGACTAAATAACTCAAAAGATTCTTCAGACAACTCATCTGATTCTTCATTTTGAAAACTTCCTATCAAAGACTTTACGTTGTATTCAGACTTTGTCATTTTGTAGGTTTCTATAAGTGAATCAGGGCCCATTGCACATTTAGCATGGATTCTAGGAAACCTTGATTTAAAGACCTTCACAACACACTGATTATTTTCTTCTGATACAAGAATAAAGGGCACATTCTCCTCAGAATCAAGTGGCTGATACCAGGACTTATGATTGTCTAGCTCAAGATCGTCAACTCTAGATATTCTTCGCATTGTGCCATTAAGCTCGTGTTCTTCAGGGTCAATCCTTCGGTAGAAGCTTGGGGCTGGTATATCTTTTTCTTCGACTGCTACTTCATTACCAGCATCCGCGACAAAGTCATCTAAATATTCAAAATCAAAAACAATTCTACTTTCATCAATTTCAATAGTTTCAAGATTAATTATTGGCTTTTCGAGAGATTCAATTACCAGAACCTCTTCAGCCAGAACATTAGAGTCAACTGTTGGAAAATTCTCTGATGTTTTTTGATTTTTCCATATGATTGATGCAACCTCCACCTTAACAACCTCAATTTGATCAACTTCCTGAGTGAACAAAGAGAAGGGCAGAAATATCGCTATATACTTGAAAATAAGGCGCATAAAGTTTTTAATACCAATTGAATTTATATTTCAGAATAACCTATTTTAGGTTACAAATTAATAATTATTTTTAGGAATGGAAGAGGGTAAATCATGGATCTAAATTTTTCAAAAGAAGACCTAGCTTTTAGGGATGAAGTAAGAGCATTTCTCGATAATGAGTATCCAAAGCACATCAAAGAAAAAATGCACAATGGGGACGAATTAACAAGAGAAGAAATTGTCGAGTGGCATAAATGCGTTGCCAAAAAAGGATGGATGGGACATTCATGGCCTGTTGAGCATGGTGGCACTGGCTGGGATGCAACAAAAGTTTATCTCTACCTGAGAGAGCTTGCTCTTGAAGGATGCCCAACATTTGTGCCTTTTGGTTTGCAAATGGTTGCACCAGTTATCTGGACATTTGGCTCTGAAGAACAGAAGAAGCGTTTTCTTCCAAGAATTCTTAATTTCGATGATTGGTGGTGCCAAGGGTATTCAGAACCTGGATCAGGCTCCGATTTAGCGTCATTGAAAACAAAAGCTGTGAGAGACGGCGACGATTACATAATCAATGGTCAAAAGACATGGACAACTCTTGGACAGCATGCAGATTGGATATTTGTGCTAGTCAGAACTGATGACTCTGGTAAAAAACAAGAGGGCATTACATTTATTTTGGTTGATATGAAAACACCTGGCATTGAAGTTAAACCTATTATTACGCTTGATGGTGACCATGAAGTAAATGAGATTTGGTTTGACAATGTAAGAGTCCCAGCAGAAAACGTTGTTGGGGAAGAGGGGATGGGCTGGACTTATGCTAAATTCTTACTATTCCACGAAAGAAGTTCAATTGCCGGCGCTCCTCAGATGAGAAGAAACATCAATAAGCTTGTTAACAAGGCAAAAAATGTCTTTCATGGCGATACTCCAGTTGCAGATGATCCTGCTTTTAAGGCCAAGGTCGCACAATTTATGTTGGATCTTGATGCTCTTGAAATGACTGAACTGCGTGGTTTAGCAGCTCAGCGTGAGGGCAAAAGTCCGGGGGCAGAGTCATCTCTACTTAAAATTAAAGGAACCGAGCTGCAGCAGAGAATAACTTCTTTGGCAGTTGAATTGGCAGGACATGAAGCAATGCCTTATGGAGGTCCTTATGGGTTTACAGATATTGAAGTGGCAGCAGAAAAATCTGCACAACAAAGTGCTCCAAAATATCTGAACTTTAGGAAAGTAACAATATATGGCGGAACAAATGAAATTCAGAAAAATATCATAGCGAAAGCTGTCTTAGGTATTTAGGGGGAACAATGAATTTAAGTTACACAGACGAGCAGAACATGCTTAGAGATATGGTCTCTAAATTCTGCACTACTGATTACGATTTTGAAACACGAATGAAAACAGTGAACTCAGATAATGGTTCGAACCCTGAGCATTGGAAAATGTTTGCTGAACTAGGATTGCTTGCAATACCTTTTTCAGAAGAACAAGGTGGTTTAGGCGGAGGTCATACCGACCTCAGCTTAATATTTGAGGAATTTGGTAAAGCTATAGTTGTTGAGCCTTACCTGGCAAACGTTGTGTTAGCTGGTGGTGTTTTGAAAAGATCCAATCTTGAAAATGCCGATGAATTGATTGCCGGGATTGTTTCAGGAGAAACTCAAATTTCTTTGGCTAACTATGAGCCAATGAAAGGCTTCAATCTCGATAATGTTGATGCAACCATAAGCTCAGATGGCCAAATAAACGGAACAAAAAGCACAGTACTTAACGCAGGAAATGCTGATCATTTCCTTGTCTTTGGAAAAACAGGCGATGGTTATGCTTTTGGCCTGGTCAATAGGTCTTCTGATGGTGTAAAAGTTGTTAATTATAAAACCTATGATGGTTTTGTTTCAGGTGATCTTGTCCTTGAAAATTGCAAATGTGATGCTGTATTTTCAGTAGAAAATGCACTCGAAATTTTAGAAGAAACTATCTTAGATGCAATAGTATGTGTTAGCTCAGAAGCAGTTGGTGCAATGGAAAAATCATACAAACTCACCATTGAATACACACAGCAAAGAGAGCAATTCGGCCAATCACTTTCTAAGTTCCAGGCATTGCAGCACAGAATGGTCGACATGTTCATGGAAACAGAGTTTACAAAATCATTCTTACTCAAAGTGCTTGCAACAGAAGACTCTGGTGAGAAAAGAAAGCTTATCTTTGGTCTTAAAAATCAAATTGGTAAAGCAGGTAAAATTGTTGGTGAAGAAGCTGTGCAAATGCATGGCGGTATGGGATGTACAGAAGAGATGTCCATTGGTCACTACCTTAAGAGACTAGTTGCCATTTCGCATTTGTTCGGTAATCCTGATTATTACCTCAAAAAATATAGCGATAGTTAATTTTGGTAAAGAGATTTAATCCAGACAAAAGAAGACGTCCAAAGGTCGATGACTACTTTGGCGACTGGAAATGGAGAGAAGCTCTTGCCGAATCAATGGTGCCAATTGTTGGCAAACTCTTTAGAAATGAAGTACGTATCCTTATGTACGGACGCTCATTAGTAAATTGTTCTGCAATAGAAATCATGAAGCTTCATAGGTTTGTTCGTGAAGTTGAAGGCAATGAGCTAAGTGAGCTGGAAACCTACCCATTGCTAGAACAAATAGCCAAAATGAAGCTACTTCCTTGCGAAATTGATATTGGTGAAATAGTGGTTTACCTACTGAACAATCCAAAGGTTAATCCAGAGGAATACATTGAAAAATTACTATCTGAAAACCTGAGAACAAAAAGGTCCTACCCTTTGAGACCAAAGGATGTAGTTCTATATGGATTTGGTCGCATTGGACGTATTCTTACGAGGATCTTGATAAATGATACAGGTGCGGGCACAAAGTGGCGTTTAAGGGCTATTGTGGTGCGAGAAAACACTAGTCCAGATGATTTAATTAAAAGGGCTGGGCTCTTAAGAAATGATAGTGTTCACGGCCCATTTCCAGGAACAATTAGAGTCAACAAGCAAAATAATGTGCTCATTGTGAATGGTAATGAAATTTCTATTATTTATTCAAATGATCCCCGAAAAGTGGACTATAAGAAATATGGTATCAAGAAAGCTACTATCTTGGACAACACTGGAGCTTGGAGAGATGAAGATGGATTAAAACAACATGTAAAAAATCCGTCAGTTGAAAGAGTTATTGTTACCGCACCTGGATTAGGGAAAGTAAAAAATATTGTTTATGGAGTAAACGATGATAAAGCATCCCCAGATGACAAAATGCTTGCGGCTGCATCATGTACAACAAATGCAATTGTGCCAGTTTTAAAAGTAATTGACGAAAATTACACCATTCAGAGTGGACATATTGAAACAGTACATGCATACACAAATGATCAAAACCTTATTGATAACTACCATCCCTCAGATCGAAGGGGTCGAAGTGCAGCATTGAACTTGGTGATTACAGATACAGGAGCAGCAAAAGCTGTGTCTCAGATTATGCCAGAAATGAAAGGCAAATTAACAGCTAATGCCATTAGAGTACCAACACCTAACGTTAGCTTAGCAATCATGAATTTAAATGTTAAAAAATCTGTATCCGTGGAAGAGCTCAATAAGTGTTTTAGAGAGGTAGCATTTCACTCAAAACTTAAAACTACAATTGACTACTCTAATGCTATCGATGCAGTTTCATCAGACTTTTATAGCAATGAATTTGCTGTTGTATTTGACTCACAAGCAACAATTAGCAATTTTAATAGTGTAACTATTTACTGCTGGTACGATAACGAGTATGGTTACTCCAAGCAAGTAGTTAGACTTTTGAAAAAAGTCCTTGGTATTAACTTAATAAGATACCCAAAACAGTAAATGAAAAAAGTAAAAATGAAAGGGGGGCTTAATGTACCTCTTCACGGTTCTGTAAATAATTTCAACATTGATTCAATCAACACCAAGTTTTCTGCTGTTTTATCTGATGATTATTTTGGCCTAAAACCAAAAATCCTTATAAGAGAAGGGGATGCAGTAAACCAAGGCGACCCTCTTTTTGAAGACAAAACAAATCCAGGTTTTTATGTCAGATCTCCTGTTTCAGGGGCCATAGACAGCATAAATCGTGCAGAAAAAAGAGCTCTGGTCTCTATTGTTGTTAAGCGAACAAATCATGATCCTGTGCCTTTTGCAAAATCAAAATCAATGACCGATCAATTAAATAATGCAGGACATTGGGATTCCTTCCTGGAAAGACCATTTAATCGCGTACCTCAATTAGGTACACAGCCAGACTATATGTTTATAAATGCCTGTAAAAAAGATGTTTTGGAGGCTGATCCAACAAATGTAATCTCTGAAGAAATTGATGCCTTCACCATTGGCCTTGATTGTCTCAAAGAACTAACAAAGCAAAAAGTTTATCTTTCTACTTCTAGCAATATAGAGTTTGAAGATTTAGATGTTGAACAATACATTTTTGATGGAAAATACCCATCTGGAAATAGCTCATTTCATATTCAAAATATCCAGCCAATGACAAAAAATACCAAAACATGGACCATTAATTGGCAAGATGTTTTGAGAATTGGAAAATCATTAGCCTCAGGCAATTTTTGTAATGAAAATTATGTCAGTTTGTGTGGGCCAGCATGCAATTCACCAAAATTAATAAAAACAAACCTTGGTGCAAATATGCAAGAGATTGCAGCAGGAACCTTCGATGGAGAGGTTCGCAAAGTTGCTGGTAGTCTTTTATATGGCAGGTATGGAGATAATTACTCTGATTATTTAACAAGGCATTCTAACCAAATTTCTTTGGTTGCAGATGAACCCAAGGCAACACTCTTTAACTGGCTTAAATCCGGAGCACAAGATCATAGTAGTTCAAATGTCTTTCTTTCAAGCATTTTAAAGCCTGAAACATTCTCTTTTGACACAAATATAAACGGTGGTTTTAGAGCGATTGTACCGATTGGTGTCTTTGATGAAGTAAACCCTTTTGATATTGACTCAACACTCTTTTTAAAATCTTTAGCAATTGGTGATCTAGTTGCTCTAAGAGAATTAGGCATTTTTGATTTGGCAGAGGAAGATATGGCCATTTTTTCATATGTTTGCCCTAGTAAATATGACTATGTGGCACTATTTAATGATTGTATGGAAATGATTTGGAAGGAGGAAACTTCATGAAGTTTTTAGAGAACTTTTTTGACAAAAATAGGCCTCCTAAAGACAACAATTTTTTCTATCTTTACGAGGTAGTTCAAAACTTTTTCTTTTCCGCAAAGCTTGCTACTACAGGCAAAACACACATTAGGGACAGATTAGACATTCAAAGAGTTATGGTTGTGGTGTGGCTAGCAACGTTCCCAGCCATGTTTTGGGGCATGTACAACATGGGTTACTGGGGTTTAGATTACATGGCTCAAGGTGGCTTCACTAACACTGGAGATTGGCATAATTGGCTTGTTCAGCTTGTTGGTGCTGATGCTAATAATCACTTCCACAGGTTTTGGTTTGGGATGGTATATTTTGTTCCAATCTATGTAACAGTTTTTATTGTTGGCATCGCATGTGAGGCAATTTTTGCCACAGTTAGAAGGCACGAAATAAATGAGGGTGCTTTTGTTTCAACAGTCCTTTTTTCTTTGAGCTGCCCTCCAGATATTCCGCTTTGGCAAGCAGCAACTGGTATTGCATTTGGGATAGTAGTTGGAAAAGAGTTCTTCGGCGGCACTGGTAAAAACTTCCTTAACCCAGCATTAACAGGAAGAGCTTTCATTTATTTTGCTTATCCAACTGAACTATCTGGCGATATGGTTTGGGTATCCTCACTCGCAGATAATGGTGCGATTGACGGTTATTCAGGTGCTACAGCTTTAGGTATTGGAGCTCAAGAGGGTATAGCAGGCATACAAAGTAATTTCACTTGGATGCAATCTTTCCTAGGACAAATTCCAGGATCAGTTGGTGAAACTTCAACACTATTAATCCTTCTTGCAGGAGCTTACATGGTGTATGCAAAAATAGCATCCTGGCGAATAATTGTTGGTACTCTCATAGGCATGATAGTTATGAGCAGTCTTCTTAATTTCATTGGCTCTGAAACTAACCCAATGTTTAGTGTTCCATGGTGGTGGCATTTAACCATAGGTAGTTTTGCTTTTGGGCTTGTCTTTATGGCAACCGAACCAGTCACTGCAGCTAACACAAATATGGGTAGATGGATCTATGGTCTATCGATTGGGGTATTGGTAATTTTAATTAGGGTTGTAAACCCAGCATTCCCTGAAGGCATGATGTTGGCTATTTTATTTGCAAATCTTCTTGCTCCAGCAATTGATTTCTGCGTAACTTCCTACAACACAGGCAAAAGAATGAAGAGGTATAACGCGTGAACAAATTAGTAATCCCATTGCTAGCATGCATTGCCTGCGCTGTAATTGTTTCAGTTACAGCTGTATCTGTGCGCTATGAACAAAACCTCAATAAAGAGAATGAAAAGAAGGTAAAGATTTTAGCTGCTGCAGGGATCGCTACAGATAAAGTTGATCAGGAGTTCTCAAAAATTAAAACCTTATATGTTGACTTTGAGACCAATAAATTAGTATCAATTGAGGATAGTTACGATCACTTGAAAGCATCATCAAATCCCGAGCTATCAAGCTTAGTTCCAAAATCAGAGGACATAGCAATCATTAAGAGAAGAGAAAACATTGCACCAATTTACGTGTGGTTGAGTGATGATGAGGCTATCGAAAAAATAGTGTTGCCAATCAGAGGATATGGCTTATGGGGAACCTTATATGGCTACTTATCGCTAGATTCAGATTTAAATACAGTAAAAGGCATAGAGTATTACGAGCATAAGGAAACTCCTGGATTGGGTGGCGAAGTTGATAATCCAAACTGGAAGTCTGATTGGAACGGGAAAAGAATTTACAGTAATGACGGTTCTGTCGGTCTCTACGTAACAAAAGGACCCTCATCAACAGACTATGAGATTGATGGAATATCTGGAGCTACATTGACGACAAATGGTGTTACAAACATGATTAGGTATTGGTTGGGAGATAATGGCTACGGACCAGTAATCAAGAACTTGGGTGAGGAGATTAAAAATATATGAAATCTATATCTCTGAAAGAAACTAGAAAACTGCTTTTTACTCCAATTGTTGAGAATAATCCAATAGCTCTGCAAATCTTGGGTATTTGCTCAGCATTAGCTGTCACAGTAAAAATGGATGTAACTCTCATCATGTGTATAGCTTTGACGTCAGTAATTACATTCTCAAACTTCTTTATTTCATTAATTAGACATCACATACCGGACAACATAAGAATTATCGTTCAAATGACGATTATTTCTTCCCTGGTTATTATCGTTGACGAATTATTGAAGGCATATGCGTATGAAGCCAGCAAAGAACTATCAGTGTTTGTTGGGCTGATTATTACAAATTGTATTGTGATGGGTAGGGCAGAAGCTTATGCCATGAAAAATCCACCAATAAAAAGCATGCTTGATGGTTTTGGAAATGGTCTAGGATACAGTTTTGTTTTGCTAGTAGTAGCTACTGTAAGAGAAATATTTGGTAGCGGTACGTTCTTCGGTATGCAAGTAATGCCAGACAGCTATCAGGTTAATAACTTCCTTCTGTTACCACCTAGCTCATTTATCATTATCGGTATCATGATTTGGGTTATTAGGTCTTTCAGTAAGAGCCAAGTAGAGGCGAATGAAAACCCACTCAAGGCTCACACATTTAAACCTCTTACAGTGAAGAAGGAGGCGTCCGATGGCTGATTTGCTTAACCTCTTTATTAAAACTGTTTTTATAGAAAATATTGCGCTTTCACTCTTTTTAGGGATGTGCACTTTCTTTGCTATTTCAAAACAAGTCAAAGCAGCATTTGGTCTTGGAATAGCGGTCATTGTTGTGCTGACTCTCACTGTTCCATTGAACAATATTATCTACAACTATGTGCTTAAAGAAGGTGCCTTAAGTTGGGCAGGCTTGGAAAATACCAACCTCGAGTTTGTTGGGCTTATAACTTACATTGGGGTCATTGCTGCTGCTGTTCAGGTTCTTGAAATGTTTTTGGATAAATATGTGCCAGCTTTGTACAACGCTTTAGGAATTTTCCTACCTCTAATTACTGTTAACTGTGCTATTTTAGGTGCGTCCCTTTTCATGATAGAAAAAAACTATAATTTTACAGAAAGTGTGGTTTATGGCTTTGGTGCTGGATTTGGTTGGGCTTTGGCAATTGTGTTGCTTGCAGGTATTAGAGAGAAACTAAAATACAGCGATATACCCGAGGGTTTACGAGGTTTAGGAATTACATTTGTTATTGTTGGTTTAATGAGCTTTGGATTTATGTCATTTGGAGGAATACTGCTGTAATGGATATCTATTTAGGAATTTTATCTTTCACATTTATTGTTGCTTTGTTAGTTGCTTTTGTTATGTTCGCACGTTCACAACTGGTTTCTACCGGTGATGTCACAATTGAGATTAACGGTGATCCAGAAAAAAGCATAACGGTGCCAACAGGCGGCAAACTGCTGAGCACATTAGCCGCGAAAAATATCTATTTGGCTTCAGCTTGTGGAGGGGGTGGTACCTGCGCAGAATGTAAGTGCCAAGTATCCGATGGTGGAGGATCAATTCTTCCAACTGAGCAATCACATTTTAACTACAAACAACAAACCGATAATTGGAGACTTTCATGCCAAGTTCCAGTAAAGAGCGATATGAAAATACAAATCCCTGATGAAGTTTTTGGTGTCAAAGAGTGGGAATGTGAAGTAGTTTCAAACGACAATGTTGCAACCTTCATTAAAGAACTTGTGCTTAAATTACCAGAAGGTGAAAACGTGAAATTTAGAGCTGGTGGATATGTGCAACTTGAAGCGCCAGCCTACCAAGCGATCAACTATAAAGATTTTGATATAGCCAAGGAATATCATGAAGATTGGGATAGGTTTAAAATTTGGGACAACGTCGCGACCAACCCAGATCCAATCATTAGAGCTTACTCAATGGCTAACTACCCATTAGAAGAAGGGGTTTTAAAATTCAACATCAGAGTGGCTTCACCACCGCCAGGAACAGACTTTCCTCCAGGGATTATGTCCTCCTATGTGTTTAGCCTTAAGCCTGGTGATAAGGTCAAAGTTTTTGGTCCATTCGGTGAATTCTTTGCTCGAGAGACAGACAATGAGATGGTATTTATTGGTGGAGGTGCCGGCATGGCGCCAATGAGATCGCATATCTTTGATCAGCTAATTAGGCTAAATTCCAACAGAAAAATTTCCTACTGGTATGGTGCCAGAAGTATGAAGGAAATTTTTTACAAAGAAGATTTTGAAAAACTAGCAGCAGAACATGAAAACTTCTCATTCAATATAGCTTTGTCTGATGCTTTACCAGAAGATAACTGGGAAGGTCTTACAGGCTTCATACACCAAGTTACTCAAGATGAATATTTGGCAAAACATGAAGCTCCAGAGGACTGTGAATATTATCTTTGTGGACCACCAATTATGAATTCAAGCTGTATAAAAATGCTGACAGATCTTGGGGTTGAACCTGAGAACATAATGCTAGATGACTTCGGTGGTTAGAGCTTCTTTACTAATATCCATAATATTTCTTAGTGCTTGCTCATCTGATGAGATCAGCAATTATTCAGGAGAGATTTATGGGACTTCTTACATCATCAAAACTACTGGAAAGCCATCTAATGATCTAAAAGAAAAAATAGATGCTGAGCTCAACAGAATAGATTATGTTTTTTCCACTTATAAAGATACCTCACTTATTTCTAAAATTAATCGAAACGAGGATGTCATAAGGACAGAAGAGTTTATATATGTTTTAAATTTGGCAAGCAAAATCTCTCAGGATAGTGGGGGTGCATTTGATCCCTATGATGAAAACGGATTGGACTTCTCTGGCATTGCAAAAGGTTATGCCATTGATCGCATAGGTCATTTATTAGAAAACAACGCAATTAAAAATTACTTCATAGAAATTGGTGGTGAAATAAGAACCTTAGGCACAAAATACGGCGATAATTGGGTGTTTGCCGTAGAAACACCCTCCATGGGTGAAAAAACCCCTTATATCGCATTTAAAACCCCCAAGACAGGGATTTCTGTTGCTACATCTGGTGAATATCGAGAGCCAAATCATATTTGGGGTGATGGGCCTCGCAATATCTTGTCAACTACGGTCGCAGCAGAGGATGCAGCTACAGCCGATGCTTGGGCAACTGCTCTTTATGTTTTAGGCAAAGAACAAGGTCTTAAACTAGCCAATGAGAATGGTCTTGCGGTAATTTTTATTGACGAAGATGGTGAATCGATCCAATCATCGAGTTGGAGTATGATACAACTATGACCAATGCAATTTTAGCAATTATTGTTGTTGCCCTTTCTATTTGTGGAATGGCAATAGGATTGATTGTTAAAAACAAGCCTTTAAGCCCAAGTTGTGGTGGTGTATACCTATCAAAAGGCGAGACTTGCCAAGTGTGTGGCAAAGTCAAAGATTAAAGTTTTTTAGTAATACCAAGATTGAAGGTCATCTTCCTCGGTTAATTTCCTGCCAGTTGCAAACCCATTGGCGTTATAATCTTCATACATTACCCCTTCTGGATAATTGATGTTTGATGCTTGTTCTCCAGCACTGCCTGAAAAACCAAACCCGTAACCAAAGTTTCCTCCAAAATCTATGGGGCAAACAAAATATGGCTGGTTAAAGGTAGAAAATTGCCATGCTTCAAACAAATTTGGCAAATCGCCTGTTGATGTTTGGTCGTCATCTAGGTGCGTAAAAAAACCACTTCCATCATTTATGAATAAAGCGCCGCCATTTTTCCAGTATGGGTAAGTCTGATCTTCTTGGGTTGGAGCATTTGTATTCCACTGCGAAATACCATCACGAACATTAGCTTGGAAATCAAAGATATCTAAATCCCCATCATTATCGTAATCAAACAGATAGGTATTCCCCTCAGGATGGCCATTATAGTCATCTCTTAGGTTCACAATCCTTTCACTGGTTTCATCAATTAGAGATTCGCCATTTTGGTTAATTAATATTTGGAGATCTCTATCGATGTAATAGGGGTCTAGCTTGCCTTGTGATATAACAATATCCGGAAAACCATCTCCGTTTATATCTCCCACATCAAGAGCATCATTTTTATTAACTTGGCCCAAAGTACCAATAGGGAAATGAATAATCTCTTCCTTTAGAATATCGCCATTATTATTGATCAAAATAAAACCATTATTTCGGCTTTCATCATAAAACTCAGATTGGCTGTTCCAACAGTCTGAGTAGCATAAGACGATAACATCATCGTCACCATCATTGTCAAAATCTATTACCTTGCCACCTCGTGAAGATGTCCACTGGTTGGGTTTTATTGGGTCATCATCATTATTAAATCTATCCCAAGGCTCAAAACCAGTACCCTCCTGATTTAATAAAACCAACGGAAAAGAACCACGTTCACCGCCTGCTACAGCCATAATAACGAGATCTTTCCAACCATCATTGTTGATATCTGCAGCGACAAATAAATCAACACCAGCAAGAGCTAACACTTCCTCACTAAATTCACCCCTATCTCTTGTAATCCTGGGGAAATTAATGAGGCTTGTTTGATCAGAGTATTGGCCTGTTTCAGCATCACTCATTAATAATAAAATTCCATCATCAATGGTTTCGTTTAACAAGGGTCCACCACCTCCTGAGCCTGTGAGAATGTCATCTAGGCCATCATTGTTTAAGTCTGCTAAAAAAACATCTTTGTAGGTATGAATGCGGTAATAATCTTCGTTGGCCATTAAAGATAAGCCACTTTTAAAAAAACCATTTCCATCATTAACCATTAGGTGAACTCTTGGGCGTCTTTCAGGGTTAGCTTTATCCTCATCTGGAGAAGTTGGTTGCGCCTGCCAACTACTAGTTGACTGTGCAACTATGTCAGGATATTCATCACCATTAAGATCTGCATTCCTGCACGTCAGAATCTGATCACCATACCAACCAGGTGGAAACTCAATCACCTCGCCATTAGCAGATCCAGGGTAGGTATAACCCCCATGCTTTCTTAAAGAGAAGGTTACTTCAACTGGAGTGTTGAAGAGGGTATTTAAATCATTCTCTACATAAATTATTGAACCATCACTCTTTACATATTTTCCAGTTGCAATTGATGGTGCAGGGGTAGGAGCTGGTGTAGGTGTTGGTGCTGGAGTAGGTGCTGGTGTAGGAACGGGTTCTGGTGCTGAAGAGCCACCACCACCGCATGCAGTTAATAATGCAGCTCCCAAGATTATTGTTAGTGATTTTTTTAGACTAAACATTTGCCTTCTAATTATGTTTATTTTTTATCTTAGCATAGAATAATTCTTTGAATTATGACCAATTTAGAAGCACTTTATTTAACCCTATTTATTGTAATTTTTTGGGGGATTTTTGGCTGGTTAACTATAAAAATTAGAAAATCTCTTGGAGAAAAAATATCAAAAAACACAGCTATACTGCTGTATGCCATTGTGCTGTTATTTCCTTTGATTTTTCCTTTTATGATCGGGTGGGTGAAGTAGAAAAACTATTTCTTTTTTTTAGTGATCATTAGATAACCACCGCCTAAAAGAACGATCAATCCGATTAGAAAACCTGTATCCATATGGGTATTTTACCTCAAAGTTTTGCTTATCTAGTAGAAACCCTCATCTTCCTTTGCAGTTTTTATTTCGATATCGTCAAACCCAACTGAAACTCTTATAAGAATTGGGTTGCAACAAACCTGGCAATCCTCGACATATTCTTGATTTTCTATTGACGGATCAATCTCAAAATACTGCATTTCCCAACAGTATGGACATTGTGCTTGTCTTTCTTCCATAAACTTTTTAACTAAAAAGGGCTACTTTTTACGGTAGCCCTAAAATTCTTTTTTGCTTTTTTATTTTGGATAAACTCTTACTAATAACTCATCACTGTGTTCTACAATTCCAGTTACAGCATATTCGTTAAGAGCAGCAGCAACATAGCCTCCAGCAGCTTGTGATTTCTTAGCAAAATCTTTCCAGCTATCAAAACCACATGCTAGATAGCCTGCGTACTCAGGACCCCATGCATGTATGAACTCATTGCATCCTTTAAAACCCTTTGAAAAAGCTTTCTGAAAAGAAGACATTCTCTCACTAAATTGCCCCATGGAAAGATTAGGTCCTGGCTTCCATTTCCCAAACATTACGAATGGTGGTGGCGAATCAAGCTCTACAACCACTCTTGAAAGAATGTGATCGCTATGAGAGGCAAATAGCTGTTTGTCATTGCTGTAATCTCTTGGTGCTTCCATTATTTTTGCGAACTGATCCATTGTCTTGAAACTACAGACCATGTAGAAAGCTCTCTGTGATCCTTGAGCATGTCTATACAAAGAACAGCTGTCGTAGCCATCTTTAACTCCAGCTTTTGCCTCAGAAATTAAATTCTTTTCTAAATCGGCATACTTGCTTCCATAAGCCATTTCATATGTGGACATAAGGATAAAGCCCAAATTTTCATCAGATTCATGGTCATCTGCGTAAAAAATAAACGAAATTATTAAAAGTAGTAAAACTCTTATATTAGTCATATAACACTCCTCAAAACTAAGATTAGAGTGTCATATGAAATTGATTGATTGGCAATAGTATCTGCTTTTTTTCTTAGAATTGTTCTTCTTCAGTCGAACCTTTAAGAGCTGAAGTTGAGCTTTCCTCGCCTTGTACGCAGTTATTCACTGCATCAAAATAGCCAGTACCAACTTCTTGCTGATGAGATACAAAGGTATAGCCTTTATCCGCGTCAGCAAACTCTTTTTCTTGAAGTTTAACGTAGGCTGTCATACCGTCAGATACATATTCTTTCGCTAAACTAAACATGCCATGCCACATAGAATGGATACCAGCTAGAGTAATGAACTGAAACTTATAGCCCATAGCTCCAAGCTCTCTCTGATATTTGGCAATTGTGGCGTCATCAAGGTTCTTCTTCCAATTGAATGATGGAGAACAGTTGTATGCCAACATAACTTCTGGATGATCTTTTTTGATAGCTTCAGAAAATTTCTTAGCTTCTTCTAAGCTTGGTTTTGATGTTTCACACCACACAAGGTCTGAATAAGGGGCGTAAGCCAATCCTCTTGCAATAGCCTGATCCATACCAGCTTTTGATCTAAAGAAACCCTCTGAAGTCCTTTCACCAGTTAAGAATGGCAGGTCTCTATCGTCTATATCTGAAGTTACTAGATCTGCAGCATCAGCGTCTGTTCTAGCAATTAAGATAGTAGGGGTGTTTGATACGTCTGCAGCAAGTCTTGCAGCAATTAATTTCTGCTCTGCTTCTTGAGTTGGTACAAGCACTTTTCCACCTAAATGACCGCATTTTTTCACACTTGCCAGTTGATCTTCAAAATGAACACCAGACACACCGGCATCAATCATTCTTTTCATTAATTCGAAAGCATTTAAATTACCACCAAAACCAGCTTCAGCATCGGCAATAATTGGTGCAAAAAAGTCTGTCTTAGGCTCACCATTAGTGTTCATCCACTCAATTTGATCTGCACGTCTGAAGGCATTGTTGATACGTTTGATAACCTTTGGCACTGAGTCAACAGGGTAGAGTGACTGATCGGGGTACATGGTACCTGCAGAGTTGTTGTCGGCAGCAACCTGCCATCCTGAAAGGTAAATCGCTTTCACACCTGCTTTTACTTGCTGAACAGCCTGTCCACCCGTCAGGGCTCCTAAACAATTGATATAGTCCTCGGTATAGAGGTAATCCCAAAGCTTTTCAGCTCCTTTTCTAGCTAATGTACAATCAGGTTGCAAAGAACCTCTTAGCTTTACCACTTCTTCCGCGGAATACGGTCTTTTAACATGCTTCCAGCGAGGGTTTTCAGCCCAATCCTTCTTCAAAGCAGCGACTTGGTCACTTAAATTCATTTATATGCTCCTATAGGCAGGTAGTGTAAGGAAGTCAGTTAATTCATCGCTCAATACCAAATCTTTCAGCAAAGACTTAGCTTCGACGAACTTACTTGAATCCAAAGAGTTTTGCCCAACCTCTTCTTGGACAACATTGTATTCTTCATCAAGAATTTTTTCAAATACCTCTGGTGATGCAACAGCGCCAGTATCCATTTCGATATTGTGTTTAACCCACTGCCATAGTGAACTTCGAGATATTTCAGCTGTAGCAGCATCTTCCATAAGACCATAAATTGGAACACACCCAACACCTCTCAACCAGGCTTCAATGTATCTCAAAGAAACTCTGATATTTGCTCGGAAACAATTCTCAGTAAAATCTCCATCGCATGCTGTGATTAGATCGTCTTGTTCAATTAAATCATCCTCTCTCATGATGTGCATTTGATTGGTTTTGCCGGAATCAAAGGCATTTGAAAAAACGTTATTGGCTATGTCAGACAGGCCTGGATGAGCAATCCATGTGCCATCGTGTCCATTATTAGTCTCCAATAGCTTGTCGCTCATAACTTTTTTAGTAACAACTTTGTTTTCATCAGGATCTTTAGATGGGATAAATGCAGCCATTCCACCCATAGCCATAGCTCCTCTTTTGTGACAAGTTTTGATTAAAAGTCGTGAATATGCATTTAAAAAGGGTTGACCCATACCAACTTGATAACGATCTGGCAAAATACGTGTGTTGTCGTTTTGGAAAGTTTTGATATAGCTGAAAATGTAATCCCAGCGCCCGCAGTTTAAAGCGACAATATGATCTTTAAGCTCGAACAATATTTCATCCATTACAAAAACAGCAGGAAGAGTCTCAATTAAGCAAGTGACGCGAACAGTTCCACGCGGTAAATTGAGAGCATCCTCTGCAAAATCTATCACCTCATTCCATAACCTTGCTTCGGTATGTGACTGGAGTTTTGGGATGTAGAAATAGGGGCCTGAACCACTGTTCATCAGTTCTTTAGCGTTGTGGAATAGGTAATAACCAAAATCAACCAAACAACCATATGGCACTTCGTCATTGATCAACATCCCTTTCTCTTGCAAGTGGATTCCTCTTACTCTGCACATCAGGATTGCTGGATCATCGTTTAAAGCATATTTTTTGCCGTTGGCAGGGTTCTCAAAGCTAATTGTCTTACGCACTGCGTCATAAAGATTTTGCTGTCCATGAGCAACATTTTCCCAAGTTGGACTTAATGAGTCCTCAAAATCAGCCATGAAGACCTTCACATCTGAATTGAGTGCGTTGATAATCATTTTCCTATCAACAGGCCCTGTTATTTCAACTCTTCTATCAAGCAGTTCTTCAGGAATATCTCTAACTTTCCAATCGGCAGATCTAACTTCTCTTGTGGATGGTAAAAAGTCTGGCAGTTTGCCATTATTAAAATCTTCTTGGCGACTGGCTCTGGCTTGAAGTAGCTCAGAAATTTTAGCAGAAAATTTATTGTGCAAACTTTCTACAAACTGATTGGCCTCATCAGTAAAGATACTTGACGTCTCTGCAGGTACCTCAAAATTAAATTTAACTGTCATTCTTATTCCTCCTGTGACAATTCTGTTGCTAAACCTAGATAGGTAGCGGGTGTTAGGTTTAAAAGGATAGATTTGAACTCATCGTTATCAACAAGGCTATTTACTGCCTCTAAATAAAGCTCTTTGTTCATTTTCTGCCCTCTGCTTAAAAGTTTGACTTGATCATAACCATCTTTCTTTCCTTCGAGCCTTAAAAAGCTTTGCAATGGTTCCGCAAGGAGTTCATACCTGTCATTGAGGTCGTTTGCAATAGCCTCGACATTGGCCTCAAGTTTTGAGATCCCCTTAATCAAAGATGAAACACTCAGCTCCATATATCCGAATGCCGAGCCGATGTTTCTTAAAACCGTTGAGTCAGATAAATCTCTTTGCAATCTTGATCTTGGAAGCTTTTCAGCCAAATGGTTGAAGAGGGAATTAGCTAAGCCTAAATTGCCTTCGGCATTTTCAAAATCAATGGGGTTCACCTTGTGAGGCATTGTTGATGATCCAACCTCATTTTTATCTAATTTCAATTTGAAATAATCAAATGAAATATAAGTCCAAATGTCCTGGGAAAAATCGATCAAAATAGTATTTACTCGCATAAGATTATGGAATACTTTGGCCATGTAATCATGCGGTTCAATTTGGGTGCTAACTTTAGTAAGCTTTAATTCAAGCCCATCTAGAAATTTCTCAGAATGGGTTAACCAATCAGCCTGAGGAAAAGCAAGTAAATGGGGGTTATAATTTGCTGTTGCACCACCCCATTTAGCAAAAAACTCTTGCTCCTCTAATGTTTTTTTCTCTTTATTTAACCGCTGTTTAAAAACATTCAATTCCTTGCCTAGTGTTGTAGGTGTAGCTGGTTGGCCATGGGTTCGTGCCATCATTGGAAGTTCAGCATTTTCATCAATCAATACTCCCAAAGCTGCCTCTAGATTCTCGATCCAATCAAGTGTGTTTGAGTGCATTTCTTTCAACATTAGAGCGTAACTTGCGCTGTTGATATCTTCAGACGTAAGAAAAATATGGATTAGGCTTTGGATAGCTTCATTGCCATCAAATGACTCCGATAAAGCTAGCTCAACTGCCTTAACATCATGATTGGTTGTTTTCTCAATTTCTTTTACCCTCAGGACAGTTTCATTGGGTATAGATTGTTTTAGATTGGATAGCTTTTTTGCAACATCATCTGTTAGAAGTTCAGGTTTGAAATGATTTAAAAAATATTCCAGCCAGACAATTTCAACTTTCAGTCTATGCTGAATTAAACCATGCTCAGAAAATATCTCACGAGTTACTTTTGTTTTATCGTGATAGCGGCCATCGAGAGGGGAAAGGTTCCTCAGGGTTGTGTCATCCATAGACTTCGTAATTATACCCTCTATTTTCCGCCCATTTATAGTAATTTTTTGAAATTCTATCCCTTATTACAGATCCTCCAAGGCACTCATTGTCTTTGTAAATTACTGCTGATTGACCAGGAGTAACTGCAAGAACTTGCTTTTCAAAAATTATTTTGTAGCCTTTTTTTACCTTTGTGACTTGAGCTTTAATTGCCGGACTTTGGTATCTAATCTGAACATAGCAATCAAATGTTTCTTCAGTGAAATCATTGATCCAATGAATATCATCTACATAACAACCATCACTGTATAAAAGTGGATGTTCAGCGCCCTGTACGACTGATAATTCATTGGTTTTAAGATCTTTATGAGCAACGTACCAAGAGTCTTGATCTCTGCCTTTGACGCCCCCCCAATCCTATTCCTTGTCTTTGACCAAGTGTGAAGTACATCAGACCGTCATGCTCACCAAGAACAATACCTGCCTCATCGCAGATTTTTCCAGGCTTTTTACCTAAAAAATTTGATATGAAATTGTTGTAATTGTTTTTTCCTATGAAACAAATGCCTACAGAATCTTTTTTTGTTGAAGTAATTAAGTTGTTGTCTGTCGCTATTTTTCTCACTTCTTCTTTAGTTAACTCACCTAGCGGAAAAATTGTTTTTGATAAATCTTCGCCAGTTACCTGATGAAGGAAGTAAGATTGGTCTTTTTTAGTGTCCATGCCACGTAATAGCTTGGTTGTTCCATCTTTACTTGAAAGCTTTGCGTAGTGCCCGGTAGCGATGTAATCTGCACCTATTTCCATACAGTAATCTAAGAAGGCACGGAACTTTATCTCTTTATTGCAGAGAATGTCCGGGTTAGGTGTAAGTCCTTCATGATGATCTGATAAGAAGCGCTTAAAAACTTTGTCCCAATAATCTGAGGAAAAGTTTGCCATATGAAGAGGTATACCTATTTGATCGCATACTTCTTCAGCGTCTTTAAAGTCTGCCTCAGTTGTGCATTCTATGTTCGGAGCGCTATTGGTCCAATTCTTCATGAAAATGCCCTGTACATCAAATCCTGCATTTTTAAGAAGCAAAGCAGTTACAGAAGAATCCACTCCACCAGAAATGCCTACTACAACTTTTTTCGCTTTTTCCATAAATATTTACATCTTGAGTCTTAATATTTAACGCAAATGTGCGTATAATCAAGCCAAATTTTCAAGTGAATAGAGGCCACAATGATAAAAGTTCCAACCACAGGTGAGAAAATCACATACAAAGACAACCAGTTAGTTGTCCCAAATAATCCAATAATTCCATTTATCGAAGGTGATGGTATCGGTGTAGACATAACTCCAGTGATGAAAGATGTCGTTGATGCTGCGGTAGCTAAGGCATATGGTGGTGAAAAAGAAATAAGCTGGATGGAAATATTTTGTGGTGAGAAAAGTGTGGAAGTTTATGGTCATGATCAATGGCTTCCTGAAGAAACATTGCAGGCTTGCAAGGACTATATAGTTTCAATCAAAGGCCCATTAACAACTCCTGTTGGGGGAGGAATAAGATCCCTAAATGTGGCAATCAGACAAAAGCTAGATCTTTATGTCTGCTTAAGACCGGTAAAGTACTTTACCGGAACTCCTAGTCCTGTAAAAAGGCCAGACCTAGTTGATATGGTAATCTTCAGGGAGAATTCTGAAGACATTTATGCCGGTGTTGAATTTGAGTCAAACACCGATGCAGCGAAGAAACTTATCGATGTTCTCGAAAAAGATTTTGGCGTTGAAAAAATTAGATTCACAGACAACTGTGGAATAGGCATCAAACCCGTATCAGAAGAGGGTAGTAAAAGATTAATAAGAAAATCATTTGAGTATGCTATACAAAACGATAGAGATTCTGTTTCACTAATACACAAGGGTAATATTCAAAAATTTACAGAAGGCGCTTTCCGAGACTGGGGATATGAGCTCGCAAGAGATGAATTTGGTGGAGAACCTCTTGACGGCGGGCCATGGCACTCATTTAAAAATCCAAATACTGGCAAACAAATTATAGTTAAAGATGTTATTTGTGATGCTTTTTTACAACAAATTCTCCACAGACCTGCGGAATATGATGTCCTTGCAGCACCGAACCTTAACGGTGACTACATTTCAGATGCTCTTGCTGCTCAAGTTGGTGGCATAGGCATTGCTCCTGGTGCAAACCTAGGTGACACGACTGCAGTTTTTGAAGCAACACATGGGACAGCTCCTAAGTATGCTGGACAGGATAGAGTTAACCCTGGGTCACTGATTCTTTCTGCAGAAATGATGTTAAGGCACCTTGGCT
>CACHFV010000003.1:0-108338 GCA_902579195.1 uncultured SAR86 cluster bacterium | reverse complement strand
CACAATATAATGGCTCACGCTAATAAAGTAGCCATCATCATGGATGGTAATAGGCGTTGGGCAAAAAAAAATAATCTGCCTACCTCCTCTGGACACAGAAAAGGAATTGAAATCCTAATTGAGATTGTAAAATCTGCGAAGCAAAACAATGTTAAAAATCTTATCGTCTATGCATTTTCAACTGAGAACTGGTCTAGGGAGAGTTTTGAGGTAAATGCACTTATGAATTTAATAAATTTTGGTGTCGACGTAAAACTTGATGAGATTTTAGAAAATGAAGTAAAGCTCGAATTTATTGGCGACCTGAAGGCCTTACCAAAAAATGCTCAGCAAGGAGTTGAAAAATGCATTGAAGCAACGAACCATTTTGATGGCTTCACTTTGACTGTAGCTTTAAATTACGGTGGTATATCTGACATCTTGAATGCATTCAAAGAATTGCAAAACGATGGTTTAGAGCTCAACGAGGAAAACTTTCTTGCTAAAACACAATTAGGAAACAACGATCTAGATATTTTTATAAGAACAGGCGGAGATATGAGGTTAAGCAACTTTTTATTGCCAAATATTGGTTATTCAGAATTATTCTTCACTGACAAACTCTGGCCCGAATTCACTGCTAATGACTTTGAAGATGTGCTTAAAGATTTTGATGAACGTAACAGAAGGTTTGGAAAATGAAAACTTTATCTATATTTGGTTTCACCGGTTCAATAGGCACTCAAGCGCTGGATATTATTAGGGACAATAAAGAAAGCTTTGAACTTGACGTCTTGGTTTGCAATCAAGATATTGATAAAGCTATTGAGGTTGTGGAGGAGTTTAGACCAAAGCATATATTTTTCTCCAATCAAGAGGCTAAAGAACAATTTAAAGAAAAGAATAATTTTGATACAGAGTTATTTGATAGCCTTGAGCAATTAACTGCCTATCTTGAGCAAAACCATAGTGATCTCTATCTGTCAGCCATAAGTTCATTTGAATGCCTTGAGCTGACAATGGTTGCTGCCAGATCAGGCAAGTCATTGTTATTAGCTAATAAAGAAAGTCTTGTAGTTCTTGGCGATGTAATTATTAATGAAGCTAAACGGTCAAACACAGATATTATTCCTATTGATTCAGAACATTTCTCTTTATTTTGCTCTTTAAGAAAAATGGATAGCAAGGATATCAATAAAGTATTTATTACAGCTTCAGGTGGCCCTTTCATTGGTCAAAGTATTGAGCAAGTAGAAAATAAATCTGTAACTGAAGCTTTAAAGCATCCAAACTGGGATATGGGGAGCAAGATAACTATCGATTCAGCAACTCTAGTGAATAAGTGCTTTGAATTAATTGAGGCAAAGTTCCTTTTTGATTTAAATCCTGATTCCTTAGGTGTGCTTGTCCACCCTGAGAGCAAAATTCACTCACTTGTTGAGCTAAATGATGGGAGCGTCGAAGCACAACTATCTATTCCATCAATGTTCATTCCACTTTCTTATGGCTTGCTTGGTCATCATAGTGAAAAAACAAGGAATACATTTTCTCTAGATATGTTTGGCGACAATATAAGTCTTAATCTTCAAAAATTCCCAGATGACAGATTCCAATTAATCGAAATTGCCATAGATGTAATGAAAAATAAACAAAACAGAGGGCTAGTTTTCGCAACTATCAATGATTTTGCAGTGAGAAGATATCTAAACGAAGAAATTAGCTTTGGAGAAATATATAATTTAATTTTTACAAACTATGAGGAAATTCATAAAAAAGAAATCTCAAGTTTGGATGAAATTAGAACAAATAGATTAGAGATTTTAGATTATCTAAATAAATAGTATGTACACACTCATCGGAGCAATAACACTTTTTCTTATTCTTGTAACATTCCATGAATATGGGCATTACTCAGTAGCAAGGTTTTTCAGTATAAAGATCCAGAAGTTTAGTATTGGTTTTGGTAATGATCTCATTAAATGGAAAAATAAAGATGGCGTTCGATTTTCAATATCTGCAATACCTTTGGGAGGCTATGTTGCTTTTGATGATCCTCATGATGTTGAGAACTATGAGAAACTTACTGAAGAGGAAAAAAGCAGAGTTTTAGCTAATCGTCCAGCAATTGAAAGAATGTTGGTTACATTGGCTGGCCCAATATATAACTTCATTCTTGCCTTTGTTGTTTTTACCTTCGTTGGTTTATTCATACCTAAACAATCGGATCTAGTCTCAGCCACAGTTGAGGAATATGGCAATTCAAAAATCTTCAAAGTGTTAGCGGTTAATGATGAGACCGTTGCTAGTGCACAGGATTTTGAAATGAAGCTTCTTAATCTTTCCGGAATGACAGGAACTATCGAGATCGATCTTCTAGACTACCAAACTCAAGAGCAAACAAGTGTTACTAAAGATGTTGTTGATCTGGCATTTGATCAAGAGAATGCACCTTCATCCTTATTTGCTATTACACCTTATAGAGATTTTGAGCCAATCATTGGAGACATTGAATCTAGCAGTATTGCAGATTTAGCAGGCTTAAAACAAGGCGACAAGATATTACAGATTAATTCAATGGAAATTCAATCATTGCTTCATGCAAACACTATGCTGAATCAGTATGGAAGGCAAATTGAGTTAGTTGTTCAAAGAGCAGATTCAAGTGTAAGAATAAATTTACCAGCAAAGACTGAGGGAACAGCATATGGCATTAGACTTGCACCTGAAAGCAACGATTTGGCATCCTCTATAAAGTATGGAGCAGATCAAACTATTTTTTGGATAACCAATACTTTTAACATTTTATTTAAAATGGTTTCAGGTTCTATGGGGCTTGAATCCTTAAGTGGTCCTGTGGGCATTGCCAAAGTTGCTGGAGATTCTCTAAGCAGTGGTTTTATTCCCTTTTTGCTTTTATTAGCAATTTTAAGCATAAGTTTGGGTGCTTTTAACCTTTTACCGCTACCAATGCTTGACGGTGGGCAATTTTTGTTTATCGTAGTTGAAACGATAAAAGGTTCTGCAATAAATTTGAAACTTAAAGTGGCATTATTCAATCTAAGTTATTTGTTTATTATGGCTTTATTTGTATTTGTAATTTTTAATGATTTAGCGAGAGTATTTTGAAAAAGTTTTTATTATCAGCTGTCTTATTCTTTGCTTTATTTGCTAGATCAGAGATCTTAGTTGATGACATAAGGATTGAAGGCTTGCAAAGAGTCTCCCTAGGTAGTGTTTTAGATACAGTCCCAGTCACAATTGGCGATCGAATAGATGAAACTGATTACAAAAGAATAATAAGAACACTTTTTACCACTGGTCAATTTGACGATATCCAATTGAGATCAGAAGGAAATATTCTCTACATAAAAGTTCTTGAAAGGCCTACTATCTCATCAATCAAGATAGATGGAAATTCAGCGATACCAACTGAAGATCTTTTGGGTGCTCTTGGTTCAGAAGGAATATCAGAAGGATCTGTCCTTAAGAGAGCAACACTTGATTTAATTACTCGAGGATTGCAAGCACAATACTCTACACAAGGTCGTTATGGTGCAAGTGTAGAAGTAAACCAAAAAGACCGACCAAGAAATAGAGTTGAAGTAAGCATTGATATTGATGAGGGCACATCAACAGCAATCTCATCCATTGAGATCATAGGAAATGCTGTTTATGAAGATTCAGACTTAAAACGTATTTTTGAGTTATCAGAAGGGTCAATTTTATCTCTATTCATAAACGACAATAAATATACAAAAGAAAAACTTCAAACAGATCTTGAGAACCTCGAATCTTTCTATAAAGATAGAGGGTATCTCCAATTCTCAATCGACTCATCGCAAGTATCTATAAGTGAAGATCTTGAGGAGCTTTTTATTACTTTAGTAGTTAATGAAGGTGATAGGTATACATTGAGTGAGGTTAGCATCTCTGGTGAGCTACCTTTTGAAAAAGCTTTTTTTGAAGATTTTATTAATATTCCTGAAGACTCATTTTATTCAGAGTCATTGATTACGCAATATGAGGACTTCTTTGCCAATATTCTTGGAAACGAGGGGTATACATTTGCTGAAGTTGAGGGAGTTCCAACCATTAATGAAGGAAATAAATCTGCCGATATTACCTTTGTGTTTAATCCTGGCAGAAAAAACTATACGAGAAGAATTATTTTTCAAGGTAACGACTTCACAACAGATGAGGTCTTGAGAAGAGAGATGAGACAATTTGAAGGAGCTCCAGCTTCCAATCAAATGATAGAGCAATCAAAGCTCTTGTTAGAAAGAACAGGTTTCTTTAAATCTGTTAACGTGGAGACAGTACCTGTAGCAGGAGAAGAAGATCAGGTTGATGTTATTTTTGATGTAGAGGAACAAAACTACGGAAATATAGTGGGTGGTTTTGGTTACTCACAGTTTGGTTTTTCATTTAATTTTAATGTTCAACAGCAAAACTTCCTAGGAAGTGGAAATACAGTTGGCATTGGAACGCAAATAAGTGATTACTCAAAAAATATCTTTCTTCAGTATGAAAATCCTTACTACACAATCGACGGGGCAAGCAGAGGCTACACAATCAATTTAAGAGAATTTGATTATTCATCATTTGGTATCACTGATTACAATACTTCAAGTTATAGTGCCGCAGTAACCTTTGGTTTTCCAGTCTCAGAAATACAACGTTTAGGCTTCAATGTTGCGTTTGAACATACAGAATTAAGGTCAAACCAATTGTCCTCACGAGAAATTCTTGATTTCCTTGAAGCAGAAGGGGATATATTCGATACGCTCAAAGTTCAAGGCTATTGGACAAGAGCAACTTTGAATAGAGGCATATTCCCGACAGATGGTACCCTTAACCAAGTCTCATTCCAAACAACACTTCCTGGCTCAACATTAAATTACTACAGAGTTGACTACAAAAATGAGTTTTATTACCCATTTGATAATGATCTTGTATTTAAAGCTGCATCTAGGTTTGGATACACAGGAGTGTATGGTGATTCTGAAATTCCACCATATTTTGAAAACTTCTACGCTGGGGGCCCATATTCAATTAAAGGCTATGAGTCCAATAGCTTAGGGCCAAGAATAACGCCAGTCCCTTGTTATGGTTATGATTCCGCTAATGACTTATGCCCTAATCTGCTTGATAACAATTTTGATGGTGAGCCCGATGCCCCATATTACAATGCTTACGCTGGGTATAGTATAAACAGACCGATTGGTGGAAATATCCTAATGGAGACAAGTCTTAATCTAATCTTCAAGATTCCATTTATTGAAGATCAGGGACAGTTCAGAACTGCCTTTTTTGTTGATGTTGGTAACGTATTCTCAGATTTTTGTTACCCATATCAAGATCAATGTTTTGCTCCAGCAGTTGAAGATCTAAGAGGTTCTTATGGTCTTGGTGGAAGTGCTATAACACCATTTGGGCCTGTCAGTGTTTATTTTGCTGTTCCATTCAATAACGATCCATTAGATAGAACAAAGAGGTTTGAATTTACAGTGGGAAGTAAGTTCTAAAAAAATCTCGATTCTTAGTTAAAAGTCAGCTAAAATACCCAAACTTAAGGATTTAATTATGAACAAACTAAAACTACTACTAATAACAGGCTTGCTTGCAGTCTTTCCTACATCTCTTTTTGCTGATGGCATTAAGGTATTAAATGCTCAAAGAGCTATGCTAAGCACTCAATATGCACAAAATGAGTTTACAAAACTTGATCAAGATGCAGATTTTATCGCAGACAGAGAAAGATTAGAGCTTCTTCAAACAGAAGGACAAGCTTTAGTTGAGAAATTCCAACAGGATCAAGAGACTCTTTCTGATGAAGAAATTGCAAATATGCAGACAAAGTTACAGGACAAGCAGACTGAGATACAGTTCTTAACAAACAAGTTACAAACAAAAGCACAAGAAACGCAACAAGCAGTAATTGCATCTTTATCACCAAGTTTCCAACAAATTTTAGGTGAGCTAATTCAAGCTCAAGAGTTGGAAATGGTAGTTACTCCAGAGGCTTTGTTTTATGCAGATCCTGATTTGGACATAACAGATGAAGTCACAGCATTACTTGATTTGGCTGCATCTAAGTCCGAAGAGTAATCCTATTAATGGAATCTTTTGCTCTAGAGAAACTAGCAGTTAAATTAAACGGCACTCCTCTAGGCGCAAAAGACTTTCTTTTTACCAATATTCAAGATTCAAGAACTTGCGACGAAAACTCATTGTGTTTCGTCAGAGATTCAAAGTTCCTGGCAACCTTAAGTCCAAATGCTGGTGCAGTGATTACAACTGAAGCGCTAGCAAATGAAATTACAGCTACACAAAATTTTATTATTGTTGATGATCCATACCTTGCTTATGCAAAGGCTACACAGCTATTCTTTGAGAAATATAACCAAAACAATGCAAAGATTGAGCCAAAAATTGGCACAAATGTCACTATTGGAAAAAACTCTGTAATCAATGGTAATTGCGTTATTGGGGATAACGTTGTTATTCATGACAATGTATCAATTTATTCATGCACAAACATAGGATCAAATTCAATTATTCATTCCGGGACGGTCATTGGAAGTGATGGCTTTGGTTATGCTCCTAAAAAAGAGGGTTGGGAAAAAATAGCCCATTTAGGCGGGGTAGTTATTGGCTCTGATGTAGAAATAGGTGCAAATTGCGCAATAGATAGAGGGGCCCTAGGAAATACTGTTATCAAAGATGGCGTTAAATTCGATAACCATATTCATATAGCCCATAATGTTGAAATCGGTGAAAACACAGCCATCGCAGGACAATCAGGTGTTGCCGGCAGTGTGAAGATTGGAAAAAACTGTCAAATTGCAGGGAAAGTAGGAATTGTCGGTTGGCTAGAAATTGCTGATAACGTGACAGTAATGGCAGGAACTCTTGTGACAAAATCTTTAAAACAGCCTGGAGTTTATAGTGGTGTTATGCCTGTTCAAAATCACAAAGATGCACTTAAATTTGCAGCAAAGCTTAAGAGGTAACAATGGACTATTCAGACGTAAAGAAATTGCTACCGCACCGTGACCCTTTTCTTTTCATCGACAAGGTTATAAGTGTTTCAAAAAATGGCATTACTGCTGAAAGGTATGTTTCTCCAGAGGAGCCCTTCTTTAAAGGCCACTTCCCAAACTTTCCTATTATGCCTGGAGTTATAATAGTTGAAGCAATGGCACAAAGTTGCGGAATTCTTGGTTCATTTATCATGAATCAAGAGACAACAAAGCAATCTGTTTATTTATTATGTGGTGTAGATAAAGTCAGATTTAGAAAACAAATAAAGCCTGGCGATACTCTTATTTTTAAATCAAAAGTAGTAAGCTCTAAGAGAGGAATTTGGAAATTTGAGTCTGTGGCCTACAAAGATGATGATCTTGTTTGTTCTGCAGAGATATTGTGTGCAGATAGAAGCTTAGATGAGTAACATACACCCAACAGCGATAATACATGAGACAGCGCGACTGCATGAGAGCGTTCAGGTTGGTCCATATTGTGTTATTGGTGAAGATGTAAGCATAGATGAAGACTGCATTCTAAAATCTCATGTTGTTGTAGCTGGGCCAACAACCATCAAAAAAAATAATGAGTTCTTTTCTTTTTGTGTGATCGGTGAAGATACTCCAGATCTAAAATTTAAAGGGGAAAAAGCAACACTCGACATAGGTGAAGGCAATATATTTAGAGAGTTCTGCAAAGTGCATAGAGGCACGGCAGCTGATTTGGGATATACCAAGATTGGTGACGGCAATCTGATTATGCCAGGTGTCATGATTGCACATGATTGCGTGCTTGGAAATGATAATATCTTAGTTGATAACTCAGCTTTAGCAGGACATGTGCAGTTGGGAAACAACGTAACACTTGGCGGCTACACATTAGTGCATCAGTTTTGCAAACTAGGCTCAAATAGTTTTACTGGCATGGGCTCCATCATAAGTATGGACGTAGCAGCTTTTACTCGGGTAGCAGGTAATCCAACAAAACAAGCAGGTTTAAACAGCATAGGTTTAGAGCGCAAAGGATTTTCTAAAGATGAGCTGTCTAATTTAAAGAAAGCATACAAAATATTTTTTAGAGAGGGCTTAAGAGCAGAAGAGGCAGTAGAAAAAATAAAATTTGAATGTGCGCAAGACAAAAATATAGATACTTTCATTGAATCGATCCAGTCCTCCGAACGAGGAGTAATTCGATAATTGAAAATTAAAGTTGGCATTGTTTCAGCTGAGCCTTCTGGTGATCTGCTTGGAAGTAAGATTCTTAAAACACTAAATGAACAATTTGATGAAGTTGAGGTTGTCGGCATTGGCGGTGGTGAGCTTCTAAATTGGGGGGTTGATGCGGACAGGTCTCTGTTAAAGATCATGGGTCTTGTTGATCCACTGAAAAACTACTCCAAAATTAAAAATTTCCAAAAACAACTGATCAAAAATTTTACCGATGAAAAAATTGATGTTTTCATTGGAATTGATTCTCCAGATTTTAATATTGGCATTCATCGAGCATTGCAAAAGCTGGGCATCAGGACCATTCATGTGGTTTGTCCCTCAATTTGGGCATGGAGAGCAGGAAGAGCTAACAATTTTAAATTCATTGATTACATGTTGTGCTTATTTCCTTTTGAACCAGAGCTGTGTAGCAAAGTTACGAATTCAGCCATGTATGTTGGTCATCCACTATTTGACAAAAAACATGAGTATCAAAGCCAAAACAAAGAAAATATTGTTTGCTTAATGCCTGGCAGTAGAGCATCAGAAATCAAGCACAATCTAAGTGTTATGATTGATGCATTTTGTGAGTTCAATCAAACGAAGAATTTCAAAGCCATTATTCCAGTTTATGATGCTGACAGCAAAGCACTGATTGAAAACATTTTGCCTGCTCAGGAAAATATAGATGTTGTGCAAACAAAAAGCTCAGAAGTTCTAAAAAAAGCAAAAATTGCAGTCATGTGCTCAGGAACAGCAACTTTAGAAGGTCTAATTTCCGAAACTCCAACCACTATTATTTACAAAACAAATTTCCTGAATTATGTAATCTACAAATCAATGATGACAACTAAATATGTTGGTCTTCCAAACATTATTGCTGGTAAAGAGATTTTTACAGAATTAATTCAGCACGATGCAAATGTACATAATATTGTTGAAGATATGAGGGCAAACCTTTTAAAAAACGATGAGAAAAATCATCATTTAAAACAGATAAACACTTCTCTAGAAGCAACAGACTTTTCTAGTTTCGCAGTCAAATTATATGAAGATTGCCGGGGTTGATGAAGTTGGTGTTGGCTGTCTTGCAGGTCCAGTAATTTCATCTGCGATAATATTTAATTCCAGTGCTCTTGATATAGTTTTTAAAGACTCAAAAAAAACAACCGCAAAACAAAGAGCGTATTTTGTTAACTATATGAAGCGTAATTGTTTTATTGCTATTGGTGTAGCCTCACCTAGAGAAGTAGATGATCTCAATGTTCTAAAAGCCACGCATTTAGCTATGAAAAGAGCCATCTACAATCTTCCTTGTCAGCCAGAAAAAATATTGATTGACGGAATATATGTGCCCGATGGTTTAGACAATGCTGAGGCAATTGTAAAAGGAGATCAACACTCTCAACAAATTGCTGCTGCTTCTATTTTTGCCAAGCACTTCAGAGACACATTAATGAGTGCACTATCATTAAAATACCCCCATTATTACCTTGAAAAGAATAAAGGCTATCCAACAAAACAACATAAAGAAGCAATAAATCAATTTGGACTATCAAACATTCACCGAAAAAGTTTTAGAATTTAATGATGTCTAAATTTATTCACCTGCAAACCAAATCGCACTACAGCATTGTATCTGGATTGCCCAAAACTAACCAGATAATTGATAAAGCAGTTGAATGTGGCATGAGAGCAGTAGCTTTAACAGACAAGAACACATTTTTTGGTCTTGTGAAGTTTTACAACTACGCCATTAATGAGGGAATCAAACCAATATGCGGGGTCGACTTTGATCTGAGAAACAAATTTGGTCGTTCTCATATCTTGCTGTATGCCAAAAACAAAAAAGGTCTTGAGGCGCTATTCAATTTAAGCACAAAAGCCTTCCTCAATTCCGATCGAGATGGTTATTTTATTGAGGAGAAAGATATTTTTGACAGTGCACAGGATCTTTTATGCATTTTACCGTCGAACAATGCAGAAATGATAAATATAGCTGCCAAAAAAGATCACAATAATTTACAAGAAAAGTTTTCACAGTACAAAAATGTCTTTCAAGGAAACTTTTTTATCGGTGCATTAAGTTTTAATGAGCAATATGATCAAACAACACAATTTATTTGTGAAGAAGCTACTAATGCTGATATTTCTGTTGTTGCTTTGAACGATGTCTGCTTTATTTCACAAGACGATCATTTAGCTCACCAAGCAAAAGTTGCTATAAATAATGCAACATTATTAAAAGATGAAATTGACAGTCCAAATATTAGTCAAGAGCAGTACTTTAAGACTTTTGATGAAATGCAATCTATTCATCACAAAAACATCTTAGAAAATACCTTAGAAGTGGCAAAACTTTGCAATGTATTTTTGGAGGAAGGACAGTATTATCTGCCTACCTATGAAGTTGATAGTGATAAATCACTTTCTGAACATTTGGAATTTATTGCTAAAGAAAAACTCAACGAGTTGCTTAGTTCCGATGAGTCATTAGACAAGAATCAATACCAAGATAGGCTCGAAAAGGAGTTAAAAATCATTATTGATAAGGGTTATCCAGGTTACTTCTTGATTGTTATGGACTTTGTTAAATGGGCAAAGGAGCAAGGCATTCCGGTTGGGCCAGGCAGAGGTTCAGGTGCGGGCTCATTGGTTGCTTATGTGCTTTCAATTACAGCATTAGATCCATTAGCACACGGTTTGCTTTTTGAAAGGTTTTTAAATCCTGAAAGAATGTCACTGCCTGATTTTGATATAGATTTCTGTATCGAAGGTCGAGACCTTGTGATTGAATATGTGCAAAAAAAATATGGTGAAAATTCTGTTGCTCAAATTGGAACACTTGGAACAATGGCAGCACGTGGGGTAACACGTGATGTTACTAGAATTTTAGGCAAGCCTTACGGATTTGGTGACATGATTGCCAAGATGATACCTCTTACTCCAGGCATTAAGCTGCAAGATGCAATCGAAGAATCACCTGAACTGAAACAGCTGCAAGCCGACAATGAGGAAGCTGCTGAAGTGCTTGAGCTTTCTCTAAAGCTAGAGGGATCAGCAAGAAGTATCGGCAAACATGCAGCAGGAGTTGTTATTGCACCAAATGATATACATGAGTTTACGCCTCTGCACTTCGATCCTGAAACAAATTCGATGGCCACTCAGCTCGACATGTATGATGTCGAAGAGGTTGGGCTTGTAAAATTTGACTTCCTTGGACTAAGAACCTTAACCGTCATCAATAATGCAGTTAAATCTGTTGAAAAAGTTAAACCTGATTTTAAATTAAATGAAATTCCTTATGACGATGCCAAAGTCTACAAGTTGCTTAGTTCTGGAAAAACCAAAGGAATATTCCAGCTTGAGTCTAGTGGGATGATAGATCTAATTAAGCGCATGAAACCGGAAAATTTTTCAGATATTATCGCGCTTGTTGCTTTGTATAGGCCTGGACCTCTTAACTCAGGCATGGCAGACGATTATATTAATCGTAAAAATGGAAGAGAGAGTATTGCTTACCAGCACCCTGATTTAAGAAAAGTTCTTAATGAGACCTATGGTGTTTTTGTCTACCAAGAACAGGTTATGGAAGCCGCTCAGGTGCTTGCTTCGTACTCATTAGGAGATGCCGATAATCTTCGAAGAGCAATGGGTAAAAAGAAAGCTGATGTTATGGAAGCTGAGAAGAGCGTATTTGTTGATGGCTGTAAGAACAACTCGATTACCGAGAACAAAGCTAACGAAATTTTTGACAATATTGAGAAATTTGCTGGATATGGTTTTAATAAATCGCATTCGGCAGCCTATGCTCTCATTGCATACCAAACAGCTTACCTAAAAACACATTTCCCATCACACTTTATAGCTTCAGTACTATCATCCGAACAAGACAAAACAGATAAGCTCGAACCTCACGTAAAAGATTGTGCATTGATGGGCATCACAATTAAGCAGCCCAATATTAATACTTCTTTTCAGACCTTCGTAGTTAATGAAAAGGATGAAATTGAGTATGGTCTTTCTGCACTTAAGGACGTTGGTAAGAAATTCATTGAGGATGTATGCGCAGAGCGGACCAATGGTGATTTTGTTAGCTTGATGGACTTTGCTTCAAGAGTGGATTTAAGAAAAGGCGGCATCAGAGCCTTAAATAGTTTGGCTAAATCAGGAGCATTTGATGATTTATGCTCGCGTGATGAAGCTGTTTCTTCAATCAAGAACTATCTCGAAGCTTCTGAGCAAAAATTTAAATCAAAAGAATCAGCTGTGATGGATATGTTTGGCTCAGAACAAGATATTAAGGTTTCTGGTTTTGATCTGAGAACTTTCAATGACTCTGAGAAGTTAAAAATGGAACTTGAATCATATGGGTTTTATTTCAGCAAGCACCCAATAGCTTTGATGCGAAAAACTTTGTCCTCAAAACTTGCCACTATCAGCAAGCTGGCCCCAGCAAGCAACGAAAAATATATTCCTGTGTTAATTAACAACAAAAGAGTTGTTAAGAAAGGGATGAATATGTTTGTTTTCCTTGAAGTTTCAGATGAAACAGGAATTATTGATGTATCAGTTCCTCTTGAGGTATTTGATGAAAAGAAACAGTTGATCAAAGAGAATGCTTTGGTAATGCTCAAAGGTACAGTGGTCACAGATGATTATCGTAAAGGCAATTATGAAGAAGTAGGCGTCAAAATTAGAGCAACAGATCTGATGCCTATCGATCAGGGCAAAAAACTTGTTACCTCCAAGATAATGCTGGACATTCCAAGAGACAAAATTAAAGAATTAGGCAATGGTAAGTTCAAAGAAATAAAGGAACTTAATGATCCAGAGGGCGTCGAAGTAGTACTGAACATGAAAGATGATTCTCTGAATATTTCAGCGGAGATAAAAGTTGACACATTTAGGGTTTCACTAGAGGATAATACGTTCGAAAAGATAAATGAGATCTTTGGAGAAGAGAATTACACACTAATATAGAGCAATGGAACAATATTTAGATTTTGAGCAACCAATTTATACATGCTTAGAAAAAATTGAGGAGTTAAAAAAAATAATTCCTGAACCGGAGAATATGCATGAAGAAATTACTATTTTAGAAAAGCAATCAAAGAAAGAAACAGAACGAATCTATAGTTCTTTATCTCCATGGCAAAAAGTACTTGTCGCACGCCACCCAAACAGACCGCACACCATTGATTACCTGGCAAATGTCTTTGATGGGTTTGAGGAAATACATGGTGATAGATTAAGCGATGATGATAGAGCAATAATTGGTGGCTTTGCTTTTTTAAATAATTATCCTGTAGTTGTTATTGGCCACGAAAAGGGACGAGAAACCGAAGATAGAGTTGCTAGAAACTTTGGCATGCCACATCCCTCAGGTTTTAGAAAAGCCAACAGACTAATGAAGCTCGCAGAGAAATTTTCTCTACCTGTCATCACATTGATTGATACACCTGGTGCATATCCTGGAGTTAAGGCAGAGTATTCAGGGCAACACGAAGCGATTGCAAAGAGTCTTGAAGTTATGTCAGATTTAAAAACACCCATAGTCAATTTAGTGATTGGGGAAGGCGGCTCTGGTGGTGGTTTTGGTATTGGTTTAGCAGATACTATCGGTATGCTTGAATATTCAATTTATTCAGTTGCATCGCCTGAAGCCTGTGCATCAATCCTTTGGCGTACAGCAGAAAATGCTGAACAGGCAGCAGATGCATTGAAATTAGATGCTGATAATTTAGTTAAGCTCAATATTATTGATTCTATTGTTAAGGAACCAATGGGTGGAGCCCATAGAAATCATGAAGAAACTTATGCGAATGTTAAAGAATACTTTCTTAGTGAGCTGAATGAATTGTCAAAATACTCCATTGAAGATCTCACTGCCAAAAGATACAACAAATTTATAGAAATCGGCGTCTAACATGAATTATTTCACTGACCAGGAAAAAAATATTCTGGCAGAGGCTAGCTCTATCGTAGTAGGTTTTAGTGGGGGCGCTGATTCTTCTCTGGCTCTTCACGTTACCAATGATTATTTAAAAGAAATCAATGCCAGCAGTAAATTATTGGCTTTGCATGTTAACCATATGGCGCAAAATGATTCGAGCATTTGGGAGAAGCATTGTGAGGTTGTGTGTTCTGCAGCAGGTATACAGTTTGAAGCACATCAAAAGCAAGTGGATGTGAAAGGTGAGGGCTTTGAGGCCGCAGCTCGCAAGGTTAGACAAGAAATTTTCGCTTCATTTGGTGCTAATACTGTTATTGTGCTTGGACATCACCTAGATGATCAAGTTGAGACAGTGCTGTTTAGAATGCTAAGAGGTACAGGCTTGAAAGGTCTTTCTGGTATGGATCAAATGAGCACTTTTGGCGACAAAATAGTCTTAAGACCACTTTTTACTCTTGCAAAATCAGATATTCTTAAAAGATTGAATGATAGAGGTATTAAATTTATTACCGATAACTCAAATGAAGATAATGCGTACAGCAGAAACTACATCAGAAACTCAATCATTCCAAAAATGCTTGAGCGCTGGCCGGCTGGAAGTAAGAATATTGCACGTATGGCTGAGTTGGCTAGGCAGCAATCTAACTTATTAACACACCTTCTTGAAGATAATCTCAAAGCAGTCAGTGATGAATCTGGTCTGAGCATCGAAGGCCTAAAACAGTACGATGCTTTTCATAGATCAGAGCTTATTAGAATGTGGTTAGATAGGAATGACTATGCTTCACCAAATGAAAGTCAAATGAGAGAAATTGAAAAATCTTTTTTCCAATCGAGACAGGAAGCAAATCCTGTAATAAAATTTCAAAGAGAGGATGGCCAGAAAAAAGGGGTTATTCTAACTAAAGTAAATAATTATATACTACCGGAAGAGTTAGATGAGTGAAGAAAAAGTATTATTCGAAGATCACGGCAATGTTGCCGTAATTAAAATCAACAGGCCAGATAGTAGAAATGCTCTGGATTCAGAAACAGTATTGTTAATCAATAAATGTACAGAACAAGCCAAAGATAAAAAATATCGTGCTGTCGTACTAACGGGAGCTGGCAGTGCATTTTGTGCTGGTGCCGATCTTAGAGAATTTGCTGATCCGGATAAGTTAGGGACATGGAAGAGTGTGCAAGATTCGTTGCATAATGGTTATCATGTTGGCCTTGGTAACTTAATTAAAATGGATAAGCCTGTTCTGGCTGCTGTTGAAGGTCCGTGTGCTGGTATCGGCTGTGCTTTTTTACTAAGTTGTGATGTAGTTGTCATGGGCAAGTCTAGCTTCTTTCAAGTAGGCTTCTCAAAAATTGGATTGATTCCAGACGGCGGCACTAATTGGCTTCTTACTCGGGCAGTTGGATACCAAAAAGCATTTAGAATGGCAGCAGAAGCACAAAGAGTAAATGCTGATGAATGTGCAGAAATTGGTTTGTGTTCTGAAATTGCTGAAGATGGGAAAGTGTTCGAAGAAACTATGAAACTAGCTCAACAATATGCTGATTTCTCACCTAGCGCCATTGCTAAAACAAAGCATTTGATGAGAGATAGTTTTGATCGCTCCTATCTGAAGAATTTAGATGTTGAGGCTGATACTCAAGCTGGCTGTGTTGGTAGCAATGACAATGTAGAGGGTGTGACAGCTTTTATTGAAAAGAGAAAACCAAATTTTCCAGGCGAATAACTGCACAATAGAAAACTTTTCTGAAGATCATATGGATCAGGTCTATGCTATTGAGCTTTATTCCAATCCAACTCCCTGGTCTGAAAAAATCTTTCACAAAATTATAGAATCTCGATCCTTAAGTTTTGTTATTAAGCTTGAAGATCGAGTGATTGGGTTTTGCATGGCCAATCGGATCCTGGATGAGTGCCATCTGCAAAACATCACGGTGGCAAAAGAGTACCGCAGGCAAGGTTTGGGCGAGTTCATGATGGATATACTCATTAAACGCATGCGGCTAGCAGATTTAAACTCAGTTTTGCTTGAAGTCAGAAAATCAAATCATGTTGCTCAAAGCTTTTATGAAAAATTAGATTTTGAGAGGCTATCAGAACGCAAAGATTACTATAAAACTGACAATGGCAAAGAGAATGCCATCATTATGCATCGAATTCTTTAAAAGCTATAACAGTGCTTCGATGTCATTGTTCAAGATTTCTGGAGCATCTAAAGATCCATATCTCTTTACTGTTTTGCCATCTCTGCTGACTAGGAATTTAGAGAAATTCCATTTTACAGATTCTGTCCCAAGGAAACCTTTAGCCTGCTTCTTTAAAAATTCAAAAACTGGTGATGCGTTATCCCCATTCACATCAACTTTGCTAAACATTGGGAAGGTAATTGAGTACTTTGCCTCACAAAATCCTTTAATTTCAGATTCAGAGCTTTTCTCTTGCTCACCAAACTGATTGCATGGGAAGCCTAAGACTTCAAAACCTTGCTCACCATATTTTTCATAGAGTTTTTGCAAACCTTCATACTGCGGAGTAAAACCACAAGTAGAAGCGACATTAACAATTAAAAGCACCTTATCTTGGTAGACAGATAAATCAACATCGTTACCATCGATGTCTTTTGCTTTGTAATCGTAGATAGTTTCTTTCATAATCTTTATATGTCGTTAAAAGCCCAGAGCGTAATTCTAAAGAGTTTCCAAGATTTAGACAAGGAAGAATTGTATAAGTTCCTGCAATTAAGAATTGAAGTCTTTGTTGTCGAACAAAACTGCCCTTACCAAGATTTTGATGACTTGGATCAGGAAGCTCAGCATATGTGGATCGAAGAAGAAGGGGAAGTCATATGTTATCTGAGAATCAATTCTCCTGGCACTAAGTTTGATGAACCATCGCTAGGTCGTATCGTGACCAAAACAACACACAGAAGCCAAGGGCTAGCTGCCCAACTAATTCATGAAGGTTTAAAAGTTATCCGTGAAACTTATGGCAGACCAACTATGATCTCTGCGCAAAGCCATCTGCAAGACTATTATGGGACTTTTGGCTTTGAAACCTGCAGCGAAGAATACCTCGAGGACGATATTCCTCATGTTAATATGATACGTCATGCAAAAGATTAGTAGATCAGCTGTTGAACAGCATATGAATTGCCAACGGTGCTTTTATTTGGCTTATAAATATAAAATTAGACCACATAGTTTGCCTTTCACACTTAATAGTGCTGTCGATAACCTCTGCAAAAATGAATTTGATCATTACCGAGCAAAAGCAGAGCCTCATCCAATGTTTGTTGAGCATGGTATTGACGCTGTGCCGTTTGCACATGAAAAAATGGATGAGTGGCGCAATAACTTCAAGGGGGTAAGGCACATCAATAATGAGGATGGCTATAATTTTGGCGGTGCAGTTGATGACATCTGGCAAAAACCATCAGGGGAGTTGATTGTTGTCGATGTTAAGTCAACTGCTAAAAATATATTTGATTGGGAAGATACTTATTCCAAATGGGAATACGCTAAAGGCTATAAACGTCAGCTGGAGATGTATCAATGGCTGATGAGGATGAATGGTTTTGAAGTGGCGCCAGAAGCATATCTGGTCTATTACAATGGCAAGAAGAACGAACCAATGTTTGATCAAAAGCTTACCTTTGATTTGCACTTAGTAAGATTGGAATGTGATGACTCTTGGGTTGAGGGCGAAGTATTAGCAGCTGTTAAAACACTGAATGGCGATGCTATGCCACCAGCAGCAAGTGATTGCCCAAACTGCAACTACCTGCGTAAGCGTTGGGAAGTATCGCAAAAAAATCCGAAAGATTTAATTGATTAAATCTACTTCCACTTAATGTTGCAGCCCATGGACGGGAACTGTTCAGAATTGACTGGCTGTTCGTTAATTGTTGCATTAATGGCTGCTCTAAGATCTGCACCATTCGGCTCTTCATTAGATTTGGGTAAAGTACTATCGCATCGGCCTCGATAAACTAAATTATGTTGAGCACTAAAGAGATAAAACTCTGGGGTGCATTCGGCTTGATATGCTTTAGCAACTGTTTGGGTTTCGTCATAAAGGTATGGAAAAGAAAAACCGAGCTCATGCCATAGTTCTTTCATTTTTTTCGGAGAGTCCTCAGGATAATTGTTAACATCATTGGAGCTTATTGCCACAAAACTAATCTGTTCGGAGAAATCATGATGCAATCTCTTAAGCTCATCATGGTAATGCACAACATAAGGACAATGATTGCAGATAATCATGATCAAGACAGGTCTGTCAGTTGCAATTTCTGATGATGAATAGTTTTGTCCAGTGATGGTATTAGACAAATCAAAATTTATTAGTTGAGTGCCTAAGGGCAGCATACTAGAGTAAGTTAAAGCCATAGCTATATCTTACCAAAGAATTTATTTAAGGTTGCCCATACCACCATCAACCGGAATAATTTGGCCTGTCATCCAGTTATTGTGGGCATCCAAAAGGAAATTGATTGAATTAGCAATCTGTTCTGGCTTGCCAATTTGTTTCATTGGGTTTCTTTCTTCATTAGCCTCAACTTGCCTATCTGTTTTTAATAGATTACCAGCCATTGGAGTTTTGGTAAGACTTGGCGCCACTACATTGAAACACACTTTTGCTGATGCATATTCAGATGCGAGCGATTTAGCTAAACCTTCCAAAGCTGATTTTGATGCTGCAATACTTGCATGGTAAGGCAAACCTAAATTTGCTGCTACAGATGAAACAAAGACAACGCTTGCTCCTTCGGCCTCTTTTAGATTATTAATAACTTTTTTTAGAACTTTTACCGCCCCAAGCACATTGACATTAAAGTCAGCAAGATAATCTTCCTCTTTTAACATTGCAAAAGGCTTTAGATTTATGGTTCCAGGAAAATAAACCATGCCTGAGATTGGTCCTAGGTCATCCAGCTCTGCTAAATCGCCCTCGAGGTCGAGAGTGCCAGCAGATCTTGTTAATGCAATGAATTCTTTATCAGAATTATCTTGTAGCGCTTGAGCAATTGCAGAACTTGCTCCAATTAAAAGTATTTTTGACATCTCTATGAAGTGGGGGCAAAGAAATAATTTTAAAGATCCATCAAAGAACCATCTTTAAAAATAAGTTCATTGATTTCTTCTGTGATGAAAGGTGCAAATGGGTGCATTAGCTTAAGAATCTTTTTCAACATCGGGTGCAAATTAGCTGTTTCACCTGACGCTTTGCACTCTTCGATGTAACGATCGCAAAATTTACCCCAAAAGAATTCATAAATTTCATTCATAGCAAAATCAAGGCGATACTCTGCAATATTTTTATTGATCTGCTTTTCAACAGCGTTGAATTCTTCTTCTATCCATTTATCAGAATCATTTTTAGCTTCAAAGACATCTGATTCCATTGGGTAATTATTAATAAACCGAGCAGCATTCCAGATTTTGTTGCAGAAATTACGGTAGCCTTTCAATCGCCCGAGCTCAAAGCTTATATCTTTCGTGTGTGTTGCCAATGAGTAAAAGGTCATACGCAACGCATCTGTACCATACGACTCAATGCCATTAGGAAATTGCTTTCTAGTTTTGCGTTCAATCTTCTCAGCTAAACCTTCTTGCATCAGATTAGCTGTTCTCTTTACAACTAAATCCTCCAGCTCTATGCCATAAATCAGATCAATAGGATCAATAATGTTGCCTTTTGATTTCGACATTTTTTGACCATTTTCATCTCTAATCAACCCAGTGACATAGACATCTTTGAATGGAATCTTCCCTGTGAACTCCAAACTCATCATCATCATCCTAGCAACCCAAAAGAAAATGATGTCAAAACCAGTGACAAGGAGGCTAGTTGGAAAATATTTCTCAAGATTATCGCTTTGTGCTGGCCAACCCAGTGAACCAAATGACCATAGTGAAGAAGAGAACCATGTATCAAGCACATCTTCTTCTTGCTGCAATGCTCGATCATCAAGCTTGTAGAAATCTCTCACTTCTGCCTCGTCGTGACCAACATAAACATTGCCCTCATCGTCATACCAAGCTGGGATACGATGTCCCCACCAAATTTGACGGCTAATACACCAGTCTTGGATATTATCCATCCAGTTGAAATAGGTTTTTACCCAGTTACCAGGATGGAAAACAACCTCTCCATTATCAACTGCAGCATTGGCCTTCTTGGCCATGTCTTGGGTATTGACGTACCACTGGTGGCTTAGTTTAGGTTCAATAACAATATTAGATCTTTCTCCACGCGGAACACTGATGTGGTGTTTTTCTTCTTTGACAAGCAAGTTTTGATTTTTTAGTTCTTCTAAGACAGCTTTGCGGACTTTAAATCTATCTAAATTGGCAAATGGTTCTGGGACATTATCATTAGAAAATGCTTCATCAGTAAAAATATTGATTGGTTCAAAATCTTCAAGGCTTTCAGAAGTTTGCACAACACCATCAACTTCATGCAGGGCATACTTCTTCCCTATTTCATAGTCATTAAAATCATGGCCAGGCGTAATTTTTAGACAACCTGTGCCGAATTCCATATCAACATATTCATCACCAATGACAGGAATCTTCCTCCCAACAAACGGTAGATCGACATACTGACCTATAAAATGCTTATAGCGCTCATCATTGGGATTTACAGCAACAGCCATATCTCCAAACATGGTTTCAGGTCTGGTAGTTGCGACTGTTAAAACATCACTTGAGTTAGCTATTGGATAAGAGATATGCCAAATAAGCCCATCTTTTTCTTGGCGAACAACCTCTAGGTCTGACACAGCAGTTTTGAGAGCTGGATCCCAGTTAACTAGTCTGTAACCACGATAGATTTTTTCTTTGCGGTATAGTTCAACGAACGCTTGAATGACGCCTTGATAATAATCGTCATCAAGAGTGAAGCGATATTTATCCCATTCGACTGTGATGCCCAAACGCTTCATTTGGGAAGTGATTTTTCCTTCAGAATAGTCTTTCCATTTCCAGACTTCCTCAACAAACGGCTCACGCCCTAAGTCAACCTTTGTTTTGCCTTCATTCCTTAGGTTGTTCTCAACCACCATTTGCGTTGCAATCCCAGCATGATCAGTTCCGACCTGCCAATAGGCATCTGTCCCATTCATATGATGATATCTAGTGTAGAAATCCATAATGGCATATTGAAAACTATGCCCCATATGCAATGTCCCCGTTACATTGGGAGGTGGAATGATTTGAGAAAAGAAATTTTCAGACTCAGGCTTGGTCAGTTCTCTATCTGCCCACACCTTTGACCATTTTTCTTCAATTTGTATTGGAAAATACTTTGCTTCCATTAGATTGCTTCGTGCTTCAGCTCAAAATTCTTGAGCTTAAGGTTAGTATAAAGTGTTCTGGAAGCTTTATTGACCTCTTCGTCAGCCGAAGTGGTGTAAACATAAACATTCTTGGACAAATTAATATCTAAGTTAGTTACTTTGTCACTAAAAATATGAATTTCATCAAAATGTTGCTGAGGTTCAGTTTCCAAAAACTCTATATTTTTGGCATAGAGGTATTCAATTTTGCTGTTTTCAAAATATTTCTGTTTTTGCTTTACCTCAAAGTCCTGCTTTGACTGACTGTCTTTCAAAACAACACAGATATTACTTCTCATCTGGAAGGCAGAATAGATATTGTCCATAAGAAAGCTTAAGACGCTATCTGTATCTTTAAATCCAGAATAAAAAGTCGCGGACATTAACGATTGCTATTTACGTATTCAAATAACATGCCAACTGGCTTACCAGTTGAGCCTTTGTTTGGTCCATCACCGATATCTGCAACACCAGCAATGTCAACGTGTGCCCATTTATAGTCCTCTGTGAAGCGTGATATGAAGCATGCGCCCTCAATAGTTCCCGCTGCTCTGCCTGGTGCAATATTGGCAATATCAGCAAAGTTAGAATCAAGGTAACTTTGATATTCATCCCACATTGGCAGTTGCCATGCTTTCTCACCAGAAACCTGTCCAGCTTCAAGAATTTTATCGATTAGTTTTTGATCATTGCCCATGACACCAGCCGCAACATTGCCCAATGCAACAATAACCGCCCCTGTTAGGGTGGCTGTATCGATCACAACTTTTGGATCGAATTTGCCAATGTAAGTCAACACGTCGCATAACACTAATCTGCCTTCGGCATCAGTATTTAAGACTTCAATAGTTTGGCCAGACATTGAGGTAACAACATCGCCTGGTTTAGTTGCGTTACCTGCTGGCATATTCTCCGTAAGACCAACAGCACAAACCAAATTAACTGGTAATTTAGATTCAGCAACCGCACACATAGTACCAATGACAGAACCTGCTCCTGACATATCCCATTTCATTTCATCCATTTTGGCACCTGGCTTAAGACTGATTCCGCCTGTGTCAAAGGTGACCCCTTTGCCGACTAGGACAATAGGTTTGGCTCCTTTCTTGCCACCGTTGTATTCCATGGTGACTAATTTTGCTGGCTCAACACTGCCTCGTGAAACTGAGAGCAGGGAACCCATGCCAAGTTTTTCCATATCTGCTTCTTCAAGCACATTCACCTTAAAGCCTTTAACTTCTTTGGCTAGTTCTTTAACTTGATCAGCAATGTAAGTTGGGGTGGCGTGATTGGCAGGCCTATTTCCAAGATTTCGTGCAGTGTTGGCACCACGACCAACGTTATAGCCGAGCTCAACATTTCTTACTAGAGCTGCGCTGCTTTTTTCAACACAAATAGTTACGCTTGTAAGTTTCCTTTCTTTTTTAGTATTTGGATTGGTATCTGTATAGCGATATGCTGATTTTTCTGCATACTTCGCTAGGTTAAAGACAAAGTCCTTATCCTTGAACTGTGATGAAGTATCTGCATAAACATTTGCTGCTTCTACACCCATACCATCAATCTGATTAAATACCCCTGTAATCCAAGCCTCTTTCTTATGGTCAGGTTTCTTTGCATCAAAATCTCTTACAAAGAGTAGATCACTCGGTAGATGAGAGAACTCTTTAGAAATCATTAATGACGATCTCTTTTCGTCCTCAAAAAAAGCTGAAACTTTTTTCTTAACTTCCTTGTCAAATAGTTTAGTTGTTTTAAATGTGCCTTTTGAATAAAAAACTATCCCAAAGTCTTCAGCTGTTGCCTCTGAATATTTTTTTAGTTCCACATTTTCAAGTGCTTTATAGAATGCCATTTTTTCTCCTTTTTGATATTCTTAAGAAGTGATTATTTCACGTTATATCAGTAAGGAAATTATAGTAAACATTTGCTGGGTTTCACTAGTCCTTTTTGGATTAGTTTTATTTTCTCGTTTTAATAATTTTCTTGGACAAGCAGAAGCAGGCAAGATTTCCGCCGAAAATATCCTTATTGCGATGGCTTTATTTACACCAGAATTAATAAATATTGTCTTTCCCTTAAGCATATCTTTGGCCGTTGGTTTTGTGCTTACCCCACTATTTAAGAACCATCAGACAGTCTTCGAGTCTGGCAATTTAACAAATCTAAAAATAGTTTGGAGTCAAAAATGGGTGTTTGCTGGCATTTTTGTCACCTCACTCTTTATTAGTGCTTTCTTGTCGCCATACTTTACGACGCAAGGTGATAATTTACTGGACCGAGATAACTCTTTTGCCTCTAAAATAGCAACTCCCAATGGTCTTGTTGCTTTGCAACCCAGCACTTTGAATGCTTTTGGCTCAAAGAGTGAGGAAGGGTATGAAGAACTCATATTTGTTGATTCACAATCTTTGAATAGGTTTATCTACGGCAAGACAGGGTCAATAGTGGGGGATCTCGAAAATCCCAATCTGAACCTCAAAGATGGCTTTTTATATGACAAAGACAGAAACATTATCTCAAAATTTGCTGAGGCGAATATACCCATCGATGGCTACAAAGATGTGCCCTATGCCTCAACCTTAAAACTATTAAGAAGCACCAATCTTGAGGATTTAAAGGAATTATTCACAAGGTTATCACTGCCATTTTTTTGTATTGTTTCCCTGTTCTTTTCTATTGTCTTCTCAAGCTACAGTTCATTCTTTGGCAGAGAAAGAACATACTTTTTCTTAGCTGTAGTCAACATTTTTTATTTATTGGTAACGCTTTCAGCTTTTGATACTGAGCCCATAAGCTCAAGCTACTTAGTATTTAACTTTTTTTGGATGCATGATTTATTTCTGATAATAGCAATTTTGATGTTGTTCAAGCCTATTAAAAGAGCATTTGGGTATGAAGGTATTTAGATATATTTTTACAAAAGCGTTGTACTCATTTTTGGGAGTCTTTCTAATTCTAGGCGCCATAGATTTTTCATTTAATTTTTTCTCAGAGATGGAAGATGTAAATGACAATTACACTTACCAAGACTTGATTATTTACCTTCTTAAAACTGAACCTTATCGTATGCGTGAATTTGTCTATTTGTGTTTTGTTGTAGGTTTTCTATCTCTTTTTGTCGATAAAAATTTTATTCGTGCCTTTAACACAGCGCGGCAAGCAGGATTGAATAAAATTATGCTCTCAGCATTGGTTTTTGCTCCAATTGCTGTCACAAATATCCTAGCCTACGAGTATTTGGTGCCTGAATTAACGCGCGAGGCAGAGGCTGATAGAAAAATCCTACTTTCATCCAAGCCTCAAGAAGAGCCAGTGATGATAGAAATCAGGAAATTAGAAAATAATGAGTATCTCATGGTTTCAGAAGGTACTTCGGTCACATTTAATGATGTAGGCGAGTTAGCTATAAAAGATGAGCTATCCAATAGCTTCAATAATCTAAATTACAATGCCAATCTTAAGTACTTAAGCTTCAGCCAGCTAGCAACAAACGCTCAATCAAAATTTGAAAACTTTAATCTTGTTGTTAAAACAGAAATGGTAAGGCGTGCAACAAACTATCTTTCCTATTTCATTATTTTTCTCTTCGGTCTGGAAATGCTGCTGTTTTATAATAGGAATATGAATATCAACAGAATACTAATTTATAGTTTTGGTGTTTGCCTAATCTATAACTTTATTGAATCGCTTGTCGCTGATTCTATTTCTGTTTTTGGTTTGCCATTTTATTTACAGGGCTTCCCAATATTGTTGGTGATTGTTTATTTCTCGATTAGAAAGAGGCTATTTTTTTAACAACCCTGAGACCTAAAATCTTATCAACCAAAGATCTATTTTCTTTATCAATCAGAATGTAAATAAAGCTGATGGCATTTAAGATTATTGATAGGCCCAATCTTTTTAGCGCAAGGCTAAAAGATATTTTTGCGCCGTTATCGGCAATCAATCGATGCTTCCAAGTATTCATTCCCAGTGTATTTCTGCCATTTGACCAGAAGAAGCCATAGTATCCAGCAGTTGAGAGCCCAATAATTAAAATACCGAACTCTGGAGGAAAAAAATCTGCCTCGGCAAAGGTTTTGAATAGCCCAAGAAAGATAAATCCAAATAAAAACCAGACGGCCATCACTAAAAGCAGGTCATAACTGAATGACATCAAGCGTGTAAAAATTCCTGGATAAGTAAATTTAGTATTCATTTTGTGATAATGTAAGTTTTAATTTATACAAATCAATTAAGAATCTTAAATGAGTAATCAAAAAAATCTTACAACTAACGATACATGGTTTTTTGGCCATCCCAAAGGTATGGTGACATTATTCTTCACTGAGATGTGGGAGAGAATGTCATATTATGGAATGAGAGCTTTATTAGTTCTCTATATGACTGGAGCAGTTACAGGATTTAACCCTGGTTTAGGCTGGTCTCAAGTTGATGCACAAGCAATTTACGGCATCTATGTGGGAATGGTTTATTTTATGGTGATTCCTGGAGGCTGGCTTGCTGACAATGTCTTAGGGCATCAAAAAGCGGTCCTGATTGGAGCTATTATCATAGCCCTGGGGCACTTTACCTTAGCAATACCGCTCACGGAAACCTTCTTCTTAGGGCTAATTCTGGTGGTGCTGGGCACTGGTCTGTTGAAGGGGAATATCTCCACAATAGTAGGTCAGCTCTATAAACCAGGCGACTCAAGAGTCCAAGCAGGCTACACAATTTTCTACATGTCCATCAACATTGGATCTACTTTAGGGTTCTTAATCTGTTCATGGTTGGGTGAAAAAATTGGCTGGCATTGGGGCTTTGGTGCAGCAGGTGTCGGAATGTTTTTTGGTGTGCTGCAGTACATTAACTTTAAACATTTATTGGGTGAGGCTGGCAATAAGCCAAACGATATGCCACAAGTTCAAAGAGATTCATATATTAAATGGTCAAAAATTACAGCTGGTTTAATGGTGATTGTTATAGCGCTTGGTTTGCTGGGCATCATCACTGTAGAGCCAAGAGCTTTTGCTGAAAACTTTGCCTATTTCTTAACAGCAGTGGCAGCAGTTTATTTTGTTTACTTATTCTTGTTTGCCGGCTTATCAGCTACAGAAAAGAAAAATGTCTTCTTGCTATTAATTCTGTTTGTTGGAGCCGCAGCCTTCTGGTCAGGCTTCGATCAGTCAGCAAGTTCATTAAGCATCTTTGCTCGAGATTACACAGATCTTACTCTTAATGGTCTTTCAGGTAGCTTTGGAATGGAAGAGGGATTTCCTATTGGATGGCTTCAATTTGCAAACCCAATATTTGTGGTTATTTTTGCACCAATCTTTGCGGGAATCTGGATGCATCTTGGTCGCATGAACCTTGACCCATCATTACCAGTTAAGTTTGCCATCGGTCTGTTCTTTATGGCTTTGAGTTTTGTGGTCATGATTTATGCAGTGAACTTAGCAATGGAAGTAAGCCCAGTTGGCGTGCAGTGGTTAGTTATCACTTACTTGCTACAGACATGGGGTGAGCTGGCATTATCACCAATAGGTCTCTCAGCATTTTCACAATACGCTCCTAAGAAGTACATCGGTCAAATGTTTGGCTTATGGTTCTTAGCATCAGCAATTGGTGGTGTTTTAGCTGGACTACTAGGTGGCGAGGCGCTTGATTCAGGTCTTGAAAGTATTTCACCAGTATTTGAATTCATGATTCAGTACTACGTGGTGATTGGCTTGGCCTTAATAGCAGTGGCTGTCTTTGGTATCGCCAAATCGGCAGAAATAGCTAAAGCTAAGAAAACCTAGATTTAATATAAGCTTAAATAGGGCGGTTTAATGACCGCCCTTTTTTTTTACTTCTTGAAGGTGTTGTTATTTAGGTTTTTAATATGGGTGTAGGAGATTTTTTTATGAAACATATGGTAATACTAACACTGATATTTTTAACATTCGGTCTATGTGCAAATCAATCTGATAGGCTGGTTATGCCTTCAACTGAAGAGAATAATTATCCTTTTAGTGATGCAGTTAAGGTTGGAAATTTATTGTTTATGTCTGGAATGGTTGGTAGTGATGAAACTATAGGGGATTTAGTTATTGAGACACATGATATCTTTAAGCAAATGAAAGCAGTACTTGCCGCATATGATTTATCTTTTGCTGATGTTGTGAAATGCACAGTATTCCTAGATGATGTTGGTGAATGGGGTAAATTCAATTCTGTTTACACCCAATATTTTAAGAAACCTTATCCAGCTCGTAGTGCATTAGGAGCAGATGGTCTTGCCCTAGGTGCTTCACTTGAGCTTGAGTGCATAGCTGAGTTTAAATAAGACGAGCAAAATCAAGTAGGTTTCTTGGAAATTAGTTTGATTGATTCTGACGTATATAGAAATTTAGCTGGTTAGTGTCAGCTAGATGATCAATCACAATGGCATCGACATCGAAATCTAAGTTAAGATCTGTCCAGATGACATAGGCATTGCTATAGTCAAAGTTGGCAATCCCTAATTCTTCATCATCCACTGTAACAAATTCATAAGATGTTGAATCGTCATCATTGGTGATTTCTTGTTTTTCAGCAATTAAAAAATTGGCTGTGATGTCACCAAATTCGTCAAAGGTGAACAAGAGATCTCCGCCATCAAAGTCAACATCGAAGTCTAAGTTTAAGATGTGTCTGTTTAGTGAGGCAGTGCCTTGCTTAGTAAAGGTGATATCAGTTTGTACATCAAACAGATTTGTTTCCTCACTTTCAAGAATTTTTAAAGTATTGGTGGCATCGGTATTGAAGCCATCAAAAGCAGTCTCATCACCCATGATCAAGAGGTCAGGTGTGCTGTCTCTATCAAAGTCGATTGGTATCATGGCTTTAGTAAAAGGTGTATTGGACACAACAACAGCTTCGTTCCAGTTGGTGCCATCGCCCGATCTTGGGACAGTGACATATTCGGCATCGCCATTGGCATTGACAGTTGCGAGCACAATGTCCACGTTTGAATCCGAGTCAAAGTCTATGGTTGTGCCTGCTGTAATAGTTCTGTCTGTAATGGCAGTGTTGTCGTAAGAAAATTCTTCAAACTTGGGTGCATCTTCGATGCCTCTTTCAATCCAATATTCATTGGTACCTGTCAGCATATAGAAATCAGGCACTAAATCATTGTTTCTATCAGACAGAATCATGAACCTCACATCAGGATTAGCTAAATCAAGAGTTGTTTCATTGGTAATGAACTCAGGATCATAGGCAAGGCCTGTGCCTGCACCTTTAAATATGCATAAGTGAGTTTGTTCGGTTAAACGTTTTTGATCTGATGAGCTGCTGATCACATCAGAGAAGCCATCAGAATCATAATCGGTCGATACTAATTGGTATGTGCCTTGGCATCCTTGCGCATCAACTTCAAGCACCACCGGGATAGCACCACCGGTAATTTGATAAAAACCAACATCAACCAACGCTTCAGTTGCGATATCTCGATATTCAACGCCAATGAATGTGTCCGCGATATTATCATCATTGAAGTCGCCTCGAGTTAAACCTGTGACTCTTGGTTGTGTGCCAGCAGGATAATCGACAGTAAAGTCGACTTCACCTTGCACGTCAAAGATAAAGTTATTGGCTAGGGTCTTGTTGACATTAATTTCAACAGCCTGGTTAATGAATTCATTGTTTCTGCGACACTCCATAATAAAGACAGCTGGACCGCCACGCTTGATATCAAAATCTTCAGTACCAGTAGTCGGTCTTTCACCACTCCAATAGGCTCCAGAGGTATAACATTGGCTAGCATTTGATGACCAAGACAAAGTGACAGTTGTGCCATAATCAATGTCTTCTGAGCTTGCGTTCAATTCAAGTGTGAGTGTTTCTAGTTCTTCCTTCTCAACATCGCATGCTGCTAAGGCTAGTAGGGCAAATAGTGCTGTAAGTTTTTTAATGCTCATTTGATTGTGTCTATTCTATACAAAGTTTCATACTTTTGTCTTCTCATAGAGATTTAAAAGTATTTGATGGTAAATGTCTGTTAATCGTTCCAATTCTTTTACTTCAACCCTTTCATTTATTTTATGGATAGTTTCATATTTTGGTCCCAGCTCAATAATCTCTGCCCCCGTCCTAGCTAAGAACCTGCCATCAGAAGTACCACCTGTACAGCTTAGTTGAGTCTCTAGTCCCTGAGATTTTTTTATGCTTTGCTTGACCACCTCAGTGAATAGCGCAGGGTTGGAGTAATATGGGAGGGCACTGATATCAAAATCAATCTCATATTCAACATCTTCCTCCGCAAGCATGGCAGTAATTTTTTCTTTGATGTGGTCAGCTGTGATCTCTGGTGAGAACCTTAGATTAAATTTTAGGTAAAGGTTGTTGGGGGTAACATTGTGGGCACCAACACCCGCAGTAATATTAGTAAGCTGTAGAGATGTTGGAGGAAAATGTTCGTTGCCATTGTCCCAAACTTCCTCAGTAACCTTTTTCAGAAAGCCACTAATTTTGTGAATTGGGTTAATCACTTTATCTGGATAAGCCGCATGACCTTGCTTGCCTTTGACCTCAAGATTGATATTGACTGAGCCTCGTCTGCCAATGCGCACATTGTCACCAACGTTTTCAATGGTTGATGGTTCGCCTATGAGGCAATAATCAATTTTTTGCCCTCGTTTTTGTAGTTCTTCAACAACTTTGACTGTGCCATCCTTAGATGGGCCTTCTTCATCAGCCGTGATTAAAAAAGCCAGTGAATAATTTAAATCTTTGGCATTTAGTCTTTGAAGCGCTGCTAAAAAACATGCGATGCCTCCTTTCATATCGCCAGTGCCACGTCCGTGAATAAATTCACCATCGTTGTGACCTGAGAAGGGGTCATGCTCCCACTTATCAATTGGACCAGATGGCACAACATCGACATGTCCGGCAAAAACTAAAAGTGGTCCACCATTATCAATGACGCTCCAGAGGTTTTTTACTCTCCCGTAGGTCAATGTTTCATTAACAAAACCTTGAGCAGCCAACTTTGATGATATGTAGTCCAAACAGCCACCATCGTTTGGTGTCACTGATTCCATTCTGACTAAATCTTGTGTTATTTGTATTTCCAACTTAATTATTCTCGTGCAACTCTTTGTTTAGTGTAAAGGACGATGCTTTTGGTTTAGCACATACTTTTCCAGTGAGTGAATCGCGATAGTATAACAAACCACTTGTACCGCTTAAATCCAGTGCCTTTACAATTTTCTCTTCACCCTCTTTGATTAACAGTGTTACTTTGGTACCAGCTGTCACATAAAGCCCAGCTTCAATAGTGCAATCATCACCCAATGAAATACCAATGCCTGAATTTGCCCCAAGCAAGCACCTTTCTCCAATAGATATGACAGCTTTATTGCCCCCTGATAGTGTGCCCATGGTGGAGCAACCACCACCAAGATCTGAATCTTTGCCAATAAAGACCCCTGCTGAAATTCTGCCTTCAATCATATTTGGTCCCTCGGTACCAGCGTTATAGTTGACAAACCCTTCGTGCATGATGGTTGTGCCTTCACCTAAATAGGCACCCAAACGCACTCTAGAAGCATCAGCAATTCTTACTCCCTTGGGAATAACGTAGTCTGCCATTGGTGGAAACTTATCCAACGCAAAAATTTTCAAATCCTCGTTAAGATTGAGGTCGCTCAAGTTCTCTGCTCTCATCGGGCCATTGTTTGTCCACGCAAGGTTTGGCAGGACAGAAAAAATATTATCAAAGTTAAGTTCATTGGGTTTGAAGTAACGCAAAGATAACAAATAAAGTTTTAGCCATGCCGTTGGGATGTTCTGAATGGCTTCATCCTCAACCAGGTGGACAATGATTTCATTTGAATTGGCATCTATATGAAAGCTATTAGTCTTTTCGGTAGATGGCAGGAATTTTGAATATCTGACAGCAAGCAAACCTTGTTCATCTTGTGTGCATACACCATGAGCTTCAATGGGCAGATTCATAACTCTTCTTCTCTTAGGGTCAGAATCTCAAAACCTTCGCTTGTTACAGCAATGGTGTGTTCCCATTGAGCTGATAGTTTTCCATCTTTGGTGACCACAGTCCAACCATCATCTAAGAGTCTAGTATGGTAGCTACCCAGGTTTATCATTGGTTCTATCGTGAAACACATTCCCTCTTTTAGCTCTAAGCCTGATCCTTTTTTGCCATAGTGCATAACTTGTGGTTCCTCATGATAGATAGTGCCAATGCCATGCCCACAATAATCACGCACAACTGAATAATAGTTTTTTTCTGCTAACACTTGTATGGCATGCCCAACATCTCCAAGTGTTGCGCCTGGTTTCACTTCTTCAATACCTGCATACATGCATTGCTGCGTGATATCAACGAGTCGTTTTGCATGGGCAGGAACATTTCCCACTAAATACATCTTCGAAGTATCGCCATGCCAGCCTTCATAGATGACTGTGATATCAATATTGACGATATCGCCATCTTTAAGAGGTTTTTCTTCAGAGGGAATGCCGTGACAGATGACGTTATTAACCGACGTGCATAATGTTTTTGGGTAACCATTGTAGCCAACATTAGCTGGTATACATTTCAACTCTTCTGTAATGAATTTAAAAGCAATTTGATCAAGCTCCTCTGTTGTTACCCCAGGCTTGACGTGATCATCCAACATTTCAAGAACACTTGCAGCTTTTCTGCCTGCAATTTTCATTTTTTCGATGTCTTTTTTGCTTTTTATTGAAATTGACATAGGTAGTTATTCTAAATGATCTATGAATTATCTAATATCTTTTTATACTATTCTGAAGCAGAAAATGAAGTTTCCAGCAAAACTTAAACTTGAAAATGGAATTACATTCGAAGGCATTGGTTTTGGAGTTGAAAAAATAGGTATTGGGGAAGTTGTTTTCAATACCGCAATCACTGGCTACCAAGAAATTTTAACTGACCCATCTTACGACGGCCAAATAATTACATTCACTTATCCACACATCGGAAATACAGGCATAAATTTTGATGATAATGAATCAAAGAAAATTTCTGCTCGAGGAGTCATTGTTAAAAACTTTTGTGACTTTCCAAGTAACTGGCGATCAAAACAATCTTTGGAAGAATTTCTTATAGAACAAAAAGCTATATGCATCTCCGATATTGATACTAGAAAATTAACAAGAATTTTAAGAGATGAGGGTTGTAAGGTGGGAGCTATTTATCCTTCAGACAAATTCACTGATGATGAGGCTATGTATGAAATCAATAAATTTGGAAACATCAGCCAGATGTCATTCACAGACAATGTCTCTGTATCTGAACCATATAGTTATGGTAAGCCTTCGGCTCCAAAAACAAACAAAATTGTTGCCATCGATTACGGCATAAAAGAAAACATTCTTAGAATCATGAAAAATTTGGGCGGTGATATAACTGTTGTGCCACCATCCACGACAGCAAAAGAAATCGAAGCCATGAATCCTGATGGAATATTTTTATCAAATGGTCCTGGTGACCCAACTATTCTTACAGAATCGATTCAAGAAGTTAAAGAACTCATGAAATTAGATATACCAATGTTTGGTATTTGCCTAGGCCATCAAATTATGTCACTGGCTTATGACTTGGAGATTGAAAAGATGCCGTTTGGTCATCATGGGGCCAATCACCCAGTTCACGACATAGAAAATAATGTCGTTTTCATTACATCGCAAAATCATAATTTCGCTGTTGCAGAGCTAGAGGATCGAGAAGACTTAAAGGTTAGCCATAGGTCGCTCTTTGATGACTCCATTCAAGGCATTAAACACACTAGCAAACCTTATTATTCAATACAGTGCCACCCTGAAGCAAGTCCAGGGCCCAAAGAGTTCGAGGTTCAGTTCAACAAATTTTTTGAGGATATGAATGCCTAAAAGAACTGATATCAAATCAATCCTTATAGTAGGTTCAGGGCCAATAGTTATTGGCCAAGCGTGCGAGTTTGATTATTCAGGCACTCAAGCCTGCAAAGCCTTAAGAGAGAATGGTTATAGAGTAATTTTAGTAAATTCCAATCCAGCAACAATCATGACAGACCCAGAGATTGCTGATGCTACTTACATTGAGCCTGTTGATTGGGCAAGCTTAGAAAAGATTATTGAGAAAGAGAAGCCGGATGCCATTTTGCCGACAATGGGCGGTCAAACTGGTTTGAATGTCTCACTTGAGTTAGCAAAAAGAGGCATATTGGAAAAACACTCAGTGGAAATGATTGGGGCCAATAGAGAAGCAATCGATAACGCTGAAGATAGAGAAAAATTTGATAAGTGCATCAAAGAGCTTGGTCTAGAAACCCCAAGATCTGGTTTTGCCCATTCCATGGAGGATGCTTGGAAGATCCACAAAGACATTGGTCTTCCTTGCGTCATAAGGCCTTCATTTACCATGGGGGGAACCGGGGGTGGAATCGCTTACAACCTCAAAGAGTTCGAAGAAATTTGTATGAATGGTCTAAAACTGTCTCCAACAAAAGAATTGTTGATTGATGAATCCTTAGTGGGATGGAAAGAGTTTGAGATGGAGGTTGTCAGGGATAAGAATGATAACTGTATTATTGTTTGTTCAATTGAAAACGTCGACCCAATGGGCGTCCATACAGGGGATTCAATCACTGTTGCTCCAGCACAAACCCTCACAGACAAGGAGTATCAAGAAATGAGAGATGCTTCTTTCAAGATACTTAGAAGAATAGGTGTTGAAACTGGAGGTTCGAACGTTCAGTTTGCTGTGAATCCAGACACAGGAAGACTGGTTGTTATTGAGATGAACCCAAGGGTAAGCCGGTCATCAGCGCTTGCTTCCAAAGCAACAGGCTTCCCAATTGCTAAAGTGGCAGCATTGCTTGCTGTTGGTTACACCTTAGACGAATTAAAGAATGATATTACAAATGGCAAAACCCCAGCATCGTTTGAACCAACAATTGATTATGTGGTCACCAAAATTCCAAGATTTAATTTTGAAAAATTCCCGGAAACGGACCCTCGATTAACAACCCAAATGAAATCGGTCGGCGAAGTAATGGCCATTGGCCGTAATTTTCAAGAATCCTTTCAAAAAGCAATCCGCTCAATGGAAAACGGTTTGTTTGGATTATCAAAAATACTCAAGGACGACGAGGGCAATGGCGCATTAAAGCTAGAACTTTCTACTCCAGGTGAAAAAAGGCTTTGGTATATTGCAGATGCTTTTAGAAGAGGGTGGTCAATGGAAGAAATTTTTGTTTCTTGCAAGGTTGATTGTTGGTTCCTACACCAAATTAGAGAAATCATAGATTTAGAGAAGCAAATTGAAGAAATAGGTTTAAGCCAGATTGACAAAAACTTTATGTTACAGGTTAAAAAGAAAGGTTTTGCTGATGCGCGAATTGCAAATCTTATAAACATTCCTGAAGAAGATGTCAGAAATCATAGATACAATCTTAATGTTCATCCAGTATTCAAGCGTGTAGATTCATGTTCTGCAGAATTTGACAGCACAACCAATTATCTTTATTCAACTTACGATGAAGAGAACGAGTCAGAAGTATCGGAAAATAAAAAAGTTATTGTTCTTGGCAGCGGTCCCAACAGAATCGGCCAAGGAATAGAGTTCGATTATTGTTGTGTGCAAGCTGCACTTGCATTTAGAGAGGAGGGAGTTGAAACAATCATGATTAACTCTAACCCTGAAACAGTCTCAACTGATTTTGATGTATCGGATAAGCTCTATTTTGAACCTATAGTTGCTGAGGATGTTTTTGAGATTATTCGACATGAAAATCCTGAGGGAGTTGTGGTGCAGTTTGGTGGTCAAACACCTTTAAAATTAACCGATGAATTTGAAAAAAATGGTGTAAAAATATTGGGTACATCGCCATCCTCAATCGACACCGCAGAGAACAGGGAAAAATTTAAATCTTTTCTTTCTGAATTTAATTTCTTACAACCTGAAAACAGAATTGCACAAACTTCATCAGAGGCTTTTGATGCAGTCAATGAGCTTGGTTATCCAGTGATAGTCAGACCTTCCTACGTTTTGGGTGGTAGAGCAATGGAGTTGATCTACACTAACAGTGATTTGAAGAATTACCTCAACAACCAGTTTGAAATTGCAAAAGACAATCCATTGCTCATAGAAAAATTCCTTGATGATGCGGTGGAATTAGATATTGATATTGTGTGTGATGGTGAGAATGCTCTGGTAGGAGGCGTACTCCAACATATTGAAGAAGCTGGGATTCATTCCGGTGATAGTTCGTGCTCTTTCCCACCATATAGTGTGGGTGACACACAGCTGCATACGCTTAAGAAAGAAATAAAAGCAGTTGCTAAAAAGTTAAATGTTGTTGGCCTAATGAATGCTCAGGTTGCTGTTAAAGATGACAAATTCTACATGATTGAGGTCAACCCAAGAGCATCACGAACAATTCCATTTCTTTCAAAATGCATTGGCAATTCTTTGGCTAAAATTGCTTCTAAAGTGATTCTGGGTAGATCATTGAAGGACTTAGGTTTGACGGATGAGATAATGCCGACAAACTATGCTGTTAAGGCACCTGTGTTCCCATTTAATAAATTTAGAAAAGTCGACCCAATATTAGGGCCTGAGATGAAGTCAACAGGTGAAGTCATGGGTCGGGGCGATACTTTTGGTGAGGCTTTTGGTAAGGCGGTTAAAGGTGCTGGTGAGTCAATTCCTTCAAGTGGTAGTGTTTTTGTGAGTGTCAAAGATAATGACAAGAAGTATCTTCCTTCCCTCTGCGGCAAGCTTGAGAAACTTGGCTTTACCATTGTAGCTACTAAGGGAACAGCTGAGGCATTAAAAGACACCAATATTAAAGTTAAATTAATTAACAAAGTGTTGGAAGGTAGGCCACACATTGTTGATGCAATTCTTAACAAAGAGATTGACATGATTATTAATACCACAGAAGGAAGACAATCCATTAAAGACTCATTTTCAATCAGAAGATCTGCACTTGAACATAGCGTTTTATTTACCACAACTGTTTCTGGAGGTTTTGCAATAGTTGAATCTTTAGAAAAAGGGGTAGAGAATTGGACATATAAGCCATTACAAGAAACATAGCTATGGATAAAAAACCAATCACGCCCGAAGGGCAACAAAGATTAAGGGCTGAGCTTGATCAATTAAAGAATGTCAAAAGACAAGAAATTATTGATGACATATCAGAAGCCAGAGCTCATGGCGATCTTAAAGAAAATGCTGAATATCATGCAGCTAGAGAAGAACAGGGATTAAACGAAGCAAGAATAAGGGAACTTGAGGATGTTCTGGGCACATCACAAGTAGTTGAATACAAGCAAATGGGAGTTGAAGATAGGGTTATCTTTGGATCAACAGTTACCATCAAAGACATTGAAACTGATGAAATTAAAAAATATCAAATTGTTGGAGATGCTGAAGCTGATATTGAACACAATACAATATCTTTTACCACCCCAATGGCACACGCCTTGCTAAAAAAAGAACTTGGTGAGTTTATCGAAGTCCACACTCCTGGCGGCGACAAAGAATTTGAAATAATTAACATTGAATTAAATTGAGAGAAATTCAAGATACTTGGGCAAAACGTGCTAAATCCGAGGGTTATAGATCTAGAGCTGCATATAAATTAATTGATATAAATAAAAAATTTAAACTCATTGAGCAGTCTAAATTAATTATTGAATTAGGCTCTGCTCCAGGTGGTTGGTCACAAGTAATAGGAAAGAAAAAGTGGAAAGGTTCTCAGTGTGTGGCAATTGATATTCTTGCTATGGAGCATGTTGCAAATATCGAATTTACTCAATGCGACATCTTTTCCAATGATTTTGAAGAGCTCACGTCCAGCTATGTTGGCAATGTTGATCTGATTCTTAGTGATATGAGTGTTAATTTATCTGGAATAAAATTAGTAGATGATGAGTCTAATAAGGAGCTTAATCTTAAATGTTTGGACGTTGCAAAAAGGCTTCTAAGTGGTAAAGGCGCACTTTTAATAAAAGCTTTTAATAACAATACTTTTAAGTCAGTTAGAAGTGAATTTGAGTCTTATTTTGAGACTGTTCATGTGGAAAAACCACCAGCATCAAAAACTTCTTCTGCAGAGGTTTATTTGTTAGGATTAATCCCTAAATAAAGGAAATATGAAAAACTTAGGAAAAAATTTAATTTTTTGGCTAATCGCAGGTGCATTCGTAGTAATGCTAATGGATGGCTATTCATCGGGCGCAGTAAAAGAAAAACTGACTTACTCAGAATTTAAACAAGAAATACAAGGCAAGAAGGTTAAGTCCATTGTTTATAAGGGTGATAACCAGACTGTGGAAGCTGAACGTTTTAATGGAACAAAATTTACAACAACTAAGCCAGCTTTTGTTAATGACCCAGAATTATCCTCATTCATAACCGAAGCAGATGTTTCTGTGGTTTATGAAGCTCAAGAAACACCAAGTCTTTGGACACAGTTGCTTGTTGGTGCATTTCCTCTTTTATTGTTACTGGGAATATTCTTCCTTTTCATGAGACAGATGCAAGGCGGTGTTGGCGGTAAAGGCGGGCCAATGACTTTTGGAAAAAGTAAAGCAAAATTACTTGATGGTGGACATGTTAAAACAAATTTTGGTGATGTCGCTGGTTGCGAAGAAGCCAAAGATGATGTCAAAGAATTAGTTGATTTTCTTAAGGATCCAGCAAAGTTCATTAAAGTAGGTGGAAAAATACCACGCGGTATTCTGATGGTAGGCCCTCCAGGAACTGGTAAAACATTACTTGCACGTGCTGTTGCAGGCGAAGCAAAAGTTCCATTTTTCACTATTTCTGGCTCAGATTTTGTTGAAATGTTCGTTGGTGTTGGTGCATCAAGAGTAAGAGATATGTTTGAGCAAGCTAAGAAGCATTCTCCTTGCATAGTCTTTATCGATGAGATTGATGCTGTCGGAAGACAAAGAGGTGCAGGTCTTGGCGGCGGACATGATGAAAGAGAGCAAACATTAAACCAACTACTTGTTGAAATGGATGGTTTTGAAGAAAATCTTGGAGTCATAGTAATTGCTGCAACAAACAGGCCTGATGTTCTTGATCAGGCTTTACTAAGACCTGGTAGATTTGATAGGCAGGTCATGGTTGGGTTGCCAGATATCAAAGGTAGAGAACAAATTTTAGATGTTCATCTAAAAAAAGTGCCCATTGATAAAAGTGTTGAATCAAATGTGATAGCAAGAGGAACTCCTGGGTTTTCTGGAGCTGACTTAGCAAACCTAGTAAATGAAGCTGCGCTTTTAGCTGCTAGAAAAAATCTCAAGAAAGTTACCCAAGACATGATGGACTATGCCAAGGATAAAATAATGATGGGTCCTGAGAGAAAGACCATGGTTCTTAATGAAAAAACCAAAAGAATTACTGCTTTTCATGAGGCAGGACATGCCATTGTTGGTCTTTGTCTACCAGAGCATGATCCAGTCTACAAAGTAACAATTATTCCACGTGGTGGCGCTCTTGGGGTGACAATGTTCTTACCAGAAGAAGACATCTACATGAAATCAAAAACAGCAATCTTAAGTTCAATTACTACGTTATTTGGCGGCAGAGTTGCTGAAGAAATTATCAATGGTAAAGAATCCATAACAACTGGTGCATCAAATGATATTGAAAGAGCCAGTGAGTTAGCAAGAAATATGGTTACCAAATGGGGATTCTCAGAAAAGATGGGAACACTTAAGTATGATGACGAAGATGAAAACCCATTCTTGGGTAGATCTGCAGGTCAGAAAAAGAGAATCTTCTCAGAAGAGACAGCCAAGCAGATTGATGATGAGGTAAGAGGCATCATCAGAACTTGCTATGAAAAAGCTGGTTCGATCCTGGCTGCAAATATGGATAAACTTCATAATATGGCCGATGCTCTATTGAAATACGAAACCATTGATGAGGATCAAATTTCTGACATCATGGCTGGTGCCCTTCCGCGCGATAAAAGCGGTGATGATGAAAGCTCTAAACCAAAAGCAAAAGTAACAGGGTCTTCTAAACCAGTACAGGATTCGTAGTCATGAAGTTTGGAACTGATGGTTTCAGAGGTCCAACGGATACTAAAATCACTCCAGATTTTTGTTTAAACCTTGGTTTCCATACAGGTTCCATAATTAAAAACAAAGGCTACGATTCTGTAATTATTGGGAAAGATACAAGAGTTTCAGGCTATATGCTTGAGTCAGCTCTTCAAGCTGGATTTATATCAGCTGGTATCGACGTAAAGTTAGCAGGACCGATACCTACACCTGCTGTATCGTTTCTAACAGCCACTTATGCAGGCCAGTTTGGGGTAGTAATAAGTGCTAGCCACAATCCTTTTGAAGACAATGGAATCAAATTCTTTAATAGACACGGCAGAAAGATTTCCGAGAAATTTGAGAAAGAAATTGAAGCGAGGTTAACCACACCAATTAAAACAAGAAATGCTTCAGGCATCGGGAAGGCATTTAGAATAGATAGTGCATCAGGCAGATACATTGAATACTGCAAAAGCACCTTAAAGGGGCAAACTAGCCTGAAAGATAAAACAATATTAGTAGATGCTGCAAATGGCGCAAACTACAAGATTACCCCAATGCTTTTAACTGAGCTAGGCGCGAAAGTCATAAGGATAAATTGCGATCCAGATGGATTTAACATCAATGAAGATTGCGCTGTTTTAAAGCCTGTGCTCTTCGAAAAGTATGCGAAAGATTATGACTTTGATTATTGTGTTGCAGTAGACGGTGATGGGGACAGATTAGTTCTAAGTGACAGTACTGGTAATGTTTTCAATGGTGACGACATAATTTACACACTTGCATCTCGTAACAAAGCTCTCGGAAAAGATATGTCAGATTGTGTTGTTGGAACCATCATGACAAATCAGGGGATAGGCGAAGCTTTAGCAGAGATTGATGTTGGCCTGCTCAGATCAAACGTGGGCGATAAGTATGTCTCGAGAGAACTAGTTAAAGAAAACTTGAATGTTGGAGGAGAAACTTCTGGACATGTCATTCAGCGCGAATTCTCAGAAAGTGGCGATGCCAACATAGCGCTTATTCAAACACTCACTGCATTTTCTGATCTTGACGCAACAATGACTGACATACAAAAGAAAATTAATTACTGGCCACATAAATTACAAAGTTATGACGTCAAAAATGAAGCACTTCTTAGTTCAAACGAATTCAATCAAAAGATCGATGACCTTCAGAAATCCAATACTGATTCCAGAATATCAGTGCGAAAATCCGGGACAGAAGCAAAGTTAAGAGTTATGGTAGAATCTCGCGATAAATCAAAGGTGGATAACCTTTTTGCAGAAATCGAAAATATAATCAGCTAATGCCAAAACTTATAGCTGCAAATTTTAAGATGAATGGATCAATCTCATTTATCGAAGAATGGTTTGATGTCTTTAATAAAGAAGACACATCCTCCAATGAAGTAATAGTTGCTCTGCCAGCTCCTTATCTAGGTATGTCAGGGAATGGAAATGTAAAAATATCAGCTCAAAATGTTTCAGCCAAAGAAAGTGGTGCTTATACCTCACAGATCTCAGTAAGCATGATTGCAGACAATAATGTGAGTTACTGCATAATTGGGCATTCAGAAGCTAGAGTATATTTAAATGAGTCAAATGAAGACATTAAAGCCAAGTATGATCTACTTATTGAGAATAAAGTGAAGCCTATAGTATGCATTGGAGAATCCCTTGAAACTAGGGAATCAAATGAGACCTTTGATTTTATAACCAAACAGCTAGAACATTTTAAAAATATTGAAGATGAGATTACATTTGCATATGAGCCTATCTGGGCTATCGGTACTGGTTTAGTGCCGAGCGATGAAGATATTGAGCAAGTTGTTAAACATATACGTTTACATTTCTCTCAAACTGTAAAAGTCCTATATGGCGGTAGCGTTAAGGGAGAAAATGCCTCCAATTTACTGAATAATTTAGATATAGATGGTGTTTTAGTCGGTGGGGCTTCTCTAAACCCACAAGAATTTGCTAAGATAGCGCAGTCATGTTGATAGAAATTATTTTAGTTATTCTTGCAGTATTAATTGTTGGTTCAATTATGCTGCAACAAGGCAAAGGCTCTGATCTTGGCTCTGCGTTTGGTGGAGGCAGTTCTGACTCATTATTCGGCCCACTGGGACCATCTAATTTCTTCTCACAAATTACATGGGCACTTATTACTGTCTTCTTCGTCTTGTGTCTTCTGCTTGCCTATATTTCCAAACAAGAACTAACTCTTGATATAGATGAAGAGGTGATAGAGGAAGTTTTTGAAGAACCTCCAGTCGAATAATTAAGTTGGTGCCGAAGGAGGGACTTGAACCCTCACAAGCATTGCTTACTACCCCCTCAAGATAGCGTGTCTACCAATTCCACCACTTCGGCAAATAATCCAAAGAATAAATTATAGTCTATAAACATTGACGATTTTAAGTCTTTTAACTATCCTTTAACGTCACTGCGGGGTAGAGCAGTCTGGTAGCTCGTCGGGCTCATAACCCGGAGGTCGATGGTTCAAATCCATCCCCCGCTACCAAGTGTAATGATTAAAGAGGATATTGAGGCTTTTTTAAAGCCGATAATTGAAGATTCTGGATGTGAACTCTGGGGATTAGGCTTTAGCTCAGCAAAGGGAAAGGGTCAGGTTTTAAGAATTTACATTGATGCTATACAAGGTGTAGATATCACGGATTGTGAGAGGGTGAGCCGAGAAATTGACTACCATTTTCAATTCGAGGAAATTTTTGCAGATTTTGGAAGCTTTGAAGTTTCATCTCCTGGTTTAGATAGAACTTTATTTAATAAAGATCAATATAAAAATTTTGTTGGAGATGTAGTATCATTATCACTCTTCTCTAAGGTCAATGACCTTAGAAAATTTAAGGGCATTCTCCTAGAAGTTTTGGAATCAGAAATTTCTGTCAAAACAGAAGGAGATGTTGTTTTGCTAAAATTTAGCAATATTGAGAAGTGTAAATTAGATTTGGATGATCAAATAAAGAAAAGAAAAATATGAATAAAGAAATTTTAGAAGTAGTTGCATCTGTTTCAATGGAGAAAGGTGTTGATAAAGAAATTATCTTCGAAGCACTTGAAGAAGCCATTGCCAGTGCCTCTAAGAAATTATTGGATGATGAAGCATTAGTTAATGTTGTTATCGATCGAAACACAGGCGACTACAACACATTCAGAGCTTGGGAAATTGTTGACGAAGTCATGAATGAGGTAAATGAAATTACAGAAGCAGATGTTGATAAACAAGAAATAGTTGAAGGGTTCGCTAAAGTTGAAATCGAAAATATAGACTTTGGGAGAATTTCTGCACAAGCTGCAAAACAAGTAATTATTCAAAAAGTCAGAGAAGCTGAAAGAAGTAAAATTACTGCTAAATATGAAGGCCTTGTTGGACAAGTCATATCTGGACAAGTAAAAAGAATCAACCGAGACTTTTTGCTGTTAGAAATAGAAGAAGATTTAAACGCACAAATTCCAAGAGATCAAATAATTCCTGGAGAAATATTCAAACTTAATGATCGCGTCAGAGCAGTGATTAAAGAAATTGTATCTACGCCAAGAGGTCCTCAAATTATATTAAGCAGAACTGATGAAAGGCTTGTAGTTGAATTATTTTCACAAGAAGTTCCCGAAATTTCAGAAGGAACCATTGAAATTAAAGCTATATCAAGGGATCCAGGTTATAGGTCAAAAATTGCAGTGAAAACATATGATGGCAGAATTGATCCAGTTGGTGCATGTGTTGGAATGAGAGGATCAAGAGTTCAGGCAGTTTCTAACGAAATAGGTAATGAAAGAATAGATATCTTTATTCATAGTGAGAATCCTGCTGAGTTTGTGGTCAATTGTTTGGCCCCTATTAAAATCTTCTCAATTTTAGTTGATGACAGAACATCTACATTAATTCTAGAAGTTGAGGAAGAAAACCAAGCGCAAATTATTGGTAAAAATGGCCAAAACTTAAGACTAATGACGCAAATGATTGGTTGGTCTTTTAAAGTTTTAAATAAAGAGCAGTTTGCTGAGTATCAAAATTCCAGCCTAATCGAAAAATTTGATCAAGTAGCAGAGAGGCTTGGCCTTGCAGAAGCTGAAAAAGAGCAGATGATGGCGTTTGGGATGGATACGCTTGAAAAAGTTGTTGATGCGGATGCAGACACACTATCAAAAATATTCAAAACCCAAAAAAGAGCAAGTGAAGTGACTGATAAAGCTAACGAACTAATGCTACAAGATGCTTTTAATGATGATTTTAGTGATCCAACAATGGAAGACGCACTTGTAAACTTAAACGGCATAACAAATGATGTTCTTAGTGCATTGAGTTCCAATAATCTTAAAAAATTGGATGATTTAGCTGAGATGTCAGTTGGTGAGTTGATGGAAATTTGCGATAAAGTTACAGAAAAAGAGGCATCAGCTCTAATCATGGAGGCTAGAAAGCCATGGTTTAATTAAGGAGGATAAGAAATGGATATATCTGTAAAAAAACTTTCCGAGATTCTTAAGATAGATCCTGAAGTCCTTCTTAGAAAAATGATAGATGCAGGGTTATCGCATAAAAGCGTAGATGATCTTGTATCCACAGAAGACAAACAAAAACTACTTTCCTACATTAGAAGCTCAAAAGATGCACCTGCAAAACCAACTGCTGCTGTTGAGGTAGCACCACCAGTTCCTTCGCCTCAACCACAACCAAAAAAAGAATTTAAGCATAGTCCAAGAGTTGCAGACAAGCCAAAGCAGAAGCCAAAGGTAGAAAAAGAACCAGCAGAAGATACAAAAGTTAAGAAAACTGTAAACATCAATGGTTCAATTAGGGTTAATGACCTTTCAAGAAAGCTAAGCCGAAGAGGTAATGAGGTTGTCAAAAAACTCATGGAGCTTGGTGAGATGGCATCTTTAAATGATGAAGTTGATCAAGAAACTGCAGTTTTAGTAGCAGAGGAGTTTGGTTTTCAAGTTAAGTTTGAAGAAGAACAAAAACTCAGCGAAGAGCAACTTTCTTACCCACAGGTTGAATTAAGTTTTTCAGACCAAGAAACACAAACCAAACGTCATCCTGTGGTTACAGTGATGGGTCATGTTGATCATGGAAAAACCTCACTGCTTGATGCAATTAAATCAACGAATGTTGTGGACGGCGAATCGGGTGGAATTACTCAACACATTGCAGCATATGAAGTTAAAACTAAAACCGGAAAAATTACGTTTATAGATACACCAGGACACGAGGCTTTCACAGCTATGCGTGCGAGAGGTGCCAACACAACAGATATTGTAATTTTGGTAGTTGCAGCAAATGATAGTGTTAAACCTCAGACTATCGAGGCCATTACACATGCAAAAGCAGCTGAGGTTCCAATAATTGTTGCTATTAATAAAGTTGATCTTGATGCTGCAGACATAGACAAGGTCAAAGGTGATCTTGCCAAATACGAGCTTGTTCCAGAGGATTGGGGCGGCAAACAACAAATGATTCCAGTATCAGCTTTAACCAAAAAAGGTATAGATGATATTTTGGATGCTATTGAGCTTGAATCAGAAATGCTTGAATTGAAGGCTCCAACAAAAGGCAATGCTACTGGGGTTGTTCTTGAGTCACAATTAGATAGGTTCAAAGGTCCTCTTGGCACTTTCTTAGTTCAAAAAGGAATATTGAAGGTTGGTGATACTGTCGTCGCAGGAGAAAAGAAAGGACGAATCAAGTCTCTTATAAATAGTCTTGGGGAGCAAGTAAAAGAAGCTGGACCATCAACACCTGTTGAAGTTTTAGGGCTTGAAGATTGTGTTTCTGCAGGTGAAGTCTTCAATATAATGAGCAATGAAAAAGATGCCAGAGCTATCATTGATGCAAGGTTGTCCTATCTCAAAGACATAAACGATAAGAATGTCATGACATCTCAAACTGCCTTCGATTTACTTGATCAAGAAAAGATCAACAAATTAAGAATTATTGTGAAATCAGATGTTGCAGGTACTAGCGAAGCTATTAATAACTCTCTTTTAAAAATTGGCAACGAAGAAGTTGATGTAGATATAGTGAGTTCAGGTGTTGGTGGAATCACAGAATCTGATGTGAATTTAGCCATAACAACAGGCGCTAGAATCATAGGCTTTAATGTTCGTTCAGATAACAAAGCCAAAAAAATTCTTGAAGAGAAGGGAATTGAAGCTAGTTATTACAGCGTTATCTATGATCTGATTGAAGATATAAAAAGATTGCTGTCAGGGCTGCTCAACCCAATTTATTCTGAAAAGATATTAGGAACTGCTGAAGTAAAAGAAGTGTTTAAATCACCTGAGTTTGGTCTTGTAGCTGGATGCTTGGTTGTTGAGGGGCTTGTAAGAAGAGAGAAGCATGTCAGAGTGCTTAGAGATAGTGTTGTGATTCATGAGGGCGAGCTTGACTCTCTAAGAAGGTTTAAAGATGACGTAAAAGAAGTTCAAAATGGAACTGAATGCGGTATTGGTATCAAAAATTATCTTGATATTAAGCCTGGAGATATGATTGAAAATTTTGAACAAAAAGAAGAGAAAAGATCGCTTTAATGGAGAGAGACAGAATAATAAGAGTTAGCGACAACCTAAAAAAAGAAATAGCTAATTTAATAATCAATTCAGACCTTAAAGATCAATGTGGCTTTATGAGTATTAACCACGTTGAAACGTCACGTGATTTATCAAAAGCGAAAGTTTTTTTTACAACCATAAACAGCAAACTTAGTGAAAAAGAGCTTCAAGCTCTGCTAAATAATAATGCATGGCGTATTCGAAAAGATTTATCAAATTCATTGCCAATAAAAAGAGTTCCAGAGCTTAGATTCATTTACGATGATCATTTAGATAACGTAAGGAAGATTGATTCAATAATTGATGAAATTGATTAATGTCAGTAATAATTCTCAATAAAGAAAAAAATGTAACATCTTTTAAAGCTATTAAAGATGTACAAAAAGAAATGAAATTTAAAAAAGCAGGACATGGTGGAACATTAGATCCATTGGCTACAGGTGTCCTACCTATCTTTTTTAACAACTCAACACGTTTTATTGAATACATAGCAAACGATTCAAAAGAATATGTGGCAGAATTTGTCCTAGGATTATCTTCAAACACTGAAGATATTACTGGCCAGCTTGAATATCACCCGAACTCAAAAGAGCCATCAAAGAATGATATTAAGGTGGTTTTGCAGAGTTTTATAGGAAAAATTAATCAATTAGCACCCGAATATTCAGCAAAAAAAATTAAAGGGGTTCCAATGTATAAGTTGGCAAGAAAGGGTGAAAAGTTTGAGCGTAGAGAGCAAGAAATAGAAATTACTAGTTTAGATTTGATCGAATATGATTATCCTAACTTTTCCATTCAAGTTAATTGCAGCAAAGGAACATATGTAAGAACACTAGGTTGTGATATTGCGAAGATGCTAGGTACAACAGCAGTGTTATCTAATTTAAAACGCACTAGATTTGGCAACTTATCAATAGACGATTCTATAAGTTTTGAAGCCCTAAAAAACTTGGACAATCAAGCAAAAATGCAGTATGTTAAGCGGGTTGAAGAAATTTTAATTAATATTCCAAGAATAAATATAAGTTCTACTGAGGTAAATAAGTTTCGAAACGGTTCAAAGGTTGAGCCAGAAAATAATACAAAAACAGGCCAATTTATGGTGTTTGCCCAAGAGGAATTTTTAGGTATTGGAAAGGTTGAAGAAGATATGAAAGTTCAGCCTGTAAAAGTTTTATCGTAAAGGAGAAAAAGAAAAAATGAGTTTAACAAAAGATGAAACATTAGATGTTGTTAAGAAGTTTGGTAAAGATGAGAATGATACCGGTTCTACAGCTGTGCAGATAGCACTTCTAACAAAAAGAATCGAAGACCTGCAGGGTCATTTTAAGACACATAAAAAGGACAATCATTCCAGAACTGGATTATTGCAAATTGTAAGTGATAGAAAGAAATTGCTTACATATCTAAAGAAATCAGATCTTCAGGCTTATACAAAGCTTGTCAAAGACTTAAAACTAAGAGATTAATATGAAAAAAATTGTAAGAAAAGAGATCCCAGTGGGATCGAAAAAGCTTGTATTGGAAACAGGCAAAATCGCACGACAAGCCACAGCATCAGTAATTGCCTCAATGGGAAATACTGTTGTGATGTGCGCCATCGTAACAAAAGCTGATGAGGAAAGACGTGACTTTTTCCCATTGAGTGTCCACTATTCAGAAAAAACATATGCTGCTGGGAAAATTCCTGGTGGATATTTTAAAAGAGAAGCAAGACCTACTGAGTTCGAAACTTTAACTTCTAGGTTGATTGATAGACCTTTGCGCCCTCTTTTCCCAGACTTCTTTACTCAAGAGGTTCAAGTAAATTGTATGTTGATATCACTGGATAAAGAAAATCCGCCTGATGTTGTAGCCATGCTGGCTGCTTCTGCGGCAATGTCTATTGCTGATGTGCCATTTAATGGTCCAATTGGTGGGGCAAGAGTTGGTTTCATTAATGATGAGTATGTCTTGAATCCATCATTTGCTGATATGCCAAATTCAGATCTTGATATGGTTGTTGCGGGTACAGAAAGTGCAGTTTTAATGGTTGAGTCTGATGCAAATGAGCTTAGTGAAGATTTGATGATTGGTGGTATTTTATTTGCTCACCAAGAAATGCAGTCTGTTATTAAAGGAATCAATGAATTTGCGTATGAGGTTCTTCCTGAAAAGAAAGAATACGTAAATGCTCATGCAGATGAAGAGCAAAAGGTATTCGATGAAGTTAATTCAAATCATAGAGCAGCCCTGGCAGATGCGTTTACGACTGTAGACAAGAAAGAACGTGGCGGGAAGATCTCTGCTATTAAAGATCAATTGCTTGAAGGTTTAGACGAAGAGAAGCATGACGATTATTTGAAGCAGTTTAAGGAAGTTGAGAAGGACGTTGTCAGAGAAAATGTGCTTTCAGAGCAAAAAAGAATTGACGGTAGAAGTTTGACTGAAGTCAGAGACATTTCGATTGAAACAAATTTCCTTCCTTCAGTTCATGGTTCAGCACTTTTTACTCGAGGTGAGACACAGGCTATTGTTACTGCAACACTTGGATCATCTAAAGATGTTCAAATCGTGGATGCATTAGCCGGCGAAACAAAAGACAACTTCATGCTTCATTATAATTTCCCAAGCTACAGCGTAGGTGAGTTAGGTTTCCCAATGGGTCCAAAGAGAAGAGAAATAGGGCATGGAGCGTTAGCAAAAAGATCGCTTCGATTTGCAGTGCCAACACTTGAGGAATTCCCATATGCAATAAGGGTTGTAAGTGAAATTACTGAGTCAAATGGATCAAGCTCAATGGCTTCTGTTTGTGGTGGCTGTTTAGCTCTTAGAGCGGCAGGTGTGCCAGTTGAAGAAAACATAGCCGGAGTTGCTATGGGCCTAATTAAGGATGGAGATCGTTTTGAAGTTCTAACTGATATTCTTGGAGATGAAGATCATCTTGGAGATATGGATTTTAAAGTTGCTGGAACAAAAAATGGTGTTTCAGGCTTACAGATGGATATCAAAATCGAGGGGATAAACGAAGAAATTTTAGAAAAAGCTCTTACGCAAGCTCGCGATGCAAGAATGCATATCCTTGGGATCATGGATGAGGCTATGCCAAAAACCAATGAACTGACTAGCTTGGCTCCATATTTCTGCAAATTCAAAGTTCATAAAGACAAGGTAAAGGTTGTTATTGGAAAAGGTGGTTCAACTATAAAAGGACTACAGGATGAGTTTGGTGTAACTATCGAGTTACAAGATGACGGAAGTGTAAGCGTCTTTGGAGAAAACAAAGCAGTTGCAGAAGCAGCTAAGGAAAAAATTGAACTCATGTGTGCTGAGCCTGAAGAAGGCAAAGAGTACGATGCTGTTGTCGCAAAAATAGTTGAGTTTGGTGCCTTTGTAACATTCATGCCTGGAAAAGATGGCTTGCTTCACATATCACAATTTAAACAGGATTTTGAACATTTAACTGATGTCATTAATGAAGGTGACAACATCAGGGTTAAAGTTACTGAAATCAGAAGAGATGGCAAAGTAAAACTGGAATTTGCTGACTCAGAATAGTTCCGAAAGCATACATCTAGCAGATCCCCCGCCATAGCTTTCTATGGTAGGGATATCTGCATGAATTACTTCTGTAAAATGTTGAGCTAATTTTTTTCTTTGATCTTCTGTATGCGCATGAAATGCTCTTGAAGACATAATCAAATAGAGATTATCGTTTTCATCTCTTGCTTCCAAACTATTCCCACAAAAATCTAGAATCTGATCTTTGGTTATTTCAAGGACATCATGATATTTTTCTACATGTTCTTTTACCATGTCTCTGCACTCCTCTTTTATCACTTCGTAGCATATTCCAATTAGGCTTGTGCCAACATACATCAGAACATCAGTGTGATAGATCGCTTCTCCTGTGTGACTTTCTGTTTCAAAGCATACAAGTTTAAATCCATTGTCCGCACACCAAGTTCTTAATAATTCCTCATTAGTTCTTGGGGAAGGCGTTGCATAAACAATTTTATTTACCCGATCAAAAACCATGCTACTAGTTGATTCAAGAAATATATTTTCATTTTCAAAGTTGGATAAATTGTCTGTCAAAGAATAATGCTCTTTTAGAAAGCCAACCATCTCCGGTGTTTTCTCTAACCTTCGGTTTGGGGCACACATACTAAATAATTGGGCAGTTTTATCTTCAAAAGTTATAAACCAATTTGGAAAAATATGATCAGGACAAAGCTCGCTGCCAAGCATGCTTGTAACAGTTACGCCATTCTGTTCAATAGCATTTTTTAGTGCAAAAAATTCATCTTTTGCTTGGGCCGTAATGTGTTCAGGGTTTTCATCACCTCCATCTTGGTAATGGTTGGAGGCAAGTGTTTCAGGATTCATGAAAAAAGTTTTTGGCTCGATCATGAAGATATGATTGCTTGATTGTTTTATTCCCATCTTTGCCCTAGCAGTTCTTATGCTTTGTGATTAAAATAATGTCAGTGTTAGATGATATTCAAAAAAGCTTTATAAAAAAAGAGTCAATTTACGGGCCAGACAACTACAAACCACTTCCAGTTGTTTTATCAAAAGCCAAAGGCGTTTGGGTTTGGGACGTAAGTGAAAAAAAATATCTAGATATGATGTCTGGTTACTCTGCCGTAAGCCATGGCCATGCGCACCCAGTGTTATTAAAAAGTTTTCATGATCAGTCCAGCAGGCTCTCTTTGACTTCAAGAGCATTCTATACAGATACACTTGGGCCATATTTAGAAACAATAACTCAGATGACTGGGTTTGAAATGGCTTTGCCAATGAATTCTGGAGCAGAAGCAGTTGAGACTGCAATTAAATCTTCAAGACGATGGGCTTATCGAACAAAAAAAGTTGAGGAGAATAAAGCTGAAATAATTGTTGCTGAAGGAAATTTTCATGGCAGAACCACAACAATAATTAGTTTCTCTACAGACGAAAATTCTAGAAAAGACTTTGGTCCCCATACTCCAGGTTTTGTGGCAGTAGAATATGGTTCAAGCAAAGCGATTGAAGATGCAATTACCCCAAACACAGCAGCAGTTATTATCGAGCCAATTCAGGGTGAAGGTGGAATAATTGTTCCGCCAGATAATTACCTCAATGAGGTCCGAGCAATCTGCACTAAACACAATGTTCTAATGATTCTTGATGAGATTCAGTCTGGTTTGGGACGAACAGGCAAATTGTTTGCATATCAACACTCATGCGGTCAATGTTCATGTGGCGAGAATTCGTGTGATGTACAGCCAGATGGCTTAATTCTTGGGAAAGCCCTTGGTGGTGGGTTTATGCCGGTATCAGTTTTTTTAAGCTCTGAAGAAGTGTTGAGCTGGATGGATCCAGGCTCTCATGGATCAACATTTGGAGGCAATCCGCTGGCCTCTGCTCTGGCAAAAAGATCACTTGAACTTCTATATGAAGAAAATTTAATAGAAAACAGCAGAGTTATGGGCAATTATTTTAAAGAACAGCTTACAGCACTCAATAGCGAACTTATTGTTGAGATTAGAGGTATGGGTTTATGGCTTGGTGTTGAAATCGATCAAAAATACATATCAGGAAATGAGCTTTCAAAAACTCTATTAGAAGCAGGCATCTTATGTAAAGAAACTCATGAAAGCACCATCAGATTTGCACCTCCTTTGGTTGTAACTAAAGAGGAGCTTGATTGGGGAATTGAAAAGATTGCTAAAGTTTTCTCCGAAGTTACCAAATCTTGAGAAACTTCATAATCAAAATTACAAAATATGCAGGCACAAATGGTGTCGCATTTGTTGCTGACTTCACAGTGCTGTTTTTGGTTGATTATTTTTTTAATTTTAATCGCGCATTTGTTGCTTTTTTTTGCTACCTCTTAGGAACATGTGTAAGTTTTGTTTTGGCTAAGCGCTATGTTTTTCAAAAAGGATGGCTTAATGACAAACCAACGATTGAGTTTTTTGCTTACTTCTTAGGCGGAGTAATTGGAGCTGTAATTACAGCACTAATGTTTATACTGTTAATAAAGATTGGGGTAGAAAATATACTTTTACAAAAGGTTATCGCCTCAATTTTTAGCTTTATAACAGTTTTTATATACAGAAACTTTTATGTTTTTAAGAAATGAGTGAAGTCTTAGATAAGTTAGTAAATAAGTTTGGCGATAAAAAGGTTAAAGTCAGCGATGACTATTTTGAGAAATATGGAGCCGATTGGTATAAAGGTATCAAACCAGACCCATTAGCAATATTTTTCCCAGAAACAAAAGAAGATCTAATTCAATTAGTAAATTTAGCTAACAATGAGTCTTATCCAATAGTCCCATCTGGAGGTAGAACAGGTTTATGTGGCGGAGCAACAGCTACGCAAAAAGAAATTGTAATCTCCCTTGAAAGGATGAACAAAATTGAATGGTTGGCAGATAAACAACAAATTAAATGCCAAGCTGGAGCAATTACAGATGATGCAAAAGCTTTAGCTAATGAAAACAATAGATTATTACCTATCTCGCTATCATCGTCATCCTCAAGCTCAATAGGGGGCAATGTTGCGACAAATGCAGCTGGAGCAAAATTCATTAGATATGGATCAACCAAAGATTATGTTGCGAAAATGAAGGTAATTTTAGCAACTGGTGAAATATTAGAACTTCAAAAAGAGATTAAGAAAGACTCAACTGGTCCAAATTTGATGGAAATCTTTTTTGGCTCAGAAGGCTCGCTTGGAATAATTTATGAAGTCGTGCTTAATACATGTGAAAAGCCAACCATTAGAGAGGATTTGGTAATTCAAACAGATGATATAGAAGTTATTAAAAACGAAATATTGAAACCAGAAATTAAACAAGCAATTTCCTCAGTAGAGTATTGGGATACAAATTGTCAGAACTTATTAGGAAGCAATCCTGAAGCAAAATATTTTGTGTTGGTGCAGCTCGCTTCAAGTAATGCAGCTGAAATCGAGAAATGCTTGGAAAGTTTGGCAGAAAAAGAACTCAACATTTCATTACTTAATTCAAAACAAGCTGAGGAGGTTTGGGCTAACAGAGAGGATCTTCCCGTAATTCTTGCCGATAATAATGCTTACAAGATGGATATTTGTATTCCTCTCGAACAGTTAGGAAGCTTTCTCTTGAAAATAGAAGAGATAGGCCAAACTGAAATTTACTCATTTGGTCATTTAGGAGATGGCAATGTTCATCTAAATATTGTTTCCAAGAAACGAGAGCTTGAATTAATCGAAAATGTTTACTCTCTTCTAAAAGATTATGGTGGGTCACCGAGCGCAGAACATGGTATAGGGCAACGAAAGAAAAATATTTGGTCAGATTTTCCTGAATACCAGAGCAAATACCTTCTTCTTCAAAAAATAAAAAAATCGCTTGATCCTAAGAATATCCTGTCACCAAAAGTTTTTTTTAGTGATTGATTGCCCCCAAAAACACTATATCTAGTGGTTTTCAGGGCTTTAAAGCATATATAATTCAGATTTATATTGTCCCATACCCTTATTTTTAGTGGTTAAATGCTAATTTAAATTAATTTGTCAAAAATAGTCGATTTTGTACCATATCCATGAACTATTTCATGGGGGAAATATGGATAGTATTATGAAAACTGTAAGAGACTTCGTAGATGGTCTCACAGGCGTTCTTGTTAGCGTCATTGGTCTTGGTATTGTTGCTGGGATCGTATTTGGCGGTAACGTCTGGTTTGTTGGCGACGTAATCGGTACAATTATGGGTTATGTTGATATGTTAGGTGCAGGCGGTCTAGGTGGATTGATCGTTCTTCTCATTATTATGGGTGTACTTAAAATAAAATAAACTATTTTAGTGTGAGGGCTTAGGCCCTCACGCTTATTTGAAAATGAAATTTTTTGACTTTAACTTTGACAAACTTCAGAAGTTCCTAGAAAAGCTTACCCAAGTTCTATTGCTAGTAACTTCAGTATCACTTCTTTTAGGAGTTTTATTTGGACCTGACTCTGCCTTTATTGGAGCTGTCTATCAAAACTTCTCACAAATTCTTACTGATATAGGCCAAGATGGTGTTATTGCACTTGTTTCAATAGCAATCATTTTTGCTGTTGCAAGGAAATAGATTCTTATAAGAGAATGGTGGCTATGGGTGGACTTGAACCACCGACCCCAGCATTATGAATGCTGTGCTCTAACCAGCTGAGCTACATAGCCAATGCAGAAAGTAATTATAAATAATTAATTTTTAATTACATCAATTTACACATTAAATCTAAAGTGAATAACATCACCATCTTTAACAATGTAATCTTTGCCTTCAATTCTTAATTTGCCTTGTTCTTTCGCTTTAAGCTCCCCGCCACAAGATATGTAATCATCAAAACCAATAACTTCTGCCTTGATAAATCCTTTTTCAAAATCTGTATGAATTTTTCCAGCAGCTTGAGGAGCAGTCGAGCCTGTTTTAACTGACCATGCTCTCACTTCTTTAGGGCCCGCAGTAAAGTATGAGAATAAATTTAGCATCTCATATCCCTTTCTTATAACTACATTCAGTGCTGGTTCTTGAAGCCCAAGCATTTCAAGGTATTCTATTTTTTCACTAGGCTCTAAATCAACCAATTCGCCTTCAGCTTTAGCAAACACCTTGATAACAGGAAGATCATATTTAGCGGCATACTCTTCTAAGGATGAATAATGTAAATTTTTTCCTTCATCCTCATGCAAATTAGCAATGAAAAAAAATGGTTTGGCAGTTACTAGCTGAATTTGTTTTAAAATCTCAAGTTCGTTAGGTTCAAAAGATAAATCTCTAATGGGTTTTGTTTCATTTAAATGATTTTCAATCTTTTCCAATAGATCAAATTCAAATTGCGTTGCCTTATCTCCATTTCTTAACTGTTTCCCTATACGCTCTTTGCGCTTAACAATTATTTCAAGGTCTGCCAGTATGAGTTCTGTATCAATTGTTTCAAGATCTTCAAGTGGGGATACTTTGCCCTCAACATGAATAACATTTTCATCATCAAAACATCTAATTACATGTGCAAAACATTGAGTTTCTCTAATATGTGATAAAAATTTGTTACCAAGACCCTCACCTGAGTGCGCACCCTTAACTAAACCTGCAATATCAACAAATTCCATAAATGATGGAATAGTTTTCTCAGGATTTACTAGTGCTGAAAGTTTATCCAATCTAGTATCAGGTATATTTACACGAGCTATGTTTGGTTCGATAGTGCAGAATGGAAAATTCTCAGCATCAATTTTTTGCGAAGTTAATGCATTGAATAACGTAGATTTGCCTACGTTGGGTAATCCAACTATGCCACATTTAATGCTCATTTTTTATGAAGTTCGTTCATGGCAATTAGCCATTTTTTTTCCAGGATAGAATCTCTGGCAGAATCTGCTTTTGCAAAGGATTCTTCTAGGCCTTGTTTTTCTTGTGGGTTTGGTTTTTTTATCACCCATGCATTTGTTTCTTGTTTGGTAGGAGGGTGCCCGATACCAAATCTTAATCGAACAAAATCTTTACCTGCTTTTGCAATGATATCCTTGAGACCATTGTGTCCGCCATGACCACCACCTTCTTTCAGTTTGACTTCTCCAGGCTCTAGGTCCATATCATCATGGATTACTAAAATATCTGTTAAGTTTTTAACATGATATTTTTTAACCAGAAGAACTGATTTACCACTATTATTTATGTACTCATTAGGTTTAAGAAAGCCAATCTTTAGATCATTTATAACAGCCTCTCCATAATGGCCATCAAGTTTTTTATTTGGAGCTAAAACGACACCCAGATCATTGCAAAGTTTTTCAAGGTAGTCATAACCAGCATTATGCCTGGTTTTAAAATGTTTATCTCCTGGATTGCCTAAGCCAATGATGCAAAGATCTAACAAATTATTTGGATTGTTCTTCAGAATTATCTGAAGTATTTTCTTCAGCAGCTTTCTCATCACCTGAATCAGCAGTTTCCTCGCCTTCGGTTGCCGCCTCTTCCTCTAGCTCATCTTCAAGAGACATGCCTCCACCTCTTGCAGTTAGAACAGATACTAACACAGGATCTTGGTTTTTAAGAGTTGATGGGAAATCATAAGCTCCATCATTTTTAAGCATGCTCAGTCTTACCTTTTCTTTTGATTTGATATCTTCCATATCTACATCAATTGATTCAGGAATATTATTTGGGTCTGCCAATACTGAAACTTCTTTTAAAACATGGTTTATAACGCCACCTTCAATTTTGACACCAAAGCATTTTTCTTGATTTAACAAGACAACTGGTACAACAACGTTAATTTTTGTTCCGTCGACCACTCTTTGTAGATCAACATGAGTAAAAACATTTTTTGATGGATGTTTTTGAACTTCTTTAAATACAACCATTTCTTTTTTATCACCAACCTCAACTTCAACTAGTGAGTTAAATAAACCAGCATTGGAGGTTACTCTGATAAGGTCATTCTCATTTATCAAAATTGGCAAAGGCTCATCTTTTCCGCCATAAATAATTCCAGGAATTTTCCTGTCATCATAAATAGATTGTTTTGATGATAGACCACCGGTCTTTTCTCTTTGTTCTGCTTTAAATTTTATATTTTCCATTATCTAAAAAGTTCACTTATTGATTCACCAGTTGTTAGTCTTGTTATTGCTTTAGATAACACTGGTGCTATATCAAAGACGTCTATTTTAGGACATTTTTTCGATTTGTCATCTATATCGATAGAGTTTGATACTACCAACTTATCAATTGCTGAATTATTGAGGTTTTCGATGGCATTCCCTGACAATACTGGATGAGTAATGAATGCAATTATTTCCTTTGCGCCTTTATCTTTAAGCGCATGGCTTGCATTACTCAAAGTGCCAGCTGTATCAATTAAATCATCTGGAACAATACATACTTTACCTTCAACCTCTCCAATTAAATTGATAACTTCAGATTCATTTGCCTTCTCTCTTCTTTTATCAATTATGGCTAGATCTTGAATCTCAAGGGTTTTCGCAACTGATCTTGCTCTTATGACACCGCCAAGATCAGGAGAAACTACTTGCAGTTCATTAACGTCATACTCATCTATGAGGCTTTTTACCATAATATTTGCGGTGTAAATGTTATCCACTGGGAAAGCAAAAAAGCCTTGCAACTGTTCTGAGTGAATATCTAATGTAATGACTCTTGATATGCCAACATTTGACAGCATGTCTGCAACAACTTTTGCACTTATTGGTACTCTAGCTGATCTAACGCGTCTATCTTGTCGTGAGTATCCAAAATAAGGAATCACTGCTGTGATAGATCTTGCTGAAGCTCTTTTCAATGCATCAGCAATCAATAAAAGCTCCATAATATTTTTATGTGCAGGATTATTTGTAGATTGAATGATATATGTTTCTTTGCCTCGGACATTTTCTTGTATCTCTACATTTATCTCACCATCACTAAAAGTATCAACTTTTATAGCACCCAGCTTAGTATTAAGGTTATCTGCAATTCTCCGCGCTAAGTTAGGATTTGAGTTTCCTGTAAAAATAATTTGATTATCCAATTTTTGTCCTATTTTAATGGCTGGGGTGGTAGGATTCGAACCTACGAATGGCGCCACCAAAAGGCGCTGCCTTACCACTTGGCCACACCCCAATATACCAGAGTTAGTATTCTAATGCTTTAGTTAAAAAAACTCTAAAATTCTCGCAATTTTTTGCATGAATTTTTTCTATAAGGGTTTCACTGGGATTTTTAATAAATAATGTTGATCCAGTGCCAGTCAACTGCAATTTATTGAATTCCTCTTCATTTAAAAATTCTCTAAAGCTGTTATAAAAATCATTAAATTCTGAACTGCATTTAATCAAAGGCTCTAAAAAACTATTTAGCTCAAAATCAATTTCATCACATAAAATTAAATCTTTAGAAGAGAAAAGTAATTTTGTTGAAATATTGATATCTGGGCTAATCAAGATATAGCTTGATTTATCGCTGGACTCTTCTTCAATTTTTTCTCCAATACCTGAAGCAAAAGCACTCTTTCCAAAGATAAAAATTGGTATATCCGCACCTAGCTGAAAAGATATTTCATGAAAATCCAATAATCTTCTTTCAATGCCATGATAATCGCATAGGAAACATAAAGTGGCTGCTGCATTTGAGCTGCCCCCACCAAGGCCTGCACCCATAGGGATATTTTTTTCTACTGTTACCGAAAAATGCTGGCTTTTACCAAATTTATTATTGAACCACTTGATAGATTTTAGAATTATATTTTCCTCTGGGGTTATGCCGTCACAAAATGCTTGGTTTTGTGAGCTCGTAGAGAAAAATAATGCATCTTTAAGGTCAAGCAGCTGAAAATGAGTATAAATTTCATGATAGCCATCTGCTCTTTTCCCCAGAACATTAAGAAAGCTATTTATCTTTGCATAAGAACTAACTTCAATTTGCATTTAAAATAAATTTAACCTCATGGTTGTTGTTGTTATATGTTTGATTAATTCTACAGATACTGTTTTTATTACATTCTTTAATGATTAATCTATATAAAATTTCAGATGAAGGTAAAAGATTCATATCAAAATCTTCTTGATTGCCGACAACCTCCCATTGGCCACCAATTTTTGACTTTGCATTTAAAAAATTTCTTTGAAGAAAATTATCTGAAATTTCAACATGAATCATTTCGTTTTCAATTTTAATTATAGCTTTGGCAATAAATGAATTTTCAGAAGATACGTAAGATATTTTCCCCTCTAGATTGTATGTTTTGTCGTATATACTTAAACTTGCACATCCAGATAAAATTATTGCTAATAAAAGAAGAATTTTGGGTGTATTAATAAAATTATGGAATTTCATTGTTGGGGCATAAGTCATAAGTCTACCTCATTAGAGGTTAGAGAAAAATTTGCGTTTAATAAAGACGAAATAGATCAAATAATCACAAAATTAATTACAGAAACTCCTTTTTCAAATGGAATTTTTCTTTCGACCTGCAATAGAACAGAATTTTATTCATTTTGCTCAAGAATAGATATTAAAAAATTTGATTTATATGTTGAGAAGGTTATTGATAAGAAATTGGGTGTAAGGAAAAATGATCAATTCCTTTTTGCTGGCCATGAGGCATTCAAACATCTTTTAAGGGTAATGACAGGAATTGATTCTATGATTGTAGGAGAGCCAGATATTTTTGGGCAAGTGAAGAAATCACTTAAAAATTCTCAAAAACATAACTTTGTTAATTCTGAATTAGATGGTGTTTTTTCAAAAGCAATTCATTTAGCAAAAGATATTAGAACTGAAACGAACCTTTCAAAAAATCCTTTATCAATTGCATCATTAGTTGAAAGTGAGATTCAAAAAAACAATTTAAAAGAGGTAATGGTTATCGGTGCAGGTGAGGTTGGTAAAACCTTAATCAAAAGACTGGTTGAGAAGGACTATAAAATCGATCTTTTTAATAGGTCTTCTGTTTCCATAGAAGGAATAGTAAGCAAACCGCTAGACCAACTTAAGGAATATTTGAATCAAAATAAAGTAATAGTTGTTGCAGCTTCAGGGGATGCACCCTTCATAACGTCTGAGGACATGATAGGCATGGATGCAAAACTCATTTTTGATTTAGCCATACCTCGTAACTTAGATGAAAAGATCAAAGAATTACCATCTATTGAGTTATTGATACTTGATGAAATCAGTCGTATGGTTGAATTCAATCTTAAAGGTAGAAAAAATGCTGTCACTAAAGCTGAATCTATAATTTCTGAATCTGCAGAAACAGAATTCTTGAGATTAAAAAATAAAAAAATTCTCAATAAAGAGCAAAAACGTGTAAGAGCTAGATTAAGCAAAACTAAACATGATGCCCTTGATAAAGCAAAACTTAGAATTGCTAAAGGGGATAGTATTGAAGACATCATCGATGATTTAGCAAATGAAATATCATCAAAAAATGCGTTCCATGTCTCTAAAATTCTTGATCAATCAATATCTAAAAAAAGATAAATTAACTTATGAAGCAAGCAATACGAGATTCCTTAGATAATTTGTTAAAAATTTCACAAGATTTGAGCAAAAAGCTCTCAGATCCTGAAATTACAAAAGATATTGATAAGCTCACTAAATTAAATAAAGAATTTTCTGACATTAAAGATGTGGTGGAAAATTGGTCACGTTACCAAGAGCTTGAAAAATCCTTAATCGATCTTGAAGCTATGTTAAAAGATGATGAGATGAAAGAGCTTGCATCGGAGGAGAAAGCATCTTGCGAAGAAGAGCTTGAATCTCTTGAATCTACAATAATGATTCAGCTTTTACCTAAAGATAGGGATGATGAGAGGAATGTCTTTTTAGAATTGAGAGCCGGTGCTGGTGGTGATGAAGCTGCTATTTTTGTCGGCGATTTATACAGAATGTATTCCCGCTTTGCTGAGCGAAGCAATTGGAAGATTGAAAAGATAAAAGAAATTGCATCTGGTCCGGGCGGCTATAAAGAAGTAGTGATTAAAGTCATGGGGAGTGATGCTTACGGAAAACTTAAATTTGAATCTGGTGTACATAGAGTACAGAGAGTGCCTTTGACAGAATCACAAGGCAGAATTCATACCTCCACAATCACAGTAGCTGTGCTGCCAGAAATGGACGACATTCAAGAAAAGGATGTAGATATGTCTGAAATAAGAGTTGATACATACAGAGCCTCCGGTGCTGGAGGACAACATGTAAATAAGACTGATTCAGCTGTAAGGTTAACGCACATTCCCACAGGCATAGTTGTGGAGTGCCAAGATGATAGAAGCCAACATAAAAATAAAGCTAAGGCTTTAGCTCTTCTATCTTCAAAAATTTATGATATTGAAAAGCAAAAAATGGAACAAGAAAAAGCCAGTGAACGCAAATCCCTTGTTGGCACAGGCGATAGAAGTGAAAAAATTAGAACTTATAATTTTCCGCAGGGCAGAATTACAGATCATCGACTTAAGCTAACTCTATACAACATAGATAACTTTCTAGATGGTGACATCATCGAGATGCTTGATTCGTTAATGGCTCAAAGTAATGCAGAAAAGCTAAGTGAAATCGAAAATAAATAATTTAAATAAGCCTGAAATCAAGCAAGCTTGGTATTCAATTTATGGTGATAGCTACGAAGAAGGGCTAAGGTTTCTTTTGAAAAGCATAGATAGCAAATCATTTATCTCCGAAGACCTTCTCGAAGACATAAAGAAAAAAAAGCCAATTCAATACATCTTAGGTGAATGGGATTTTTACAATGGAACCTACAGAATCTCTCCAGCAGTACTGATACCAAGACCAGAAACAGAAGTTTTAGTTGATTACATAAAGAACAACATTGCAGATGTAAAGTCTATTTTAGACTTAGGCACCGGATCTGGTTGTATCGCAATAGAACTCGCTAAGATATTTAAAGATGCGCATGTGCTTGGGGTTGATATATCTACAAAGGCTTTAGAGATTGCCCATAAAAATAACTGGCAAAGCAACTATAAAGTAAAATTTATGGAATCGAATTGGTTTGAGAGTGTTGAAAATAAATTCGATCTAGTTGTGGCAAACCCACCATATGTTCCTGAAAAAGAAAGCAAAAATAGCTCTCTTGTGCATGAACCAAAAATCGCACTGTTTTCTAAACAAAATGGTTTAGCGGATTCTCTGAAAATTATAAGTGGTGTAATAAAGCACCTTAATCCAAATGGCCATTTTTTTATAGAGCATGGTGAGGGTCAGTCTGAAATCATTCAAGAAGCCATGTATAAGGAAAAATTTTCTTCTATAACCGTTATTAAAGATTTAGTAGAAAGAAAACGCTTTGTGTATGGAAAAGCATAATTCATGTAGACTAAAAATATGAAATATAGGGGAATTGTAGAAGGTTATTACGGAAAGCTTGTAAGCTTCGAAGACAGAAAAATCCACATTGATTTGATGTCTAAAAACCAATTAAATTTCTATCTTTATGCCCCAAAAGAAGACCCATTTTTAAGATCAGATTTAAATTTGGATCATCCAAAGGGCTGGTTAGAAGATTTTTCTGAATTTGTGAACTATGCAAAGATTAAGGAAGTAACTATTGGCGTGGGTCTGGCCCCAATCAGCAACAACAAGGAACACATCTATAATAAAATTGAGCTTTTTTATAAATCTGGAGTCAGAGACTTTTCAATTCTTTTTGATGACATTGAGAATCACTTCAGCCTTGAAGCTCAACTCGATATATATCAAAGCTGCGTCTTAACGTTCCCAGACTGTAGCTTTAATTTTTGCCCAACAGTCTATTCTGATGAGCTGATAAACAAAGATGAAAGACACTTAGCCTATTTTTCTGATTTCACTGCAAATTTTCCAAAGGATATTAATTTTTTTTGGACAGGAAAAAATGTAATTTCTACGAGCCAATCACAAGCTAATGAGGATGTTTTTTCTAATTTTTCAGAGGAGCAAATATGTATTTGGGATAATTTCTTTACTATTGACTCTAATCCAGAAAAGCTAAATTTAACTGATTGTCATTACATAGATAAAAGCTATTTAGCCAGCAAGCATCTCTACCTTATAAATCTCACAGGACTAGTTAGAACTGACAGTCTAATAATTGAAATTTTTGGCAACTTTGTGAGCAACTCAAACATTTCTTTCGAAAAAATCCTTTCAAAACATGGCGTTAATGAAGGTTTGATTAATATGAAAGATCTGTTTAACCCAGCAGCAGACATTAATCTTTCTGAAAAGGAGATGAATAAAATCCATAATATTATGTTTTCATGGTTTCACCCTCTGAAGAATGAATGGTATCCTTATCTTCACAATCTAAAAAACTGGGGAAAAAAATGAGCAACATGCAATCATGGAAACAGAACGTTGGAAGCATTATTGACTATGCAGAAAGAATTTTCCCAGAGGTTGAGATCGTCACAAGATCACTCTCTGGAGAAATAGTTAAATCGAATTATGGTCAAGTAGCCAAAAGGGCAAAGAAACTTGGGTCAGCACTAGAATCGTATGGGATTAAGCACGGACAGAATGTTGGATCCCTTGCGCTAAATACTTATAGAAATATGGAAATGTATTACGGCATTTCAGGTATGGGCGCAGTAATGCATACAATTAACTTTCGTCTGCATCCTGAGCAGGTTGTCTATATTATTAATCATGCAGAAAACAGAATAATTTTTTTAGAGACAATCTTTGCTCCACTTCTTGAAGCCATACAAGCTAACTGTCCAACTGTAGAGCAATATGTTCTTCTTTGTTCAAAAGAAGAAATGCCAGAGACACAGCTAAAAAATGCAATTTCTTATGAAGAGTTCATCGAAGATGGAAATGAGGAATATGAATGGCCAGAATTAGGCGAAGATGCTCCATGTGGCCTTTGTTATACATCAGGAACAACTGGTAATCCAAAAGGTGTTCTGTATTCTCATAAATCAACCTTATTACATGCCTGGGCTGGTTCTTCAGCAAATGGTCTTGGGCTCGACAAAGATGACTCAATACTTATGGTTGTGCCTATGTTCCATGTCATGGGTTGGGGTTTGCCATATATAGGCGCAATGAATGGTATCAAATTAGTCTTGCCAGGTATGGGCATGGATGGTGCAGCATTAGTTGAGCTAATAGAGAAAGAAAAGGTAACGCTTGCCTTTGGTGTGCCTACAATCTGGTTAGGCTTATTAAATTATTGTAAAGAAAATAATATAACTCTCGATACAGTGAAACAAACTGTTATTGGTGGGTCAGCAGTTCCATATGCAATGATTAAACAGTTTGATGAAGAACATGGTGTGAATGTTGTTCAAGGGTGGGGAATGACAGAGACTAGCCCACTAGCTACAGCTAATATTAAAACTAAAGAAATGGAGGCAATGCCAAAAGAGGAGCTCTACAAACTTCAGACTAAACAAGGGAAGCCTGTCTTTGGGGTTGAACTTAAAATTGTTGATGATGATGGAAACAAGGTTCCTGAAGATGGCGAAGCTTATGGAAAGCTATTAATAAGAGGCCCATGGGTAAATAAAAGATATTATAAGCATGAGGCAGATGCCATTGATGCAGATGGCTGGTTTGATACTGGTGATATTTCAAGCATAGACCCTGATGGTTATATGACAATCGTTGATAGGGCTAAGGATGTTATCAAATCAGGTGGAGAGTGGATTAGTTCAGTTGATCTTGAAAATGCAGCACAAAGTCATCCGGATGTAATGCAGGCATGCGTTATTGGCGTTGCACATCCAAAATGGGATGAAAGACCAGTGCTTTTGGTAGTGCCAGCAAATGATAAGAAAGATAAAGAATCAATATATGCTTTCCTAGAGGATAAGATTGCAAAATGGTGGAAGCCTGATGATATTGTTTTTGTGGAAGAGTTGCCAATTGGAGCAACAGGTAAAGTACTTAAAATAGAACTAAGAGAACAGTTCAAAGACCATTTAATGAAATAGGGAGGAAAAATGGAAGCAATTAAACCAGAAGATCTAAATAATCATATTGGTTCTGTGAGAAGCACATCATGGTTTACCGTTACACAAGAAATGATAAACAAATTTGCTGATGTTTCAGATGACCATCAGTTTATTCATGTAGATCCTGAACAAGCAACACCAATATTTGGGAGCACAATTGCACACGGTGCTTTAATGCTTTCTTTATCTATTGGAAAGGGATACGAAACTGCACTTGTTGTTGAAGGAACTAAGATGGCCATGAACTATGGTTATGATAAGGTTCGTTTTATCAACCCTGTGCCTGTTGACTCAAAATGCAGATTTAACTCAAGCCTACTAGAAGTCAATGATAAGGGCGGAGGCCGCTTATTATTAAAATTTAACATTGAATTGGAAGTTGAGGGATCTGATAAACCAGGATTTGTTGCAGAAAACCTCGCAATGATCTTTGTATAAGAAGCTTTATTTAATGCTTGCTGCCATTTTTTTGGCAGCTTGCTCTTACAATTACCCCAATATCGATGAGTGTAAAAGTCTAGGCACTCTTGATCTAATTTGCGGGCTACAAAATCCTGAAGATTTTGCAAAAATTCCCGAGGAAGAATCTTTAATTATTTCACAGTTCCCAGGTTTACCTGAACTTAATAATGGAATCACTTTATCAGGGAAATTGTCAAAATTATCTCTTTTATCTAATAAGGTAACGGACTATGAAATAAGCTATTTAGAGAATAATGACTTGGGTATTGGAGAAGAAGATTGCTTACCTAGCAAAGGATCAATCTATCCTCATGGTATAGATATTTATGAGGAGTTTTCTGCTGTTGGGAATGCATTAAGCCCTTTTGTAAAAGAATCATCACTACTTGCGGTAGTTAATCATTTAGAAATAAGCAGAATAGAATTTTTCTTAGTTTTTCCTGAATATGTCGAGTTTAGCGATATAAGTGAACCAACTCTTTTTTGGATTGGCTGTGTGAAAGCTCCAGAAAAAAATACATATTTTAATGATGTAGTGATTGCAAATGAAAAAGGAGATTTTTTTGTTACTCACCAATACGATAAGGATTTAGGCTTCAAAAAATTATTGATTAAAAATTTAACACAGCAAAAAACAGGTCATGTGTATCAATGGTCTAAAGATGATGGCTATAGGGTTTTGAGAAATTCAGGCGGGACATGGCCAAATGGAATTGAGATGATTGGGGATAGACTCTTTGTTAGCTACAGAATGAATGGCAGTATTGGGATCTTTGAAAACGGAGAAAGACATAACCTTAAATTAAGAAATTATTTACATGGTGGGCCAGATAACTTGCTTGTAGTTGATGATTTTTTATGGGCCATAGGCCAAAATACTGATCTTGGAGCTATTGAATGTATAGATCCAGAATTAATACAATGCCCCACACCATTTTTTGCAATGAAATTTGATTCAGATATGGAAGTATTAGAGGAGTATAATTTAGCAAACGTCGCTTATGGAGCTGCATCAGTGGCATATCCATATGCTGATTTGCTTTATTTTGGATCCTATAAATCAGATAGGATAGCTATTTTGAGTGTTGGCGATGATTAGGCTCTTTTATATTCTTCTTTTGTGCTTTCCGATCTTAAGTGACACAAAATTTTATGTACTAGGTACGGGCACGCCTAATCCAAATCCAGATAGAGCTGGATCAGCATATTTATTGGTTGTTAATGACGAGCCATATTTATTTGATTTTGGAGCTAATGTTATAAGAAGGGCAGCAAAGGTTTCGAAAACTTGGGGTGGCGAGAACAATTTTGATGTAGAGGATATCAAGCACGCTTTTCTTACCCACATGCATTCAGATCATACCCTCGGTCTCTCAGATCTTATTATTACACCATGGGTAATGGGCAGGGAAAGTAAATTGAGCTTGTATGGCCCGCCAAAATTGAAACAAATGGCAGAGAATATAATCAAGGCATATGAGTTTGATATTAATTACCGAATTACCGGCACACAGCCACAAAATAACACAGGGTATAAAATTAATTTTGAGCCTATTTTTGATGGTTATGTCTACAAAGATAAAAATATAAACGTTTTAGCGTTTAAAAATGATCATGGTGATCTGGATGAATCTTACGGTTTTGTAATAACCACAAATGATAAAAAAATTCTTATCTCAGGAGATACAGCTCCATCGAAAAATCTCATTAAATATGGCAAAGACTTAGATATTTTGGTGCATGAGGTATATTCATCAAGCGGATTTAAGAAAAAAGAACCTGATTGGAAAATTTATCATAAATGGCACCATACTAGTCCACAGGAATTAGCTGAGATAGCTGCTTTGCTCCAACCAGAAACTCTTGTTTTGTCTCACGTACTAATATGGGGGGCAACATCGAATGAAATAATATCTGATATAACAAAAAGTTATGATGGGAAGGTTATTTTTCCTGATGATGTGACTTTGATTAACTGAGCTTATCTTTAAGAAGCTGATTAACCATGCCAGGGTTTGCTTTGCCTTGAGTTGCCTTCATAACCTGTCCAACAAAAAAGCCAAATAACTTATCCTTTCCAGACTTATAAGCTTCAACTTGTGATTTATTGTTTTCAAGTATCTCATCAATTACTTTTTCTATTTCCCCAGTATCAGAGATTTGTTTTAGCCCTTTTGAGTCAATTATGTCGTTAACAGCATTACCGCTTTCCCAAATATCTTCCAGAATATCTTTAGCTATCTTCCCAGAGATCGTACCATCAGATATTTTTAAAATAAGTTCAGCAAAATTAGAAGATGTAATTTTTGAATCTGCAAGTGATAACTCATTTTTGTTTAATAGCGCGTTTAGCTCGCCAATAATCCATTTAGCTGCAATTTGTGGATCGCAGTTTTGCACCACTTCCTCATAGAATTTCGCTGTTTCTTTTTCAGAACAAAGTACTTTTGAATCATAATCATCAAGCTTATATTGGTTTTTGAATCTTTTTTCCTTTTCTTCTGGCAACTCATCCATTGTATTTTTTACATATTCTATTTGCTCTTTGCTTATGTGTGTTGGGACTAAATCAGGGCATGGAAAGTATCTATAGTCATTTGCAAATTCTTTTGTACGCATGGATCTTGTCTCATCTTTAACTGCATCATAAAGCCTTGTTTCTTGCTCAATCTCTCCACCAGCTTCAAGGATTTTCATTTGTCTTTTTATTTCATGATTAATAGCTTTTTCAACAAACTTAAAAGAATTAATATTTTTTATTTCTGCTCTTGTCCCATATTCTTTACTATCTGGGCGCATAAGAGATACATTTGCATCGCAGCGCATAGAGCCCTGAGACATATTTCCATCAGAAATATCTAAATAAGTAATTATCTGATGGATTTTCTTTAGATAATCGACTGCTTCCTGTGCTGAGCGTAAGTCTGGCTCAGAAACTATTTCTAACAAAGGCACTCCTGATCTATTAAGATCGATTACCGAATTTGCATCATATTGATCATGCATTGATTTGCCTGCATCTTCTTCAAGATGCGCTTGGTGAATCCTAACCTTCTTATATCCAAGATCAACCAATCCATCTTTAACAATTGGATAATGTAATTGTGTTATTTGATAACCCTTAGGAAGATCTGGATAAAAATAATTTTTTCTATCAAAAATCATGGTTTCAGCAATTTTCGCTGAAGTTGCAAGGCCAAATTTTATACCTTGATTCATCGCACCTTCATTCAAGACAGGCAGAACCCCGGGCAACCCCATATCTATTAAATCAACAAGACTGTTCGCATCTTCACCAAATTTATTTTTTGCTGGTGAAAAAAGTTTTGTATTTGTCAAAAGCTGAACATGTACTTCAAGACCAATTACAGGCTGCCAACCATTTATTACGGTGTCATTTTGTGCCAATCTGTCACCTCCTGTATTTTGTTTGCAGTATTAAGCAATAAATCCTCTTTAAAATAATTTCCAACAAACTGACCACCAATTGGCAAGTTATTTTTAAAGCCATTTGGAAAAGATATTGCTGGCAATCCAGCCAAATTGGCAGGAATAGTTAACAAATCTTCTTTGTACATTCTATTTGGATCTGAATCTTGTCTATTTTTTTCAAAAGCCTGATCAAGTGTAGTTGGCATGAAAATTAGATCTACATCTTTGAATATGTCTTCAAATTTATTTTTCATCATTCTTCTAACTTGTTGAGCTTTTAAGTAATATGCATCGTAAAACCCAGCTGATAATACATGTGTTCCAATAAGTATTCTTTTTTTAACCTCATCTCCGAAACCCTCAGCGCGAGTTTTCATATACAGCTCTGAAATATTATTTTGGTCTGATCTATAACCATATTTAACTCCATCAAACCTTGAAAGGTTGGAAGAACATTCTGCTGGAGCAATTACATAATATGAGCAAATCCCAGATGATAATTCAGAAAAATCAATTTCTTTTAATGTGTGACCAAGTTGTTGCAAAACGCTTTTTGAGTGCTCATATGCCTCGAGTACATCATTATTTATACCCAAGTCCTCAATATTTTTTATTATTCCAATATTCAGAGCTCCAAAATCTTTAGCTAATGCATTTTCAAAGTTAACTACATCACGTTTTGAACATGTAGAATCTTTTGCATCATATGATGCCATTGCATCAAGCAATGCAGCACAACCAAAAGCATCTCTCGCAAAAGGTCCTGCCTGATCCATGCTTGAACAGAAAGCGATCATGCCCCACCTCGAAACTAATCCATAGGTAGGCTTCATGCCTGTGATACCACATAGCGCTGCTGGTTGTCTTATTGACCCACCAGTATCTGTTCCTGTTGAAATTGAAGTAATATTTGCAGCAACGCACGCTGCAGAGCCTCCAGAACTTCCTCCTGGAACAAGGTTGTCATTCCATGGATTACCAACTGGTCCAAAAAAGCTTGTTTCATTTGAAGAGCCCATCGCGAATTCATCCATATTTGTCTTTGCAATCATTACAGAGCCAGCCTCATCACAATTTCTTGTAACTGTAGAACTATATGGTGGAATAAAGTTTGAAAGCATCTTTGATCCGCAGGTTGTTTGAATATTTTCAGTACAGAAAATATCTTTATGAGCTATGGGTACGCCTGAAAGAGGCTTATCTTTATATTTTTCAAAATTATTATCAATTTCTTCAGCTCTTTTCTCTGCAGAATCTTTTAGATTTGAAATAAAAATATTTAATTTATCATTTTCAACTTTGCCTAAAGCTTCCTGTACAGCTTCTTTAGCTGATATTTTTTTATTCCTAAAGTTCTCTCTTTGCTCTCTAAAATTCATTCTATTATCTTTGGTACCATGAAGTGGTCATCATCTGACTCTGGTGATTGGTCTAGAAATTTGTCCTTTTGATTTCTATTTTTTTCCTCGTCTTCTCTACTTACATTGTTTAGTTCAAGAGGGTTGTTTAATGGTTCGAGGTCCTCAAGATCAAGGTTATTCATCTCATCAATAAGATTAAAAGTGTTAGTTAGTTTTTTAGTTATTTCTAGGTATTCCTTCTCCTCAGCATGTATTCTTGCTAAAAATAAAAGATTTTTTAACTCGATTTTATCCATCAAAAGCCTTATTCTATAAGATTCTGAATATTATAGAGATATATTAGAAATGTTTAAGTTTTTACGCAGTCTTTTTTCAAATGACATATCCATTGACTTGGGTACTGCTAATACGTTGATTTACACAAAAGAGGATGGAATTGTTCTTGATGAGCCTTCAGTGGTTGCCATAAAGGAAAGAATTGGTCAAAAAACTGTTGTAGCAGTTGGTCATGATGCAAAAAAAATGCTTGGTAGAACTCCTGGTCAAATGGAAGCAATTAGACCACTGAGAGATGGTGTTATAGCTGATTTCAATGTCACAGAGAAAATGCTTCAACACTTTATCAAAAAAGTTTCGAATAATTCGATTTTATCTCCAAGTCCAAGAGTACTTATTTGTGTGCCTTCTAAAGCAACTCAAGTTGAAAAGAAAGCAATAAGAGAGTCAGCATTATCTGCTGGTGCAAGTGTAGTTAAGCTAATTGAAGAACCTATTGCTGCTGCCTTAGGTGCTGGAGTTCAAATCGATAAGCCAAGAGGAAGCATGGTTATTGATATTGGTGGAGGCACTTCCGAAGTTGCAATTTTATCTCTTAATGGAATTGTATATTCAGAATCATTAAAAGTTGGTGGCGATAAATTTGATGAGGCCATTCAAGCTTATGTAAGAAGAAAATTTGGCGTTGTCATCGGGGAGTCAACTGCAGAACTTATTAAACTGCAGGTAGGCTGTGCAACATTAAACTGTAAAAAAGATTTTGAACCATATGAGTTCAGAGGGCGAAACCTTGCTGAAGGCATTCCTGAATTGGTTGTTTTTCAGAAAGAAGACGGGTTCAGAGCCCTAGAAAATCAGACTTCCGCAATTGTGAGGTCTGTTAGAACTGCGCTTGAGCTTTCACCACCAGAACTTGCAGCTGATATTTCACAAGATGGAATAGTTTTAACAGGAGGAGGTGCTTTATTGCATTGCCTTGATACTCTAATTGAACAATCTACAGGAATACCAACCAGAGTTTCTGAGGATCCTTTGACATGTGTTGCTAGAGGTGGTGGTATTGCACTAGGCTTGATGGATAAAGACTTCGATCTATTTGCTGAAGAGTGATGTCAAGTGATATTCTTCCATCAAAGAAGAAAATTCAAACCTTTATTTTTGGTAGCCTTTTAATATTAATTCTTAATCTAATTTCTAATTCAATACAGCTAAATGAAAAAGCAAATAAAGCACTAACTAACCTATTGAATATACCAAGTAATTTTCTCTCTCAAGTATTGCGCGATTATCAGGAATTTGAAAATGAAAGAATTGCAAAATTAGAAAATGATATTCTTGATTTGCAAAATATCATCTACGAGAAAGACTTAGAGATACAATCTTTAGAAAATTCAAAGTCATACAACCCTGTTGTAAGATCAAATAAAGATCAGAGTAACTCAAGCATCATTTCTTTTGATCAGTTAAATTTTAATTGTTGTAAAAAACATAGAGTATATGTATCAAATCCAAATAATATTGTTGGAGATATACTTTCGGTTTCACAAGGAGATTTTGTTATTGGTAAGACTCGGACTATTTCTGACGAAGTAGAGGTTCGGTTGTTAAGTGATCCAGAGGAATATGTATCAATAAAAAATACAAAAAACTTTTTTTGTATTGCCAATGGAAATGGTCAGCCTATGACTATCATTTGTAAAAATGAGTCAAAAGCAGTTGATTATGAGATAGGAGATACATTTTTCACTACTGGATTTGATGGTATCCATCCAGAAGGCTTAATTGTTGGAAGATTAAAAAAAATTACCACAGAGGATGATTTTTTTAATGAAACATTAGAGATTGAATTATTTTTTAACCCATTTAAATCAATGAATAAGAGGGTGATTCTTCATGATTGAACCTATTAGATTCTTGGCACTCTTTGGTCTTATTTGTATAAACTACATTTTTCTTTCAACAAGCATCTGGGTCTGGGCTCCAGATTTATTTGTTGTTTTTATCCTATTTCTAACAACACTGAAATCAAAACTACCAAATACTTACTCATTTATTTTATATGGGTTCGCCATCGATTTATTTTTTAGCAACCAGTCTCTGCCCTACACGATTACGTTTTTTTTAATTGGTGCTTACTTAAGTTTTTCCAATATTAAATGGATACAAAGGTCATTGCTTGAACAACTATTAATGATCGTGCTGGTAAGCATTTTCTTAAACATCCTTCTTAACCTTACAAATGATTATTACTTGAACATTGAAGCAAGGATAATAATAAATCCATTAATGAATGCATTGATTTGGGCTGGAATATTCATGACACAGAGGCACAAATGGTTAAAGAATTTTTAATTTGGCCAATCAGGATTTTTTTATACTTGGTGGCAATAGCTATCATTATCTTCTATTCAATAGCCCTTTTCATTAGTACAAGCTACGGAACAGAAAGAATCAAAGAATATTTTTTTGATGATTCTCTAACGTATCAATCTGCAAAAGTTGAACCAAGCCTTTTAGGTGTAAGTGTAAAGCTTGAAAACTTCAGCTACTCAAGTGCAGTATTATTTGAGGGGGAAGAGATTGAGTTAGAGCTCAACCTTTTAAACTCCGTAATTTCTCAGAGGCTCCATTTAGAGATGCTTGCTTTCAAAAATGGTGAAGTTACATCCAATGAGAATTTTGAAAGTAATCAAGAAAACTCTTCAGATATTTTTATAAAAGATTTGCTGATTAGAAATCTAAAGCTAGGGAACACAAGCTTTGAAAATATCAATTTAGATAATTTTTTATCACAAAGCGGAAAATTTGGTTTTAATTTTTCAGACTTAAACATTCAATTACCAGGTTCATTAAAATCAATCACAAATCTTGAGGGATTCGGCTTATTTAAATCAGATAAATTAAACCTTCAAATTAGATCAGACTCGAGCCAGCTTGAACTATCCTTTTTAGAGGAATTAACGCAACTCGATTTTTTTGAGGGATTTATAACATTAAATTTTTCCGATGGTTTTTCTATTGATAAAGGAATATTTAGATCTTATGGAAAAAATATATCAACAAAAATCAATCTTGAGTATGAGGATGATTTTCAGATCAATCTCAACATTAATGCTCCTTCTGATAAATTGATGAAATTAATTCCTAAAACCGCAGTTCAGGTAAGCAATTTCTTGGAAAAAAATTCTTTTTATTCACCTGAGGCTAACGTTTTGATTAATTTCTCATCAGTTGATCAGTCTGATAATTATTCCTTAATAATGAGTTCGCAAAACTCTCAAATAAAATTCAATAACTTGCAATTCATTTCACCCTCATCAAATATTTATGCTGATAATGCCAGGCTGGTCATATATGGGAATGAATTGAAAGCCAATGATACATTGCTAAGTGATTACATAATTTCATCAAATCAATTTAATCAGGGAACATATAACTTTTTTACAAATTTGCCTAACAAAATCCCTCTAAATTTCAGTATTAACTCAGATGGTGAGCTTACATCTGTGAATGGTCTCTTTAAAGATGAAGAAAACTTTTTCAAAGTTACTCTAAGCAATCAAAAATTATTTTTTGGAATATCTAATGTTGGTATTGAAGTTGATTTTATAAGTAACTTATCGTTTCAGGGAGGAGTTTTTAGAATTGCTCCTACAAACTTTAAATCAAATATCTTTTCTCTAAATGCTGGCTCGGAAAACTTTTTTGATTTTGATTTAAATTCAATGAGTATAAGAAATATAAATTTAGATTTAGCTCTAAAAGAAAGACCAAGCCAAACTGTTGATTTTATAAATCTAAATTACGAAGATCTTAATATTAAGGCCTCTGATGGGTATTTATCGTTTAGAGATATTGCATCATATGGTGCCAAGCTTAAACTTTCAGGAAAAAATCTAAGCTATAACGACTCTTCATTTAATATCCCAGCATTACGTGTACTTTCTCTTATAGATATTCAATCTAATCTAACAAATTTCTTATCAGCAGACTTTGAAAGACTTAATCAAGATAGCTTTGTAGTCGACAATTTTGATGGTGAACTTTACTTTGATAGTGAGGGATACGTCAATATCAAAGAAATCAATTTAAATTTTGATGTTGGTGATGCAAAAATAAATGGAATTATTACTTCTGACCTGGAGGAATTTGATACCTTTAACTTAGATTTAGATTTTTTCTCAACAATATCTGAAAACATCCCATGGTACGTTGCAATAATTGGGGGCATTCCTGCAGCAGCAGGTGCAGTGGTAGTGACAGACATTCTGGAAGAAGACCTAATTCAGATTTCAAAATCTAGCTATAAGGTAAATGGGAACATTGATAATTTAGCAATAACGCCTAAAGAGCAATAAAGCTTACTATTCCAAGAAAACTTACAAACCCTAGAATATCAGTAACAGTGGTAATAACTACACTACCTGCAATAGCTGGATCGTAACCAAACTTTCTTAAGAGGTGCGGTAAAGAAAAACCAAAAATAGCTGCCGCTAATAGATTAAAAATCATCGCTGCTGATATTGCAAATGAAAGAAGGGAATTGCCAAACCAAAATACAGTAATTAGATATATAGCAATTGAAAAAACAAAACAATTAGCCAATGCAACGATAAACTCACGTCTAAATAAGTATCTAATATTTTTTCTATTTAATTGTCTCATGGCCTCAGCCCTAATATATATGCCAAGTGTTTGAGTAGCAGCTATTCCCCCCATACTAGCTACAATTGGCATTAGAATTGCTGCATATACAATCTCTTCAAGTACATTTTCAAATACACTTATAGATGCTGCTGCTGCTATTGCTGTAATAAGGTTTATTGAAAGCCATAATAATCTGTTTTCTATAGATTTTCTCGGGGATGCAAAGATATCTTCTTCAATTTGAGCTAAGCCTCTAAAATCTTGCTCAACCTCATCAGCTGCAATTTCAATAATGTCATCGACAGTGATTCTTCCAACCAACATATTCTTTTCATTGACAATAGGCGCTGTAAGCAGGTCATTGGTTTTAAATAAATTGAATACTTCAATTTGATTGGTATTGGATTGGATAGGTTGAAATTCAGTATCCATTACTTCTCTAACTGTCATATTTGTATCAGATGTAAGAATTTTTGTTATTGGTAAAATGCCAAGATATTCATCATTTTTACTTACAACATAGATATCATCGGTATTTTTAGGTAGGTTCCTTAAAAATCTGAGATATCTCATTACCAGCTCAATTGAATTCTCGGCTCTTACTGTTATTACATCAGTATTCATTAATCCTCCAGCTGATTCTTCAGGAAAATCCAGGACATTCTCAACTCTGCCTCTATCTCGAGAGTTCATCAATGACAAAACTTCATTTGTCATTTTGTCAGGCAGTGTTTGCAGGATATCAGCAAGATCGTCAACTTCTAGATCACTAATTGCAACTTTGATTTCTTCTGGATCCATCCCTTTTAACAAATCTTCACGAAGATTTTCATCAAGCTCACCAAGTACTTCACCTTCAGAATCAAGCTGAATAAGATCCCAAATAATTTTTCTTTCTTGTGGAGGGGAAGATTCAATCACATAGGCTAGCTCACTCGGAGTCATTTCATTAATGATATTTCCAAGTTTCGATTTAAATTCAGGATTCGAAATTGTATTTTGTATTAATTCGAACTTTGAATCCAAGTTTTTAATAGCCATGGGGCTATTCTACAAGATAAATCTCTTAATTTAGATCGCCAAAGTAGAATTTTTTTGCAAGAGGATCGTTCTTAACATCTTTAGGATCGCCCTTTAAAAGAACTTCTCCTTGATTTAATAAGATAATCTCATCACAGACATTAATCACATCTCTAAAGTTGTGATCACTAATGAAAATACCAACGTTGGTACTAAGTTCCTTTAAAACTTTTATAATTTCTTCAACAGATATTGGATCAACCCCAGCAAATGGCTCATCCAGAAGGATATATTTTGCTTCGAGCAATACTGCTCTGAGGATTTCAGTTTTTCTCTTTTCACCTCCTGATAAGAATTTAGCAAGTGTTTCCTTCTTATCATTAAGATTCATTAGATCTATTAAATCAGCCATCTGTTCAATTTTTTTAGAATCTATTTTGGAAAACTTTAATTCGAGAACAGATTTTAAGTTATCTTCTAAACTTAAGTCTTCAAAAAGTGAATTTTCTTGCGGCACATAGCTAAGACCAAGATTTGAACGTTGTTCAAGATTGATATTTGTAACATTTGTTTCAAAGAAAGTTATTTTGCCTGAGTCAATTTTAGCTAATCCTGCTATTGCCCTGAAAAGACTTGTTTTTCCTGCTCCATTAGCACCAAGAAGCCCGGTAATTTTTTCATTTTCAAGTTCAAAATCTATATTTTTGAAAAGAACTTTAGATTCAATTGATTTATTAGCAGAATGTATCTTTATCATCACTTAAGCTTTATGACTAATGATTCTGATTTAATTTTATTGCCACTTTTAATAATTGATACTGATTCAGACAAAATTAAATCGTCGTTTTTAATTTCGACCTTTGCAGCTTCACCTTCTATAAATTCATACCCGTCAAAAAAACTAACCTTAATCGGGTTTCCAGTTGCATAAAACTCATCTGTAGACTCAATAACGATCAGCTTATCTGCTTTAAAAGTTACATTTTCTGATTCAAACGAAACATTATCTTCATAAATGATCATATCAATATCGGTATTTATTTCTATTTTATCGGAGGTGATTGAATACTCTTGTGCTTCAATCGGCCCATTTAAAGAGAAAAGAAATAAAAAAAATAGATTGAATTTATAAAACATTTGCTTCAAGAATATCATGCATAGATATTATGCCTTTGATCTTTTCTGAATCCTTAACCAACAGATTAAATATTTTTAGCTCACTCATCATATTGGCAGCCTGTATAACAAGTTTGTCCGAGCTAATGGTCTTAAATTTCCTTGTCATTACTTCGCCAACTAAAACCTTTTTAATATCTGTATTTTTTTGAAGACATCTTCTCAAGTCCCCATCTGAAAATACCCCAATAACATTTTTCTTATCTGTAACTACCGCTAAACCTTGTTTTTTTGATGAAACTTCTACTATTAAGTCAGATAAAGTATCAGTTTTCTTAACACTTGCAGTTTTTGAAATAGGGGTCATCAAATCTTTAACTCTAAGAGTTAATTTCTTACCAAGTTTTCCGCCTGGATGTGACTTTGCAAAATCTTCAGCTGTGAATCCTCTAGCTTTTAAAAGTGAAATTGCTATTGCATCACCCAAAGCCAAAGTAACAGTAGTGCTTGATGTTGGGGCCAGATCATTCGGACAAGCCTCTTTAGTGACCTTTACCCTCAAATGAACATCTGAAGCTACTGCAATGCTAGATTTCTCATCTTCTGTTATTGAGCATAGTTTAATTTTTGAAAATTTAATTGCAGGAATAAGGTCGCAAACTTCTTTACTTTCTCCAGATTTTGAGATTGCTAAGATAAGATCTTTTTTTTGTATCATTCCTAGATCACCATGAAGCGCTTCTGCTGGATGAATAAAGAATGAAGGTGTGCCAGTACTTGAAAGTGTGGCAGAGATTTTATTTGCTATGTGTCCTGACTTGCCAACTCCCGTTAAAAATATTTTTCCTTTACATTGAAAAATTGCATTACATATTTCTTGAACATTGAAATCTTTCGAGCTTGAGAAAGACCTCATTTCTTCTAATTCTAATAAAAAAGCTTTTTTTGCTTCTTTTTGGAAATTAATTTTTTTCATTTCAAACTATAATCTACACATGATACGATTTTTTTTAACCAAATTTTTATTTGTTCTATCTTTTTCATCATTTCTTTATTCTGAAAAAATTCCAGAAATCCATGAATTTATTAATAAGAATGCACAATATTTTTTGACAGTAATTAAAGAAGAAGGTTCAACTTATAATAATGAGCCTGAGAAATTTAAAACTAGGTTAAAAAATATTTGGGAACCAATGGTTGATGTTAGCTTAGTATCCAGGTTAATTCTTTCAAAAGCTTACGCAGGTGCTACACCTTTGCAGATTGCTGCATTCGAAGAGCAGACAAAAAAATTATTATTAGATACATACGTTACAACCCTACTTGAATTTGAGGATTACACACTAGAGACAAATGATGAAATTAAAATTAATAAACGAACATATGAAGTTTCAGTCAAATTCTTATCTAGCTCTGATTCTTTCATAACAAAATTTAGTGTTTATAAAAATAAGCTAGGAGAATACAAAATAATCAATATAATTATTGATGGAATAAACTTAGGGTTAACGTTTCGCAATCAATTTCAAGATAATCTTGCAAACAATAATATGGATTTAGATAAGGCCATAGAAACTTGGGAACCTCTTTATATAAATTAATAGATGGAAAGACTTATTATTAAGGGTGGTAATCAGCTTCATGGGGAAGTGGATTGCTCAGGAGCAAAGAATGCTGGTTTGCCTATTTTGGCATCAACAATCTTATTGGATGGTGTTGCTAAGATAGGAAATCTTCCGCATCTTCAAGATATTACTACTATGCTCGAATTGTTGAACTCCATGGGTTCTCACATAAATTTTGATGAGAATGGATACATAGAAATCAACTCATCAAATATTGATTTACCAGAAGCAAGATATGAGCTTGTTAAAACTATGAGAGCATCAATTCTGGTGATGGGCCCATTGGTTGCAAAATATGGAAAAGCAAAGATTTCTCAACCCGGTGGTTGTGATATTGGTTCAAGACCAATTGATTTTCACTTAAGTGGTTTAGAGAAAATGGGTGCTGAAATTAAATCAGATTCAAAGTACATTTATCTAAAGGCAGATAAGCTCAAGCCAATTGAATTTGAATTTCCAAAAATCTCTGTAACAGGCACAGAAAACCTAATGATGGCAGCAGTTTTTACTGAGGGCAAAACAACGCTTAAAAATTGTGCAAAAGAACCAGAGGTAGTCGAGCTTGCAAATTTTCTAAATAAATGTGGAGCTTCAATTCATGGGGCAGGGGAATCCACAATTGAAATTACAGGTGTTGATTCGCTAGGAAGTGTGGAATGGGATGTGCTTTTTGACAGGATAGAAGCAGGAACTTACCTGGTTGCAGGAGCTATTACAAATGGCCACATTACAGTAAAAAAAATTGAGCCAAAAACAATACAAGTCCTAACAAATAAATTAATTGAGATGGGTGTTAATGTAAGTTACGGTGAAAACTGGGTTGAGGCAGATGCTACATCATCTGAGATCACATGTATTGATATAGACACAGAACCCTTTCCTGGCTTTCCAACTGATATGCAAGCTCAATTTATGGCGCTTAACACCATTGCCACAGGATCGTGCACTATCGAAGAAACAGTTTTTGAAAATAGATTTCAACATGTTAGTCAGTTAAGAAAAATGGGAGCTGATATTGTTTTAAGCAAGAACAAAGCTTTTGTAAAAGGTGTTCCAAATCTTGTCGGTTCAGAAGTAAAAGCTTCTGATCTAAGAGCTTCAGCAAGTCTTGTTTTGGCAGGCCTTGTAGGCAAAAATAGAACCCAAATTGATAATATCTATCATATTGACAGAGGCTATGAATGCATTGAGGAAAAACTTAATAAGCTTGGTGCAGACATAATTAGAGAGCCTGTGGTGTATTAGGCCTCTCTTTGGTAACAATTTCTAGCTTCTTTTCCTCTCCGTCTCTAATCACTTTAAGCTCAAGAACTTCACCGGGAGATATACTGTTAACAGAAGCTCTTAGGGTCGACCATTTAGCTTGAGCACCTTTTATATCAATGATAATATCTCCATCAAGCAATCCACCATCAATTGGTTGTGAGGAAAGAGGCAGCTGATTTTGGAAAACATAAATAGCTGGAACTCTCTCTCCATTCAGATTGAAAAGGCTTCTTCTAAAACTAAAATCACCAATCCACGCTCTACTTACATCTCCATATTTAATTATTTCGTTAGCAATTGATAAAACTCTGCTTGATGGTAACGCAAAACCAACACCATCAGATCCTCCTGAGCCAGAGGCAATTAGAGTGCTTAAACCTATTAATTCACCTGCTTCATTAATGATTGCCCCGCCTGAGCTGCCTAGATTAATAGCTGCATCTGTCTGAATAATATCTAAGTAAGGGTTTCCAAAATTTCTACCTGTAGCACTAAGTATTCCTTTAGAAACAGATATTCCTAGATTGAAGGGATTGCCGATAGCATAAACAGGATCACCAACTTTTAGATCATCTGTTGCGGAAAATATTATTGGCCTAAGATTATCACCATTAACTTTCAGAACTGCTAGATCAGCATATTCGTCAAAACCAATTAAATTCGCAGTATAAGATTGATCATCAATCTTAATCGAGCTTAAAGACCCTGATAACAAATGAAATGCCGTAATTATGTATCCATCTGATGAAATGATTACCCCAGAACCAAACCTTTGGTTTGGATTGTTTGACTGTGATTCAATTGAAACTATTGAGTTAGAAATTTGATCAAAATCAAGAACTTTTTCTGATTTTGCAAAGTTTTGAAAATATACCACTTGAGCGCCAAAAAAAGCACCTAACAATAATATTAGAAAAAACAGTTTTTTCATGTTTCAAATCCGCTACCTTTATATTAATATATAGCGGGTCAACTTTGAGCAAAACATGAAAACAACAGCAGTAAGAACTCAAGATATTGAGCAAAAGTGGTACATTATGGATTGTTCTGGAAAAACTCTGGGACGACTATCAGTACAAGTTGCAAATATTTTAAGAGGAAAAAATAAACCTGAGTACACACCAAACGCCGATGTAGGTGACTTTGTAGTTTTAGTAAACGCAAAGGATATCAAAGTAACAGGTAAAAAAACTGAAGATAAAATCTACTATAGACATAGTGGTTACCCTGGAGGAATAAAGCAGATTTCCTTTAAAGACCAACTTGATAAAGATCCAGAGAAGATAATTAGAGATTCAGTTAAAGGAATGTTGCCTAAAAATAGGTTGAATCGACAAATTATCAAAAAACTTAAAGTCTACAGCGATGAGAATCATCCGCATGAGGCACAAAATCCAAAGGAACTTAAATAATGAGCACAATTTCAGGAAGACGTAAAGAAGCAACTGCAGTAGTTAAGCTATCTAAAGGGAAAGGCGTAGTTACAGTTAATAAAAAGAGCATTGACGATTACTTTGGCAGAGATGTTGCCAAAATGATAATTAGACAGCCTCTTGTCCTAACTAAACTAGAAGCAAATTATGATATCGATGTTAAAGTCAATGGTGGTGGTTCTTTTGGTCAAGCTGGAGCGATTAGATTAGCAATTTCAAAAGCATTAGTTGCAGAAAATCCTGATTTAAGAGCAGACTTGAAGAAAGCAGGTTACTTAACAAGGGACTCAAGAGTTAAAGAAAGAAAGAAAGTTGGCTTGAAAAAGGCGAGAAAGAGCCCACAATTCTCTAAGAGATAAAAATATATTAATGTCTGAAAAAGTAGACCCAAAGAGACGTAAAGCTCTTCTCATAACATCTGGTGTTATGGGTGCTGTTACCGTTGCAGGTTTCGCCGTTCCTTTCTTGAGTGCATGGAATCCAAGTGAAAAAGCAAAAGCGATGGGAGCGTCTGTGAAGTTTGATTTAACAAAACTCGATGCAGGTGCAATGGCAGTTGTAGAGTGGAGACGAACACCTATTTTTATTGTTCATCAAACTGAACAAGCTAAGCAGAATTTACCAAAACTTAACGAAAAGATGGTAGATCCAGCTCTTGAAGAAGGTTTGCTGCGTTCAGCTAACGATAAATTTTCTGTTCTTAAAGGTGTATGTACTCATCTATCTTGTGCACCTAAATATTACCCAGAAATAGAGCCTAAAGCTTGGGATCAAGAATGGCTTGGTGGTTTCTTTTGTCCATGCCATGGTTCTAAGTTTGACTTAGCTGGCAGAGTTTATAAAGGTGTTCCTGCACCAATTAACCTTGAAGTACCTCCACATACTTTTGAAGGAGATACATTAATTATAGGAGACGCTGTTTAAATAATGAGTGACAAAAATAATTCGTTTATGAGCTGGTTAGATAGAAGACTACCAGTAACTGAAAATTTAGAAAGACATTTAACAAAACATCCTGTTCCAAAAAAAGTAAATTTCTTTTACATCTTTGGCGCATTGTTAATGGTTGTATTTATGGTTCAGTTAGTAACTGGAATATGGCTAATGATGTTTTATACAAACACAGAGGAGGGAGCTTTTGCCAGTGTTGAGTACATCATGCGTGATGTTGATTACGGCTGGTTAATGAGATACATGCATAGTACTGGAGCAAGCGCCTTTTTCCTTCTTATGTATTTTCATATGTTTAGGGGCTTGTTGTATGGCTCTTACCAAAAACCAAAAGAACTAGTTTGGTTGTTTGGTTGTTTTCTATTGTTCTTATTAATGGCAGAGGGTTTCCTAGGATATGTTCTTCCATGGGGGCAAATGTCATATTGGGCTGCAAATGTAATTTTGTCACTTTTTGGAGCTATACCTTTCATTGGCCCTGATTTGCAGGTTTGGATTCAAGGGGATTATGTTTTATCCGGAATAACACTATCAAGGTTTTTTGCCTTACACGTTGTTGTAGTGCCGCTTTTGATGATAGCGCTCGTTGTGTTTCACATTTTCGCACTTCATGAAGTTGGTGCAGGTAATCCAGAAGGAGTTGATATTGAAAAGCATAGAGATGAGAAAGGAATGCCCTTAGATGGAGCACCATTTCACCCATATAAAACATTTAGTGCATTACCTGCAATAGGTATATTTTTCATAGTTTTCTTCGCAATAGTTTTCTTTGCTCCAACTGGTGGCGGATACTTCATCGAAAAACCTAATTTTGAAGAAGCAGATTTTTTGAAGACACCTGAACATATTGCACCTGTCTGGTATTACGCACCTTTTTATTCAATTTTAAGAGCAGTAACTTTTGGAATACCTTTCTTGGGAATAACAAGTAAGTTCTTAGGCTTTATAATTTTTGCAGCAAGTATTGCAATTCTTTTTGTGGTGCCATGGCTTGATAGATCCAATGTTCAAAGCATTAGGTACAAAGGGATCTACAGTAAATTTGCAATGGTTTTATTCGCTGCATCATTTGTGACGCTCGGTTATCTTGGGACGAAGCCAGTTAATGAAATGAGAACCCTAATTGCACAAATTTGCACAGTATTCTATTTTGCTCCATTTATTTTGATGCCAATTTATACCAAATATGAAAAAACAAAAGAGGTGCCTGAGAGATTATGAGATTCTTAATAACCTTATTAATTTTTATTACGCTTGATTCTTTTGCTGCAGGTGAAAACAAGTGTGGCAGCCTTGAAAAATGTGACGAATATTCTGCAACAGTGCATGACACTTATTCACTGCAAAGAGGTTTAGGAATTTACATGAACTATTGCTCCAGCTGTCACACATTGAAAATGCAAAGATGGAATAGGTTGCAAAGAGATCTTGATGTCCCTGAAACAATCCTTCTTGAGGATTTAATTACAACACCAGATACAAAAGCTTCAGACTTTATGTCATTTGGTTTACCAGAAGTGTCGCCTATAGGTGCACCGGATCTAACACTTAGAACAAGAGTTAGGGGTGAAGATTGGATTTATACATACTTGAGGACGTTCTATAATGACCCAAATCAACCATCTGGAACCAATAATTTGGTTTACGAAGGCACATCAATGCCTAATGTTCTTGCTGGACTTCAAGGCAGCCAAGAACTTGTTGGGAAGGGAAAATTAAAACAAACAACACAAGGAACTCAAACAAAAGAAGAATTTGATGAATCTATGAGAGATCTAGTTAACTTTTTAGCTTACGTTGCTGAGCCAGCAAGAGTAACAAGAGAAAAAAATGGTTTTTTTGTAATTCTATTTTTTATAGTTTTTACAGCAGTAATGTGGTTGCTGTATAGAGAGTATGCAAAGGAGATTAAATGATTTTTTATTCTGAAGAAAAAGGCCATTATAGCCATATGGTTAGATTAGTATTGGCTGAAAAAGATATTTCATGTGAGATCAAGGAATTTGATCCAGCTGAAAAACTCCCAGAGGAATTGCCAACTTTAAACCCTTATAACAAGCTTCCTGTTCTTATTGATAGGGAAGTCACAATTTATGAGCCAAGAGTAATTTTAGAATATCTGGATGAGAGATTTCCTCACCCACCTCTTCTACCAATATACCCAAACAATAAAGCGGAGTGCAGGCTCTTAATTCACAGAATAGAAAAAGATTGGCTACCAGTAATTGATAAAATGATGAGCCCAAAAATTAGCCAAAAGGAGTTTGATGCACAAAAAAAAGAATTGGTTTCTTTAGTTTCAGGCATTGTTCTTGTGTTAAAAGAAAAACCATACTTTATGAGTGATGAATATACACTTGTGGATTGTTATATGAGTGCAATCTTATATAGGCTTCCATACTTAGGTGTTACAACTCCTAATTCAAAATCATTTGAAAGTTTAAGAAAGTATCAGGAAAAACTGTTTTCTCGACCTAGCTTTGACTTGTCACTGACTGATGCAGAAAGAGATTTAAAGTATTCTTTTAATTAAAATAAGAGCTGGCTTTAAGTTGTCCATTAACTAACTCATAAGTTGCTAGGTACCCCTTAAATTTACCCTCAAGGTTATTGCTTATTGCAAAAGCTATCATCATCGAATCAAAGCCCAAACTAAAACTTCTGCTTTTAGCTAAATCATACCCATATTTATTTGTATAAGTATGATCAACAAGCTTGATGTTGTGTAGCTCAATCTCGTTTGAATCTAAAGATTCTTGAAGATTGGATGTTAATGAGATGATTTCATAATTAAGCCCGTAATTAAATCTTACCAAAGATGCAAGCCGATACAGTTCTGTAGGGTTTTCAGGGAAAACAATAATATGGTTGAAATCATCACGCGCCCTTGGAACAAAATTTAACTTTGCAAAACTTGCTTTATCTATTTTGTTAAATCTCTGTTTGCTTTCTGAGACATCAAGAAAATTTTCAATTCTGCTTTCAGAGTCAGATGAAGCATCAATTGTAATTGCATCACGATCTTCGCTGAACCATGATTTTTTGAACAATTGTTCACCTTCACCCCCACTTGATTTACCACTTATTATACCAACTCTATTAACTTCAGTTTCTTCTAGGTAATTTGTTAGGGCAGATATTTGTGGCTCATTATTTAGCGAAAGATAATAATTTTCTTGCGCTTCATTCAACATCAATGCTCTATCCTTAACGAGCAGACCATCTGTTTTTGAAACAATTTTTTTATTTATTGGGCCAATAAGAAAATTTTTATTTGCATTTCTCATATTTATTTCATTTTGGTTTGTAAACTCAATTTTGTTACTTATGCCAAAATGTTTTATTGCTGAAAAGACTCCAATTTGAAAGTAATTATTAAATTCTTGGTAGTCCTTATAATCTGGTAGTGCAAATATATATGAATTGCTAAATGATAGATCCTCAGAATCAAAATTTATCTCAGTTAGGCCTGTAAATAAAAAGCTTTCTTCTTCAACAAATAATACCTCAGATTTTTTTACCTCTACAGGAGATGCACAGCTAATAATTACTAGTAAATAAATTACAATATAAAGTATTCTTGAAATCATGACTTTCTATATTATACCTTCTCCAATTGGCAATCTTGATGATATTACCATCAGGGCAAAAAAAATTTTGAAGGACATAGATTTTTTGGTTGTAGAAAATAAAAAAGTTACAAGTAAGCTCTTAAGCGCACTTGATATCAAGAAGAAGAAAATAATTACTTATAACGATACATCGTCAGCTAAAGACAGAGCTAAAATAATCGAGCTTATTAAAAAGGGTTTAACGGGTGGTTTGGTCTCTGATTCTGGGACGCCTCTTATATCAGATCCTGGCTTCAAGCTTATATCAGAAATAATTAAGAACGATTTCAGATTGATATCGTTGCCTGGCCCAACATCTGTAATTACTGCTTTAGCAGGCAGTGGCCTAAGTACAGATAATTTTCAGTTTTTAGGTTTTTTTCCTAGAAAAAAAATTGAACAGAGCAAGATATTAAAAAAAACAAAAATGTATGAGGGCACTTCTATATTTTTTGAGTCTCCAAAACGTCTCTTAGCAACTTTAGAGGTCATGCAGGTAAACCTTAATAACCAAACAAAGATTTGTGTAGCCAAAGAGCTAACAAAAATACATGAAAGCTATATACGTGGAACTTTTTCAGAGGTTTTAAGTTTTTTTTCTAAAAACCAAGACAAAATAAAAGGTGAATTCATTCTGCTGATTGATGTGGTTCTTGATTCAATTGACACAAATACAGCAGATGAAATTTTTGAAATATTAAAAAATGATTTAAGTATCAAGATGATATCAAAATTGGCATCTGGTATAACTGGGCTGAGCAAAAATGATCTTTACAAAAGATTCTTGTCATTATCTGAAAAGAACTGATAGTATATGCAACTGAGTTGGTCGAGCTATCGCTTAATTTTAAGAGGAAAGTCCGGACTTCAAAGAGCAGAGTGCCAGTTAACAACTGGGGGACGTGAGTCTACGGCTAGTGCAACAGAAAGTATACCGCCTCATTGAGGTAAGGGTGAAATGGTGAGGTAAGAGCTCACCGCCTAATTTAGTTTAGGGCAGTGTAAACCCCACTCGAAGCAATGCCAAATAGAGATTGAATTATGTTGCTCGCATACAATCTGGGTAGGCAGCATGAGTGTCTTGGCAACAAGGCACCTAGATAAATGATGGCTAAAACAGAATCCGGCTTATAGACCAACTCACACCTGTCCTATAAAATTCTATTTATGACATGGCAAATTCTTGATCAAGAATATGAACAGGCAAAAATTGCCGTAATTGGCATTGGCGGAGGTGGAGGCAATATGGTTAACCATATGATTAACTCCGGGATACGTGGCGTTGATTTTATTTGCGCAAATACTGACTCACAAGACTTAAGTAAAATTCAAAAAGCAAAATTAATTAAACTCGGCAATGATCAAACAAGAGGTCTGGGAGCTGGAAATAATCCATTACAAGGAAAGTTGGCAGCAGAACTAAGTTTAGATGAAATCGAAGCATGTCTTAAAAATACTGAAATGGTATTTATTACAGCTGGAATGGGTGGCGGAACAGGAACTGGTGCAGCCCCTGTAATTGCAAAATTAGCAAAAGAAATGGGAATACTTACAATTGGAGTAGTTACTACTCCATTTAAATATGAAAAACAAAAAAGAGCTGAGCAAGCTGAATTTGGAATTCAGGAGCTATGGAATCATGTGGATTCAATCATTGAAATAAATAACGAAAAGATTTTTGAAACATTCTCCAGAAACACACCTTTTAAAGAAGGCTTGAATGCTGTTAATAATGTTCTTGTAAATGCAGTTCGTGCTGTTACTGAGGTGATACTTAATCCAGCAACAATGAATGTAGATTTTGCTGATGTAGAAGCAGCAATGTCTCAAGGTGGAAAAGCAATAATGGGCTATGGGCAAGGAAGTGGTGTTAACAGAGCAAAAGAGGCAGTTGATAATGCTTTAAACAGTCCATTTTTTGATAAAGCTGAAGTTAGAAATGCAAAAGGTTTAATAATAAATATTTGCGGCTCTTCTTCTATAGGAAATGAGGAAGTAAAAGAGATTATGGAACATGCAGGAAGTATTGGTGTTGATGGTGTGGAAGCTATTCCTGGTTTGACCATTGATGAGTCGTGTGAAAATGATATCTTTGTAACGATAATAGCAACTGGCTTAAGAAGATTTGATTTAGATGGTTTTCAGGAACGAGTTATGAGACCAGTAACTCCAATTTCAGCAACAAAACCAGTATCAGATGGGTATGTAGATATAGAAAGCATTGAAACAATTAATATTGAAGATACTTTTAGGAGACTGAATAATTAAACATTTTCCAGTTTTACTTGAGGAGTCCATATCTTCCTTAGTTACAAATCAAAATGGTATCTATGTAGATGGAACATTCGGTAGAGGCGGCCACTCTAAAAGAATCCTTGAACGTATATCTTTAAAAGGTTCACTATTTTCATATGACTTAGATCCAGAAGCAAAACTAGAAGCTGAAAACATTAATCATTCAAATTTTCACTTCTTTCAAGATAACTATAGGAACATACATCTAAATTTTTCTGACAATTCTATTGATGGTGTACTTTTAGACTGCGGCGTATCATCACCACAACTTGATAATCCAGAGAGAGGTTTTAGTTTTAAGGATAATGGTCCATTAGATATGAGATTTAATCCTAAAGCTGGTGTCTCCTGTGCCGAGATAGTAAATACATTTGATGAAAAAGATATTTCAAAAATATTATGGGATTATGGGGAAGAGAAAGAGTCAAGACGTATTGCAAAAGCAATTGTAGAGCGAAGAGCTGTGAAAGGGTTTACAGAAACCAAAGATCTTTCAGAACTTATATGCTCAGTTAAGAAAAGAAAAACTAAAAAACACCCAGCAACAAAGTCATTTCAAGCTCTAAGGATTGCAGTAAATGATGAGATAGAGAGCTTACGAGACTGCTTGGTAAACCTGAAAACAAAACTAAAAAAAGGAGGAAGAATAGTCATTATTTCATTTCATTCTCTTGAAGATAGGATTGCAAAAATTTCATTTAAAGAGGAAGTTAGTTTTATTGAAAAGAAAATTCCCTTAATTGATGATGAGCCTATGAAAGAATTTAAAGTCTCTAAAATCATTTATCCTGATAAACAAGAATTGAGTAACAATATACGATCAAGAAGTGCAAAAATGAGAGTTATAGAGAAATTATGAAAATCATAGATGCAGTAATTATTTTTTTATCCTTAATTTTTTTAATTTTGAGTTTTTTGAAAGTTTTTTTAGTCTTTGATTACAAAAGAAATTACATTTATTTAGACGAAGTTCAAACACAAATTAATCTTCTGAACACTCAAAATACAAAACTTAAGGTTGAGATTTCATTAATACAGTCATCCCCGTATATTTATGAAAAAGCGCTCGAAATTGGGATGGTAGAACCAGAAATTAATAATGATTAAGCTAAGGTTTGTATTTCTAATTGTATTCGTATTTGTAATTCTTGTTCCCATCCAGCAATACTTAAATCTTAGTGAGCAAAGAGATTTGTTTGTCGAAGCAAGCCAGATCAGGAGTCAAAGTAGTGAAAAAATTATAGCTCCAAGAAAGACCATTGTTGACAGAAACCAGAATGATCTCGCAATTAGTATTCAAAGACCAACTTTAATTTTCAAAACGGATGCTGACAAAGAAAAAATTATAAATTTTGCGATCGATAATTCTAAAATTATCTTTTTAAATGCAAATAAAAGACTTTATTTTGAATCAAATATTGATCAAAAATTTATTTCAGAAGCCCGGGAATTTTGTGCCTGTAAGATAATTAGAGAGGATTTGTTCAGGAGGTATTACCCATATGGCTCAATTGCGGGGACAGTAGTAGGTTTTGCAGGAGCAGATGGAGGGCTTGATGGAGTTGAAGAGCTATTTAATTCTTCTTTAGATGCTGAAATTAAAGAGGATTTCTTTATTAGAAGTGCAAAAGGTCAAAAAACATTTGGGAATTTGGAATCATTTAACTTAGAAAAAGAAAAACTAACATTAACTCTCGATATTACCTTGCAGTACAAACTTTTTGAGGAGCTTAAAAAAGCGATTGTAGACTCAAAAGCTGCGGGAGGTTTTGCCTTAATAATGGATTCAAAAAATGGTGATATTTTAGCTATGGCTAGTTACCCATCCTTTAACCCAAATAATTCGTCTAGAGTCTTGAAAAGGAATAGATTAATGGAAGATTTCTATGAGCCTGGGTCATTAATAAAGCCATTTACAATAGCTGGTGCTTTAGAAATGAAGCTTATAGAAAAAGATACAGTTATAGATACAAATCCAGGTTATGTAACTCTCTCAAACATTAGAAGAAGTGAAGCTGGAGGCAAAAACTTTGGTGAAATTATGCCTGATGAAATTATTTATCATTCTTCTCAGGTTGGAACAGCAAAAGTAGCAATTAAGTTTTCTGATGATCAATTAAAAAATAACTTAAGACGGTTTGGATTTGGAGAATTCTTAGAGATGGATTTATCTCTGTCTAATCCAGGCACTATTCTAGATGCACCTAAGCTTTATGAAATTGATAAAGCATCAATGGGATATGGCTATAGTCTTGAAGTAAATTCATTACAAATAGCTAGAGCCTATAGTGTCTTTGCAAACAAAGGATTATTGATTGAACCTAGAATATCTGTTGATGATAGCTTCCAACCAAAAAAAGTCTTAGATGCTGAAATTGCAGATTATGTATTAAAAGCTTTGCGAGACACTGTTTTAATTGGCACAGCATCAGATTTGAGTAAAAACTCAGTGGAAATTGCAGGAAAAACAGGAACAACAAATAAATATATTCAAGGCGAGGGATATGCTCAAGGAAGATATCAATCAAGCTTTGCTTCAATATTTCCTTATTCTGATCCGAAATACATAATGATAGTGACTATAGACGAACCTGATCCAAATAAATATTTTGGAGGCGACGTTTCAGCACCAGTAGTAAGTGTGATGGCAGAATTTTTAGAAAGATTAAAATATCTATGAAAAACCCATTTAAGCAAGATTTCCTTCAAAACAAAAAATTTACATGTAATACAAAGTATTTGCAAAATGATGATGTTTTCATTTCTATAAATGGAGGCTTCAAGTATCTCGATGAAGAGACATTAAAAAAAGCCTCATGCATTATTTTAGATGAGCATGATGATTTTGAAGGCCATGGCAAAATAATTAAGTGTTCTAAGCTTAATGATAATTATTTGCAATGGTTGGACGAGTTATTTTCAATTGATCATGGTCAGTTTAATAATTTTTTTGTCACTGGAACCAATGGCAAAACGACAACTACCCATTTTTTGAGTGACATATTATCAGCAAATAATATAGATCATGGTTCAGTTGGAACATTGGGAACATTTATAAACAAAGAGTTGGTCTTTCAAAACCAGTTAACAACAGAAGAGCCTACTTATATTCGAAGCTTTCTTGATATCTGCAATAAAAAAAATATTGATAAAGTTCTTTTTGAGGCCTCATCAATAGGCATTGACCAAGGCAGACTGGATGGTATGCCAATAAAGCATGCTGTTTACCTAAATCTTTCCAGGGATCATCTTGATTACCATCGAAATTATGAAAGTTATCTACAGGCAAAGAGGAGGCTAATTGAAAATGAAGAACTAGAGACTTTGGTTTTCAATGCTGATCAGCCTGAATTTGTAGATTCTTTAAGCAACTCAAATGCAAAAGATGTATTTCAGATTTCGAATAGAAATAAATCAGCAGATATCTTTTACGAAATTAAAAATTGTGACCTGGCTGGAAATATGAAATTCATAGCTCGAACACCATGGGGTGAATTCGATGCAGAAGCGAAAATATTAACAGAATATAATATTTTCAATCTCTTGGCCTCTCTCCCTTATTTCTATTCAGTAGGTGGAGATGTGCCAAGTTTTTTTCATTCTTTATCTTCTTTATCGCTGCCTGAGGGTAGGCTTCAAAAAATTAATGAAAGGCCAATTTATATTGATTATGCACATACACCCCATGCTCTTGAACAGGCGTGTAAATCATTAAAAAATCAAGAAAATAAATTAATTTTAGTGTTTGGAGCAGGTGGAGATAGAGATACTGGCAAAAGAAAGCAAATGGGCGAAGTAGCTGATAAATATGCAGATGAAATTATTGTAACAAGCGATAATCCTAGAAATGAAGATCCTGCAAAAATAGCAGATATGATCATTGAAGGCATTTCAAAAGAATCAAAAATACATATTGAGCTTGATAGATCTAAAGCAATCAGTCGAGCAATTGATAAAATGGACGAAACAAGCACACTATTAGTATGTGGCAAAGGCCATGAAAAAAATCAGATTATTGGAAACAGTAAATTCTTTTTTTCAGACAAAGAGGAAATCATCAAATGTACAAATTAAATGGTTTTAGAGATTTAGAGCAAATAGCAAAATTTTTAGGATCAAGTGCAACAAATAATATGGTCATAAATGAAGTTGTATTTGATTCAAGACAGGCAAATAAAAATTCATTATTTGTCCCGCTTAAGGGAGAACAGTTCGATGGTGAAGAGTTTGTACAAGACTGTTTGAATCGTGGAGCTGCATGCTTATCTATGAATTCTCATGAAGGGGCAGTTATTCAGGTCCCAAATGTATATACAGCACTTCTAAAATTAGCTCAGCAAAAACTTGAAAATCTCTCCCCAGTAACTTTTTTCATAACAGGAAGTTATGGAAAGACAACAATTAAAGATATGTTGAAATTTTTTATTGGAGCAGATTGTCATGCTACTAGCTCAAATGAAAATAATGAATTTGGTATTCCATTCACTATTTTAAGCATGCCTGAAAGCGCAAAGTTTTTGGTTGTTGAGTGTGGAGCAAGAAAGCAACGGGACTTTGAGGAGATATCTAGTATCTTAAAATGCGATGTCTTCATTTTGACAGGTATTGCAGGCAATCACTTGGAAACTTTTGGTTCTATAAAAGAAATAGAAAATACAAAATTACAACTTAGGCATTCATTAAGAAATCAAGCTAACTTTATTGATGGAAGAATTATTCAAGAAACCAATTATGAAAGGTTTAATAAATTACTTGTCGAACAAGCCTTATCATTGATTAACTTAGAAAAAGAGATTCACAATGATGATTTTGTTCCATCTTCAGGAAGAGGAAATGAAATTCAATTATATGAAGGAAAAATTATTGATCACACATATAATGCCAGTCCCCATACTATGATCTCAACTGCTACCAAGTATGACCCTAAAGAAACAATCTTAATTTTAGGAGATATGGCAGAACTTGGTGATACAGAGGATAAACTTCATCTTTTAACTTTAAATGAGCTGAAGGAATATCAAATATTTATTACAGGGAAAATATTTAAAAAGGTATTCTCAAAAGCTGATTCTAAAAAATTAACTTATTTTCAAGGCATCACAGATTTTCCAAAAGATATTTTTGTGAAATTACTCAAAGAAGGCAAAAACTTATACTTTAAAGGTTCAAGGTCGAGTAAAATGGAAAACTACATTGAAGCTTTAATAAATGATTGAATTTTTTTTAAACTTTCTTCCTGAAAAGTCGCCATTCCTTAATCTTTTCTCATACTTGAGTACAAGAACTATTCTTGCAACACTCACCGGGTTAATAATTGTAATTTTTTGTGGAGATTATTTCATAAACAAGATTAGATCTTTGCAATTCAAACAATCAATAGGCGATAGAGGGCCAGAAAGCCACAAAGCAAAAGATGGAACACCAACAATGGGAGGTTTGCTTGTAGTAGGTGCTGTCATATTCTCAGGATTGCTTTGGGGTGATTTAAGTAGCAAATATATTTTAATTTCTCTTTTTTGCTTAATATCTTTTGGCTTAATAGGCTTTGTTGATGACTACAAAAAGATAAAAGAAAAAAACTCCAAGGGAATCTCATCACAAACAAAACTTTTTTATCAATTCATAGCAGCATGCGCTATTTCAATAGCATTATTCATGACAGCTTCAAGTGAAGCAGAGTACTCCTACATTGTTCCTTTCTTTAAGGATGTATTTTTAGATTTTGGTTTTTGGTTTGTATTTATTTCTATATTTATTCTTGTTGGTAGCTCAAATGCAGTTAATTTAACAGATGGCTTAGATGGTTTGGCTATATTGCCTGTAATTATAATCACAGCAGCTTTGGGAGTTATTGCTTGGGCTTCAGGCAATGTTATTGCAGCAGATTATCTTTACATACCGTTTGTTGAAGGAACTGGTGAATTGCTTGTTTTATGTGGAGCAATGGTTGGAGCAGGTATTGGTTTTCTATGGTTTAATACTTACCCAGCGCAAATATTTATGGGGGATGTTGGGTCTTTATCTATGGGTGCATTTATTGCATTAGTAGCCATTATAGTTCGACATGAGATTGTTTTTGCCGTGATGTCTATGGTATTTGTCATGGAAGCAATGAGCGTCATTTTGCAAGTCTCATCCTTTAAATTACGAAAGAAAAGAATATTTAAAATGGCACCTATTCATCATCATTTTGAATTAATTGGCTGGAAGGAACCAAAAATTATTGTGAGGTTTTGGATATTAACTTTTATTTTTGTTCTGATAGGCCTCTCTCTGTTAAAAATAAGATGAAAAGATCACTTATCCTTGGTTATGGTATAACAGGGAAGTCTTTTGAAGCTTACCTCTCTAAAAGAAATATAAATTTTGATATTTTGGATGAACAAAAAGGTTTTATTCCTGATAATTTTACCAGCACCCAAAGTTTTTTTGATATCTATGATTCAGTTTATATCTCTCCAGGCATAAATTTTAAAAAATTATTTCCAGAAGTTGCATTAGAGCAAATTGATTTTATAAGTGATCTAGATATTTTTTTTAAAAAAAATAGTTCTTTCAAAATAGGCATTACAGGAACAAATGGAAAAAGTTCTCTTGCATATTATCTAGAGCAGTTGCTAAATAAAGTTTCATCAGCGATAGCCTTGGGCAATTATGGGAATGCCTTACTTGATAACTTAGAACACACTAAAAAATACTCTGTTATTGAGGTTTCAAGTTTTCAATTAGATAAGATGAAGGAAAATAACTTTGATCTTACGGTTATTACAAACATTCAAAGAGACCACATCGATTATCATGGCAGTTTTGAAGCTTACAGAGAATGTAAGCTAAAAATATGTCGTGATGGAATAAAAAATTTAATAAACGATGATGAAACTGATTTATCTAATTTAGCTTTCCAAGTTTTTGAATATTTAGAGCCCAAAGCCAACTTAGATAGCTTAACGCTTAAAGATCTTCCACACAGATTAGAAGAATTTAGAACAGGATTCATAAATGATTCAAAATCAACGAACCTTGCTTCACTTGAGTACGCATTAAAAAAAATAGATTTTACGGGAAATTTGATTATGTGTGGGGATCCTGCAAAAGAGAGTTACTCAAAACATAATATTGAAGGCCCAAAAAAAGTTTTAATCTTTGGTAGACATGCTAGAGAAATCGAAAAATTAATTCTCCATGATCATAAATTAGTATTTGAGACCCTGGATTCGTTGTTAAGATATCTTTTAGAGGAGAAAGTTGAAGGAGATTTTTTATTTTCTCCTGGGCATCCAAGCGGTGAAGACTTTCAAAACTTTGAAATACGAGGAAATTCCTTTAAAGAAAAAGTAAATGAATACTTTAGCTAAACCAAAAGAAAATTTAATTGACCCTCTAATTCTTATTCCAATTCTTTTGCTGACATCAATAAGCGCACTTTTCATTTTTTCTGCATCAAATGTTATTGCCTCTGAAAACTTTAATAACCCATTTTTTTTTATTGAACGACAAGTAGTTGCTTTTGCACTTTCTTTGATAATGTTTTCAGTTTTTTTATTTATTCCAATTTCTTTTTATAGAGAGAATGGACTACTTCTATTTTTTTTATCTGCCTTTTTATTGGCTTTAGTGCTTATCCCTGGAATAGGAAGAGAAGTTAATGGAAGCAGGAGATGGTTAGATTTAGGTTTCATGAATATACAGCCTTCAGAAGTAGCTAAAATTTTTGTTCCAATATATTTATGTGGCTATTGCTTGAGAAGAAAAGAACAGCTCGAAAGCTCATGGCGAGGTTTCTTAAAGCCAATTGTAATTACATCTTTAATAAGCTTATTGTTATTCTTTGAGCCAGATATTGGTGCAATGGTAGTCATTTTTGCTATTGGTATTGGCATATTATTTATTGGCGGAGCAAAGTTATCACAGCTAGGAATTTTAACTATTATTTTCGTGACATTAGTTTCCATTTTTATTTACTTCAATGCAGAGAGACTTGATAGGGTGCTGGAATTTTCAAACCCATGGGACAATCAGTATTCTTCAGATTATCAGCTAATTAATGCGTTAATTGCTTCAATACAAGGTGGTTTTTTTGGTCTTGGTATTGGGGAAAGTACCCAAAAATATTACTTTCTTCCAGAAGCCCACACTGATTTTATTTTTTCAATTTATATTGAAGAGACAGGAATGCTTGGTTTGATAGTATTGCTTTCTGCTTATTTAATCATACTTGGACGATTGTACTTTTTAGCAGATAGATCAATGAAAAAGAATTTTTACTTCAATAGCTTGTTAATTACTGCATTTGCTTTAACTCTCTTTATTCAAACAGCCTTAAATATTTTTGTTAATCTTGGTTTAATTCCAACCAAAGGCCTTGCCCTTCCATTTATAAGTTACGGAAGGAGTAGTGTTATTATGAATTTTATAGGACTTGCAATTATGCTACGAGCAAGCTGGGAATTTAGAAATAATATAAAATGAAAATAGCAATATTTGCTGCTGGCACAGGCGGCCATATTTATCCAGGACTTTCAATAGCAGAAAATTTTAAAAAAGATGAAGTTCTATTCTTTGCCTCAAATCGTGAACTTGAAAAGCAAATATATGCTGTGTCTGATTTTAAAGTCATTCACTTAAAAGTAAGTGGGTTTCGTGGAAAATCCTTACTTGAGAAGATTTTTTTCCCCTTTAATCTCTTGACTAATCTTTTTAAAGTAACTTTTGAATTAATTAAATTTAAACCAGCCAAATCACTTCTTATGGGCGGATACATTTCTGTTTTAGGATTAATTGCTAATAAAGTTTTATTTAAGCCCATCTTTTTGCATGAACAGAACTCCATAATGGGGAGTGCCAATAAAATGGCATCTTCTTTCACAATAAAGAACTTTACCTCTTTTCCGATAGGCATAAAGAATGAAAAAGTAATGGGAAACCCCATTAGAGGAAATTTCTGTAATTATAACTACTCAAGCCAGTTAACTAAAACCAAAGTTTTGGTTCTTGGTGGAAGCCAAGGGTGCAAATTTTTTAATGATAATTTGCCAGCAATTCTGCAAAGCTCTGAAATTCAAGAAAGGATAATTTTTCAAACAGGCAATCAGTTTTCAATGGAGAATAGCCATAAAATTGAATACAAAAAATTTATCGATGACATTCCAAAACTATTTAGTGAGACAAAGTTTGTAATATGTAGATCTGGTGCAGGCACAATTACTGAGCTCCAGGCATTTGGAATGCCTGCAATACTTTTTCCACTACCAAACTCTATTGATGATCATCAAAAAAATAATGCCTTAATTTATGCAGAGGGCAATGATGCTTTTATTTTTGATGAATACAATTTTGATCCAGAAGATTTTTTGCAAAAGCTAAATGAATTTAATTCTCTAGATCTCAAAGAATTAAGCAAAAAAGTAAAGAAAGATTTACACTGTGAGGCAGCACTCAATATAGCAAATGAAATTAAGCAAAATTAAAAATATACATTTCGTAGGCATTGGAGGAGTTGGCATGGTCGGCATAGCTGAGATGCTCTTAAATCAAGGCTTCACAATATCTGGTAGTGATCTTGTAAAAAATAAAAATACTTCACGACTAGAAAAGATGGGTGCAAAAATTTTTCTTGGGCATAATAAAAAAAATGTCTCCGAGGCTGATGTAATTGTCTATTCATCTGCAGTTGTGAAATCTAATCCTGAGATAAAAACTGCGGAGATGCTTAATAAAACAATAATTCCAAGAGCAGAAATGTTAGCAAGCTTAATGAGAGGGTTTCATAGCATTGCTGTTGCTGGTTCGCATGGGAAAACATCTACAACAAGTCTTATCTCTAATATTTTCATTAAAGCAAACCTCGACCCTACTTTTATCATTGGAGGGAAGATTCTTGGCCACGAGTCCAGGAGTATTTTAGGGGCAAGCGATTATATAATTGTAGAGGCAGATGAAAGTGATGCATCCTTTTTGCACCTAAATCCAGAAATAAGTGTTGTTACAAATGTAGATAATGACCATTTAGATTTTTACGAAAATGATGCATCAAAATTACAAAAAACATTTCTTCAATTTCTTGAAAATCTTCCTTTTTATGGAACTGCTGTAATTTGCATTGATGATGAAGGCGGTCAGAAATTATTCGACGAATTATCTAGGCCAAAAATTTCATATGGTTTCAAGAAATCAGCAAATTTTTATATCAAAAATTTGAAGCAGTTGAAAAACTATCAAGAGTTTTCGGTAGCAAACAATTCAAATGGCAAAGAGGTGCGTTTGAAACTCAAAATTCCTGGAAAGCATAATGCATTAAACGCTACCGCAGCATATATTGTTGCAAAGCAAGCTGGAATTAATACAAGAATAATAAAGGACTCTCTTTCATCTTTTGGAGGAGTTTCAAGAAGACTTGAAGAGAAAGGGTCTCTAAAGATCAACAATAAATCAATTACCTTAATTGATGATTATGGACACCACCCAACTGAAATTACTGCCACAGTGGATGCATTAACTGCTTCCAATAGAAATAAAAAAATTAATATGATCTTTCAGCCACATAGATTCTCAAGGTCCTCATTATTATTTGATGATTTCATTAAAAGCTTATCAAGTTTAGATTTAGTAATTTTGATGGATATCTATTCTGCTGGTGAACAAAATCTTAAGGGGATTTCTGCATATGACTTTGTTGATGCCCTGAGAAAAAAAGGGACACAAGCGCTCTTTGCAAAAAATTTAAAAGAAATATCATCAATACTTGAAAGTGAGGTAAAAGATGGAGATATTTTGGTAACTCAAGGTGCTGGAAATGTTGTAGATATTTCAAATTCACTCAAAGCTTTATATAAATGAAAAATGTAATTGTGCTTTTTGGTGGAGATTCTGATGAAAAAGAAATTTCTAAACTTTCTGCTGATTCAATAATAAATAATATTGACACCACAAAGTTTGATGCACAGTTATTAGATTTAAATAATCTGAATTTAAAAGAAGTTGATAAAGATACAGTATTTTTCATCGCCGTTCATGGATTTGGTGGTGAGGATGGGCAAGTTCAGGATTTGTTGTCGAAAAAAGGATATAGATTTACAGGTTCAGATTATGAATCTACAAAAAAGTGCTGGGATAAGGTTTTATCCAAAGAGATTCTTATCCAAAATAATATCAACACCCCAAAATTTATAACAATCGACAAGTATGAAAATTTAAATTTAAATGATGAATTTTTTTCTGAAATAACAGAATATTTTGTGAAACCAGCAAAGAATGGGTCTAGTCTTGGTGTTTCAAGAGTAACCAATCTAAAAGATCTTGAATCAGCAGTTAATGATGCCAAAAAATTTTCTGATCAAGCAATCATTGAAGAGTGCTATGGTGATGCTGAATATACAGTTGCAATTCTCAATGGTATCGCTTTAGAGCCTCTTGAGATTCTGCCCGATCCGAAACAAAGCTTTTATGATTACAAAGCAAAGTATCTTTCAGGCGAAACAAAGAAAGTTGAGATTATTGATAAAGCACTTGCTGAGGAGCTTAAAGCGATGGCAATTAAAGCGTTCTATAGCCATGATTGCAATACATGGGGTCGTGTAGATTTTGTCACAAAAGGTGAGTCTATTGCTGTCTTAGAAATAAATACTGTTCCAGGTTTTACTGAAAAAAGTTTAGTACCACTAGCAGCAAAAAAGTCTGGAATTAATTATCAAAAACTTATTACTGAAATAATTGAAGACGCACTATAAATTTATACTTTCCGCTTTCTTGCTCTCAATCGTTTTTTTGAGCCTACAGCTATTCGATAAACAAAAAACAAAAGTTCTCAGGTCAATTGATGATCCATTTTGTAAATTATGCATGTCTGAGCTCAAAGCAAACTTTTATAAAGATTATGAATATGAGAAATACTTGAAATCAGCTAGCTGGATAGAAACAGTGAATAAAAGAAATAAATTTTTCGCTATGGAATATGAGGTAACTCTTAGACAGCCTGAGTTTAAATTCAAAAATGGTCTTCATTATGATAAAAATCTAGAAATTTTTTTTCACCCCACAATTAAAGAGCTTCCAACCTTAATCTTTGATGCTAGCTCGTTGCAATCAAATAATTTCAATGAGGCACTTTTAATAAAGACTAGTATTCATGGATTAAAGCAGATTGAATATTCGAAAGTCTCTGGATGGACAATCTATCTCAATTCATTGGTAGTTAGGCTTGGAAAGAATGAATTAGAAGAGAGGTTAATAAAATTGAATGTTATTTTAAGTGATTTTGAAAAAAATAATTTAAAGAATAAAATTCTAGATTTAAGGTACCAGAATGGTTTCTCGGTTACACAAATATGATTTGTATTATAGATCTAGGCACATCTAAAGTAAGCTCAATTCTAATTGATGATGCTGAAAAGATGACAGTAAAAGCTTTTTCTTCTGTCGAAACCCAAGGCATAAAAAAAGGATCCATTATCAATATTGGGGCAACTTCTGATTCAATTGCTGATTCAATACGAGATCTAGAGATGCAATCCGGTGAAAAAATTAAAGAAGTTAATGTTGCTTTTTCTGGCGAACAAATTTCTAGTTCTAATTCGAATGGACCTGTGGTCATTGGGCAAAAAGAAGTCACTGCTTCTGATATACAAGATGCTTTACGAATATCCTCTACCATGAAAGTTCCAAGTGATAAAACTTTGCTGTCAGTTATGCCAATAGAGTACATAGTTGATGGCCAGCCTGGTATCTCTGACCCTATGGGTATGAATGGTGTAAGGTTAGAGGCTCGCACTCATCTCATTTATTGTTCACAGAATACAAAAAATAATATTTCAAAATGTGTCGAGGAAATTAATAGTCTAAAAATAAACAAATATTTTTTTAATCAACTTGGTACAGCAGAATGCACATTAACAAAAGACCAAAAAGAACTTGGCATTTGTTTAATAGATATAGGTGCTGGCACAACTGATTTAACTGTATATAGAGGTGGCTCTATATGTTTCTCAAAGGTCTTGCCAAATGCTGGTGACTACATTACAGAATCAATTGCTGTCAATCTTAAAATACCATCTTACCAAGCCGAGGAAATAAAGAAAAAGTACGGTTGTGCTGTTGCGGACTTGGCCTCTGACGAACAATTAAAGATTACAGATGTAAGCAGCGGAAATGAAACCACTGTTTCAAGAGTTGTTCTTGCCGAAATAGTTCAACAAGCACTTACCAATATCCTCAGATATTGCATAAATACTATAGAGGAGAATGGTCTAAAGGAGCATATTCCAGCAGGATATGTAGTCACAGGAGGGACAGCAAATCTAGAAGGCATTAAAAAATTAGGTAATCAAATGACGCAATCAAGCTTCAGTATTGGTTTGCCAATAATAAATCGACCTCAAAAATCTGATCAATTAATTAAACCACAATTTAGTGCAATTGTAGGGCTAGTTCATTTTTATGCCCAAGAACAAAATAAAGAGTTTACCTTTAATCAAAGCAAGGGTATTATAGGCCAGATTGTTGAATGGATTAAATCCGAATTATGATGCAAAACTACGAATTAATGCTCTTACTAAATCCAAATGCTATGGATGAAGTGGATGATTTTCTGAAGGGCTTAGAGGATATTATCAAAGGGGATAAAGGCGATTTAGTTGAAAAAAAATTGCTCGGAAAAAGACAACTTGCATATCCAATCAACAATATGAACTATGCTAACTATGTCCATTTAGATATAAAAGTGAATTCAGAAACACTTACAACGCTTGAAGAAAAATTTAGGTATGATCAGAATGTGTTTAGACATTTAACAGTAAAAATTGCGAAATGACTGAAGATAAAAAAATTAACATAGATTACAGAGACCCTGAATCTCTGAAACAGTTCGTATCTGAAAATGGAAAAATACTTTCATCAAGATACACAAGGTTGAACGCTAAAGATCAAAGAAAACTCACAAAAGCAGTTAAAAAGGCAAGAATACTTGGTTTTTTACCATTCACAGATAAGCACAAAATAGAGGAGAACTAATGAAAGTAGTTCTTGTTACTAAAATTAAAAATTTAGGTGATATTGGTGACATTGTTAATGTCAAAGCAGGTTTTGCAAGAAACTTCTTACTTCCATATCATAAAGCTCTTCCTGCAACAGATGCCTACATTAAAGATTTTGAGGAGAAAAAGGAAGAATACCTCAAAAAAGCTCAAGATGAGCTTTCATTAGCAGAAGCAAATGCAATCGCCCTGGATAAGATGAGCATCTCAATTTCTGCAAACGCACAAGAGAGCGGCTCTCTTTTTGGTTCAGTAGGAATTACAGAAATCTTAGATGCAATTCATGCTGAAGGTCATGATTTTGTTAAGAGAGCATCTATTATTATGCCAACTGGTCCGATAAAAGAGGTCGGAGAATTCGAGGTAAACGTTGAACTTCATCCAGAAATAGTTAAATCTATATCTATAGAAGTAAAAGCAACGTAATGCCAAGTAACATTGAAGTAGAACAAGCCGTATTAGGGGCATTGTTATTATCTAAAGAAAAATATCCAGAAGTTGATGCATTGATCAATTCATCTGACTTTGAATCTGATTTACATAAAGAAATTTATGATTGTATTAAAGAGCTTGCTGATCAAGGCAAGGGCATAGACCATATAACAGTTTCAAAACTACTAGAAAGAAAAAACTCTCTTCAAAGAGTAGGGGGAATAGACTATTTAAAAGAACTTCAAACTATTCCAATTTCTGCATTGGCAGCTGACAGTTATGCAAACCTAGTCAAAGATCAATCAATCGATAGAAATCTCAAGAAAGTGCTTGATGAATTAATGAAAACTGTTTCAGATCCCAAGGGCAAATCAAGCGATGAATTGCTTAATGAAGCAGAGGCAAAAATTTTTGAATTATCAGAGAATAGATCAAAAACAGATTCCTTAAAGAAAATTGAGGAGTTTGTAGGAACTACCCTGGATAAGCTTGAAGAACTTTCCAAAAAACAGGGAGAGCTTATCGGCTCATCCTCCGGATTTAAAGCCATAGATGGGGTTACACAAGGACTGCAAGACGAAGATCTCATAGTTATAGCCGGAAGACCAAGTATGGGCAAAACTTCACTTGCTATGAACATTGCAGAAAATATATCAAAGAATGATGATGGTTGTGTTGCTGTATTCAGTCTTGAAATGTCATCTCAATCACTCACATCAAGAATGCTAGCTTCAATGGCTGGCATTTCTCAAAGTAACGTTAAGACTGGAAATCTTACAGACAGACAGTGGGAGAAGCTAATACAACAAGCAAAGAAACTTGAGGAGATGAATATATTTATTGATGATACGCCAAACATATCTCCAATGGAAATAAGAGCAAAATCAAGAAGACTAGCAAAACAATACCGAAAACAAGGTGGAGTAAAATTAGTTGTTGTTGATTATATTCAGTTAATGCAAATGCCAGGTAGAACAGAAAATAGAGTTAATGAACTTTCTGAAATTTCTAGGGCCCTCAAATATTTAGCAAAAGAAATTAAAGCTCCTGTAATTGTTTTATCCCAGTTAAACAGAGCAGTTGAGCAGAGGCCTAATAAAAGACCTCAGATGTCTGATCTAAGAGATTCTGGTGCAATTGAGCAGGATGCTGATCTAATTTTCATGCTTTATAGAGATTTTGTTTATAACAAAAATGAGGAATGGAAAAACGTTGCTGAAGTGAGATTAGTTAAACACAGAAACGGTCCAACCAAGGATTTACTCTTATCTTTTAGAGATGAACTAACAAGGTTTGGTGACCTAGCTCCAGAAGTTATGAACAGTTATGCGCAAGACAGAACTGCAGATTAACCTTAAGTCCATAAAGGACAATCTTAACCAAATTAAAAATTATACATCTGCAAAGATTCAAGCTGTTGTCAAAGCAGGCGCATATGGTCTGAGCTTAAATGAAGTTTACAATGCTATTTCTTATGATGTTGAGTCTTTTGCAGTTATCACTCTTAAGGAAGCGAAAGCATTAAGGCAAATAACAGATAAACCCATACTACTATTTCAAGGAGTTCATGAAACCAAAGATTATTCTGATGTCGAAGTTTTAAACCTTGATTTTGTAATCCACTCTTCATGGCAGTTTGACGGAATTGAAAAATTTAACCTTTCAAATTCCAGAATTTGGCTAAAAATTGAGACTGGCATGAACAGGTTCGGCCTGCATGAGCAAGATTTTTTAAAGATTTATAAATCACTTAACAAAGAAAAATTTGCTGAAGTTATATTGATGTCACATCTAGCTTGCTCTGGTGATAAAAATAATGAATCTAATCAAAACCAAATTGAGAATTTCAAAAGAATTACTCATAACATGCCTGAAAGAAAAAGCCTTGGAAACTCTGGTGCAATATTTAATTTCCCAGATGCACATTTTGATATTGTAAGACCCGGCATTGCTCTATATGGAGGTAAATATCTTGAATTTGGTATTAAGCCCACTACTAAACTGAGATCAAAAATTATTTCAATTAAAGATATAAAAAAAGGAGCTAGTGTTGGTTACGACATGGCATGGACTGCTGAAAAAGATACCAAAATTGGAATCATAGGAATTGGTTATGGGGATGGATTTCCTTATGTACATAACCCATTAAATGTTTTGATAAACAACAAAACCTTCCAGACTGTTGGAAGAATAAATATGGATGCAATAACAATAGATCTTGATGGTGATGAATCAATTAAAATTGGAGATTGGGTAGAGCTTTGGGGATTTAATACAGACTTAACAAGTTTTTCATCTGAATTTGAGAGCATTTCATACCGTTTATTAACAAATATCTCGGGTAGAGTGGATAAAAATTATTTAGAATAGCTTAAGGATTTTATTTTGCTCAAAGACACTAGATATATTTTTGTCACAGGAGGTGTTGTTTCATCTCTAGGGAAAGGAATCACTTCAGCCTCAATAGGTTCTATTCTTGAATCTAAAGGGTACAAAGTCTCAGTAATAAAACTTGATCCTTATTTTAATGTTGATCCAGGTACAATGAGTCCCTTTCAGCATGGAGAAGTTTTTGTAACAGAGGATGGTTCAGAAACAGATCTTGATCTAGGTCATTATGAAAGATTCATAGACCATAAGTGCACAAAAGATAATAATTTTACAGCAGGTAAAATTTATTATTCAGTGCTTAAGAAAGAGAGAAAGGGAGAATATCTTGGTAAAACAGTTCAAATTATTCCTCACATTACAGATGAAATAAAAAATAGAGTTCTAGCTGCTTCATCTAATTGTGATATTGCTATTGTGGAAATTGGGGGAACAGTCGGCGATATTGAGAGCCAATCATTTATTGAATCAATAAGGCAGTTGGGTCTCGAGTTAAAACCATACCAGACAGCCTATTTACATCTCACCTATGTGCCTTTTTTAACAAATGCCGGTGAGCTGAAAACGAAACCAACACAACATTCTGTTAAGGAATATAGAACTTTGGGGTTGCAGCCAGATGTTCTAATTTGCAGGTCTGAATATGATGTACCAAAAGAAAGCAAAGAAAAAATAGCTCTTTTCTGCTCAATGCCTAATGATGGAGTTATTTCGCTTCCAAATCTAAAGACGATTTATCAAGTACCATTAAGGTTGGCTGAAGAGGGTATTGATAAAAAATTGACTGAAATACTCCAGCTTGATAAAAACAAGCCAAAACTTAATGCTTGGAAAAAAGTTGTCAAAAGAAAACTTGATCCATCAAGTGAAATCAACGTTGCATTTGTTGGAAAATATGTCGATTTAAAAGATGCATATTTCTCTTTGATTGAGGCACTAGATCACGCAGGGATTCACAATGATGCAAAAGTAAACCTAAACTTTATTAATTCTGAAGAATTAAACAGTAAAAATTATCACAGAGTGCTAAGCAAAGCTGATGCAATATTGGTGCCAGGTGGATTTGGTGATAGAGGAATTGAGGGAATGATTCTAGCGGCAAAATATGCAAGGCAGAAAAATGTGCCATATTTGGGGATTTGTTTAGGTCTACAAATAGCAATTATTGAAATGAGCAGAAACTTGCTTGGTCTTAAAGATGCAAACAGCACAGAATTTAAACCAAAAACACAACATAAAGTTATTTCGTTGGTAACTGAATGGAAAAATAAAGATGGAAGCATTGAGAAAAGATCAAGAGATTCAGAAAAGGGCGGAACCATGCGTCTTGGTGCACAGAATGCAACTCTAGTTAAAGGGTCTTTAGCTCAAAAACTCTATAAAAAGAAAACAATCTTTGAGCGTCACAGGCACAGATATGAAGTAAATCCTGATTATGTTGAATCTTTGGAAGCAAATGGATTAATAGTTTCAGGAAGATCAGAATTTAAAAATTTAGTTGAGATTATTGAGTTAAAAGACCATCCTTGGTTTTTGGCTTGCCAATTTCATCCAGAATTTACATCTAAACCTAAAATCGGTCACCCTTTGTTCAACGATTTTGTTTCTAAAGCAGTAGAATTAAAGGAAAAAAATGAAAACAAATAATTTAACTATCTCAAACGAAAGCAGATTAACCATTTTTGGGGGAGTGAATGTAATTGAAAATGATGATTTGCTTTTTGAGGTTGCTGATAAGTTTGTGGAATTATCTGAAAAACATAGTTTCAACTATGTCTTCAAGGCATCTTTTGACAAAGCTAATAGATCATCGCTTGACTCATTTAGAGGTCCAGGTATGGAAAAAGGACTTGAGTCACTTCAAAAAGTAAAAGATAAATTTAATGTTCCAATTATTACAGATATACATGAGCCAGGTCAGGCTGATCCGGTTGCAGAGGTTTGTGATGTAATTCAAATTCCAGCTTTTTTATGTCGCCAAACAGATTTAGTTGTTGCTGCAGCCAAAACAAACAAAATTATCAATATTAAAAAACCTCAATTTTCCTCTGCAAAGGAGATGTTTCATGCAGTGAAGAAATGTGAAGCAGCTGGAAATGGAAATGTAATCCTTTGTGAGAGAGGCAATATTTTTGGATACAATAATTTGGTAGTAGATACTTTAAATTTTCAGCTACTTAAACAGTCAGGCAAACCAATATTTTTTGATGTAACTCATGCTTTACAGCAACCAGGGTTATTGGAAAAGAGTACTGGTGGAAGAGGGCAATATGTGTTTGATCTCGCTAAAGCGGGCGTCTCACAAAATATTGCTGGGCTATTTCTGGAAACACATCCTGATCCAGATAAGGCTAAATGCGATGGGCCTTGCGCATTGAAATTATCAGAGCTTGATGCATTTTTAGAAAAAATTTTTGCATTAGATAAATTAGTCAAAGGACAATTATGAAAATAAAGAAAATAGATTCTCTTGAAGTTTTAGATTCAAGAGGAAGGCCAACAGTATATTCAAATATTCATTTAGACTGTGGGGCAAAAGGTTCTGCAATGGTTCCAAGTGGTGCATCAACTGGATCTTTAGAAGCCCATGAACTACGTGATGGTGACAACAGGTACCTGGGCTTAGGAACAAAAAAAGCTGTCGCATCTATAAAAGAACTTAATGATCATCTTGTTGGTCAAAGAGCAGAAGATCAGCGATCAATTGATGAGATTATGATTGATATTGATGGAACAGCTAATAAATCAAATTTAGGTGCAAATGCTATATTAGCAATCTCTCTGGCCACAGCTCGAGCAGCTGCAAACTCATTAAATATTCCTTTATACGAATATATGAATATAGCTTTCAAGAGCAGTTATGAAGAAAATTGTGGGATGTCACTTCCTAAACCTATGTTAAATATCTTTAACGGTGGAGCACATGCAAACAATAGTATCGACATTCAGGAATTCATGATAATGCCATCTGATAATTTTTCATTTAATGAAGGGTTGGCGAAATCTACTGAGATATATATGTACCTTAAGAAAAACTTGGCAAAAAAAGGTTTTGCAACAACTGTTGGGGATGAAGGTGGTTTTGCTCCAAATTTAGATTCTAATGAACAGGTAATTGAAGAGGTTGTAGCAGCTGTAGAAACTGCTGGCTTAGAATATGGCAAAGATATCTTTCTAGCACTCGACTGTGCATCTACAGAGCTCTACAAAAACGGTACATATGAGATTAGTGGAGAGAATAAAATTTTAACAAAACCTGAAATGGTTGAGTACATAAATGACCTAGTATCAAAATACGATATCAAATCTGTAGAAGATCCTTTTGATGAACAAGATTGGCAATCATGGAAAAGTCTCACAGCCCTAAACCCAAATGTTCAAATAGTTGGCGATGATATCTT
>CACHFV010000002.1:55000-149110 GCA_902579195.1 uncultured SAR86 cluster bacterium | reverse complement strand
CACACTTGAATGTGCGCTATTTTTGCACAACGAAGGATGGTGAAATTCATAATCATTGGTTTGGTGGAGGGTTTGACCTTACTCCATATATATTATTTAAAGAAGATTGCTATGACTGGCATAAATCAGCTAAAAATGCGTGCGATCAAACAGACCCTGATTTTTACAAAACCTTCAAAAAAAATTGTGATGAATACTTTTATATTCCTCACCGAAACGAGCACAGAGGTGTAGGTGGCATATTCTATGAAAAACTTGAGATCCCATTGGATCAAGGTATTCAATTCTCAAAGGATGTTTGTGCAGCATTTATTGAGACATACACAAAAATTTTAGAAAAAAGAAAAGACCTAAACTTCACTCAAAGAGATGTTGATTTTCAAAAATTCAGAAGAGGAAGGTATGTAGAGTTCAACTTAATACATGATCGTGGTACATTGTTTGGCCTTCAAACCTCAGGTAGGATCGAGTCAATCCTTATGTCTCTTCCGAAAGATGTAAGCTGGCGTTATAAATTCGATGACAACCTCGAAGAGAAAGAAAAAAACCTGTACGAACTCATTACAAAACCCAAGGACTGGTTAAATGAATAAACTTGGAGTTATTGGGAGTAAAATTTCATACTCACTCTCACCCGACATACATAAACTATTCGCAGAACAATTTGGGATAAAGGTTGACTATAAAATTTACGACCTTGATGAAGACCCAAACTTATTTATAAAAAAATTTTTTAAAGATGGAGGGGTGGGCCTCAACATTACCAAGCCATTTAAAGAAATTGTCGCAGAAAGCTTTTCAACCAACAGTTCAATTAATTGCTTATATGCAAATGGAACAAAGGGAACATCAACAGATGGATATGGATTAATTAATGACCTCAATTCAAATAATATAAATATAGACAAAAAAAATATTTTAATTTTTGGTTTGGGTGGAGCAGCAAAATCAATAATTGAATCTTGCTCAGACCAAGCAAAAGTTTATGTGGCCAGTAGAACAAAAGACACTCTTGACAATATCCTAAGCACATATCCAAACTGTAGCCCATATGATGGTTCAAAAATAGATTTGATTATTTCATGTGCTACGTCACTTGATGAAAGCTCTCTCAAATTCCTTAAGGAAGTTCACTTATCGACAGATAGCAATATCTATGACATTAATTACTCAAACCTAACAAACAAACAAATTAGAGACTTAGCACTGGTTAGCGAAAGCAATATATATAACGGGATTGGTATGCTTGTTGAGCAAGCTGCAGCGAGTTTTTTTCTGTGGTTTGGCAAAAGACCTAATACAAAAATAGTAAAGGACATATTGAATGAAAGGTTATAAATTTATTGCGGGTGCTGTGTGCCCAGCATGCGGAGATATGGATTCTATAGTTTTGAAAAACGATGATTCTGAGGTTAGGTGTGTAAGTTGTAAATTCACTAAAACCAAAGACGAAGAATTGATACAATCAATTAAGATATTAAACGATTAAAATACCTCTTATTCATGGTAGTTATTTATGGACATTACCGTTATTTATAGTAGTATATGCCTACATGAAGAACAAGCTCGGGCTATTCCTTCTCTATCTTATATCATCATTTGCGTCAGCAGATTGGCTAGACGTTAATATGCCTGTTGGTGTAACAGATATAAGCCAAGAAGTTTTCACACTACACATGGCAATATTTTTTGTTGTTGTAGCTATTGGTGTTTTAGTTTTTGGGTTTTTATTCTGGTCCATGTGGAGATATCAGAAGTCTAAAAATGATAAGCCAGCAGATTTTAAAGAAAACCACAAACTAGAAATCCTATGGACTGTAATACCAACATTGATTCTAGTTGCAATGGCTATTCCTGCATCAATGACCTTAAAAACAATATATGACCACGAAGCCGAAGAAGGCGGAATAGATATTCAAGTAATAGGTTGGCAGTGGAAATGGCAGTATAAATATCTAGATGAGCAAGTTGGTAACAAACCGCTAAGCTTTTTTTCAAACCTAACAACTCCACCAGATCAATATGAGTTTAATAGAGTGGAGAAATCAGAAAACTATCTATTGGAAGTGGATGAGCCAATTGTCATACCTGTCGATACATCTGTCAGATTTCTTATTACAAGTAATGATGTAATTCATTCATGGTATATGCCTGATTTTGCTGTAAAACAAGATGCGATCCCGGGCTTTATCAATGTTGCTAAAACAAGGGTAAATGAGCCTGGAATTTATAGAGGGAACTGCACAGAACTATGTGGCGAAAGACATGCATATATGCCGATTGTTGTGAAAGCTGTTACAAGAGATGAATATGATGCATGGCTACAAACAAAAAGAGATGCAGCAGAAGAGCTAGCATATTTAACAGAAAAAGAATGGACAGTTGATGAGTTGATGAGCATTGGTGAAGAAATATATGCAACCAGATGTGCAGCCTGTCACCAAGCAGATGGATCTGGAATTGCTGGTTTTTATCCTGCTCTAGCCGGCAGTGATATTGTTATGAATGATAAAGCTAGGCAGACAGAGATTCTTATGGAAGGCATAAGAGGAAGCCAAATGCAGTCCTTTGCTGAACAGCTTAATGAAGTAGAAATGGCATCTGTTATTACTTTTACTAAATTATCATGGGGAAATGAGAGAAGCGGAGATGGAGAGATTGTCCTACCAAAAGATATTGTTGAATATAAGGAAAATGATACATAGGAGAAATTATGAGTGCAGTAGTTGAAAACCATAACCATGATGACCATCACCACGGGCCTGCAAAAGGGTTCATGAGATGGTTCACAACAACAAACCATAAAGATATTGGTACTTTATATCTATGGTTTAGTTTCTCGATGTTCTTGTTAGGCGGAGCATTTGCAATGGGTATCAGAGCAGAACTTTTCGAACCAGGCCTTCAGTTGATGGATCCAATTAGATACAACCAGCTTGTGACAATGCATGGTTTAATAATGGTTTTTGGAGCAGTTATGCCAGCGTTTGTAGGGCTAGCAAACTGGCTAATTCCTATGCAAATAGGAGCTCCTGATATGGCTATGCCAAGGATGAATAACCTAAGCTTTTGGTTGCTACCAGCTGCCTTTACCATTTTACTTTCAACCGCTTTTATGGAAGGCGGTTTACCAGGATTCGGATGGACATTCTATGCTCCACTTTCAACAAACTACCCTAATGTGGCATTCTTTGTTTTCGCAGTTCATATTATGGGAATCTCCTCAATCATGGGGTCTATTAATGTAATCGTAACAATTATGAACATGAGAGCTCCGGGCATGACATTAATGAAAATGCCTTTATTTGTTTGGTCTTGGTTAATAACAGCTTATTTGCTTATTGCTGTGATGCCAGTCTTAGCAGGAGCAGTAACAATGTTGCTGATGGATGCTTATTTTGGCACTTCGTTTTTTGATGCTGCAGGTGGTGGTGATCCTGTATTGTTCCAGCACATATTCTGGTTCTTTGGTCACCCAGAAGTTTACATTATGATTCTTCCAGCATTTGGAATTACGTCACACATAATTTCAACATTCTCTCGAAAGCCTTTGTTTGGACATGCTTCAATGGTATATGCGATGGTATCTATTGCCGTATTATCTTTTGTTGTTTGGGCTCACCATATGTTTACAGTAGGCATGCCTTTGGCTGCTGAACTTTTCTTTATGTGGGCCACAATGATTATCGCCATCCCAACAGGAGTAAAAGTGTTTAACTGGTGTGCAACTATGTTTAAGGGGTCTATTACTTATGAAACACCAATGTTATTTGCAGTAGCCTTTGTTGTGTTATTTACAATTGGCGGATTTTCAGGCCTGATGCTTGCTATTACACCAGCTGATTTCCAATACCATGATACTTATTTTGTTGTTGCTCACTTTCACTATGTGCTTGTGCCAGGCTCAATTTTTTCAATTATGGCAGCTGTGTATTACTGGCTACCAAAATGGACAGGTAACATGTATGACGAAAAGATGGGAAGACTTCATTTCTGGCTTTCATTCGTTGGTGTAAACGTCACATTCTTTCCTCAGCACTTTGTAGGGCTTGCAGGCATGCCTCGTAGATATGCTGACTACTCATTGCAGTTCGCTGAGTGGAATGCAGTATCATCTGTTGGTGCTTTCTTATTCGGGCTGTCGCAATTATTATTCTTATATATAGTGGTTAAGACAGTACTCGCTGGTAAAAAAGCAACACCACAAGTTTGGGATGGAGCAGAAGGATTAGAGTGGTCAGTAGATTCACCAGCTCCTTACCATACATTTGAAACACCACCGAAGGTAAATGGCTAAAGGACCTCTACAAAATAAAATTTTCTTAAGCCTGTTGGGTGCTGTTGCTTTCATGTTTCTCTTCTCTTTTATGCTTGTGCCGTTATATAACGTTTTTTGTGAGGTTACAGGCTTAAATGGAAAAATATATGGTCCATCAGATTTTTTTAAAACAGAAAAACAAATTAAATCTAGAGAGGTAAATATACGTTTTTTAAGCACAGTTAATGGATCTGCTCCCGTAAAATTTTACCCTTCAAGCGATAATCTAGAGGTCTTAACAGATAAGGTCAGCTCAACAACATATGTTGCAACAAACAATACTAATAAAAACATAACATTGACCATAATACCCTCAGTTTCCCCTGGTCTGGCAGCTGAAAACATAAAGAAAATTCAATGCTTTTGTTTTGAAGAGCAAACTTTGGGACCGTTTGAGACACAAGAATGGCCAATAAGATTTTATGTAGATTCCGACATTTCAGACAATGTAAATAATGTCTATTTGTCTTATACTTTATTCGAGAAAAATAGAGAAAACCCAATGGCAATGAATCATGAGTAGTGAAACAGTAGGACATCAAAAATATTACGTACCTGAGAAAAGCTCAATACCTATAGTTTTTGCTATTGCAACATTTTTTGCAGGCATGGGTGCAGCAAATGCTATAACCGGTAACGGATCAACAATGCTTATTGCTGGCATGGTAGCAGTTGTTTTCACAATGGCTTATTGGTTTGCAACGGTAACAAGAGAATCAATGGCTGGATTAGACACGCCGCAGCTGAATACTTCTTATGTTTACGGCATGGGCTGGTTTATCTTTTCAGAAGTAATGTTTTTCTTTGCCTTTTTTGGTGCATTGTTTTATATCAGGTCATTTTCGATAACATGGTTGGGCGGTGAAGGTGCAAAGGGAATTGCAGGCGATCTTTTATGGCCAGAATTTGAAGCAGTATGGCCTCCAATGATAACACCAGAACAAAGCTTGCTTGGCGAGCAAGCAACAACAGTTGGACCTAAAGAAAATATGTATTTACAAAGTCTAAGTGGAGCACTTACATGGCTTCCACTCTGGAACACAGTGGTTCTTTTAAGTTCAAGCGCAACAGTTCACGTCGCTCATATGGCACTTAAAGAAAACAACAGGAAAAGATTTAATTTCTGGCTAGGCATTACAGTTTTACTGGCTTTTATTTTTGTTATTCTTCAGGCTGTTGAATATTATGAAGCTTATGCACACCTTGGTTTAACGCTTTCATCTGGTGTTTATGGAACAACCTTTTTCATGCTTACAGGCTTCCATGGTATGCACGTTTTAATTGGTGGAATTTTCTTGTTAACCCAACTTGTTCGATCAACAGGTTATAACCATTTTTCAGGTAAAGAGCACTTCGGTTTTGAAGCAGCTTCTTGGTATTGGCATTTTGTTGATGTGGTTTGGGTCTGTTTGTTCTTGTTTGTTTATATTCTTTAACCCCAAGGCGCTTGGTTGCCAAGCTGCCCAGAATAAATACCATAAAATATAAGAACTATAATTATTGCACCAAGCGTAACTCTAAAACCAAGACCATAAAGTATGCGTTTTTTTTCAGGGTTGCCTCTATCAACAAACAGAAAAACAAGACTGGATGCAAGGCTAATTAAAACCAGAACAAGTAAAATGATGATAATTGTTTTTAACACGGGATTATTAAAACATTGAATAGCTATAAATCAAAGATATTAATTTTTGCAATTATATTTGCACCAATTACTTTTTCGCTTGGCCTATGGCAAATAGAGCGTGCAGCTGAAAAAGACAACATAATTGAAAAGTTTAACGAACTTCAGAACAATCCTCATAAGGCCATTAATACTGAAGAGAAATTTGCAAACTGGGAACCAATAAGCTCGTATGGGGCATTTACTCAATACATAATTCTTGAAGACAATGCCTTGCTTAATGGCCAAGCAGGATACAAGGTGTATCAGTACTTCAGGTTTGAAGAAAATTCGGGTGTATTTGTGAATCGGGGATTTATTGCAAGAGGCCGTCTGAAGAGTGAAGTGCCAGAAATTACAACACCAAGCGGCCAATTTTTAATAAAAGGGAGTGCTTTATATAAAAACTCCAATGCATTTGTGAAAAATATAGAGGAATCTGATAAAAGAATCATACAGGAATTTAATATTGGCCTTATATCTAACGTATACCCAGAGTTGAGGGCAGACAATATAAGACCTTATATCTTTAATCTTGATAAGAACAATCAGTTTAAATTTAAGGAAATTGAGAAGCCCATAAATATGTCGTCAGATAAACATATTGGATATGCAATTCAGTGGTTTGGGCTTTGTTTGGCCTTGATAGTATTGACCATAATTGCCTTTAGGAGAAAAGATGAATAATCAAAGACACATAGCTTTAATAATATTGCTGACTCCGCTTATTGTTTTAAGCTTGTCAACAGCACTTTTCTACTCAGGTATATTTTCGACAACAAATACAACAGAAAATGGCTCATTTTTAAACCCTCACATCGAAACAGAAGGAACAGAGCTTTCTCTTGAAGATGGAACAAGCTTTGAGTTTATAAAAGGCAAATGGTACTTGGTTTACTTTGATGACTTTAACGATCTTGAGTTAAGTTCAGAGAAATATCAGACAGCAAGAGCAATTAACATCACTCTTGGTAGAGAGATGAACAGGCTGAAGAGGGTGGTTGTTTATCGGGACAAAGAAAAATTTGAATCCATTGAGGACATAAGAGCGAATTACCCCGATATTGTTTTTGTTTATGATAGAGAATTTCTTTTTGAGGGAAGGATTGAAACTCAACGAGATAATCCTTATCAATCCAAATCTTTTTTTATTTTAAATTTTTACTCTGATGTTGTCGGTGAGTTCTATGACACATTAACATTCAGTGAAATTTTTGAGGATGTGAAGAAACTTTTATGAAAATGCTTAATACAAAATTTATTGCAGCCATAGGCGTTGCCTTTTGCTTTGTTGTTATAGGCTTAGGAGCATGGACAAGGCTTGCTGATGCTGGGCTTGGGTGTCCAGACTGGCCAGGCTGTTATGGATTTATTACTTACCCAACAACGGTAGAGGAGATTGCTATAGCAGAACAGCTATATCCTGATTCTCCTGTTGAGATTGACAAAATAATCCCAGAAGTTGTCCATAGATATTTTGCTGCTTCGCTTGGGTTACTAGCTATATTTCTTGTATTCATAGCTTTTAGGGAAAACAAATTTAAAAAAACATCATCATTGCTATTGCTTGTAATAATCTGCCAAGGAATCTTTGGTTACCTCACAGTAAGCTTAAAATTACACCCTTTAATTGTCACAACCCATCTGTTTGGTGCGATGATAGTAGCTTCAATATTTCTAATTATTTATCTTAGATCCCTAAAATATAATGCGAACTATGACGCTTTGGTTGCTAACAGGAATTTAATCTTTATTGGGTTTGGCTTAATTGCTTTTCAAATATTCCTAGGCGCATGGACATCTACTAATTATGCTGCGCGAGCCTGTTTAGATCTTCCGCTTTGCCAGGGCCAGCTATTGCCAAACACTAATTTTTCAGAAGGTTTTAATCTGTTCCAAACCATTGGTCCAAATTACTTGTATGGTCAGCTTAGCAATGAGGCAAGAGTTGCTATACACATTACACACAGGGTTGGCGCCATAGTGGTTTTTTTATATTCATTATTTTTGGCCTTTAAGCTGTGGTCTCCACAAACAAAAAATTTAGTAATTGTCTTTTTAAGCATCTTGGCAGTACAGATATTCTTGGGAGTTAATAATATATTAAGCTCATTGCCCCTCTGGAATGCAGTTGCTCATAACATAGTTGGTGTAATGCTGTTTTTAACCTTTATTGTTATGATCTATTTAAGCAAGGGCAATTTAAATGAACCTAAATAGCTACATAAATTTATGTAAACCAAAAATTGTTGCACTGTTAACAGTAACAGCACTTATTGGTATGCTGTTATCAGTAAATTTCTATACCAATTTAACCAATGTAGTCAATGGATTGGCTAGTTTGGTGGGTTTTGCTCTGCTGGCATCTGCTTCAGCTGCACTTAATCAAATCTTTGACAGAGAAACGGACAAAAACATGTCCAGAACAAAATCGCGACCATTGGCAGCAGGCAATATATCCCTAACAGAAGCTTTAACATTTACAGCCATTTTACTGTTTGTAGGATCTAGCCTAATGCTGTATTTCTCTAACCTGCTGACTCTAATGATTACCACATTTGGGTTTATTTTTTATAGTTTGATTTATACGATTTATTTAAAATGGGCCACTCCTCAAAACATAGTCATCGGCGGCTTATCTGGAGCGCTTCCACCGCTAATTGGCTGGACAGCAGTGAGCAATGAAATTTCTCTTTTGCCCCTAATTCTTGTTTTGATAATCTTTTTATGGACACCACCACATTTTTGGCCACTGGCAATTGACAGGATGGAGGAATATAAAAAAGAGGGAGTACCAATGATGCCAATTGCAAAAGGGGTTACAAGAACAAAAAAGGAGATGGTTGTATATGCTGTGCTGCTTTTAGCTGCGTCTCTTGCTCCATATATTTATGGTTTAGCCGGTATCTTTTATCTTGTCACAACAACAGCTCTAAATTTATATTTTATTTACTTGTGCCTTATTTACTTGAACGACAAAGACAACCAACTTTCTATGAAAATATTTAACTTCTCTGTTAAATATATGCTTTTGTTTTTTCTTGCGACCTACATAGATTTTTTGATACAAATTTATGTCTAAAACAAGCCTTACAATTCTTCTCTTCGCAATAACTATCTTTCTTGGTTTTTATTCTATGTACAGAGTCAGTCAACCGCGCATTCTTTCTGAATCTGAAATGCTGGTAAATGGTTTTGTTGAATATGGTGAATATGAAAAGCTAAGAGATTTTAAGCTTACCGATCATAATGGTAATGAATTTACTAACGAAAACTTAAAACAAAACAAATTGAATTTTTTGTATTTTGGCTATACAAGCTGTCCCACAGAGTGCCCAGTGATGATGTCTGTGATGAGGCAGATATATGACAAAATTGAAGTTGATCAAGTTCAATATTACCTAATAAGCTTTGACCCTGAAATTGATACAAAAGAAAGATTAAAAGCTTACGTAACTGGATTTAATTCAGCATTTATTGGCATTACAGGAGATCAGCCCGAAGTGACAAAGCTTGGATATCAGTTAGGTGTAGAAAAGTTAGCTCCAATGGAGAACAACATGAATCAAAGAATTATTTCACACACAAATCATTTAATAGTGGTAAATCAAGATGCTGAAGTAATTGGAATCTTTAGAGCGCCTTTTGAAAGCTCAAACATGGCATTAGTCATTAAATCTTTGCTTAGAAAAATTTAAATGTTGCATATCTGTAACACCCAAGCACTTCTTTTATTGTTAGGATAAAAAATTGAGGAGACTTTATGAAAAATATATTTATTTTTATTTTTACTCTTACATTTTATGCTTCAACTATCTCTGCAGATGATCACAAGGTTATGCCAGGAAACGAAGTTGGAGAGTTTCATTATATTAAAGCCACAAATCCCTTAAATGTAGTAGCTGCTACAGATAAGTTTATGGCTTCAGATTGTGGAAAGAAATGGAAAGCAGAAACAGGTGCAAATGTTGTTCTGATGCAACTACAAGGTTCTGGTATGTCCCATTTTTTCTATGTTGGATATAGTGATTATGAAAAGATGGAACTTGGACAAAAGTTGTCTAATTGCGCTGCAAACTTTGAATTTTTACAAGAAATAGGTGCAAACACTCATGATGATATGTATTTCAATAGAATTGGAGAATTATCCTTACAGAGAGGCGACTGGACCAAAGATGCGATGTTTTTAAAATATGACTTAAATGTTGAGCCTGCAAAGGCTGGTGAATATGCAGCAGCATGGTCAAAAATGACTAATGCAGTTGGAGGTCCTGGCTCACAAGGGTTAGTGACTCATATTACAGGAAATGGATATGCATCACATTTCGCGTTTGTCGGTGCATCATCAATGGCTGAATTAACCTCTGAGACACAAGCAGCTTTTGCTACTGATGCTTTTGCAGAATTCGCTGAAGCAGTTGGAGGTTATCGAAAAGTTCAGAATGTAATGATGGTTACACCAGTTAAGGGTTGGTAATAATTTTACGTTTTTAAAAAGGGCCCTTTTTAGGGCCTTTTTTATTTATTTACTAAAACTACTTTTCCTATTACGCCTCTGTTGCCAATCATTTGGATGGCGTCAATGGCATTTTCCATTGGAATTTCTTTTGAAATCAATGGTTTAATCTTACCCTCAGAAAGAAGTTGGTTAATTTCAGCAATATTTTTTTGATTGACCTCACTTTCTAGCCCTGTAAATGTTCCCCAAAAAACACCTACAAGAGACGCTCCTTTTAAAAGCGTAAGATTTATTGGAAGTTTAGGAATTTCCCCAGCAGCAAAACCAACAACGAGATATTTGCCTTTCCAGCCTATTGCTCTAAATGCTGGTTCCGTGTAGCAATCACCAATTGGGTCATAAATAATATCGTAACCACCTTTAAGACTTTTTGATTTAAGCTCGTTTGAAAAAGCTTTTGACTCATCTTTGGTCTTCGGACCCTCGCCATAAATAATCACTTCATCTGCACCGTAATCTTTGCATATTTCAGCCTTTTCTTTTGTTGATACAGCGGCCACAACTCGTGCACCTTTTGCCTTAGCTATATCTAAAGCAGCAAGACCTACACCACCAGTAGCGCCTAAAACAAGGATCTCATCTTGATTGGATATTTCTCCTCTTTGCACTAGAGCATGATAGCTTGTTCCATATGCCATTTGGTATGAAGCAGCAAGCTCAAATGAAATATCATCAGGTATTGGCATTACTCCAAATTCATGCATGCATGCTTCTTCCGCAAATGCTCCCCAAGGTGCCATAAAATATACTCTGTCACCTTCTTTAAACCTCGTAACGTTTTTACCAACTTTTTTAATTACCCCTGAGCCCTCATTTCCCGGTGCAAATGGAAGTTCCGGTTTGAATTGATACAGCCCTTGTACAATTAAAAAGTCAGGAAAGTTAAGAGCAGCAGCTTTTATAGATACTACAACTTCATGGTCACCTGGTTCTGGAGACTCTGCCTCTTCCCAGACCAGGTTTTCTACCGGGCCAAACTCTTTACAATGTAACGTTTTCATTTAATTTCTCCTCTAAATCCCTCTAAAAATGACTCAAAGTCTATATTATCTTCCTTTTGGTTTATAAGGTATTTTTTATGTGACTCATTGCTCTCCAGGTCAAACTTTGATTTATACCCAGAATCTATTTTTTTGTTTGTATGTTGTGATTGTTTAATGATAAATTCTAGAAGACTTTTATTCTCTAGCTCCTCAATAAGTTTTGTTGACAGTGGGATTTCATTCCTTTGAAGATAAGTATCAAATAAATCAAGGCTACATGCATTCCAGCCTAAGCTCTCAGCTAAATCCTTCATATTTTCAAGCATTTGTAAGGTTAAATCTTGAATACTTGATTCCCCAGAATCTTCAAGAGTGGAATTAATTAGTGAACAGTCTTGTCCAGCTTCAGAAGATCTTCTTATATTCTCTTTAACAACAATGGCTTCTTCATCATCTATAGGCGGAGAGTCTGATAAGGCACAAAATGTTATTAATAGTTCTAAAAAATCCAAATCTAACTTTGAAATACCAATATCTGTAAATGGATTTAGATCAATTGATCTAATTTCTAAATACTCAATTCCATCATTTTTTAACTGGTTGTATTGTCGAGCCTTTGTAGAGAATAATCCTTTGGGCCTAATATGGTTGTAAAGCTCATTTTCCATTTGGATTGTTCCGTTATTAACTTGCTTCTTCAAATCAAGGGAAATCTCACTAAACTTTTTATTTGGGATATTAATGTAATCTTTAATTAAATTTAGATATTCACCTAAGGTGTTAAAGGTAATAAATTTTTCATCTTGCTCTTCAGAATAGTACCCAAGGCGGCTCACTCTTAAAGAAGTTGACTTTGGAAGATAATTCTCGTCTTCTTTTAAGAGGTCAATCGAGAGCTCTCTGTCTTTAATAAAAGACCTATGCGCAACCGGAGAACAGCCCATCAGTCGCAAAACAAGGGGGAAAACTCTCAAAAAATTTCTGCATATCCCTAAATATAAATCTGTCTTAGTTGTATTGAGTTCTTTTAAAACAGAATCTGAGAATGAAATATTAAAATGGATACCCGCAGTGCTCTGCATCTTATCTCCATACCTATTTCTAAGCCCTAAACGATAGAGATGGGCTAATTTTGTTTTATTACTTTTGCCATATGGGGGCAATTTAATAAACTTGCCTTTAAATTTTGGTGGCATGGAGTAATTCCACAAAAGATCACCTTCAAGATTCTGCTCAACATATGCATGTAACCCGCCCAGAAAACCATAAAGTTCAGAATTATCCTGAAAAGTTGGAGTAACAATCTCTAAATGGGGCAGTGAGTAGTCTAAAGTTACAAAACTATTAAAATTATGGACGCCGAAAGCTTCTGGAAAACTTTTATTTGAAATCCTGCCATCTTTATCTGATCTAAGATTTTCTTTTTCAACGCCTTTAAAAGAGACTCGGTCAGAAGCTAAGAATTGATTAAGTTTTTTTTGGTTGATAGCAACCATTAGAAATTATTTAGGGCCTGCTGCAACAATGTCATGATCTACATCGAATTTTGTAAAATTCTCCTTAAATCTTTCGCAAAGTTTTGAACATTCCTCATCATAATCTTCTTTAGATTCCCAACCATCTCTTGGATTAAGATAGGAAGGGTCAACCCCTTCTAACGATTTAGGCACGTATAAGTTAAGCTTCTCAAGATATTCAAGATCTGAGTGATCTATATTATTGTCTTGAATCGCATTAACCACAGCACGTGTAACAGGTATAGGAAATCGCTCTCCAACCCCATATCCACCACCTGACCATCCAGTATTAACTAGATAAACTTTAGTGTTATTTTTTCTCACTCTTTTTATTAATAGGTCAGCATAAACTCCAGCAGGCCTAGGAAAGAATGGTGCCCCAAAACATGTAGAGAATGTGAAATCCATTGATTTGCTGCTTCCAATTTCGGTTGAACCTACTTTGGCTGTGTACCCACTCAGAAAATGATAAGCTGCTGCATTTTCATCTAAAACACTCACTGGTGGCAAAACACCAGACAAATCACATGTTAAGAAAATTATATTATCCGGCTCAACTCCTTCATTGGCAGGCACCGCACCGGCAATAAAGTTGCGTGGATAGCAAACTCGGCTATTTTCACTATGAGAGGCATCATCATAATCTGCATGGCCTGTTTCATCGGTAACCACATTTTCTAAAATGCTCCCAAATTTTATGGCGTCCCATATTAAAGGTTCATTTTCTTTAGAAAGTTTTATGCATTTGGCATAGCAACCACCTTCAAAGTTGAACACTGATCCGTCAGACCAGCCATGCTCATCATCACCAATAAGCGAACATTTTGGATCTGCTGACAAAGTTGTTTTTCCTGTTCCAGACAGACCAAAGAATAATGTTGTTCTATTGTCTTCTGTTTGGTTTGCTGAACAGTGCATTGGCAAAACATCTTTTTCTGGGAGCAAGAAATTTTGAACTGAAAACATTGATTTTTTCATTTCTCCTGCGTATTTCATTCCTGCCAGTAAAACCTTTCTTCTAAGAAAATTAATTATTACGCAGGACTCGGAGTTGGTATGATCCACCTCTGGATCACAGACATAATCAGCAGCAGATAATATCTGCCATTCTTCCTTGCCTTCCTCATTGTAAGCATCAGGAACAATGAAAATTAGTTTAGAAAACAAAGAGTGCCAAGCCTTTTCAGTCTTAACTTTTACCGGGATGTAGTGATCTTTATTGGCGCCAACATGCACGTTTGATACGTAGTGATCTTTATTATCTAAGTAATCACTCACCTTATTCCATAGAGTATCGAAATGATCGGAATCAAACGGTCTATTTACTTCTCCCCAATCTATTTTGTCTGCCGTGCTGCTTTCTTTGACGATAAATCTATCTTTGGGACTTCGACCTGTTCTATTTCCAGTTAGAGCAAGAAACGCTCCTGTATCTGTGAGCGTGCCCTCAGCATTAGCTACTGCTGATTCAATAAGTTTTGCATTGGGTAGATCAAGTATTCTTGACATTGAAATTTATTTTTGGCCCTTCTTAAAAATTAATAAACTGTATCTTAACAACAATAATACAATCATTGAAGCAAAAAATACCATTGACCACTCAGCAATGTTAAGCCCAAGAAAGAACCATGATTCTTCCGCACATTTTGCACTACCTTGAAAGACTTTTCCCACTCCTTCAAAAAACGAGTACATTTCAAAAATAAGATAAAAAGGAATATCACAATAACCACCTGACAGCTGATCAGCAGGAAGGTTTTGTAGATATATTTGACGTCCACTTGCAGCAATTCCTGTAAAAAAAACAGGGACACCAACAACATCAAATAACCATTTTAAATTTGGAGCCAGAATTTTTAAAAGGTATATCAAGAAAATTCCTCGAGCACACATAGTTTGAACAATGCATAAGTTGCAGGGAACTAGCCCCTCAATATTTTCTAGATAATATTGCGCAAGAACGACAAAACCAGCAGATACTGTAATGATAAAATCTGAATAATATTGAATTATTGTTTTCACAATTAAGTATTATATATAAAGTTAAATGATTTTTAGACCCGACTTAATATTAATTGATGGCACATCATATGTTTATAGAGCATTTCATGCCTTGCCCCCACTAACAACTAAAGAAGGCAAGCCAACTGGAGCAACCAGGGGGTTTGCGTCCATGATTAGAAAGCTTATTTCAACTTATCCAGGGGTGCCAATGGTTATGGTTTTCGATGCTAAGGGACCTAACTTTAGAAATGACTATTATGATCTCTATAAAAAAAATAGACCTCCAATGCCAAATGAACTTAGAGTTCAAATTGATGACATAAAAAAACTATCTGAGTTATTCTGTTTTTCTATTGAAGAAGTTGTTGGTGTTGAGGCAGATGATGTGATTGCAACACTCGCAGAAAAGTTTGGAAAAGATAAAAAAATCTTAATTTCATCACCAGATAAAGATCTAACTCAATTAGTCACAAAAAATATTATTCAACACAACTCAATGTCTAATGAATTCTTTAATGAAGAGTATGTTTTGGAAAAATTTGGAGTTAGTCCTAATCAGATTTCAGAATTATTGGCTTTGGTAGGTGATAAAGCTGACAATATTCCAGGCATTACTAAAGTTGGCAACAAAACTGCAGCTAAATGGCTCAATCAGCATGGAAGTCTGGATAATTTATTAAAACATGCAGACGAGATTACAGGAGTTGTGGGCGACAACTTAAGAAATGAAAAAGATTTCCTAAAAAGAAACTTATTCCTTGTGTCCTTAAAGAAAGACTTAAGCTTTAATTTGCAAATTGACGACATTAAGGTTCCTGAGCAATCTAATAAGGGGCTACAAGATTTTTTTAAAGAGCTTGAATTCAATGCCTTTGTAACTGAAGAACAGGTGGAGAAAAAAGTTGTAGAGTACAGAACTCTTAAAAGCATTGATGACCTTTCATTGATTGAAAACTTTATACACGAATCTAAGTGCTTTGCATTTGATACCGAAACAACATCTATTGATTCTCTTGAAGCTGAGCTTGTAGGTGTTTCATTTTCATTTAAAGCCAATTCTGGATACTATCTGCCAATTGCTCATCAAGAAAAAACTGCAATTTCAAGAGATGAGGCGCTTAGATGGCTAAAGCAAATTATTGAAGCAAGCCAAGATAAAGTTATTGGACAAAACCTTAAATATGACTTGCAAGTATTAAGAAATCATCAAATTAATATTAAAAGGTTTCATGCAGATACAATGCTGATGTCTTATTCAATAAACAGCACAGCGTCCCGACACAACTTAGATGCTCTGGCTGAGCACTATTTGAATATCAAAACAATTAAATTTGAAGATGTAATGGGTAAAGGGAAAAATAAGCTTAAAAATTTTAGTGAAGTACCAATTAAAGAAGCAACAAACTACGCAGCTGAGGATGTAGACATTACTCTGCAGCTATACAGAACATTTGAGACAAAAATTGATGATAAAACCACAAAAATGTTGCAAGAAATTGAATACCCAATGATTTTTGTGCTCATGGACATGGAAGCTACCGGCGCACTAATTGATATTAAGCACTTAAATAGCTTGTCCAACAATTTCGGATCTAAATTAATTAATCTAGTGCAGAAAATTCATAAACATTCGGGGGTGGTGTTTAATATTGATTCCCCAAAACAATTAAGCGAAGTTCTTTTCGATAAGATGGGTATTGAGGCTAAAGGATTAAAGAAAACATCAAGCGGGTACTATTCAACATCGGAGTCAGTCTTACAAAAATTAGCTGATGAAAATGAAATAATTAAAGACATACTGGAATACAGAACACTTGCAAAACTCAAGAGCACTTACACAGATAAATTATCAGAAATATGTGATCTTGGCTCGCGTGTGCACACTTCATACCATCAAGCAGTAACGTCCACTGGAAGGCTTTCTTCATCGGATCCAAACCTCCAAAATATACCAATTAGAACAAAGGATGGGATTGTAATTAGAGAGGCTTTTATTGCCCCTCAAGGCAAGAAGCTCTTAGCAATTGATTACTCTCAAATAGAGTTAAGGCTTATGGCGCATTATTCAAATGATGAGATTATGGTTAAATCATTTAACAACAATGAAGACATACATAAAAGAACAGCATCTGAAATATTTGGTGTAGATATTCAGGATGTAGATGATGATATGAGGCGAAAGGCCAAAACAATTAACTTTGGTCTCTTGTATGGTATGAGTGCTTTCGGGCTTTCTAATCAACTTTCAGTCACGCGAGCTGAGGCTGATATATTTCTGGAAAATTATTTTGATCGATACTCAGGTGTTAGTGCTTTTATGAAGAATATTGTAGAGGATGCAAAGGGCAAGAAATATGTAGAGACGTTGCATGGAAGAAAAATACATGTGCCCAACATAGAGTCATCAAACTATTTAATGAGACAAGCGTCTGAGCGAGCGGCTATTAATGGCCCATTGCAGGGAAGTGCGGCTGACATTATTAAAATTGCGATGATCAAAATTGCAAAATGGATTGAAGGTAACGATCAAGAGATAAATATGATACTACAAGTGCATGATGAATTAATTTTTGAGGTTCCAGACTCCTATGGAGAAGAAAACATTGAACCAATAATTAAATTAATGGAACAATCAACAGAAATAAATGTGCCCTTAAAAGCAGAGTATGGTTTTGGCTCTAATTGGAGAGAAGCCCATTAATAAATTTGCCTAGTGAGGCAATGCTTTCTTTGTCATCTATTGAAAAAAGCATAAATTCTGGGTAGATCTCCTCAAAACTTTTAACTAATTGCTGTTTGTCTTTGTCTTTGAGTTTATCTGATTTCGTTAAAACAATTTTAAATGGAATATTTAAATCAAATAGCATTTCGGCCATACCAACATCCTGGTCTCTCATTGGATGTCTAGCATCTGTGAAAAGAATAACGTGCTCAAGATTTTCTCTTTTCTCAAAATATTGTGGGATCTCTTTAAACCATTCTTTTTTTTGGGTTTTTGACACTTTTGAGAATCCATACCCTGGAAAATCGACGATATAACCTTTCCCACATTTAAAAAAATTAAACAATTTAGTTTTACCGGGAGTTTTGCTTATTTTTGCTAGCTTTTTATTATTAGAAAGAGCATTAATCGCTGAAGATTTGCCTGCGTTTGATGCACCTACAAAAGCTATTTCTTTAAATTGCCCATCAGGACATTGATCATACTGTGCAGCACTAGTAAAAAAGGCCAAAGGAAGAAAATTAAATTTAGCTTTCATAGATTTAATTATATATAAGTTGTTATATAATCATTCACTCATGAATAACTCAATACTTTCACATCTAGCTAAATTAGCGTTTTTATTATTTGCTGCAGGCTCAATATTTGCACAACCCCAGGCAGGCAGAGATTATGAAAGAATCCCAGAAGGCTTAATTACTGAACCAGGTATTACTGAAGTATTTGGCTACTGGTGTCCGGCTTGTTACGGTTTCGAGCAAACAGTGCTAGAGATGAAAAAAAGAAGACCAGACATAATTATCAATCAAATACCAGCTGGCGGTGAAATGCTTGCTAGGCTTTATTACACTATTCAAGCATTGGGTTTGGGAGATGAAGGCCATATGAATGTTTATAAGTATTACCAGATCGACAGAAAGCCAATAAGATCAAGCAGAGATATACAATCATTTGCCAGAAAATATGGCTATGACGAAGAAAAATTTATGACTATGTATAGCTCTTTTAGTGTTGGTATTAAGGCAAAAAATGCTACTCGATTGGTCAATAGCCTTGGCAACTCAGGAGTATTTAGTGGAGTGCCGACAGTTGTCATTAATGGCAAATATAAATTAAATAGAACCAGAGATACTGAACTAAACATTCAAAATATGTTCTATCTTTACGATAGATAGGTTGAATTATTTAAAATTGGAACAATAAATTAAAGCAATGAAAAAACTTATAAGCACACTTTTGGTTTTACTTTTCTCTCAAGAGTTTCTTTCAGACTCCTACGAAGACGAAGTTAGAAAAAGATTAGGTTTGTTAAAGAACAAACCAATGGTGACTATGGCATCTGATTCCGATGGATCTGATTCTGTGGCTGCAGGAAGAACAGGAGAAGCTGTCTATAATCTTGGTTGTGCAGCTTGTCATACAGCGGGTTTAGCAGGAGCACCTATGCTTGCAAATCAAGCGCAGTGGGAAGGCAGACTAGAGAAAGGGTTAGAGACTTTAACCAACAATGCATACAACGGATACAATGCTATGCCTGCTAAGGGGCTTTGCATGGACTGTTCGCTTGAAGAAATCGAAAGATCAGTTCAGTACATGCTTGATAGTCTTACCGTCAATTAAAATCTTCTTTCTAAGTCAGATACTTTTCTTTCAAGGGATTCAATTCTTTCAAGAGCTTTATCTAAAACATCTTGCTTAACAAAACCTGATTCTTTCATGAATTTTTCAAGCGCAGGCTTTACCATTTTTTCCATGCCTTTCAAATCTTTTCCCATTCCAAATGGATTAAACATTATTTTTCTCCAATAAAAAATTTTTATTAATTACTTCATTGAGCTCTTTCCAGTTTTTGGCTTGAAGCTCGCAAGGGAATATCTCATCCCACTTTTTTCTATCACAATTAAACCATATGGTATTAAAATTACAATTTCTTGCCCCACCAACATCATTTACTGGACAGTCACCAATATGCAGGGCTTCACTAGCATCACATTTTGCTATCTCAAGAGCTTTTAGGAAATGACCTGGTGACGGCTTATTACTATTTACGTCGCTTGAAATAATGCTAAAAGAAAAATAACTAGAAATTCCTATAATGCTAAGATCAGCATTGCCATTTGATAATGACCCAACCATAGTTTTTCGGCTTAGCCTCTCTAAACCTAATTTTGCATCTTTATAAAGGTGTACCTTATTTCTTACTTTAAAGAATTCTGAAAAAGCTTCGTTGCTATAATAATTTGCCTCAGCATCATCTTTGCCATCCTTTAAAAAGATCTGTCGTACAATTTCTTTCCTAAACCTTGTTAAATCAAATTTAATTAACGGGTCTTGTTCAAGAAGCTCTAGCCTAATTTTGTTTATTTCTTGTTCACCAAACCCCTCATCAAGGCTAGTAGTTTTATTTTTTACATACGTCCATAAGGTTTTTTCAGAATCAAGAATAACTTTATGATTTGGCCAAACAGTATCGTCTAAATCTAGGGTGATAAGTTTAATTTTCTTTCTTGGCATGAGGGTGTGAGTTGTCGTAAATTTTTGCTAACTGTTGGAAGTTTAATTTAGTGTAAATTTGAGTTGTACTCAAGCTGCTATGGCCAAGCATTTCTTGAATGGATCGTAAATCTCCACTCGATTCTAACAAATGAGTCGCAAAACTATGTCTAAGCATGTGAGGATTTACTGGTGACATTCCTTGTCGTAACGACAAGTTATAAAGACGTTCTTGCATTGCTCTTACTGTAATACGCTTGCCAAACTTATTAGTAAACAGAACATCTTTATCTGCAGAAACATCCCTAATATCTAGCCATTTTTGAATGGCATATTTTGCATACTTTCCAACAGGCAACATTCTCTCTTTATTGCCCTTTCCAACTACGCGAACAAAAGTGAAGTCTGATTCAAATGAAGAAAGGTTTACATTTATCGCTTCTGAAACACGAAGGCCAGAGGAGTAGAGTAGTTCTAAAAAAGCCTTATCTCTGTAATCAAAAACAGTTTTTGGTTCAAATGAGAGCAATTTGTTCACATCTTCTGGGCTGAGCGCTTTTGGTAAGGAGTCATTAATTTTTGGAGCCACAACACCTTCAAATGGATTGGATGATAGAAAACCATTTTTAAACATATATTGATAGAAGTTTTTTAAAGATGAAATATTCCTTTGAATTGAGCGATTGCCCAATCCAAGCTTTCTTAAAAAAATTATCCACTGAGAGATTTGGTTTGTTGCTAGTTGTTTAAAATTAAACCCTTGTGAATCTATGAAATTAAAAAATCTTGAAATGTCTCTTTGGTAGTTTGTAATAGTGTGGACAGAATAGTTCTTAACTTTTAGAAATTGAGATAGTTGCTGTCTTAATTCATCCACTTGAGAGCTCTCCTTGAAAAGAAATTTCAGCTTTTGCTTTTGAGATTAAATAATCATTACAAATATTTATTGTTGTTTCACCGCCTTTAGATAAAAATTTTATCGTTTTCTTATCTAGTTGCTTATAAATCATGAATGCAGTTGCTGAGGTTCCAGTGCCACAAGACAAGGTCTCACCAACCCCATTTTCAAAGGTTCTTATCTGATAGTAATTATTTACTTCTTCATAAACATTAAGATTAAAATCTGTATCTAATTTCAAAGTTTTTACATATTCTTGATACTTATCATAAAGCACAACTAGGTTGGCATTATGTATGTCTTTAACATGCACAACGACATGCTTATTGCCTATATCAAGATATGCAAAGGTGTCATCATGTAAGGTGACTGGGTGTTTTGATTGAACCGAACCATCAGAATTTAAAATAAGACTTCTCCCAAACAGTTCTAATTGAAAGTTATTTAAATCATATAGTTTTGCAACACATCGCAGACCATTGAAACAACTCTTTGCTTTTGATCCATCGGCATTAAAAATTTGAACAGACTGTATTTCTTTGTCAAAGAGAAGCAGCTGATCAAATCCAACTCCTGTTTTTCTGTTAGAAAGTTTTTGAATTGGTTGGCTAAGAATTTCTCGATCATCGGTAATCAAAAAATCATTACCATTTGCATGCATTTTGTTAAATGTGATCGTTTTCAATTATTTTCCTGTAGATTAATTTAATATTATGCCTAAAAGCCTGAATTGAATTATATAATTATGAAAACAAATACTCTAAATTGATTACAAATAATACAGTTAATGCTCTTCGTTTTTTATCTGCCGATAGTGTAGAAAGGGCTAATTCTGGACATCCTGGTATGCCATTAGGTATGGCTGATATTGCAGAAGCATTATGGCGTGATCATCTAAATCACTCTCCCTCAAATCCAAATTGGTTTAATAGGGATCGATTTGTTTTGTCAAATGGACATGGCTCAATGCTTCTTTACAGCTTGCTTCATCTTAGTGGGTATGATCTTAGTATTAAGGACTTAAAAGACTTCAGACAGCTTGGATCTAAAACTCCTGGACATCCTGAGTATGGCATAACAGCTGGAGTTGAAACTACTACGGGGCCTTTAGGACAGGGCATAGCTAATGCAGTGGGTTTGGCTATTGCTGAAAAAAATCTTGCATCAAAAATTAACTCTGAACATGTGAAAGTAATTGATCATTTTACATATTGCTTCTTGGGTGATGGTTGTCTAATGGAAGGAATATCACATGAGGCAATGTCTTTAGCAGGGGTTTTGAAACTAAATAAACTGATCTGCTTTTATGACAGCAATGGAATATCAATTGATGGAGAAATAGATTCATGGTACCAAGACGATATTGCTCTCAGATGCAAATCATATAACTGGAACGTAATTGATAACGTTGATGGGCATGATCGTAATGCAATTAATCAAGCTATAGAGCAAGCAAAAGAATCAACAAAACCAACAATGATCGTTTGTAAAACCTCCATTGGTTATGGTGCTGAAAGCAAGCAAGATAATGCATCTTCTCATGGCGCTCCTCTTGGTGCCGAAATATTGTCAAAATTAAGATCCAATCTTAACTGGGATTACGAGCCTTTCGAAATTCCTGATGAAATTTATAAAGACTGGAATGCAGAAGAAAAAGGTAAGCAGCTTGAGCTGGATTGGGAAGAAAAATGTGCTGAGTTAAGGAATGCTAATCCGAGCAAAGCAGAATTGTTTGATAGGCTTGTAAACAACGAGTTGCCCAAAGACTTTGATAAAAAATTTGATGCGTTTTTGGATGAGCTAAGCTTAAACACTGATTCAGTTGCATCAAGAAAAGCTTCTCAAATTGTTTTGGAAAGGATGACAGAATTATTGCCAGAAATGATTGGCGGTTCAGCCGACTTGACTGGCTCAAACAATACCAATACAAAAGCTTCTGTTGCGCTTTCTGATGATTTTTCTGGAAACTACATCTATTACGGCGTGCGAGAGTTTGGTATGAATGCTGTGATGAATGGCATGGCGTTGCATGGGGGAATAATTCCATATGCAGGAACCTTTCTAGTGTTTATGGACTACGGTCGTAATGCTGTAAGGATGTCGGCTCTGATGGGAATTAGAACGATTTATGTATTCTCTCATGATTCAGTGGCTTTGGGAGAAGACGGCCCAACACACCAACCAATTGAACACCTTACAACACTTAGAGCTACTCCAAATATGCATACATGGCGTCCAGCAAATTTAATTGAAACAGCAATAGCTTGGCAATCATCTGTTAAACGCAAAGATGGGCCATCATCATTAATTCTCTCAAGACAAAATCTCAACTATTTTAACAACCCAAATATAAGTGAAATCTGTTTAGGTGGTTATTTTGTTGAAAAAAGAGATGAGGCAAAAATTAATCTAATTGCAACAGGATCAGAGGTAGCAACAGCAATAGCTGCTGCAGAGATGCTTATTAAAGAAGATATATTATGCAGTGTTGTAAGTGTCCCTTGTATTGAGACTCTAAAGACAAACAAGCAAGCTTATAACAAAATTTTTGATAACAATAAGACCAACATTGTGATCGAATGTTCTCATCCAATGTCTTGGTATGAGCATACAAACAATGTCATTGGAATTTCTTCTTTTGGCGAATCAGGCAAAGGAGATGTTCTACTTGATCATTTTGGCTTTAGCCCTGATAAAGTCGCGCAAAAGGTAAAAGAAATAATATGAAACTCCTATCAGACATTGACCTTTCGAATAAAAAGGTTGGGATCAGGCTTGATCTCAATGTGCCTGTTAAAAATGGTGAGATTCAAAGCGATGAGAGGCTTAAAGCCGCACTGCCAACAATTCAATATGCTCTAAATGAAACAGAGTCAGTAACTATTATTAGTCATTTTGGTCGTCCTGATGAAGGTGTCTTCAATTCTGAGCTATCATTAAAGCCTTTATGCGATTGGTTTTGTAAGGCTCTTAACAGAGACATTCAATTTATTTCAAATTTTGACCAGGTTCCAGATGGACTATGCATGGTTGAAAATTCTAGATTCTTAGTTGGAGAGAGTGGAAATGACGATTCTTTATCAAATCTGATTGCAAGCTCCTTTGAAGTCTATGTAATGGATGCCTTTGCCACCGCACATAGAAAATCAGCTAGTACTTATGGAGCTATTCTTAAATCTGAGCAATCTTGCGCAGGGCTATTGTTTGCAAACGAGGTATTAAATATAAACTCTGCGCTTGAACATAAGGGTAGCTTGGTGAGTGTTGTGGGGGGAGCAAAAGTTTCAACTAAACTTGAAGTCATTAAAAACCTATTACTTAAATCACAAAAAGTTATGGTTGGCGGTGGTATAGCAAATACATTTTTAAAAGCAGCAGGATACGAAGTAGGTAATTCACTATGTGAAGATGATATGGTTCAGACAGCGTCAGAGATGTTGTCAACAAATAAGATCATCTTACCTAATGAGGTTTATGTTGCTAACAGCCTTGATTCCGATGAAGTGAGATGTGTGTCTGTAAATAATGTTATGCCTGAAGATATGATCTTAGATATAGAGTTCAATAAAGAAGAAATGGCATCAGCTGCTCAGGAAATGATTATCTGGAATGGGCCTTTAGGTATTTTTGAAAATGATCTTTTTGCAAAAGGCACTAGAGATCTTGTCTTATATCTAGCTGAATCTAATTCAAATGTTATCGCTGGTGGCGGAGAAACAATTTTTGCAATTAATAAATTTTCAAATATGAGTAATTTTCATTATGTTTCAACAGCAGGAGGGGCTTTTTTAGAGTATTTAAGTGGATCAACCCTTCCTTCTATTGAGGCATTAGATGTAAAATAGCTCCATGTCCCTAATATCACTTAGACAATTACTCGATCACGCGGCTGAGAACGACTATGGCGTTCCAGCATTTAATGTAAATAATTTAGAGCAAATGAGAGCTATCATGGAAGCAGCAAATGAGACAAACAGTCCAGTAATTTGCCAAGCTTCTGCGGGTGCTAGGAAATATGCGGGGCCAACATTTTTACGACATCTCATACTTGCTGCAATGGAAGAATTTCCACATATTCCTGTAGTTATGCACCAGGATCACGGTGCATCGCCTGACGTATGTCAGAGATCAATCCAGCTTGGCTTTTCATCTGTAATGATGGATGGTTCTTTAATGACTGATATGAAAACTCCAGCTTCGTATGAATACAATGTCGATGTTACAAAACGAACAGTTGATATGGCTCATGCATGTGGAGTTTCAGTCGAAGGAGAGCTTGGGTGCTTAGGATCTTTAGAAACAGGTATGGCTGGAGAAGAGGATGGGAGTGGAGCTGAAGGAGTTTTAAGCGAAGATATGCTCCTCACTGACCCAGACGAAGCAGCGTCATTTGTTAAAGATACCGGAGTAGATGCATTAGCTATTGCAATAGGCACCTCTCATGGAGCTTATAAATTTACTAGACCACCAACAGGAGATATTCTTTCTATGAAGAGAGTTAAAGAGCTTCATGAAAGAATTCCAAACACACACCTTGTGATGCATGGCTCATCAAGTGTTCCTCAAGACCAATTGGAAATCATTAATGAATTTGGAGGTGAAATTCCTGAGACATATGGCGTGCCAGTAGAAGAAATTCAAGAAGGAATAAAAAATGGTGTGCGAAAAGTAAATATTGATACAGATTTAAGGCTTGCCTCAACTGCAACAATTAGAAAATTCATGGCTGAAAACAAAAGTGAGTTTGATCCAAGAAAATATCTTGGTAAAACAGTGGATGCTATGAAACAGATTTGTATTGATAGGTATGAAGCATTTGGATGTAGTGGTAACGCAGCAAAGATTAAACCTATATCTCTTTTTGATATGACTGATAGGTACAATTCAGGAGAGCTTGATCCTGTAGTCAAATGAAGAAGGCTTGCTTCTTCTTAGCATCTACCGATAAAGGAATAAACGTTGAAACTCAGCTTGAAACAATAGCTGAATTTCTTGTTTCAAAAAACATTGGTCTTGTGTATGGAGGTGGAAAGCTTGGGCTAATGGGCAAGATCTCCCAAAAATTCATAAAAAATGAAGGCTATGTAGAAGGCTATACGTGTGATATTTTTCATAAAAAAGGCTACACACCAGAAAACTTAAATAAATTAGAAGTTGTCACCAAATTTAGTGAAAGAAAACAACTTCTAATGGATAATTCGGACTTCTTCATAATCTTTCCAGGTGGTCTTGGAACTTTGGACGAGCTACTTGATATTCTCAACTTAGTTTCATTAGGCATGTCTCATAAACAGGTATTTATTCTTAACATTGAGGGATATTGGACACCAATATTAGATTGGCTTGATACTGCTATTAGCAAAGGGTACGTAAGTAGAGACCCTAATAATTTTTATGTATGCAATAATATTGAAGAGTTAATTGAAAGCATAGATAAGAATGTCGAGGTTTGATAATACATCTTTTAAAAATCCACACTTCAAGAATCTAGCTGCATTCAAAGATGAATATCAGCGGTCAATTTCCGATCCTAAATATTTCCTAAATAAAGCTAAACAAGAGCTAAGTTGGTTCCATGAGCCTACCAGATCAAATGAAGGAACTTTTACAGCGCCAAAATGGTTTAGTGATGGAAAAATAAATATTTCTTATAACTGTATCGATAGGCATGCTGAAAAAACACCAAATAAAACTGCAATTATCTGGCAGGGCGATCAACAAGATCAATCCGAGTATATTTCATACCAAACCTTACAAGAAAAGGTTTCAAAACTTGCTAATGGTTTAAAAGAAATAGGTATTTCAAAAGGAGATAGGGTATGCATCTATATGCCAATGATACCTGAAGCAGCATTTGCAATGTTTGCATGTATGCGAATTGGGGCAATTCATTCTGTTGTTTTTGGTGGTTTTTCTCCGGAGGCAATTAAATCTCGAATCCTTGATTCTGATTGTCAGTTTGTTATCACGGCTGATGAAGGCACAAGGGGAGGCAAGATTATTCCCTTAAAAAGTTGTGTTGATATTGCTCTAGCTCAGTGCCCCAATGTAAAAAAATGTGTTGTTGTGAAATATACCAATGGCACTGTCGATTGGAATGATAATAGAGATATTTGGTATGAAGATTTAGTGGCAAACCAACCAACTATTTGTGAATGTGAGCCAATGGATGCAGAAGACTCTTCCTTTATTCTTTATACATCTGGTTCAACTGGAAAACCCAAAGGGGTGTTGCATACCACAGGCGGATATCTACTAGGAGCACATCTATCTTTTAAATATATATTTGGTTATGAAGATGGCGATGTGTATTGGTGCACAGCAGATGTTGGCTGGATTACTGGCCACACATATATTCTTTATGGTCCCCTTTCAAATGGAGCAACAACTGTAATGTTTGAGGGTGTTCCAAGTTATCCAGATTTTTCACGATTTTGGGAAGTCTGCGATAAACACTCTGTAAATATTTTTTATACTGCACCGACGGCAATACGGGCTTTGATCGCTGCTGGTGATAAATATCTTGAAAGCTCATCAAGAGAGTCATTAAAGGTATTAGGTACAGTAGGTGAACCAATTAATCCTGAGGTTTGGGAATGGTATTTTGATAAAGTTGGTAATTCTAAATGTGAGGTAGTAGATACCTGGTGGCAGACCGAAACAGGTTCGGTACTTATTGCCCCAATAGCAGGAATAACACCTAAAAAACCTGGATCTGCAACATTGCCTTTTCTTGGTGTTATTCCATCAATTGTAAATTCTGAAGGAGAACAGCTCGAAGGGAAAAGCAAAGGCAACTTATGCATTGATGTTTCATGGCCTAGTCAAATTAGAACAGTATATGGTGACCACGACAGAATGATTTCAACTTACTTCTCTCAATATGCAAACAGGTACTTTACGGGGGATGGCGCATCAAGAGATGAAGATGGCTATTACTGGGTAACAGGCAGAGTAGATGATGTGCTAAATGTTTCTGGACATCGAATTGGCACAGCAGAAGTTGAGAGTGCTCTAGTAACACACAATGCTGTAGCTGAAGCAGCAGTAGTTGGAATAGAGCATGAAATAAAGGGCCAAGCTATATATGCCTTCGTCATTCTAAAAGAGACAACAAAAAATCATAATGACTTGATTGCAGAAATGATAGATACAGTTTCAAGTGAAATTGGAAAAATTGCTAAACCTGAAACAATTCAAATAACTAGAGATTTGCCAAAAACCAGATCTGGCAAAATTATGCGAAGGATTCTTAGAAAAATCGCTAATGACGACGTTGAAAATTTAGGAGATACAACCACATTGGCTGACCCATCTATAGTTGAAGATCTATTCAAGAACAAAGAAAATTAAACCCTATGCAGGCTGTCGCCTGCACCAGATTTAACACTCTCTTTCAAGAGAGCTTACCGCATTAAAGTAATTTTTGTCTTTTGCATAAGCAAGCTTCATGCGACAAGTTTTGAGAGTATTAATTTTACCTGTCTCTTGAAACTGATAAGCATCGAACATCAAACCAAATAACGATACATCATGTAATGACTTTGATATGGAATTAGTTATATAAATAAAAAGCTCACCATCTTGTGAATTTACCAAGCAACCTGATGTAGTCGGCGGGCATTTTGATTTAACCATCATATTATCTTCAATCAAATTAACTTCGTTCATTTGATTAAAAAAAGATTCATCATTAGCAAAAGAAGCTAGATTCATAGCGCCTATGGACAGTATTAATAATGCTAAATTTTTCATCACTTTTCCTTTATGTAACATAAATGTAACACAAATGTAATATAAGTGTTTCAATTCAAAGTGTCAAGATAATTTTAATCAGTGTGCTTCTTTTTTCTGGAATATTTCTTTTTGTCACGTGTAACGCGCATTTTATACTTAGGAGATTTAAGATCTTTTGCTAGTGGATTACGTTTTTTCGTCATTTGAAAATATCAGGCCTAATTCAAACAATAAATACATGGGCACTGCTAATAAAAATTGAGAGATGACATCTGGTGGTGTAAAAATCATCCCAAAGGTGAAACAAATTACCAAGAAAATTCCACGCAGATTTTTTAAATCTTTTTTTGTTGCAACGCCCAAAGAAATTATTGCGTTAATGATGATTGGTATTTGAAAACCAAAACCAAATGCAATTGATAATCCAAGGACAAAGCTTAGAAACTTAGAGATATCAGTTGAAATGTTAATTGAGTCAGGCCCTATGGTTTGAAAAAAATTAAACACATTGGGCAAAACAACTGCGGAACAAAACATTACACCTGCAAAAAACAAAAAAGTGCCAAGAGCAGTTCGTGATAAAACTATTTTTTTCTCATTTTCATATAAACCAGGTGCCATAAACATAAATAGCTGGAAAATAAGAAATGGCATAGATAACAGCAAAGCTAAAAAAGCTGTAAGCCTTAAAGGCACTAAAAAAGGGGAGGCAACCTCAACTGCAATAAGCTCAAAATCTGGAATTATAAAAATGTAATCTGAAAGAAGATTAAAGAAAGTGTTGTTGAATGGGTATAAACAGCAAAAAGCTACTACAAAAAAAATTAATGACTTTATTAATCGTTGCTTTAATTCAAGAAAATGACTTTCAAGACTGTCAGACATTCTTATCCCTCTCAAATTCTTTCATTTTTTCCTCATTGTGAAGGTCTTGTCTTAGTTCATCTATTTTTAGCTGCTGCTTAAGATCATCTTTTGTATCATCAACAAATTTTTTCGTATCGAAAAAGATTTTTAAGAATTGTTTGATATGTTTCTGAATATCTTCTGGCTTAAAAGCGAAAAAAATAACGAGTATTAGTATTAATAACTCAGGAATCCCTATCTGGATCATTGTTTTTTATTTCTTTTTTAAAACCAGTGAATGCTTTACCTAAATCTGAACCTAGACTTCGTATCCTTTTTGAACCAAAAAGAAGTAAAACAATTACAAGTACAACTACTATCTGTGTTAAACCAATGCTCATTTATATTCTCCTTCCCAATCAGAAAATTGTTGCTTACTGTCTTCAATTTTCTTGAGAATCATATATGTAAGTATATGTTTTTTTGATACAAGATAGCTAACCAAACCTTTAACACTGTATTTTTCTTTGATCCAGTTAGACAAAAATGGTGTAGCGACATGCCAAAAGTCTAAGTCAGGATAAATTTGTCTTCCCATGCCTTCAATATGAATTAAAGTTTTTACAAGCAACATAAGATCATTATCAAGATAAAGATCAAACCTTCTCATTGCTTCGAATAAACTTAAAAGGAGCTCTCCAAACAATATTTCAGATAATGGGCTATCTAATAACGACTCACAATTTGCCCGAAGCACCGATTCAAGCTCTTCGGTTTTAGTTTTCTCATCCACCCATTCAGCAAAGATAAATAATTGCGCTAATGAATAAAAATCACGCTCTGTAAGACAAGAAATCATCTGAGCTAATAGAATTTGATTTGATTCAGTTAGTGAGCCACAGATTGCGTAGTCAACAGCATAGTAACTTGGCGATGCAGGATTTTCTTTTGATGCAAAAATATTGCCTGGATGCATATCAGCATGAAAGAAATTATCATCAAAAACCTGCTTTAAAAATATTTGGACACCATTTTCAGATAATTTTTTTAGATCCAAGCCTTGTTGCGTCATTTGGCTAACATCAGTAACCGGAATGCCATCTATATATTCCATTACTAAGATTTTTTTTGTTGTATATTCATCAAAAATCTTTGGAACATACAGAAGACCGCTGTTCTTGAAATTTTCATACGTTTTCTTAGCATTTGCTGCTTCAATTCTGAAATCTAGCTCATTAAGAAGCACATTTTCATAATCTAAAGCAAGATTCATTAGGTTGACCCGCGGGTAACCTTTGTAAAATAACCTAAGTATTTTTACCCCATCTTTAATTGCTGCTAGATCATTTTTTATTTGTTGATAAAGATCAGGTCTTTGAACTTTTATAACCAGCTCTTCTTCATCAAGTCTGAGTCGATGCACTTGTGCTAATGATGCAGATGCTAATGGAGTGGCTTCAATAGTGTTTAAAACCCTTTCTGCCTTAGCTCCAAGCTCTTTATTAATCAGATCAGATATATAGCTAAAATCTACAGGCGCACAATCATCTGTTAGCTTATTAAGCTCTTTCGAAACTTCATAATCAAAAATGTCAGTTCGAGTTGATAGTAATTGGCCAAGTTTAATAAACATTGGACCTAAACCCTCTAGAGCTTCTCTGAATTTAAAAGGAATATTTTCAGGCTTTGATAATGGTTTTAATAATGGATTAAATGAATCTATGAAGTAATAAAAAATACCAGATTTCCTTAGTGCCAAGAAAACTTGAATAAGTCTGAAAATCTTCATTTTTCACCTTGATGAATAGCCACAATGCCTTTGAAAAGATTGGTATATTTTGTGTTTTGAAAACCATTAGAATCGAGCATATTGCATAACTGCTCCTGAGATTCATGTGTTCTGATTGATTTAACCAAGTACTCATAACTATCTGCATCATTGGAAACAAGATCCCCAATTTTTGGAATTATATTAAAACTAAAAAAATCATATATTTTTGTAAACATTTCTCCGTTAGTTCTTGAAAACTCTAATATATGCAACTTCCCTCCTGGTTTTAAAACTCTTTGTATCTCTTTAAGGCACTGATTTTTATCCGAAAAGTTTCTAAACCCAAATGATATAAACACATGGTTAAAATAATTATCTTCGTAAGGGAGATTTTCAGCACTGGCAACGTTAAAGTTGCATTTATTGTAAAAGCCTTCATCTAGCGATCTTTCTATAGCTTTATCTATCATTTCTTTATTTTGGTCGCACAAGTGAATTGTCTTATTAGATACAAATTTAGTTAGTTTTTTTGCAATATCTCCTGTGCCTGCAGCCAAATCTAGAATAGTGTCGTCTTTTTGAATGCCTGCCGTATCAACAAAATGTCTTTTCCATATTCGATGAGTTCCAACTGACATAAGATCGTTCATCAGATCATAATTATCCGAAACTTTTGAAAATATAGACTCAACGCCTTCTTTTTTCTCAAGCTTCTCAACTTTTTTGTCTCCAAAATAGACTTTTTGATTATCTTCTTTACTCATATAGTATTATTGTGATGAATAAAAAAGTATAAATGACAAAATCTAATTTACTAGCATGGATAGATCTGGAGATGACAGGACTTGATCCTGAAAAGCATCATATTATCGAAATTGCTACTCTAGTTACTGACTCAAACCTAAATATTGTTGAAGAAGGGCCAGAAATAGCAATCTATCAAACCGACGAAATTCTAAGCTTGATGAATGATTGGAATGTTAATCAGCACACATCTACTGGGCTTGTTGAAAAAGTGAAAGTTAGTAATATCTCTCTATCTAGTGCTGAATCGCAAACGTTAGAATTTTTTAAAAAACATTTAAAACAGCATCAGTCCCCTTTATGTGGCAGCAGTGTTTCGCATGATAGACGCTTTATGATCAAACATATGCCAAAGCTTGCCAATTTTTTCCATTATAGGCACATCGATGTTAGTTCATTTAAAGAGGTAATTAAAAGATGGCATCCTAAGGCGCAAGAATTTCAAAAAACCTCTTCTCATCGTGCTCTAGATGATATTAAAGAATCTGTAAATGAGCTTAAGTTCTATCGAGAAAATTTTTTTAAGTAAGCTTCTCGCCAGGAAAAATTTCAATTCTTTTCAATACTTTTGTTTTATAGTTTTTTGAAAGGATATTATCAATAGCAATGAATTCTGCTGTAGCAATATCTTTTGTGAAATCTATTGTGAGGTAGCCACGATTAACTAGATTTGTCCATTTTAAATTTTTATTTTTCATCAACATTGAATTTTCCAGGAGATTATTGGGAATTAATCCATTGAAATTTTCAGACGCTCCAGGGGATGTAACAGAAGGAGTGCCAAGCTCAGCACCAATAAAATTTTCACCTTCATTGATGTTATTTGCCCAACAATTATGTGTATCTCCTGCAATAAAGATATTTTTATTTGAAATAGATCGAACTGTATTTAAAAACCGTTTTCTTTCCGCAGGATATCCATCCCAGGCATCAAGGTTATAAGGCAGGTCTTCCTTTATAACTGTTTTGTAATAGCTCTGATAGTCTGGAAGTGCATCAATAATATAATCAGGTATAGTTGGCAGCTTTAAAGTTGCTAATAATACTTGTTGTGCATATAGATTCCAGGTTTGATCATCACAATCATTTTCTTTGATAAAATCTAATTGTTGATTTCCCAACAAACTTCTTTGCGCATTATTTAATTCTTTAAAAAAAGCATCTTTTTGAAAATTTCCGTCATCTGAAACGTGGTCATTTAAGTTAACTTGCTTTGATCTTGAAGAAATACGCGTTTCGAGTAGCTTCAAATCAATTAGCTTACCGATCTTATATCTTTTCCAATTATTGAAAGAGATTTTTGGCTCTCGGACAGGCATCCACTCATAATACGCTTTAATAGCATTTCTCTTTCTGAGACTGAAAGATCCTTCGTTAATTTGATGATTTTCTGCATTATCCTTCCAAGCATCGTTGGTAATTTCATGATCATCCCATGCACATAATACAGGCATACTAGAGTGTAATTTCTGCAAATCAACATCTGATTTATATTGTGCATGCCTTTGGCGGTAGTCACTAAGAGATACTATTTCTTTATTCGGGATTGGCTGCCTATTGAGGCGAATCGCATTATCTGTAGCATATTCTCCCTGCTTATACTCGTACAAATAGTCTCCTAAATGAACAGCCAGATCTATAGATTCATCATTTGAAGCAGAATCGTATGCGTTAAAATATCCAGCAGGATAATTTGAGCAACTAAAAACAGCAATTTTAAAATTTTCTACATCTTTTGGTAAGGTAAAAGTAGTTCCAATTTGAGAATAAGCTCCTTCTGCTCTAAACCGATAAAAAACTTTTTGGCCTCTATATCTTTTTGGAATTTTTGCATCTACTTTTACGGTAAAATCTTTTCTTCTGTCTGCATATTTTTTCCCAGATGCAATGATAGTTTTAAAATCTACAGTATTAGAAATCTCATAAAACACCAAAATACTATTGTCAGAATTTGATGATACTCGCGTCCATAATATTACTTTTTCAGGCGTAGGATCCCCACTTGCAATTCCATGTTCAAACCTTACTATTCTGTTTGATTTAGAAACTAATTTGAAACTTAAAAAAATTGTTGTAAATGCAATTAATTTTAAAAAACTTCTTCTATTCACACCTAATACTAAAATTTTTTTGTTACAAACTTATGAAGTTGATTAAATTTTTTCACCGTAAATTGGTGCTGAGATAATATAATATAAAAAATGTCTAAAAAGCTTTATATAAAAACATATGGTTGCCAAATGAATGAGTATGATTCAGGCAAAATAATTGATGTGCTTCAGTCAAAGGAAAAAATAGAGTTAGTAGATAAGCCTGCCGATGCCGATATTGTAATTCTGAACACATGCTCTATCAGAGAGAAAGCTGAAGAAAAAGTATTTCATGAGTTAGGTCGAATAAGAAAATTTAAAGAGAAAAACAAAAACTTAAAAATTGGAGTTGCTGGTTGTGTTGCTGCACAAGAGGGAAAAAATATCTTTAAAAGAGCTCCGTATGTAAATGTCGTTTTTGGCCCTCAGGATCTCCATAAAACAAATGATCTACTGGAGAAATCCTCGAAAATTCCAGTAGTGGAAACTACTTTTGATGAGATCAAAAAATTTGATCATCTGCCTGACACAATGCGCACCCAAAACTCTGCACCATTATCAATTATGGAAGGCTGCTCAAAATATTGTACTTATTGTGTTGTTCCATATACACGTGGCGAAGAAGTAAGCCGAACATTAGATAGCATCCTATTAGAGCTTGTAAATTTAATAAAAAATGGAGCAACAGAAATTATCTTATTAGGACAAAATGTAAATGCATACACTGCTGTTTGGGAGGGCAGACAGATAAGGCTTGGAGATCTAATTCAGATTATTTCTGAATTTGAACAGATCAAACGCATCAGATTTACAACTTCTCACCCAAATGACGTCGATCAAAATCTATTCGACTGTTTCCGAGCAGTTCCTAAGCTTGTTAATCACTTTCATCTTCCCGTTCAATCAGGATCTAATAAAATTTTAACTAATATGAAGAGAGACTATACAAAAGAGAGCTATTTAAAGATCGTATCAGATATTAGAAAAATACGTTCAAATATCCCAATTTCATCGGATTTTATTGTTGGGTTCCCAGGTGAGACAAAAAAAGATTTTCAAGAAACCTTAGAATTGGTGGAAGAGGTAAAGTTTGATAAGTCTTACTCCTTCATATTCAGCCCTAGACCGGGGACTCCAGCAGCAAAAATGAAGGATGAGCTATCAAAATCTGAAAAACAAAACAGACTCAAAGAATTACAAGATCTATTAAATCAATATTCAAGAGAAAGGAGCATTGAGCTTGGTGGTACAGTTCAAAATTGTATGGTCGTAGGCAAGGCAAAAAAACACGAAAATCAGCTTCAAGCAAGAACTGAATGTAACAGGGTTGTAAATTTTGAATCGAACTCATTTAATTTGGTTGGGCAATTGGTTAATATTCAAATTAATGAAGTTTTACCTAACTCACTCCGAGGAAGTTTGCAGACTTAAACCATTTGTATAACCATCAACTTAACTTTTCCAATATGCCTCCTGAAAGGCTAATTTTGTTATGTGGTGAGTTTAATAAAAATTTAAAGCAAATTGAGAAGTCTCTTAAGATAAAGATCAACCAGAATGGAACCGAATTCGATCTATCGGGCAAAGAAGATGATGTGCAAATTGGAGTTTCAGCTCTTTTTGAACTTAAGCTTAAGCTTGATAATAATGTAGTAATTACTCCTGATTTAGTCCATTTAAGCTTACATTCTGCGAAATTTAATGGTGAGGATGTTTCAAGCAAAGATACGCCACAAATCAAGACACCACGTGTAGTAGTTTCAGGGAGAGGTAAAAAACAAAATGAGTATCTTAATAACATAAAAAATAGCGATCTTACTTTTGGGATAGGGCCATCAGGCACAGGTAAAACATTTTTAGCAGTTGCTTGTGCTGTTGATGATTTGCTTCAAGAAAAAATAAGAAAGATTGTGCTTGTTAGGCCTGCAGTAGAAGCTGGTGAAAAACTTGGGTTTCTTCCTGGAGATTTAAGTTCTAAGATTGATCCTTATTTAAGGCCACTCTATGATGCCCTTCATGACATGTTAGGAGCTGAAAGAGTTAATAGATTGGTTGAGCGAGATATTATCGAAATAGCGCCTTTAGCATATATGAGAGGGAGAACATTGCGCGAGGCCTTTATTATTATGGACGAAGGTCAAAACACAACCATAGAGCAAATGAAAATGTTTCTTACAAGATTGGGGTTTGGTTCTAAAGCTGTAGTTAATGGCGATTTAAGTCAAATTGATTTACCAAAGAGTACAACTTCTGGATTAAAGCATGCAATTGAGGTTTTGAAAGATGTAGACTCAATCAAATTCACTAAATTTAGTGCAGGTGATGTTGTACGTCACTCTTTAGTTCAGGAAATAGTTGAGGCATATGATAATTTCAACTAACTCTGGAAAAGTAGTTTTTTATAATCCACCAAATAATCAAATTTTGTCAAACATATCGAACGATATTGAAGAGTTCATTGCTTATTTTTCTGTTGAAAAAATTGATGTTGAGGTAAGTTTTTGTACCGCTGAACAAATAAAAAATTTAAATTATCAATTCAGAAAAAAGGATTCTGAAACAAATGTTTTGTCTTTCCCTGCTGAAAGTTCTATGGGCATTCAGAATGCTTGTTGTGGTGAAGTTATAATCTGCTATGAAGTTCTAAATAACGAAGCAAAAGAATCTTCAAAGAATATTACTAATCACTTTAAGCATTTATTGATACACTCACTTTTGCACTTGCTTGGTTATGAGCATGACAAAGAAAATGATGCTATATTAATGGAAAGTGAAGAAATTAAATTCTTATCTAAAATTGGAATATCTGATCCATATAAATAATGCCTGAAGAACCAGCTGAATCGTTTTTTTCAAAACTAAAAAATCTTTTTAAAGCTGATAGTCAGCCTTCAGAGGAGACAAGCACTCAACAGCCTGCTGATGAGCAGATTAATGAGCTTATTCAAAATGTTCTTAAGATTAAAGGGGCAAAGGTTAAGGAAATTATGATTCCAAGTGTAAATATATCTTCAATAACCGAAGATGATAGTGCTGCACAAATTCATGAGACTGTGAAAGATTCAAGACACTCTCGTTACCCAGTATTTAATCAAAATAAAGATGAAGTGATTGGTATACTTCACGTTAAAGATTTGATTAATATTAATGCTTCCGAGAGTTTTTCGCTATCTGATCTTTTAAGGCCTGCAAAATTTGTACCCGAAACCCAATCCGTAACTTCTCTGTTAGAAGACTTTAAAAAAGATAGAGCTCATCTGGCGATTGTTATAGACGAATACGGGATGATATCTGGACTTATAACTATTGAAGACATATTGGAAGAAATTGTGGGAGAGATTGAGGATGAGTTCTATGAAGAAAAAAATGATGAAGTTATCAAAATAAATGATTCAGAATATATCGTCTCATCTGTAATTGAAAAAGAAAAATTTGAGGAATTCTTTGAAATTGGTCTTAACTGCCCAGAAGTTGAAAGTTTGGGAGGTTTTGTTCTGAAAGAATTTGGACATCTGCCCAAAGTAGGGGAAAGCATCCAGGTAGAAAATTTAGAACTCATAGTTACTTCTGCCGATCAAAGAAAAATAAAAAAAATAACTGTAAGAAAAATTGATTAAATTCTTTAGATTAGGTCTTTTATTTGGTTTTCTGTTTTGGTCTTTCTCTATTCTATGGATATATGATGCAATTAATTTTTATGGTGCAGGCACTTTTCTCAGCTCTTTATTAACATTTCTACTTATAGCTTATCTGTCATGTTATTTCGGCCTTTTTGGTATGGCAGTTCATTTCTTCAAAGATCATAAATATCGATTATTTCTCATACCTTCATCCTTTTTTCTATTGGAATGGGTTAAATCATGGATGATATCTGGGTTTCCATGGTTCAACTTAGGGATAATCTTTGAGAGCTTATGGGGGTTATTGCCAATAGTTGGTGTTTCAGGAACTTCCTTTGTGATGTTGCTAATAATTTGTGCCATTTTTGAAAAAAATATTTATGTAAAAACAGTGGTTCCAATTTTATTTACTGGATTGTTATTATGTGGTCCAGGACATTATCAAAAAATTAGTGAAGAGAACTCAGATTTAACAGTTACTGTAGTACAGCCTGCAAATTTAGGTTTAGATGGTTTAATCGAGCTTACAAATAAAGCAGATTCAAATATTGTTGTATGGCCTGAAGCATCAGCATGGTATACAGGCAATGCATTCGGCACGAATAAAAGGATAATTGGCGGGTTTTTTAGGAGAGAGGAAAGCAAAACATTTACGGCTGTTATAGATGCAAGCAATGGAGAAGGATATAACAAGCATAATCTTGTGCCATTTGGTGAGTTTCAACCATTTGGTGATCTATTAATTGGGATAAATAGTTTCTTTAATATCCCAAACTCCCGTATTTCAAGAGGAGCTTTTGTGCAGGATAAATTAAATTGGTCAGGCCTTGTATGTTGGGAGCTCGTATTTAATAACACTTTCATTGAAAGAGCTAAAGGAACAGAATTTATTGTTCATGTGAGCAATGACAGTTGGTATGGCTCTTCAATGCCTGCTCAACACTTAAAACATGCTAGGGCAAGATCTGTAGAATCAAATAAATGGGTAGTAAGATCAACAACAGATGGCCTTTCTCAAATCATCAGTCCACAAAATGAACAGTCATCAAAGTTGCTTAATAGAAAAGAATATGGATCTATCACACATACAATTAAAACGAATACAGATGATACTATTTATCTTAAAATCGGAGACTGGCCAATACTAATATTCTCATTGCTTGCATGTTTAATGGGTTATATTTTTAGAGGGAACAATGAACATTAAACTTGTTTTATTTTATTTCTTGGCCAATATGATCGCAGGGATGGAAATACAGATTTCAATTGATAAGCAAGAGCTAAAAGTAGTTCACAATGAAAAAATTGTTAAGACTTATATAATTTCTTCGTCTTTATATGGAGAAGGATCAGCAGAAGGATCCTTCAAAACACCACTGGGAGAACACTTTATAAAAAAGAAAATTGGAGATGGTGTTGAGCTTGGCGGCCGGTTTGAGGGTAGAGTCTTCTACGGCGAAATTTATCCAATATATAAAAAGGATGAAGTGTATGTCGATGATGATGTTGTTCAAACTAGAATTCTATGGCTTTCTGGTTTAGAAGAAGGAAGAAATAAAGGGAAGGGTGTCGATTCTTTTGAGAGATATATCTATATTCATGGGACTCCGGAAGAATGGCTTTTAGGAACCAAAGCATCAAAGGGCTGCATAAGAATGTCTAATAACGATGTTATTGAGCTTTTTGATATTGTTGAAGAAAACACCAAAGTAATCATTAAATAAACAATGATTATTTCATAAAATAAATATCATTTATTTATAAAAACTATTGATATTACAAAATAACTATTTATTATATGTATTAAGTCAGTCTCTCCTCTCCCCCATGACTGACATGCCGGGGCTTCGGCCCCAGCAACTTTTTAGAGATAGTTAATATGGACAAATTTTCAGACAATTTTGAACTTGCAATTTTATTCACAATTTTTATGATCTTAATCATAGGTATTTCAAATATCTAAAAGCTATTTATAATTATTGGGCGCATATGAGACATTTTTTAATCATACTTTTATTTTTTGTTTGTGGATCTGCATACTCTTGTCAGGGGTTGTTAGACACTGACGTAAAGATTCTCAATAAGAAAGAATATAAAAACCTATGTGAATTTGACGACAAAACTATTTTAGTGGTAAATACAGCAAGTAAGTGTGGGTTTACCTATCAATATGAGCAACTAGAGACACTGCAAAGAAGGTTCACAGAAGATGATTTTACTGTTCTTGCATTTCCATCAAGAAACTTTCTTAACCAAGAATATCGTGATGAAGAGCAGGTAGAGGAATTCTGTAAATCAACATTTGATGTCTCGTTTCCTATGTTTTCAATAGCTGATGTTGGGAATAGAACAAAAAACCCTTTCTATAAGAAGTTATTTAAAATGACTGACGAAAGACCAAAATGGAACTTTCATAAATTTTTAATTACTAAAGATGGAGAAATTAAAAGTTTTTCTCACATAATAGATCCACTAGATGAAAGAGTAGTGGGTGCAATTCAAGATTCGATTAACTCATAACCTTCTGAGCTACCTACAACAATATAGCGAGGCACATGATGTGCAAAAATACCGTTATCGACAACGCCGGGGATAAGATTGAGTTTCGTTTCAATTTCTTTAGGCGATCTTAGATCAACCCCATGTAGATCCAAGATAATGTTCCCACTATCAGTTATAAAATCTCTTTGAATAATATTCTCAGAATACTCCCCAAGTGCATGAAGTACAGAATCTTTTGCAAAAGGTATCACCTCTATAGGAAGTGGAAATGTTCCAAGCTGTTCAACTCTTTTTGTTAAATCAGCAATACATATGAAACATTTAGATGAAGAGGCTAAGACCTTTTCTTTTGTATGGGCTCCACCACCACCTTTTATAAGACATTTGTTTAGATCAAATTCATCTGCACCATCAATATAAAAATCTAATTTAAAATCTGGTGTTCCATCTTCTACTTTAAAACCATACTTACGCATCATAGCAGTGCTTTTTTCAGAACTTGAGAACACCATATTAATATGATCCTTAATATGGCTTAGATTGTTTTCAATAAATGCATTGGTAGTGCTACCCGTGCCTATACCAAGATTGATATTTGCTGAGTTTTTTATAATTTCATAGGCCCCAAAGGCAGCATTAGTTTTTTCATTCATAAATATGTTGTTCAGTTATGATCTTATCTAATCTTACATCAAGATTCTCTTGAAAATTCTCTTTTGTTAGTTGAAAGCTAAAACCAACACCCCAAATTTTTGGACGTTTAGTCAAATTACTTAACCTGCATAGAGTTTTATCATAAAACCCACCGCCAAAACCTACTCGATAGAGATTTTTATTAAATGCCAAGAAGGGAACTAAGATTATATTGAGCTTTGCTAAGTCAATTTTATTGCTATTACTTGGCTCATCTATACCATATTTATTTTTCTGTATTTTTGAGCTCTCTTCGTAAAATTCCAATGCTTTGTCTTCAATCTTAGGAAGATAGATCTGATGTTTGGGGTCAAAGGAAATAATTGGTTCATTTTCAAAAGGTGAAAAGTATCCAATTTTGCAAGGGCTTACCGAATCAATTTTGGTATTAATGTAATTCTGAATAGATTTTGAATTTTCTAGAATAATTGATTTAGGCAAGGATTTTCTTTTTTGCCTCATTTTTGTTCTGATTAAAGATTTAGACATCTGAATCATTGCTCTCAGTTACCCTGAACCCTCAGGTCAGGTGGGTAGCTCATTTAATAAGTAAGGCTTCCTTAAAAAGTAACGCACAGCTCACTAAAATCTGCTTCCCTATTCTCATATTATCGGTTCTAGAGTAATTTCTGAAAATCTATGATTCAGACAATCTAAATATAACTTATTTTTTATATTAGAGAAATTACTGATTTAAAAAGATTTGGATCTTGTCAGAAATTTCGTCAATCTCATTCTCTGATTCTTTAGTCTGCTCAGTATTTTTTGAAAGGACGCTATCATTTTGAACTGCTAGTTTGATAGCAGCATACACAAGGGCATGGTCAACTTGATCTTTCTTAAAATCAATTTGTGAGATTAGTTCGTGAATTCTTTTTTCAGCTTTTTTCGTTGGAATGTATTCATTGTATGGGATCATAAACTCAAATTTTTTCCCATGAATCTCTATCTCTACACGTTGTTCATTCATGATAACGATTTTCCCCCATCAACACATATATTTCTACCTGTCATATAGGTATTTTTAGTAATTAAATAATCAGCAAGCATCACTATGTCTTTATCAGAACCAATTCTCTTCATTGGTATATCAGCTAAAATCTGCTGTTTCTTTTCTTCTGATGGTTCATTCACGTCCCATAATATGGCACCCGGTGCAATAGCATTTACTAGAACATCTGGAGCTAATTCTTTCGCAAGGCTCTTAGTCAAGTTAAGTAAGCCACCTTTTGCTGCTGAGTAGATACTGTAATTTTTGAGCCCAATTTCGGCATGTATATCTGTCATATTGATTATGTGCCCTTTATGCTTTTTTAAAGAATCTGCTAATTCACGTGCAATAAACAATGGGTGGTAAAGATTTGAAGGAAATAATTTTGCCCAATCTTCTTTTGTTGATTCCCTCAAGGGTTTTGGGTAAAAAGTTGATGCATTATTAATCAATGCATGAACATTTTCTGCTTGAACAGAAAGTTCTTCATAGAAATTTTTACAAGATTCTTGATTATCAAAATCGCATTGCAGAGCAAGACATGATTCTGGTCTATTAGTGTTTAATCTTGCTGCTAATTCTTCCGCATCGACTTTTGAAGATCTGTATTGAAATATGATATCCCAGCCTATAGAGTGAAAGTGCTCAACCAGCTCTTTACCAATTCTCTGAGCTCCGCCAGTAATAAATATTTTTTTACTCATGCTTTTCTATAATTTCTAAAAAAATTGATGCTTTGGCATCTTTAATTTCTTCTGCATTCATGCAATTTAAATGCGCAAGATCTCTTTTCTTATAATCTTTAATTATTTTATAAATAAATTCTGCTTTTTCTGAGAAATAAGGCACAACTTTTGCTATCCCATCTATATCTATGTTTTGAGATAAACCAATCAATTTTCTAGAAAGGAGATTTTTATCATTAATATCCTGCAAAATACTAAGATTCTTCCATAAAGCTAAGCGCTTAGAAAAATCTTTTGAATTAAGAAGATTTTCACCAAATTTAAATTTATTTTCTCTGGCCACATAGCACCATTTATCAATAATATTGCTTGGCAAAGAGCACGGAATATTTTCGAGCCCTGAAAACCATGGTTCGTCTAGGTTTATTTTCTTTATAAGCTCTAAATATTTAAGGAAGTCTCCTTTTAGCGCTTTTAAGGTTTCATCCCAAACCCTTTCCCTAGATAAATGCTTTAACTCCCCTGAATCCGATATTCTTTTAAGAGCATCAAAAGTTTCGGTGTGAATAGAAAATTCAGGCAAAGTTGCTGCAAACCTGCAAACCCTTAATGCTCTGAGCGGATCTTCAAAAAAACTGTCAGAAACGTGCCTAAGTATTTTATTTTCGATATCACTTCGACCATTAAATGGATCGATTAAGTTACCACTTTCGTCTTCTGCAATTGCATTAATAGTCAGGTCTCTTCTAGCCAAATCTTCCTCAAGAGTTATTTCAGGAGAAAAGTTAAACTCAAAGTTTTTATGTCCTAATCCAGTTTTTTGTTCTTTTCTTGCAAGTGCATATTCTTCTTTTGTATCAGGATGAATAAAAACAGGAAAATTTTTTCCAACTTGAGTGAAGCCATTCTTAATCATTTCTTTAGGAGTGCTTCCAACGACAAGCCAATCAATGTCTTTTGACTTTACACCAAGTATTTTGTCTCTCACATAGCCTCCGACTTTATAAATTTTCATTTTCTTGACTCTACGGTAATTATTGATTTGTCATATATGTTTATTGCTGCTAATGACCCGCCCCATACACAGCCTAAATCAACTCCTTTTATTTTATTGTGATTAGTAACACCATTTATTGCAGCCCAATGACCAAATATAATCCCATCAACATCATTTAAAGTTTTGTGATCATACTCAAACCAAGGCAAATAGCTTTCTTTTGTCGATTTCTTGAGCTTAGTTTTAAGATCAAGTTTATTTTGAGGCGTTATAAAGCGCATTCTTGTAAAAACATTTACAAGATATCTTCTTCTATTAAGTTTATTAGTTGATTTGGAGATTGCTTTCCCTCGATCACTGTACATCGTTGTTAAAAATTTTTCAGGATCAGATTTTAATTCAGCAACTAGCTCATCATTTGCTGATTGCACATCTGATAATTTCCAATTTGGCAAAATGCCCGCATGCACAACTAATGTTTTTTTATTGTTGTTGGACAAAACTTTTGCAAAAGGGTAGTTAAGAAAATGGTCAATGATCTCTAGTGATTTATTTTTTGAAATTACTTTTTGCAATGTATCTTTTTTCTTATTGTGTTTTTTTGCACCAATTAAAATAGCCAACATATGCAAATCATGGTTACCCAGCACAGATTTAATATTATTTTCTAAAATAAAGTCGATTACTTTTTCTGAATCAGGACCTCTATTTACTAAATCACCTACACAGAAAACTTTATTTTCCTTTTTGGGATCAATAAGTTTAAGTAATGCCTTAAACTCTTTGTAGCAGCCCTGTATATCGCCAATGACAAATTTAAATTTGCTTCTCATGCTCCTCTAGTATTTCAAAATAATCATCTAGTGCAAGGTCTTCAGGCCTGAGATCAAGACTAAAGCTAAACTTTGGAATAGTTTTGAATAGCGCTTTAAGTGGATAGCTAATTTTTTTTCTGGGATTTGCAAATGCAACAGTAAGAATGGATTTAAATGTATCAAAATCCTGGCTGTAATTTTTATGAGGTGTAATTTTTATCAAAGAAGAAGTTACTTTTGGCATTGGGTTAAATGCTTCTGGTGGTATTTCAAAAAGTTCTTCAATATCAGCACGCAATTTTGCTAACAATGATAATTTAGATGCTTTTTCTTGATTAAGAATGAATCTATTTGCCATTTCTTTTTGAACCATGAAAATACAATGTTTAAATGTAATTTTAGATTCCAGGATTTTTAAAATAATTTGAGATGATACGTTATATGGCAGGTTGCCAACTATTACTGAGTTGTTATTTGATATTTCTTCTAGATTAGCATTCAAAAAATTAATATTAATAATTTCTAAATTTTTTTCTGAAAACCTCTTATTTAGTATTGGCACTAAAGATCTATCTATCTCATATGCGGTAATGCTGTTAACCTTTTGAAAAATAAATTCAGTTAATGCGCCGTCACCAGGACCAATCTCATACACATCATCGGTTGGATTTATTTCAGATGAATCGACGATTCTCTCTAAGATTAGCCTATCTTTAAGAAAGTTTTGGCCAAGACTCTTTTTATGACGAATTTGCATTTCCTGCTAATTTAATTGCCTCATACATGCTACCAAAATCTGCCTCAAAATTTTTTGCGATGTCTTCAGCAGTTCCATGATCTACAGAGGTTCTAATAAAAGGAAGGCCAAGTGTAATATTTACTGCTGTTTTAAAATCCAGGGTTTTAATAACTGGAAGTGCTTGATCGTGATACATTGACATATAAGCGTCTACATCGCTTCTTAAAAAGGCTGTATCTGCTGATAATGGACCACATATTGACATGCCAAGCTGCTCAAGACTTCTGATTGCAGGGGTTATTATATCTATCTCTTCTGTGCCAAAAGACCCACCCTCACCAGCATGTGGATTCAGTCCCAAAATACCAATTTTTGGACTTTTATTGCCCGTTAAGGCCTTTATTCCACTATAAAGAATCTTAGTTTTACGTATTATCAAATCTTCATTTATGCTTTTTGATACTTGTGATAAAGGTATATGAGTAGTGAGAACGCCAACTTTCAACGAATTATTTGCCAGAAGCATCAAAACTTCATCAGACTTATACCTCTCCTTAAGAAATTCTGTGTGACCCGTAAAATTTTCAAAACTAGATCTAATTGTTTTCTTGTTAATAGGTCCTGTGACTAAAGCAAAAGAATGTTTGTGAGCATAATCAGCTGCATAAATTAAATTGTTAAGTGTGTACTTCGATGTTTTGGGTTCTGATAATCCTAGTTGGTATTCTGGGCAATGTTCAGAACAGATAACATTAATTGCATCAGGAGTATTCTGATTGTGGTCGGCAACAATATTAATCTCTAGTGATTTATCAAAGCCAGATAAGGTGTTTGTTAACACTCTTGGGTCACAGATAACAGTAATTTTTTCTAGATTATCTCTAAGCTGAGTATTGATTATTGATTTCAGAAAGACTTCTGGGCCTATGCCACTTGGATCACCAATAGAAATTACAACGGGGTTTTTAATCAAACTCTTTTATTTCAACAAATGATTCTGCTCTTAACTCCTGAAGATCAGATTCAAGTTCCTCTTCAAACTTTCTGCTATAAAGATATTGGAAAGCTTGGTCTTCAATTCTTTGTTCTGTTTTGTCCTCAACTCTTGTGCCTAGAACTTCTAAAATATGCCAACCAAATTGGGTTACAAAAGGTTGGGTAACAGAATTTATATTTGCCTTTTTCATCATCATCTCAAATTGCTCAGCATATACACCTTCACCAGCCCATCCTAGGTTACCACCTTCTTGCTTAGAGCCAGGATCATCAGAATACTCGGTTGCTAGGGATTCAAATGATTCGCCATTAATTATTCTCTCTCTGATCTCAGTTATTAGTTTTTCACTAGCACTTTCAGGTCTTATTCTGTTCGGTATCAAAAGAATATGTCTCACATTCCATTGTTTTTCGAAAGTTACAGTTGGCCCTCTTTTGTCCTCTAAAAATAATATGTGATTTCCTGCTCCACTTTGAATAGGATCTGAGATGCTTCCTATTTCTAAACCTTTGATTGGATTCTTAAACAGTTCTGGGAATCCTGTAATTTTTCTCCAACCCAAATCCCCATCATTGTTATCCTCAGAGTATTTAGTTACAAATTCCTTAAAGTTTATGCCATTTGACAGCCCAAGAAGCATTTCTTCATATACGTCAGACACATTATTTTCGGAATCTCTTCTAATTAGAACTTGTTGAACTTTTAATTCTGGTGTCAGTTGATTTTGTGCTTCCTCTGTTTGTAAGAAATTATCAACTTCCTCTTGCGTAATAGATATTTTATTTTGAATTCTTCCTCTTTGAACTCTTTGAATTTTTAGGCCCTTCCTGACATCTTCTCTTAACTGAGCATACGAGTCACCTTGATTTTCAACAAAGCTTATAAAGTCTTCAAGGCTTAAGTTATTTTGTTGGGCTAGAGTTTTCAAAGTAAGGTTAAGCTCCTCATCACTTATTTTTATTCCAACCCTATCAGCAATCTGAAGCTGCAGCTCATCCAGGATTAGTTGCTCAACAACTGTCTCTCTCAATGCTTCATCGCCAGGAATGCTTTGTCCCTCTAATACAGCATTTTTCTTATATTCTCTTATCTTTAGCTGTATATCAGATTCAAGTACAACGCCATCATTAACTATTACTGCAACTCTATCGAGCTGATTGCTAAAGGCATAAAAAGAGGACGAACAAAGTGTCAAAAACAAAAAGGTAAATCTAATTAAATAATCCATTTTCAATAATATTATCTATTGGTGTTAGAACGTTTGTAAGACCAATAAGTTCAAATTCAAAGCTAAGGTTATTTTTTACTGCTGGATTAGTCAAATAAATATTTTGCATGTAGCTAAATTCATTATTTGATTCTGCCCCAACCGGAAAAAATTTTGCTTTTTCAAAACTAAGTCTTAGACGCAAACAATCATAAATCCATTCAATGCCAAAAACACTTTCGTTAAGACTTTTATCATCTATTTCATATTGAGCTCTGGAGAAAAGTGAAAAAGAATCAAAATCTTTTTTAAATTTCATAACATAGTTATGCAGTGGTTTCAGAGGATAGCTTGACGGAATTATCTCGCTTTTACCAAGTGAAAACTTAGTTGAGTTATCAGAATAGCGAAAACCAGCAGTTAGTCCCATAAATTTGCTCTTCTCATAGCTATAGTTGCCCATTGCATAAATATTGAAGTTTTTGTTTCTTGTCATGAGTGAAAAAAAGATAGGCTTCTTATTGAAGAATTTTGAGAAAATCATATCTTCTTGGTCATAGTTGTATTTCTCATAGAGATTTGTGGAAATTGAATACATGAAATTTTGATTCATGCCCTTTTTGTATAGATAAACTTTTCTAAAATTAGCATCTCTATCTTTCCCAACCCATGGCCTAACTGCTATGTTTGATTCTGGAGAAGGATTAATTGGATAGCTGTCTAGTAACGGTTGTTCAGATTGATCATTGAAATTTGACCATATAGCTCCAATTTTAAATTCTCCATCATTTTTGAAGCTTATCTCCTGTTTTAAAACATAATTCTGTGAATCAGTATTTACGCTTATGGCCTCTATATCGTATTCATATGTTTTAAATGAGCTAAAAAATTCAACATTGTAAGAAAAGTTGTTTGAGTTGAATGATCTCGTGATGCTTACATCTCTTACTTCTCTGTCTGCTGACAAGGTTTGCGGGTAAGGCAGCTGATATTCTGAGGTCAAATTATTTTCAAATTGTGAATATTCAGTAGCTAAACTTAATCCCCAACCATTAACTTTAAAAAAGCGCTCATACAGAAAAAAATCTTTTGTGTGCGAAACTGGCCTCAAGAACCCAAAATTCACGTAATTTGTAGACTGTAATGAAAAACTTCTGTTCCTATGTTGGAAATTGAGCCCAAATGATTGTTCAAGATCAAGGCTTCTTCGATTTGTATCAAGATATTTATGCCCATAGTTTTGGATTAAGGATTCACCGCTGAAATCTGAGTAATCAATATTAAGAGATAAAGTATTAGTTAAATTTATATTCGCATCAATGTCATAAACCCATGATTTATCATCATCGTTTATGCCCAAAGTTTGAAAACTAAAAAAATTTTCACCATCTTCATAATCAAAGTTTATTGAGGCTCCAAAAGAAGATTTTGCATAAATTGGTTCCAAAACAAACATTGTGTTTTCAGTTTTATTTTTAAATTTGTAACTTATATCAATCTTTGAGTCTGTAATTCCAAAATTCGGAACATTTACGCTATCTGAATCATCAATGGTTACTTCCCCAAGCCAGAAGATAGGTAAATCGAAAACCTTAAGCTTAGTATTCTCAATTGTCAGGCTTTTTACATCATCGTTATATGTTGCTTGTTCTGCAACTAGACTCCATGCAGATGAATTTTCACAAGAAGTTACTTTAATATCCTGGAATTCTAGGTTGTTTTTGTTGGAAGTTGCTGATTCAAAGGTAATATCAAATTTTTCTGATAGCTCAAGGGATCCCTCAAGAATCGTTATATCTTTATCAGTTCTTTTTTTATTGCTCTCATCAGCACACTCTGACCAAACATGAAATGAGCTAGCTAAAAGGACAACAGATATGTATTTATGAATTTTAATCATTTCGTTGTTATTATAAATCTAATAGAGGATGGATGAATATGAGTTTAAAAGACAAAGTAATTTTCATGTCAGGTGGAAGTAGAGGCATAGGCCTAGCTATTGCTATGAGAGCTGCAAAAGATGGAGCCAAAATAGCTATAGCAGCAAAAACAACAGAGCCTCACCCAAAACTTGAGGGAACAATCTACACTGCTGCTAGAGATATAGAGCAGGCAGGTGGTATGGCACTACCATTAAAATGCGATATACGTGATGAAGAGAGCGTTCAAGATTGTGTTCAAAAAACGGTTAATGAATTTGGTGGCATTGATATATGCATAAACAATGCATCGGCAATTAGTCTTACAGGCACTCTTGATACGGAAATGAAAAGGTATGATTTGATGCATAACATAAATGGAAGAGGAACCTTCTTGGTAAGCAAAACCTGTGTTCCATATCTATTAAAAGCAAAAAATCCACATATTCTTAATCTATCTCCCCCTCTAGATATGAACCCATTATGGTTTAGGGGCTCGGTTGCATACACAATGGCTAAATACAATATGAGCATGTGTGTCCTAGGAATGGCTTCTGAGTTTGAAGGGAAGATAGCTGTTAATGCACTATGGCCAAGAACAGCTATTAAAACCGCAGCAGTAGCAAATGTTTTAGGTGGGGATGAGATGTATAACAAATCAAGAAGCCCAGAGATAATGGCTGATGCTGCTCATATTATTTTGAATAAAGACAAATCTAAATTCACAGGTAATTTTATAATTGACGATACCTTATTAGCAGAGCATGGCGAAACAGATTTTGGGAAATATGCTGACTATCCTTTTGATCAGCTTATGCCTGATTTTTTTGTTCCAGCTGCAGATTATCCAGTTCCTAAAGTAGTCAAAGATAGTTGAAAGACAAAACCTCAGAAGCTATAGAGTGGTTATCAAAAACCCTTGGCCAAGATTCATTTAATCTTATTGAACTAAGACAAGAAGCAAGCTCTCGAAGTTATTTTCGAGTTTCTGCTGAAGACGCATCATATATACTTTCAGTAAACGAAAAAAATTCTAAACAAGCAGCTAAGTTTCTATATTCATCAAAAATATTAAAGAATCATTCTGTCTCTGTGCCAGACATATATGCTTTTTCGGAGAATCTTGAATTTATTCTGCAGGAAGATTTTGGTGATACGACGCTTGATACAGCAAACTCAATTGATGAAAGTAACTTAATCAATCAAGCATTATCAGAACTAAGTAAAATTTATGCTGTAGACCAAGATGTTCTTAAGTCATTTACTGAGGAGGACCTTCTAAATCAAACAAATAAATTCTTTAAAATTTTTTCTTACAAGAAAAATGAATTAAATGCTGAAGATAAGGTGAAAATAGATAGCTTAAGAAAAGATCTTGTAAACAAGTTAATGCAACAACCATTTTTTCCTACCCATAATGATTTTGAAAGACGGAATTTTTTAATTTGTGATGGAAGCCTGTGCATTATTGATCATCAAGATCTTAATATTGCACCAATTGGCATAGATTTGGCCTCTTTGCTATTTGATCACGATTTTAGCTTCGATGATAAGTTTATTGATGCCGCATTAAGCAAACACATTGGAATGAATGCTTTGAACTTTACATCTGAGGAATTGAAAACTTCAACTTTAGTTGCTCTTGCACACAGATCGATGCGAATTGTAGGAACTTTTATTTGCTATTTTGAAGATGGCCACTTATTAAATAGGAAAAAAGACATAGATAAATTTTTAAATAGAATAGTGTACTCATTAGATGAGCTTAATTATTCTCAACAATCAAAACTTATAAAAAGACTATTATGAAAGCAATGATATTAGCTGCTGGTTTTGGAAAAAGGCTTGGCCATTTAACTCAATCAACCCCAAAACCATTAATTAAAGTCAAAGGTCAGCCATTGATAAAATACCATCTTAGTAAACTACTAGCTGCAGACTATAGTCAGATAGTAATAAATACCCATTACTTATCCGATGAGATTATTAATTATGTCAAAAATGAGTTTAATAATGATCCAAGAATTATATTTAGCATAGAAAAAGAAATTTTGGGCACTGGAGGGGGGATCAAAAAAGCATTACATCATTTTGGCAACGATGATTTTTTAGTTCTAAACTCCGATATATATTCCGACCTGGATTATAAATATTTTAAAAGTTTTACCTCTCCAACACTTTTTGCAGTTGAAACCAAAAATCAGGGTGATTTCAACATTAAGAACTCAAAGGTATGTTTGGAAACTACAAAAAACTATACGTGGATGGGGTTCTCTGTGGTAAATGCTGAAGTTTTCAATCATGTAGCACATATTAAATTTCATTATTGGGATGATTGCCTAAAGAGACATGCATCCTCAAATAATTTGTATGCAGAAATTCCAAAGATTAATTGGTATGATGTCGGTACTATTCAAACTCTAGAACTTTTAAATAATGGATAAGATTATTGCCCCTTCAATCCTTTCAGCTGATTTTGCACAGTTAGGCAAAGAAGTTGAAGATGTTATTAATTCTGGAGCAGATTGGATCCACTTTGATGTGATGGATAATCATTATGTTCCAAATTTAACGGTAGGCCCAATGGTATGTAGATCATTGAGAGAATATGGAATTAAGGACTTCATTGATGTGCATTTAATGGTAGAGCCTGTTGATGAGTTAGTTGAGATGTTTGCTGAAGCTGGCGCAGATTTAATTTCTTTTCATCCAAGCGCAACAAACAACATTAGCGAAACAATTAAATTGATTAAAAAACATGGGTGCAAAGCAGGAATGGCAATAAACCCACCTGAAACCTCTGACATAGCAAAAGAATATCTTAACGAGCTTGATTTAGTTTTGTTAATGTCTGTAAATCCAGGTTTTGGAGGCCAAAAGTTTATCGAGGATGTTCTGGAAAAAATTAAAGATATGAGAGCTTATATGGACAAAAATGAATCTGCAGCAAGGCTGGAAGTTGATGGCGGAATAAATGCAGAAAACATCAAAGAAGTTTCGGATGCTGGGGCAGATACTTTTGTCTTAGGCTCAGCAATATTTAATACAGATGATTATCAGAATACTATTTCTACTCTTCGCAACAACATTAGTTGAAGCTAAACCAGAAAGAATTAAAGTCACAGTCGAAAATGTAAAGCTGGAGCTCTATATAGCTGACACAGATAGCAGTAGAGCCAGAGGCCTTATGGGCATTGATTATTTAGGGGAAAATGAAGGGATGATATTTTTTTGGCCAAGCGCAAGTAAAAAATGTATGTGGATGAAAAACACCAACCTGCCTCTTTCAGTTGCTTTCATAGATCAAGATAGAACTATTGTCCAAATAAATGATTTACAGCCACTTAGTACAGACTCAGTATGTTCTAAGAGTGAAAGAATTATTGCTGCAATTGAAATGAATAAAGATTGGTTTGAAGAAAATAACCTTAAAGAAGGTTCCCAGGTGAACTTAAATTAAATATATCTGCTTAGCGTTGTCATAATTTTAGATGTAGCTGTCATCACTCCTTTAACAGGACCAGGAAGTTCAGTGCTTCCATGCTCTTTTGCTTCTTGACCATGCATTTCTTCCTCTTCCAACATTTTTTCTAAAATCTCCCGACTTTTTTTATCATTTGGTGACATCTCATTTAGATGTCTTTTCAAATGCTCAACAACTTGTTTCTCTGTTTCTTCCACAAACCCTAAGCTTGTTCCATCACCAATCAGACCAGCAATAGATCCCAAGGTGAATGATCCTGCATAGTACAAAGGGTCAAGAATGGATTTTTTGCCGCCAAGCTCTTCAAGTCTTTTTGTGCACCATTCCAAGTGAACAAATTCCTCATCACCTGCTTTTATCAAATGCTCTTTAACTTTTGGAGTATTTGAAAAGAAAGCTTGTCCTCTATAAAGGGCCTGTGCAGATACTTCTCCAGAAGCATTTACCCTCATTAATGATATCGACTTTTTCTTATCCTCATCATTTAATGATTCATCGGGTTGTGCTGAATCTTTATAATTAATGATTTTTAAAAAGTGATTAAGCTCTTGTGCAATCTTGTCATTAAGACTCATATATATCTCCTATATCAGTTCTATGAATACAGTTAGAAAAATCAACAGATGAAATCTTTTCATAAATATATTTTTTACAATCATCGATGGTTTTGCTTTGGTAGTTCAATGAAAATACCCTTCCTCCAGATGTAACCAGTTCATTGTTGAGAGATTGTGTGCCTGCATGAAAAAGTTTGCAGTCTCCAACATCTCCCAAAGTTATTTTTTCACCTTTTTGGTATGCGTTAGGGTACCCACCTGAAGCTATAACTACTCCCATTGAGGCCCCAGTATTCCATTCAATATTAGGCTCTTTATCCTCTAGGCAAGACAAAAGAATTTCTAGAAAATCAGATTCCATCTGCATCATAAGGCATTGTGTTTCGGGGTCTCCGAGTCGACAGTTGTATTCCAATACCTTCGGCTTGTTATCTTTCACCATCAATCCAAAATACATGAAGCCGTAATAATTTATACCCCTTTTTCTTAATCCATCAATTGTTGGGTTTACCACTTCTTTAACAATGTATGACTTTAATTCATCATTCATAAATGGAGATGGAGACATGCATCCCATTCCACCGGTGTTAGGCCCTTTATTGCCATCAAGAAGTGGCTTGTAGTCAATGCTTGTCTCAAAAGGTACAAAACAATCAGGTGTCATAATGCCCATGAAGCTTAACTCCGTTCCATATAGACATTCTTCTATTAGAATTTTTTGTCCAGCATCTCCAAATTTAGAATTCTCCATTACATCATCAATCCAATTTAAAGCTTCTTCACTATTTTCTGTAACAAGAACGCCTTTACCTGCCGCCAATCCATCTGCTTTAAGCACTATTGGAAAATTGATCTTATTGAGATATTCTTTTGCAAGCCTTGCTTCATTGAAAAATTTGGCTTCGCCTGTCGGAATATTATTTTCAAACATGAATTCTTTCGAATAAATCTTTGAGCCCTCTAATTGCGCTCCAACTGAATCTGGTCCAAATACCATCACATCGCAACCAAAAAGATAGTCCTTAATGCCTTGGACTAATGGGTCCTCAGGGCCAACAACTACAAGACTAACTGAATGATCTAAAATAAACTGTTTTATTGCTTGAAAATCTAAGACATCGATATCAATGTTTACGCATTTCTCTTCATGGCTTGTTCCGCCATTTCCTGGAGCCACAAAAATTGCCTCAGCCTTCTTTGACTTAGCTAATTTCCATGCAATTGCATGTTCTCTGCCACCCTGACCTACAACTAATATTTTCATCAATGCTTAAAGTGTCTTATTCCTGTAATTGCCATGGTCATATCGTTTTCATTAATTGCATCAATTACTTCTTGGTCTCTTATTGAGCCGCCTGGCTGAATGATATGTTTTGCACCATTCTCAGCTGCAAGATCTATGTTATCTCTAAATGGGAAAAAGGCATCCGAAGCAAGCACGCAATTTGAGGCATCTAGGCCTTCTTCTTTAGCTTTCATAAATGCAATTTTTGTACTAATAACTCTGCTCATTTGGCCAGCTCCAATACCAATTGTCATTTTATCTTTAGCAAGCACAATGGCATTTGATTTGACATGTTTTGCCACTTTCATTGCAAAGATAAGGTCTTGCTTATCACTTTTGCTTGGCTCTAAGTTGGAAACGATTTTGATATCATGATTTTGCGGGTCTGAATTATCTTGCATTTGCATAAGTTTAATTCCATATGAGGTTTTAGTTTCCATAAGATTGCTATTCAAGGATGATGAAATTAATAGTCTTATATTTGGTTTTTTTGAAAACGTGTTTTTCGCATCTTCCGAAAAAGAGGGCGCAATTATGACCTCAATAAATTGGTTATTAATCATATATTCTGCTAAATCACTTTCAACTTGTTGATTGAGAGCAATAACCCCACCAAATGCTGATGTTGGATCTGTAGAAAAAGCTTTTTTATAGGAATCAAATAAGTTATTACTTTCTGCCACTCCACATGGGTTTGCGTGTTTGACTATACATACAGCTGGTTCAGCAAACTCATTGACACAGGCAACAGCCGCCAATGCATCATTGACATTATTGTATGAGACCTCTTTCCCTTGCAATGGGTTCAAGATATCAATAGGTGAGTCGTCTGTGATAGTAACAGAGGCCTCTTGGTGTGGATTTTCACCATATCTTAATCTTTGTTCTTGTTCCGATTTAGATTTTGAATCCTCATGCATCCAACCATTAACCAAGGAATCATAATGGGAGGTATGTGCAAAAATATGACCAGCCAGCATTTTTGACTTTTCTATAGTCATCCCTGAAAGGTCTATCTCGTCGTAGTATTTTGGATCACACACGCATACGGTATTTTTATAATTTTTGGCGGCAGCTCTTAACATTGCTGGGCCACCAATATCAATTTTTTCAATAAGATCATTTTCTGTGGCATCTGGTTTGCTTAGCTCATCCTCAAATGGATAAAGATTAACCACAACCAAATCAATCTTTTTTGCACCCATAGATTCAAGCTCACTAATATCATTCTCATCTCTCGCAAGTATTCCTGCATGTATTTTAGGATGCAAAGTTTTAACCCTTCCTCCAAACATTTCGGGTGAGCCTGTATAATCAGACACTTCTGTGACTTCGATACCATTCTCTTTAAGGAAACTAGCTGTACCACCTGAAGAAAGTATTTCTACGTGATTTTTAATGAGTGTTTCAGCAAGCGACATGATTCCGGATTTATCATAAACACTTAGTAATGCTGTTTTAATTTTTATCATTTATAGAAGTCCATACTTAGCCAATTTTTTTCGGAGCGTGCCTCTATTTAATCCAAGTACTTTGCATGCTTGTGATTGGTTGCCTCTGCATTTCTTTAAAACAACTTCAAGCAAAGGCGGTTCTATTTGGCTCAATGTAAGCTCATATAGTTCTATTGGATTCTCTCCATCCAGATTGCGGTAATATCTCTTTATCGCTCTTTTTACCGCGCCTCTTAGGCTTCTACTCTTTGTATTAAACTCGTTAGACATCAAATGATATAATTGCTGTTCCATATGAAAACAGCATCTTTATTCCTCAAAAAAAAACTAGATAAAAATATTGATCATTTTTTAGACAATAGTCAAATACATTACTTTAAAAAAGTACTGAAATTGGGCTTAAATGATTCAGTATTTATTTATGATGGAAATGGAACAAGATGGTCGGGTCTATTTAATGGAAAGGATGCCATAAGCTTGATAGACAAAGAGACTAAAAAGAGAAAAAACTTCATAACAGCTGTTGTTCCAATTTTAAAAAAAGGTAGATTTGAATTTTTAGTTCAAAAACTAACAGAGCTTGGAGTGGGAGCAATACATGCTTATGTATCTGATAAGTCAAAACATCTCTACAGCCACACAAAAGAGCTGAGTAAAATTGATCGGTACCTTGAGATTATTAACTCAGCAGCACATCAGTCAGAAAACTTTTTCCCTCCTGCTTTGCATATAGCAAGCAATATTAAGGAGGTTGATTTTTCAAAATTTGAAAGCGTATGTGCGTTGGAGTTAGGCTCAGATACACCATTCTCATCAGACTCTAAATGTGCAGTCTTTATTACTGGTGGTGAATTTGGTTTCTCTGATTATGAAAAAGAGTTTCTTCAAGATGCAAAAGTCAATTATTATAATCTAGGAGAAAATATTCTAAGAGCTGAAACTGCACCAATAGTAGCTCTATCTAGGATTAGTTTTTAATTTATGGAATTAGGTTTTATCGTAAGTAACTTTGTATCGATTAATGATAAAAAAGATACATCGATCTATTTAATGAAAGAGGCTTTTAAGAGAGGCCATACTGTCTATTTTTTTGATGTAAGTGATGTAACTTTCAAACAAAACTCTTTGTTTGCACATGCTCATCAAATCAAATTTGAAAATGAAGCTGACTTTACTTATTCAACTGAGGCAAAGAAACAACTTTCAATAAATGATTTAGATCTTGTAGTTAATAGGGTTGACCCACCATTCAACAAAGAGTATCTATACCTTACACAACTCTTAGAATTATCTGCAATAGAGTGCATTAATTCTGCTAGATCTCTAAGAGAACATAACGAAAAACTCATTATCTTAAATTTCCCAGAATTAATTCCTGAGACATTGGTAACAAACTCTGTGGAAGAAATCACAAATTTCATGACTGATGACAGAAGGAAGATTGTGATCAAACCATTGGACGGCATGGGTGGGAAGTCGATCTTTTACGTTGAAAAAAATGATAAAAATTTGAATGTAATTTGGGAAACTATTACTCAGAATGGCAGAAAGCATGTCATTGCCCAAGAGTATGTGCCTGAAGCTGTGAATGGAGATAATAGACTTACATTTATTAACTACGAACTTCTTCCTAAAAAAGTTGTAAGGGTCCCATCAGATAGTGATTTTAGAGGCAACCTTGCTGTTGGGGCAACGTCTGTAATTGAAACAGTTAATGATGACGATATTGCATTAGCAGAGAAGATTATTCCTTTCCTAAAAGACAATAATATATATTTTGCTGGAGCTGATCTATTGGGCACCAAACTATCTGAGATCAACATCACTTCTCCAACTTGTTTGCAGGAAATTCACAATAATTCAGATCTAAATCCAGCTGCAATTTTCTGGGATAATCTAAAAAGCACAAACTAATGGAGCAAAAAGAAGCCAAAGTAGTACTGACGATTGACTATGGAACCAAAAAAATTGGTGTCTGTATATCGGAAACTATGACTGGCCACTCTAAAGCTTTGCCTGTGATTGCGAATAATAAAAATATATTTGATGACTTCGATAAAATAATTGCGGACTGGCTACCAAATATATGTCTAATTGGAGTTCCATCAAAAGCGTCTGATGAATTTTTAAAATCTATCAAAAAATTCATAACAGAGTTTGAGGACAAATATAGAATCAAGATAGTTGAAGCAGAGGAAGACTTTACAAGCCAGGCAGTAGCAAATAAAAAAGATAATGAAGATTTTGATTCTAAATCTGCTGAATTAATTTTTGAGGGGTGGTTCAGCCAAAACTATGGGTAGTTCAATACCAAGAGAGTTTATCGACCAGCTAGTTAGCGACTCTGACATAGTTGCAGTATTAAGCAACTATCTCAAGCTTACTAAAAGAAGCTCCAATTTCATCACTCATTGTCCTTTTCACGATGAAAAAACTCCATCCTTTACAGTAAGCCCTCAAAAGCAAATTTATCATTGTTTTGGGTGTGGAAAAGGTGGGAATGTCATTACTTTTTTACAAGAATATGAGGGCTTAAATTTTGTTGAAGCTGTAGAGAGACTAGCAGAATTTAATAATGTAACTGTTCCAAGGAGTTCAAATTCAAATAGACCTGATCATTCAGAAATTTATGAATTAAATAATATGATCGCAGACTTCTACTTTTCTACTTTAAAAAATAAAAAATATGAGTTTGTTGTCGATTACTTGAAGCAAAGAGGGGTTAATGGTGAAACAGCAAAGAAATTTACCATTGGTTATGCGGACTTCGATCAACATGATTTGTTAGCAAAATTAAAAGAAAAATTTAGTGAAGAAACAATTCTAAAAAGTGGCAACTTTTTAAAAAATGAAAAGGGCATTTATCCCTTTTACAGAAAACGGTTAATGTTCCCCATAAAAAATCATTCAGGAAATATTATTGGATTTGGTGGCAGAACGATCGATGACTCCCTTCCAAAATATTTGAATTCAAAAGATAGTCCTTTTTTCAATAAATCAAGAGAGCTTTATGGATTTAATAATGCTAAACAAGACCATAAAAGTGATTATTTTATCGTTACAGAGGGATATATGGATGTCATTATGTTATCTCAGCATGATGTAAATAATGCAGTAGCGTCATTGGGAACAGCATTTTCATTGGCACACCTTCAAAACCTTTTTAAACTCAAGAAAAAAATAGTTTTTTGTTTTGATTCAGATGAAGCAGGCTTGAAAGCAGCATGGCGATCATTTCAATTTTCATTGAATCAAATATTTGAAGACAGAACCATTAGGTTCCTTTTCCTTCCTGAAGGGGAAGATCCAGATTCTTACATTCATAAAAATGGTAGAGAAGAATTTGAGAAAAAAATTAGCAGATCAATGCAGTTAGAAAGTTTCGCTTTTCAATACTTAAAGAGAGGCAGAGATTTAAATTCTCCAGAAGATATACGAACAATTATTTTTGAGCTCAAGAAATTGCTTCATTCTTTAAAATCAGACACCCTTAAACAAACTTTGATTAAAAAGTTTTCAGATGAACTCAATATAAGTCAGGAATTGTTGCTTACAGAAGATGCTCCACAGGCAAAAAAAGTTATACCAAGAAATAAAACGCCTGAGAAACATGATGATGTAGTTTTTGTTCTAATTATCTACATCTATGATCATTTTTTACCTGCACTCGGAGAAAAAAGCACTGTCTTTTTAGATTTTTTGAAAAGAACGGAGAAAGAAGAGCTTAGTGAATTTAAAAAAATAATATTTTCACTTGCCTCTGATGGGCAAGAACATAAAGAAACATCTTTATACTCAAAAGCTGCAATGGTTGAGTTTTCTATGACAGATGAAGAGGCTATTGCAGAATTTGATAGAGCAGCTGACACGCTTAGACTAAAAAATGACTCAGAATTTACCGAATATTTAAAGAATCTTGCTAAAAAACGTGATTTAACACAACAAAGAAAAGAAAATCTGCAAAAGTTACTAAATTTAAGTGATAATATCTCAACTCAGGAAGAGGAGTTAATACAGTTTCTCAACACATACAGTTGATTTTTAATCAGAAATAAACATATAAAAGACCATGTCAGAAAAAAGCACACCAGCAAATGATATAGCCCAGTTAATTCAGTTAGGGCGCGAACAAGGTTATTTAACACATTCAGATATTACAGATACTCTTCCAGATGGGTCTACCGATGAAGATAATTTCGAAGAGATTATTCAAGTTCTCAGAGATATGGGTATTAAGGTTTTTGAAAATACACCTGATCAAGATGAACTTATGCTTGGCGAAGATGAGGAAACAGATGAGTTAGCAGCCGAAGATGCGGTAGCAGCCCTCTCACAAACTGAAATTGAATCTGGCAGAACAACGGATCCAGTGCGGATGTATATGCGTGAAATGGGCAGCGTTGACCTCCTGACAAAAACTGGAGAGATTGATATTGCAAAAAGAATTGAGGCTGCAATGAAGGAAGTTTTGTCTTTGTGTGCAGAATATCCATTATGTATCGAATATGTTCTTGATTTCTTTAAGCGAATTAAGGATGGGGAGAAGAAGACTCAAGATTTAATATCAGGTTTCATGTTAGACGAGCCTGAAACAGAGGTTGCTGAAGAATCCTTTGATGCAGATCAAGAAGTTGCTGTGGATAAGGAAGATTCAGAGGAAGAAGAAGCTAATGTTATTTCATTTGAAGAATGTGAAGCAAAAATAAAAATTATTAAAAGAGAATATAACAAGTATTTAAAATCGCTCAGTAATGCAAAGCTCGACGAAAAAGGACAAAAAGCACTTGATAAGTTGAAGTTTGAATTTCAAACAATTAAGTTCAATTCAAAAGTTTTCGACACCTTAGTTCTAATACCTGCTGAGAAAAAACAACTAGTTGGTGGTTTTGAGAAAGAATTAAAAACCATGTTGGTAAAAAACATTAAGGTACCAAGAAAAGAAGCAAGAGACCTGATTGAGGACAATTTAATTAACGTCAGGCTTTTAACAAAATTAGCTAAAGACAAAAGATTCAAAAAGAAAGACATCGAAGAGATCAAGCCTACATTTACTCGAATCCAAAAAGATCTAATAAAAATAGACGAAAATAATTTAATGCCTGTGACTCAAATTATTTCTCTGAATAAGAGAATTGGTAAGGCATATCGAAGACTACTAAGAGCAAAGAAAGAAATGATCGAAGCAAACTTAAGGCTTGTGATATCTATTGCAAAGAAATACACAAACAGAGGCTTGCAGTTTCTTGATCTTATTCAGGAAGGAAATATTGGCTTAATGAAAGCTGTTGATAAGTTTGAATATAGACGTGGTTATAAATTCTCAACTTACGCAACTTGGTGGATTAGGCAGGCAATTACAAGGTCAATTGCAGACCAGGCCAGGACAATAAGAATTCCAGTTCATATGATAGAAACAATCAATAAGCTTAATAGACTTTCAAGACAGATGATGCAGGAGATTGGTAGAGAGCCTACTCCTGAAGAGATGTCTAAGAGACTTGATATTCCTGAAGATAAGATGCGTAAAGTTATGAAAATCGCAAAAGAACCAATTTCAATGGAAACTCCAATTGGTGATGATGAAGATTCAAATTTAGGCGATTTCTTAGAAGATTCATCTATTAATTCACCAATTGACGATGCATCGATTAGAGGGTTAAAAGATGCTACCGATGAAATACTTGCATCCCTAACTGTGAGAGAAGCTAAAGTTCTCAGAATGAGATTTGGTATTGGCATGAATAATGACCATACATTGGAAGAAGTTGGCAAACAATTTGATGTAACTCGAGAAAGAATTAGACAGATTGAAGCAAAAGCTCTTCGAAAATTAAGACATCCTTCAAGATCAGATGTTTTAAAGAGTTTCTTACACGAGTAAGTCCTTTTTTAAAATTCAAAAAAGTTATAGACTACATCTTCTGGCGGGCCTGTAGCTCAGTTGGTTAGAGCAGTGGACTCATAATCCATTGGTCCCAGGTTCGAGTCCTGGCGGGCCCACCATTCAATTAACTCTATTTTCTTATTTCTGCGTAAACTTTACTTGTTCCGTCTTTAAAAAGAATTAGAACATCGTAAGGCATGAATCTATCTCCAAAATCCATCCCAGGTGAACCTAAAGGCATGCCAGGAACTGTCAAACCAATAGCATTCGGATGATCTTCAGACAAAAACTTTTCTATATATTTGCTTGGTATGTGTCCTTCAAAAACAAAGCCATTAGAAGATACAGTAGTATGGCAAGATCTATATTCAGGAGTAATCTTATACATTGATTTGATTTTATCTAAACTTTGATGATCTTGAGTATTGACATTAAAGCCATGGTTTTTAGCGTGCTTAACCCACTCTTTACAGCAGCCACAAGTAGGTGTTTTGTGCACAAGTAAAAGATTACTTTTAGAATTTACATTCATATCATTATCAACTGCAAATAATGGTGTTGTTAATAGCAAGATAAAAGATAATTGGATTTTGGTCATAACCTTATTCTAAAACATTAAAGCTTACTAACTATTGTTTTCTAAAAGAAAATAATAAAATAGTTTTTTTATATTGGAGGAAATAATGGGCAATAATTGGGAATATAAAATAGTTGATCTAAGCAACTCTACTTCTATGGGTTTTTCTAATCCAGAGACCGAAGAATTCAAAGCCAATCACAAAAATGTTGATTGGAAACTTGAGATGAGGAATATAGTTTTAAATAAATATGGAAGTGATGGATGGGAGCTAGTTTCTATTGATCCTGACTCATCTGCGTATTTCAAAAGACAACTATAAAAAAAGGGCTCCCGAAGGAGCCCCTAATTTTATTGCATTTGATTAGACATCAAATCTATCTGCATTCATAACTTTATTCCAAGCTGCAATAAAGTCAGACACAAACTTATTTTTAGCATCATCACTTGCATAGACTTCAGCAATGGATCTTAGTTGAGAGTTAGAGCCAAAAACTAGATCAACTCTAGAGGCTGATCTCATCTTTTCACCACTGACTCTGTGTGTGGCCTCATAAGAATTGTTTCCACTTGGCTTCCACTCCACACTCATATCTAGCAGAGTGTCAAAGAAATCATTTGATAATGTATTTGTATTTGAAGTGAATATACCATCACCACTTGCACTTATGCCAAGCGATCTAAAGCCTCCAACAAGTACAGTCATTTCTGGAGCTGTAAGACCAAGCAATTGTGCCTTATCTACCAACATTTCCTCCGGACTTACTGAGTATTCAGTTTTCTGATAATTTCTAAAACCATCTGCAAGCGGTTCTAAAACTTTGAATGACTCTGCATCAGTTTGCTCCTCAGTTGCATCTCCTCTACCAGCCAAGAATGGTACTTCAGCACCTGAAGCTTTTTCAATTCCAACGTTACCAGCCAGAACAATCATATCGGCAACTGAGGCTCCGACTTCTTGAGCAATGTTTGTAAGCACATCAAGCACTTTATCTAAAGGAACGTGAGAGTTTGATTGCCAACTTTTTAATGGTTCAAATCTAATTCGAGCTCCATTTGCTCCCCCCCTTAAATCTGAGTTTCTGAATGTTGATGCACTTGCCCAAGCAGTTTCAACCATTTCTTGGATTGAAAGACCACTATCAGCAATAAGCTGTTTTGCTTTGCTTAGATCATAATCTGCGTTTCCTGCAGGCACAGGGTCTTGCCAGATTAAGTCTTCTGCAGGGACTTCTGGACCAAGATATCTATTTTTTGGCCCCATATCTCTGTGAAGTAACTTAAACCATGCTCTTGCAAAAGCATCAGCAAACTCTTCAGGGTTTTCTTTAAAGTGTAAAGACACCTTTCTGTATTCAGGATCTTCTCGTAAAGCTAAATCAGATGTAAGCATGATTGTTGTTACTTTCAAACTTTCATCTTCCACGTCAGGAGCATGGTTTTCTTCAGCAAGATCGATTGGATGCCACTGATATGCTCCAGCTGGGCTTTTTACTAACTCATACTCATAGTTAAATAGGTTTTCAAAATAACCATTATCCCATTGTGTTGGATTTTTGGTCCATGGTCCTTCAAGACCACTTGTAATGGTGTCACGACCCATGCCTTTGCCATAACCATTCTTCCAGCCAAATTGTTGCTGTTCCATTGGAGCATCTTCTGGCCCAACTCCAACTAAACCATCATCTCCAGCACCATGACACTTCCCGAAAGTGTGACCACCTGCTATTAGAGCAACAGTTTCATAATCGTTCATTGCCATTCTGCCAAATGTTTCTCTAATATCATGTGCACTAGCCTTAGGATCTGGATTGCCATCTGGGCCTTGTGGGTTTACATAAATTAAACCCATCTGTACGGCAGCAAGAGGATTGTTTAAAAGTCTCTCACCAACGTATCTATTGTTGCCAAGCATCTCTTCTTCGGGCCCCCAATAAATGTCTTCCTCTGGGTGCCAGATATCTTCACGGCCTCCACCAAATCCAAAGGTTTTACCTCCCATTGATTCAATTGCCGCATTACCAGCAAGAACTAATAAGTCTGCCCAACTTAATTGTTTTCCATATTTTTGTTTGATTGGCCAAAGAAGTCGCCTTGCTTTATCAAGGTTTCCATTATCAGGCCATGAATTTAGTGGAGAAAATCTTTGTGCTCCTGTGCCAGCTCCACCTCGACCATCACCAATTCTATATGTACCAGCTGCGTGCCATGTAAGCCTAACAAAGAAAGACCCATAATGACCATAATCTGCAGGCCACCAATCTTTTGAGTCAGTCATTAGATCGTAAAGATCTTGCTTTAACGCATCATAGTCAAGCTTTTCAAACTCTTCTTTATAATTAAAGTTTTCCTCCATAGGATTAGTTTTATTATCATGCTGATGCAGGATGTTTAGATTAAGCTGTTGTGGCCACCAATTTACATTGGAGTGACTCCCAGCAGTTTTAGTATTTGACCCATGAATAACGGGGCATTTTGATTCTTCACTCATTATTTACCTCACTGAATTAAAAAAATGTTACATGTCTAATTATATTAATAAATTTCTAAATCTATATATTATTGAATATAATAATAACGTACTTTATGTTCGATAAATTCGAATTAGCTATGATAAGTGTTCAACAAATAAAATATATTTTAGCTGTAGCTAAAACATTAAATTTCAAAAAGGCTGCTGATATATGTTTTGTGTCTCCTTCAACATTAAGCAATGGAATTAGTGAATTTGAAAAAAATTTAGGCGTTCATATTTTTGAGCGAGATAACAAAAAAGTAATAATCACAAAAATTGGTAAAGAGATAATTAAAAGATCAAAAGATATCAAAATGCAAATCGATGATCTTGATAAAATTAGCAAAGAGCATTCACAAAACTTTGAGAAAAAAATATCACTCGGCGTAATTCCAACCATTGGCCCATATTTCCTGCCCATTGTTTTACCTAATATACAAAACCAGTTTCCAGAAATGAGTCTTGAAATTGTTGAAGGCAAATCTGCTACGCTCATTGAGCAGGTAACAGACGGTGATTTAGATATGGCTGTTCTTGCTTTGCCTTATAAAACAAAAGGCTTACTGGCATTTAAATTTTGGTCTGAAAACTTTTACTGGATTACGCATAAGGAGCACGTAAATAAGCCCCAGAAAAAAATCACTGCAAAAGATATGACCGATAAACAACTCATGCTTTTGGAAGATGGTCATTGTTTCAAGGACCATGTTTTAGCAGCATGTAAAATTAAAAATGATTCAAAGCATAAAATACGAGCATCAAGTTTATCGACTTTGGTACAATTAGTTGCGGGCAATATGGGAACAACGCTTGTTCCTCAGATGGCAACAAATGAGCTCATTAAGAGCAATAATGACCTATTAAAAATTCCTTTAGCAGAACCCGGACCACATAGAGAGCTGGCAATAATAATTCGACCAACATATCCAGGGATAAAAAATGTTGAAGCATTAAAGAATTTGTTTAAGAAATCTCTAAAGAAATATCATAATATTTGAGTATGGCTAAAATAGGAATGTATCCTGGTTCATTTGATCCTATTACCAAAGGGCATATGAATATCTTGGACAAGGCACTTAAGATCTTCGATAAGGTAGTCATAGCTGTTGTTAAAAACAGCTCAAAAAATACATTTTTAAGCCTTCAAGAGAGAACAGATTTAATAGAAGAAATTTATAAAGATAATTCTAATGTTTCGTGTGTTGGCCTGGATTCAAGATTATCAGTAGATTTAGCAAAAGATCTTGGTGCTGTAGCAATCATTAGAGGGTTGCGTGCTGTTTCAGATTTTGAATATGAGTTTCAAATTGCAAGTATCAATAGATCACAGTCTCCAGAGGTAGAAAGTGTATTTTTTACCCCAGATGAGAAATTAACTTTTATTTCATCAAGCATGGTTAAGGAAATTGCAACGTACAATGGCAAAATAGATTCCTTTGTTCATCCAATTGTTAAAAATTATCTCGCTAAAAAATTTAGCTCTGCTGACAGCTAGGGCAAAAAAAGCTACTTCGATTGTTTTGGACAATTCTTATTATTGAATCTGAGCACTTTTTACACTTCTGGCCTTCACGGTCATAAACTTTAAGCTTAATTTTAAAATATCCTGGTCTTGCGTCCGCACTAAGATAATCTTTGAGTGTGGTCCCGCCTGCTTTGATTGCTTTTTTAAGAATTACTTTTGAATTTTTGAGTAAATTCTTTGCATCTTCTTGGGTTATTTTTTTTCCAGGTCTTAAAGGGGATATTTTTGATTCAAAGAGCGTTTCACAGGCATAAATATTACCAATACCTGAGACAATTTTACTATTTAGAAGTATTGATTTAATGGAAGCATCTGATTTACTCATCTTGGTATAGAGGTATGCCCAGTCTTTGTCTAGCTCAAACGGATCTGGACCGTTATTCTCAAGCATCTTAAATTTTTCACCCTCCAATAAAATCTGAGCAAGTCCAAACCGTCTTGCATCATTAAATATTAATGATTTTTTATTTACTAAATGAAAAATTAAGTGATCATGTTTTAGGTATTTACTTGAGTTACTTATTCTTAGGGTGCCAGTCATTCCTAAATGTATTAGCAGAGTGGAATTATTAGAAAAGTTGATCAGGATATATTTAGCTCTTCTTGTAACGGAAACTATTTTTTTGTTAAGTATTTGTTCTAGTTCTTTTTTATTGAACTTTATTCGTAGTTTTAGTCTTCTTAAGGTTGAACCAATAAATTTCTTTCCAACTAAATGTGGTTCGATGCCTCTCTTGGTGGTTTCAACTTCTGGGAGTTCAGGCACTTTTAAAAGTTTGAGTTGAGCTCGACGATATCTGATGGTTTTAATAAACCAACTGCTTGTTTAAATTGAAGCGATGTCACAATAAAACCATATTTTGCTTGAGCAAGTCTATTTTGGGTATCTGAGTAGTTTCTTTCAGCTTGCAGCAAATCAACTAAATTTCTTGAATCTAATTCATAACCAAGTTTCGTAGCATCGAGTGCATCTTTTGAACTTTCTACAGCAGTTTCAAGAGACTCAATATTTAGTTCGGCAGTTTTGAGCGCTGTGTAGAGAGATCTAATTGATCTCACCACAGTCCTTTCTATAAATACCAATTGCTCTTCTGTTTTTACTTCTTGTAAGAGAGCTTGTCTTCTTTGTGAGCTGTTAAGACCCGATGTAAATAAAGGCATTGAGAACTGAATTGAAAAAGTTCTATTTTCGGTTTCAGTAGGGATTGTGAATGGTAGGTCAACGCTTGAATCGACTCCGTCAAATGTATATTGTTTGGAAGTTCTTCTGTTTGCATTTGCGTTTAAATCAATTTTTGGTAAAAAGTTAGATGATTTAGACTTCGTATTTGACTCAGCTGCTTTTAATCTGTTTTTTGCTTCAATTACTAGATAATTAGACATAAGGCCTTGGTTTACCATGGCTTCAATATCAGTAGGAGCTACATCAAAACTAAAATTTGAATCTAAAGATTCTACAAAAGTTATTTTTCTTCCGACTATAGAGTTAAGCTCTTCAAAGCTAATTTCTAAGTTGCCACTTGCAAGCACTTTATTGGATTGTGCTTGGTTATAGGCTGATTTTGACTCTGCAAGTTCGATTCTTGACGCTGCTCCAACATTAAATCTTTCCAGTACAGTGTTGTATTGGTTTTCAAGAGCTTTCTCAGTAGCTTCAGCTGATTTTAAAGAAGATTGTGCAGATAAGATTTTAAAATAGGCTTGAGTAACTTTAATCATTAGGTCTTGTTGTTGGTAAGCAAACCTTGCCTCAGCTGCTTGAAAATTCTTCTTTGCTTGTTTTGTTTGAAACCAAGTGTCTAAACGAAATAATGGCTGACTTAAATTTAAACCATAAGAGAATGTGTTGTAATCATTTTCTAATTCTCTATCTTGGTAGTATTCATTCCAGTTTGTGCCACCAACAGCTCTTAGTTGTGGTAATAATAATGAGCGAGATTGTTTTAAAAATTCTTGTGATATTTCAAGATCAGCCTTTTTGCTATTAAAGTCAGGATCTTTATAAAGTGCTTCTTTATATAGAGCAAGTAAGTCCTCTGAAAATGAATTCAAAGCAAAAAATATTAAAATAAGAGTTGTAAATTTTTTCATAGTTCTTAATTTAGACTGTATTCTGCAATATAAGTGCAAAATTAGAAAGTAAAAGTCAAAAGAAAAGATGCTAACCACCAAAAATAAAAACGATAAATTTTATATAGAGTTGAGGCCTAATAAATCGTCTTCATTACGACAAAATCTGCTTTTCTTTGGCATGCTCTCTCTTATTTGTATTACTTTTGGGGTTGGTTTTTTTATTGTTGGAGCTCCTCTTATCTTGCCGTTCGCTGGATTGGAAATACTTGCCCTCATAACAATAATTAAGCTCAATAGAGATTGGTCCAATCAATTGCAAATACTTGCCATTGATAAGCTTCATGTAAAAATCACAAATAACAAAAGAAAGAAAATTTATGACAGGTTTCTATCTAAATTTTTAATCCAAGAAAAAAACGGAGCAAAAGTAATTTTGCTTCAATCACGTAAAGAGCAAATTGAAATTGGTAGATTTCTTACTGCTGATGAAAAGGATGAATTAATTGCTATTCTCAAACGCAAAGTTCATGAACTAAACTTCAGCTAAATGAAGATCCAATTGTTCATAGATTGGCACGCCATCTTTAAACTTTGGATAGCTCTCACCAATTGTTAGTGGTTTAAGGTAATCAACCCCCGCTTGTGTAATTCTAAATCCATCCTCTGATATAAAGTTTTCAGGAAGAGTTTTTTCAGCGTTAGCTATATCTTTAAGATCTCCTTCGCCTATGCTCCACTGGTATGGTTGATCGTTGGTTCTTAAAAGAACTGGCATGATTCCAGTCTTGTCATCTAAAGCTAGCTTAACAGCCTCTCTGCCGAGAGCTATGGCTTGCTCTAGATCTGTTTTGGAAGCCAGGTGTCTAGCGCTTCTTTGTAAATAATCAGATACAGACCAATGATATTTGTAACCCAATTCATTTTGGATAAGACCAGCAATCTTCGGTGCTAAACCTCCAAGTTGAGAATGGCCAAAAGAATCAACTTCATCAGATGCTGCGTATAGTTTTCCATTGGCATCTTTTAAACCCTCAGACGCAATAACTACTGAGTATCCATATTTTTCTACATCACTTTTAACACCATCAAGAAATGCCTGTTTATTAAATGGGACTTCGGGCAGCAGAATTTTATGAACATATGTGTTGTTAGCGTCATTAGCTAATTCTCCAGCAGCAGCTATCCAACCAGCATGCCTTCCCATTACCTCAAGAATGAATACTTTAGTTGATGTTTTGCACATTGATTTTATATCTAGTGAAGCTTCTTTTGCTGAAGTTGCTATGTATTTAGCAACTGAACCGAAACCCGGGCAATTATCTGTAACGGCCAAATCATTATCTATTGTTTTAGGAACCGCAATTGCATTTAAGTCGTAGCCAAAATTCTTGGCAGCTTGAGAAACTTTTAAACATGTATCGGCTGAATCATTTCCACCATTGTAAAAAAAGTATTTGATTTCGTATTTTTCTAATTGTAAAAAAAGACTTTTATAAAAGCCTTCATCTTCCAAACCAGGAAGCTTATACCTACAAGAACCAAACATCCCTGCTGGAGATTCCAAAAGTAATTCAAGTGGTTTTTTTGTCTTTTGCATATCATAAAGCTCGCTTTCTAAGAGGCCCACTATGCCATTTTTTGATGCAAAAATTTTTGACTCTGGAGTGCTCTCTTTGATTTGGCTAAGAACACCATATGCAGATGAGTTAATTACTGAAGTTACGCCTCCAGATTGCGCGTAGAATGCATTTTTCATGACACATATCTTATACTTCATTGGAAGCAACTAAAAGATGAAAATATTTTTTATTGGAATTTCTGGCACTTTCATGGGTAATTTGGCTCAAATGGCATCACATCTCGGTCATGATGTGGTGGGAGTTGATCAAAAAGTGTATCCACCAATGTCGGATGAGCTTAGTAAATCGGGAATATCTTTCAAGGAAGGCTACACAGAAGAAAATTTTCAGGATGCTGACATTTATATCCTTGGAAATGTAATATCAAAAGATAACCCTCTTCTAATTAAAATTCTAAGCCATGGAAAAAATATAATGTCCGGACCTGAGTGGCTGTATGAAAGTGTTCTGAAAGATAAAAAGGTAATAGCTATTGCAGGCACCCACGGAAAGACAACAGTGACAACGATGATTGCTCATGCTTTATTAGAGCAGGGTGAAAATCCAGGATACTTAATAGCAGGTGTCCCAAAAATGTTAAAGAAATCTTGGAATATTTCTGATTCAAAATTTTTTGTGATTGAAGCAGATGAATACGATACAAGCTGTTTCGATAAGGAGCCAAAATTTTTTCATTACAGGCCACATATCCTCTTAATCAATAATATTGAATTTGATCATGCTGATATTTTTAGCAATATTGAAGAGATAGAATCTAAATTTTTCTCATTGCTAGAATCTCTTGATTCAGATAGTGTGGCTTACGTAAATAAAGATGGTATAAGCAATAGATTTTTAGAAAAGAGTTGTATTTTTGATGAGGCAGAAATATTTAGCGCTGGCACAACCACAATAGATGAAATAAATAAAAAGTTAGCTACGAAAGCATTAAGTAAATATTTTTCATCGTCCAAAATTTATGATTCTCTTAAAAGTTTCTCAGGGGTAAAAAGACGATATGATGTTATTTTTGAGAGTGATGATTTTAAAGTGATAGATGACTTTGCTCATCATCCAACAGCAATTGTTGAGACACTAAAGCTTGCAAAAAAAGAAAGTTTTAATGTGATATTGATTCTTGAGCTTGGTTCAAATTCAATGCGCAACGGCATTCATGACGAGAAGCTTATTGAAATCATGCAAGATCAAAAAACTTATACAATTAATGCTTCGCAAGACCAACTTGAAAAGTTTTCACATCTTTCTAAAGAACTAAACCTTGATCTAGTAAAGCAAATAACTTCTAAGCCAACTGAAAAGCAAATAATTTTGATGTGTGGTAATAGAAATTTCTCGGGATTTCAAAAGTCTATTCTTGATGCGTTGATTTAATCTTATAATGCACATAAATGCCTAAAAAAATTTCAGCGAAAAAAATAAAAGATTTATGCAGTATTGCTTTGGATGATTTGAAAGCAGTTGATATCAATGAATTTGATGTCGAAAAAACATCATCGTTTGCCAACTACATTTTACTAGCTACCGGAACATCAAATAGACATGTTAAATCATTAGCGGAGAAAGTAGTCGATGATTTAAAAGACAACAAGGTCCAAATACTAGGAATAGAGGGTACGGAATCTCAAGATTGGATCTTAATTGATGTTGGAGACGTGCTGGTGAATGTCATGAATGAAGAATCAAGAGAGCATTATGATCTAGAATCAATCTGGGATAGAGCTAAGAGATGATCTCTATCAGGCTAATCTATATTCAAAATAGCAAAAAAAATAAATCTTACCAGCTCGAAGATGATCTTATTAAAAGGCTTAACCAAAGTATAAAATTTGACTTTAAGGCTTTAAGTCATAAAAAGAAATTTTCATCAGTTGAAGAGTTAATTGGATATGAGGGCAATCTTATATCTAAAGAATTAGATCGCTCACGCACAACAATATGCTTTGATAAAGAAGGAGACATGCTTACTTCAAAAAAGTTTTCCGAAGTTATTTTTAATACTTCAGGCCAATTTAATTTAGTAATTGGAGGGACTTATGGCTTAAGTAATGAAATTAAATTAAAAGCTGATTGTCTAATATCGTTTTCAGATATGGAATTTGCACACGATTTATTTAGGCTAATGTTGCTAGAGCAGCTTTATAGAGGACAATGTATTAAAACTAACCATCCATACCACCAAAATGAGAAATAGTAAGGTACATATTTACAGAGGAAGAACAAATCTACTATTGGTTATTTTTTTAATTCTCCTTGTGTTAGTAACTGGGCGGTTCTTTTACTTACAAATTATCAAAGGAGATGACTTAAGAAATATTAGAGAAAATAATATCAATGCCTTTGAATATATTTATCCAAAAAGAGGAAGAATTCTATCAACTGATGGTTATGTTCTTGCAGAAGATAGAAAAACATTTTCTCTTGCAATCGACTTAGAGCAAAAACCAAGTGAAGGCTCAATAAAAAAGCTTTCTCAGCTTTTCCCAAGCATAGTTGGTTTTGATGAAACAAGAGAATTGGTTAGAAAATCATTAAACTCAAGAAAGCCAGAGATAGTTATTGAAAAACTTGACCAGGAACAGCTGTCAAAATTCCTGGTTAGAAGTTATGAGTTTGGGGGATTTTCAATTATTGAAGGATATGAAAGAGAATATGATAACCATCCTTCCTTTTTTCATGTTCTTGGGCATATGGGATATCTTACTGAAGCTGATGTTGAATATTTCAGTCCTAGAATCAATTCTTTTGATCCATCAATATGGAGAAAAGTTGGAAAATCAGGAGTAGAGAGGGTTTTTGAGGAAAAGCTTAGAGGATCGCATGGAAAAAGGTTTTACCAAAGAAACGCTAGGGGAACAAAAAGAGTCATTACAAGTGAAGATTCTTTCCAAGAGGGTGAAGAGCTCAAAATTTCAATAAATTATGATGCTCAAAAACTTGCATATGATTTGATTGGAAATCGAAAAGGCTCGGTAGTTGTAATAGATTTAAGAGACTTCAGTATACCTGTTGCAGTGAGTGCGCCCTCTATAAGTGCAAACACCTTAAGAGATATAACCTCATCTCAATATCAAGATCTCCTTAACGACTCTAATAGACCATTATTTAATAGAGCATTCATGGGATTATATCCGCCTGCATCAACTATCAAGCCATTGCTAAGTACCTTCGCACTAAGCAATCAATACACAAGTTGGGAAGAAACTATCTTTGATGATGGTTTCTTTAGATTTGAGGAAGAAGAGCGTGTTTTTAATGCGTGGAGAGAAGGAGGGCATGGCCTAACAGATTTAAGTAAAGCTCTTATTGAAAGTTCAAATCCATTTTTTATGAATCTTTCAATTCGTTATGAAAAAAATAAATTTGTGAATTTCTTAGAATCATCATCGTTTGGCTCAAAATTGTGCCAGGATTGTTACCCGCACCAATTTAGCCCATTGATTAATGATAATTGGAAGCAAAAAAACTTTGGCAAAGATCTTTTTAAAGGAGATTTTATAAACCTGGGTGTTGGTCAAGGGTATATGCTTACAACTCCTCTTCATCTTGCCTTAATTTCAGGTATTTTAGCCTCTAATGGCAACTACAAGTTACCTTATCTAGCCACAAGCAATGAAGAATCACTTTCAATAAGCACCGATATGTCAGATTTAGATTGGGAAAAGCTTAACAAAGCTTTAATAGATGTAATCTACTCCCCAAATGGTACTGGTTTTCGAATAAACGCTGGTGCTTTAAAACTTGCAGGCAAAAGTGGGACAGCTCAAGTTGTAGATATTAATTCTCGTGAAGAATATGACGAAGTAAGAAAAAATATCAATCTAAGAGACCATGCAATATTCATTGGGTATGCGCCTTATGATGATCCGAAATTTTCAATAGCAGTAATTATTGAAAATGGAGAGAGCGGTGGGCGAACTGCTGGCCCAATAGCAAAAGAAGTTCTGGAGGATCTGCTGGATGTTAATTGATCTGCGGTCGGCTGTAATTCTTTTGTCATTAGTAGGCATTATTTTTATGGGCTCGTTAACAATATACTCGGTAACTTCTATAGATATTTATTACTTTTTAAGATTTTTAACTATAAATATTTTTGCAATTGTTCTTGTAACACTCTTCTTTTATCAAATTAATCTTAATCGAATTCTGTCATTCGGCTGGCTATTCTTTTTAGGGAATATTTTGCTTGTTTTGAGCGTTGAGATTATTGGTAAAGAGGTTAATGGCGCTCAAAGATGGCTTGATTTTGGTTTCTTGAGCTTGCAGCCAACTGAGTTTATGAAAATCGCTTACCCACTATTTGCAATTCAGTATTTACGGTTCTATAGCTTCCAATTTAATCCGTTTAGATCATATTTTTTGCTTGGGATCTTATTCTTATCTTCAATTCCAATAATAATTCAACCCGATTTAGGTACCGGCCTAGTTTATATTTTGTCTGGCTTAATGCTCTTATTTATTTGTGGGCTGGATAGAAGATATTTCATAGGCATGGGAGCTTTTGCAATTCTTTTTTCACCAATAATTTATAATTTTGGATTAACAAATTATCAAAAAGGAAGAATTATGAGCTGGTTCTCTTCTGATCAAACACTTTCAGAAAAGTGGAATATACTGCAATCAGAGATTAGCATTGGTTCTGGCGGTATCGTTGGTGAAGGTTTTTTAAATAGCAAACAAAATGAATTTAATTTTTTACCTGAAGCAGATACTGACTTTATTTTTTCAATTTATGCTGAGCAATTTGGCTTCATAGGTGTTTTCTTTATATTTTTACTGCTAGCAATTTTCATTGTATTCACTACTTTGTTTTCAATGACTGAAAAAAGGCTAACAGATGATTTATCACCATATTATCTTGGAACATATTTTACTTTGGTTATTGGTTTTAGCTTTCTTTTAAATATATTAATGGTGAGTGGTTTAATCCCTGTGGTGGGCTTGCCACTACCATTTTTTACAAAGGGAGGCTCATCTCTGTTATGCTTTTCTATAATGCTAGGTTTAATTTTTTCATCTAGAGGGTTTTTAAGATGATCAGAGTTTTATTAATCATTTTTATCTCAATGTCATTAAAGGCAAATTTGCTTGAAAGAGATGATGTTAAAAATTTCATTGATCTGGCAGTTGAGGAATCAAATCTTACAAGAGAAGAAATTATTGATTACATCAAAGATGCGCAACCTTCTCCAAAAGCAGTAGATTTAAGGAGCAATCAGCCGGAAGTAAAAGCTACTTGGGATGACTACAGGTCAAAAAGAGTGACAGACACCAGAATATTGAATGGCGTCAACTTTATTAATGAAAATGCTGATATCTTCAATAAAGTTGAAAAAGACTATGGAGTTTCAAAGTTTTATATAGCATCGATAATTGGGCTGGAAACAAACTATGGCGGTTATTTAGGGTCCTTTAACCCTTTAGATACAATTTTTACTCGTGCGTTTGACCCTGATAGTAAGTTTTGGCAAAGAGAGCTAATCGCATTGTTGGTCCTGTCAAAAAGATATGGGTTAAACCCAAAAGAAATCAAAAGTTCTTGGTCTGGAGCTATAGGTCTAGGACAATTTATCCCTTCAAGCTATAACGCCTATGGGGTTGACTACGATTATGATGGTTATGTCGATCTTTTAAATTCAAAGATGGATGGTATTGCCAGTGTGGCAAATTTTTTAAAAGTTCATGGGTGGAATTCTAATCAGCCAGCAGCAGCTCAAGTAGCGTTGAGCCAAGAATATAGTAATTTAAATGATGAGCAGATCGATGAACTTGAATTCCCATTTAAAATAAATAACTTTCGCACAAAAGTTTCACCAGATGCTCTAAATGAAGCAGGATTTAGTATTACAACTAACCAGGACGATGATTTGACACCATTATTATTTTTTGAAGAAGGTGCAACAAAATTATTTATTGGGTTTGACAATTTTAGGGTAATAACTAAATATAACCGAAGTAGTAAATACGCATTATCTGTTCATCAACTTGCGGTTGCTATCTCAGAAAAATTTTATGAATAAAATATTGAATATTTTTTTAGTGTTTTTTGCACTGAATTTATCAGCAATACCAAATCCACCTGATCTTGGAGTCGGTAGCTACATCTTATATGAGCCAAATACTGGCAAGGTCTTGGTGAGCTACAATGCTGATGAGCCTGTAGAGCCAGCAAGCCTTACAAAATTAATGACAAGTTATGTGATTGCAGATTACATCAAAGAAGATTTTATTAGCTTAGATGATGAGCCAAAGATCTCAGTCAAGGCCTGGAAAACTGAAGGCTCCCGAATGTTTATCAGGGAAGGAACTAAAGTTAAAGTTTCTGACTTATTAAAAGGGATGATAATACAGTCAGGAAATGATGCAGCCGTTGCCTTAGCAGAACACGCAGAAGGTAGTGAGGATAACTTTGCTTATGTGATGAATGAGTTTGCTGATAATTTAGGTATGAAAAACTCATCATTTAATAATGCTTCAGGTCTTCCTGATCCTTTAAATGTTACTTCTGCGTATGATCTTGCATTACTTACAGCAGCGCTAATAAAAGATTTTCCAAAACAATATCAGCTCTATTCAGAGAAGTACTTTACTTACAATGGCATAAAACAAGCTAACAGAAATAGATTGTTGTGGAGAGATGAAATATTTGATGGCGGTAAAACTGGTTATACTTCAGCGGCTGGTTATTGTCTAGTTGGATCAGCAATGAGAGGAGATATGAGATTAGTTGCCGTGGTTTTGGGCAGTGAGGACGACAAAAGATTTAACGATGTTTCAGCATTAATGACTTATGGCTTCAGACATTACGACACTGTTAAGCTTTTTGATGCGAACGAATCTTTAAGAGATGTTGAAATAGTTGCTGGGAAGAGTGAAAGTGTTTCTGTTGGCGCCACAAAAGACATTATTCTTACATTAACAAAAGATCAAAGAGAGTCTATTAGATATGAAGTTGAAGTAGGTACAAGAATATTGGCACCAATTTCAGCGTCTGATCAGGCTGGCACACTTAGGGTTCTTGATGGTGACAATAATGTACTTGCTGAAACAGATTTAATATACCTTGAAGATGTCGAGGAATTAGGTTTCTTCCAAAGACTGATAGCAATAATTTGGAATTGGATTAAGTCTCTTTTTAGTTAAGCAGAAAGCAACCTAACAGCTTCTCTAGCTGTTAACCAAGAATTACCAGGCAATACCCCTTTTACTTTCTTATCAGCATCATCGAGAATGCTAGTTACTTCTGTTATTTGATTTTTAGTTAATCTATTTTCCATTTTTTGATACAAGTTAATCTGGTTATCCCAGATGCCAAATTCTTTCAGATTCTTTCTGCCCATTTTTAATGCATTGAGAGCATTGCAGTCCCTAGTAAGCATCCAAATTAGCAGTGTAATTGAGTTTCTGTCATTCCTTTCCATTGAATCAACTATTTCAAGAGCAGCTTCATAGTTATTGTTTGCAATGTATTCGGCTAATTTAAAATTATTCTTAACAGAGCTATCACCAAAGACATGTTGTCTTAGATCTGAATCATCAGGAAGCAGCTGAATTAAATCTATATCATTTACAAGCAATGAAAAATTTCCCTCATAGAGCGAGACTAATTCCATTATGTTTTTTCTATTATTTAAGCTTTTTGGTAAATTTTGTTCTAGAAAGCCGACAACATCGGATTCATAAAGTATTGAGCAATCTATTGTTACGAATTTATCTGTCAGAGCCGGCGCTATATCTTTTTTAAAGACTTTTTTAGAAATATTGGGTGTTTGCATTATGATCTTATTACTGGATTCAAGCTCACATACGATGCTAATGTTTTTAAGAATATCTTTATTTAATCTATTCTTTTCCAGATTGATGAAAATTATTTTTTTTTCATTGAATAAGCTGTTAGTCATTATTGATTGCGTAAAATTCGACTCAAAGTTCTCGTCGTCAAGATTAAGATATATCTTTTCAATCATCTTCATGTCCTCGTTTAAAAGAACATGCTTTAAGCATCTAAAAGTAAGAGATGGTTCTTCGCCATAAAGGAAAAAGTTTATATAGTTTGAATCTTTTTGAGATAAAAAATTTGTTGCTTTTAGCTCCATGCTAGCCATTAGTCTTGATTGTTTGGCAGAATTCAGAAAGCATATCCTCTTTAATTCTGTTCTGCTCTTCTTTGGCCATATTGCTTGAAATATAGTTGGTCGTATTTATTCGCATTGTCTCTAATAAGAAAGAATCACTCCCAGCTTCATACTCCATTGATCCTAAATATCTAGTGTTAAATTCGAGGCCTTCACTTGTGATATTCTCAGCTACAGATTTGAATTTAAGATTCTGAAGACTGTACTCAGAGCTTTTACCGTACAGACATTCAGTGAAGAAGAATTTATCAGATGAAGAAAAGCTGCTATCAAATTTTAAGGTTGTAAAGTCTTTCATGCTTGTAGAGCAAGCAGTTAGAAATAAAACAATGAAAAATCTATGAATGTACAAAATTGATTAACTTATCTTTTATAAAAATAACCTTAATTATATTCTTATTTTCTAGGTGTCTTGCAACATTTTCATTTTCCATTGACTTAGCTTCAACTGTAGCCTGATCGAGGCCAGCTTCAAGCACCATGTTGCCTCTTACCTTTCCATTAACCTGGACTAGGTATTTGACTACTGTTTGTTGATTAATAAAGAATTCATCATTTGGCCATTGAGCAACGTTGATATCTTTTCCAAGAACCTCATGATAGATAGTCTCAGCAATGTGTGGTGCAATTGGCGACAAAGCGACAATCAAAAAGTCATAAACCTTAAATAAATCTTCTTTCGAAGCTGAAATTGTAGTTCCAGATATTCTCTTATTGATATTGTTGAGTATTTCCATGCATGATGAAACTACTGTATTGAGGTTTAATCTTTTTTCATAATCATCATTCATTTTTATGAAGATGCTCTTACAATCATCTTCAAGAGATGATCCACTTGGGACAAAATCTCCTTCATTGGCAGATTTAATTTTATGTGATGTCGCCCATAATCTTTTTAAGAATTTATGACAGCCTTCTAAGCCATTATCTGACCATTCAAGTGATTGCTCAGGCGGGCTAGCAAAAATCATAAAAGTTCTTATCGAATCAGCACCATATTTCACAATGTATTCCTGTGGGTCAACAGTATTGCCTTTGGATTTTGACATCTTAGCTCCATCTTTTAATACCATCCCTTGGGTTAAAAGCTTTTTAAAAGGCTCATCTCCTTCAACTAGACCCATATCCCTCAGAACTTTAAAAAAGAACCTTGAATATAGGAGATGTAAAATAGCATGCTCAACACCACCAATATACAAATCTACTGGTAACCAATACTTGGTATTAGAATCAAAAACTTCATTTTTGTTTTCTGCAGATGCGTACCTAATGAAATACCATGATGATTCCATAAAAGTATCAAATGTATCTGTCTCTCTTGTTGCCTCATTAGGCAGCTGTTTAAAGTTATCATTTTGATGCAGAGGCACAGACTCATATGGAAGGCTAACAGGAAGTTCATTTGCAGGTTTCGCATCATCACCATCATAAATGACTGGAATAGGGCAACCCCAGTACCTTTGCCTGCTCACTCCCCAGTCTCTCAAACGATATTGATAAAGAATATTGCATTTACCCTTAGGAAGATCATTTGTAATTGCTTCAAAGCCTTCAGTAGATGACAAACCATCATACTTGCCTGAATTTGTTAATGGTCCTTCATCTGAAAATGGCAAATCTTGCTCAGATGAGATTACTCTTGTGACAGGAATTTCATACTTTATTGCGAATTCAAAATCTCTTTCATCATGTGCTGGAACCCCCATGATAGCCCCTGTTCCATATTCCATCAGAACATAATTTATTACCCAAACAGGAATTTTTTCTTTTGTTACTGGGTGAATAATATTTAAATTAGTTTTAAATCCCTTTTTTTCAGCTTTAGCCATATCTGCTTCGGCCGCAGAAGTTTTATTCACTTCATCAAGAAATTCTTGAAGTGCTTCATTGTCTTGAGCTAATTTTTTGGTAAGTGGATGATTTGGAGAAATGCCAAAAAAAGTTACCCCAAAAAGTGTATCAGGTCGAGTGGTAAATGCCTTTATCTCGTCGCCGTTATCAAGATCAAATGATAGTTCAGCCCCCTTAGACCTTCCTATCCAATTTTTTTGCATATTGATGACATTTTCAGGCCAATCAATTTTTTCTAAATCAGCTTCAAGCTCATCAGCATAATCAGTTATTTTAAGAAACCATGTTTCGATTTCTTTTAACTCTACTTCAGCACCAGTTCTCCATCCTTTGCCGTCTATAACCTGCTCATTTGCTAGCACGGTCATATCAACTGGATCCCAGTTAACAAGCGATTTCCTTCTGTATGCTAAACCTTTTTCTAAAAATTTTAAGAATAGCTCCTGCTCAAATTTATAATAAGACTCATCAGAAGTATTCACTTCTTTTGACCAATCATATGCAAACCCCAAAGATATAAGTTGTTTTTTCATTTGGGCAATATTTTTTTCTGTCCAATCTTTTGGATGAATGTTATTTTTAATAGCCGCATTCTCAGCAGGCAAACCAAATGCATCCCATCCCATTGGCTGAAGGACATTGAATCCTTTCAAGCGTTTATAGCGTGAAACAGCATCACCAATTGCATAGTTTCTTACATGTCCCATATGCAAATTTCCTGAAGGGTATGGAAGCATTGATAAACAGTAATATTTCGGCTTTGTATCGCTGATATTAGCCTTGAATATTAAATTTTTTTCCCAGTTTGATTGCGCCTGAGCTTCTATTTCTTGGTGGTTATAAATTTCATTCATTTAAATTAACTTCTCTTCTAAATACTTAATGTAATACTCAATATTCTTGAAACTCTCATCATCAAGAATCTTCTGATGAAGTGATTTATTGGTTTTAATTCCTTCAACAACAAGTTCATCGAGAGCCATCCGCATTTTATTGATCGTATTATCCCGATTATTATCTTTGACAATCACCTCAGCAATAAGTGAATCATAATTTGCTGGTACTTTATATCCGCTATAAGCTTGTGATTCAAAACGCACATGGTAACCACCTGGCCTGTGAAGATTTGTGATCTCGCCAGGCGAAGGTATGAACGTTTCAGGATCTTCTGCATTTATTCTACACTGCATAGCATGACCATTTATTCTTAAATTTGATTGCTCTAAATCAAATTTGCCTTCAAGGGCAAGAGCTAGTTGCGCTTGAACAAGATCAACGCCTGTAATCATTTCTGTTACAGTATGCTCAACTTGTATTCTGGTATTCATTTCAATGAAGAAAAATTCACCATCTTCATATAAAAATTCAAGAGTTCCTGCTCCTTCATATTTAAGTTCTGCACATGCTTTTACACAAATATCTTGAATCTCGGTTAATTTATCTAGTGGGATATTTTTTGCAGGAGCTTCCTCAACAATCTTTTGGTAACGTCTTTGCAAAGAACAATCTCTTGAAAAAAGATGAACCATTTTGCCTTTCCCATCACCAAAAACTTGCACCTCTATATGACGTGGTTTTTGGAGATATTTCTCTATAAAAACTTCATCATTGCCAAAAGCAAGCCGAGCCTCATTTTGTGCGCTCACAACTGAATCCCAAAGCTGTTCTTTTTCAAGCACTACGCGCATTCCTTTGCCACCACCACCAGCTGAAGCTTTAACAATAACTGGATAGCCAATATGATCTGTAATTTTTTCAACCTGCTCTTTAGACTCAATCCTACCAGTGTATCCAGGAACAATTGGCACTCCTAAAGATTCAACAAGTTCCTTCGCCTTAATTTTATCACCCATGATACCTATTACTTTTGGATCGGGTCCAACAAATTTAAAGCCACTTTGATTGCATTTTTCTGCAAAAGATGAGTTTTCTGCGAGGAAACCATATCCAGGATATATTGCATCAGCACTAGCCAGCTCTGCCGCAGAAATTATAGCCGCTTCATTTAAATAACTATCCTTTGCAGCTGCAGGCCCAATACAAATTGCTTCATCAGATAGTTTTAAATGTTTTTGATCCTTATCGATTGTGGAATAAACCGAAGCAACTTGATAACCAAGTTCCTTCGCTGCTCGTAGTGCTCTTATTGCTATAACACCTCTGTTAGCAATAAGTATTTTTTTAGGACTTTTCAATTGAAATTAACTCTTGACCAAATTCGACTGGATCGCCATCTTCAATGTTAATGGCTATGACTTTCCCATCAAATTCTGATTTAACCTGATTCATCATTTTCATTGCTTCAATGATGCATACTGTATCTCCCTTTTTCACAGTCTGGCCAACTTCTATGAATGGTTCTTTGTCTGGGGCTGGTTTTCTATAAAATGTTCCAACCATTGGAGAAGTAATGTGATTTAAATTCTCGGCAGCTTGTTCACTTTCTATTTCAGAGCTATCTGTTTGTGGTAAAGGCACTGATGATTGGTTTAAATTTTGTCCAACTGAAAGGGGAGCAGATGTATGTATGACACTTTCCTTCTTCCTGTTAATTCTGACACTCTCTTCACCTTCTTTTACTTCAATTTCATTTAGATCTGATTCTTGAAGCATTTCAATTAATTTTTTTATTTTCCTAAGATCCATTTTTATTCCTCAATATTTTTAATAGAGCAAATTCATAACCATCAAACCCAAATCCAACAATTGACCCTTCAGCAATATCACTAAAGAAAGAAACATGTCTAAACTCCTCTCTTGCATAGACATTTGAAATATGTACTTCATAGAAAGGAAGTTTGACGGACAATATTGCATCCCTAATTGCTATGTTGGTATGAGTGTGAGCGCCAAAATTAAATATGCCAAAATCATATTTTTCTTCCTTATGACTATGGATTTTATTTATAATATCCTCTTCGGAGTTACTTTGAAAAAACTCAAGAACTACATCATTATTCAAAGACGTAAGTCTAGTTTCTAAGTCACTAAGAGTCTCTGAACCATATAATTCAGTCTCTCGTTTACCGAGCATATTTAGGTTTACTCCATTTAATACTAAAACTTTCATTTAGACGATTTTAATGAAAGTTATAAACAAATTCAACGATTTTAGTAACATTTTATAAACTTAAATGTTTAAAAAAATACCCTTTTTTTATTAAAGATATCTATAAAAGACCTTGAAATAATACAATTGGGTTATAATTATTCTCCAAATTTAATTATGTACAAAAAATTATTTCCTAAAGTTCGACCAAGAAGATTAAGACAGAACAGGACAATTAGAAATCTCGTTTCAGATACAACAATTAGTAGATCTAAGCTTATTCAGCCATTATTTGTTTCAGATACCATCCATTCAAAGCAAGAAATTAGCTCAATGCCCGGACAATACCTATATTCATCTGAGGATATTTTTAATGAAATTGAAAGTTTGAAAGATTGTGGCATAAATACTGTAGCACTATTTCCAAACATAAATACAGAAGTTAAAGATCCGCTTTCAAAAGAGGTGCTAAATGAAAACAATTTTATGTGCCAACTTGTTCAAAGGATAAAGAAAGAGTTTCCCGACACAATGTTAGTTTTAGATGTTGCACTAGACCCATATAATTCTAGTGGGCATGATGGAATAGTTATTGATGGAAAAGTTGATAATGATGTGACGCTTGATGCTCTTAAAAAAATGTCAATAAATCTTGCCAATGCTGGGGCTGATATCTTGGCGCCCTCAGATATGATGGACGGCAGAATTGGCGTTATTAGAGAAGAGCTTGAAAAACATAATCACAAAGACACTATCCTATTAAGTTATGCTGCAAAGTACTCCTCTAATTTCTATGGTCCATTCAGAGATGCGGTAGGATCTGCACAGTCTGAAGGAATAAATAAAGATACATATCAAATGGATTACCGAAATATAAATGAGTCTTTTAAAGAGATTCAGCTTGATATTAACGAAGGTGCAGACATTGTGATGGTCAAACCAGCGTTAGCCTATTTAGATATTATTTCAAAACTAAAGTCTAAATTTGATGTTCCAATCTTTGCTTACCAGGTGAGTGGTGAGTATGCAATGTTGAGAATGGGTATTGACAAAAATTATTTTGGGAATAATGTAGTCCCTGAGACTTTAATAAGTCTATTCAGAGCTGGCTCATCTTCAGTACTTACATATTTTGCAAAATGGGTAGCGGAAAATTATGACAACATCAGTAACTAAAGAAAATTTTACATCCGAAGTTCTTGGCAACGAGAAGTTAGTCCTTGTAGATTTTTGGGCAGAATGGTGTGGTCCTTGCAAACAGATAGCCCCAAGGCTTGAAGAGCTTGCAGAAAAATATTCCGAAAACCTAAACATTTGTAAAGTCGACGTTGATACTAACAGAGATCTAGCTCTCGAATATAATGTGAGAAGCATACCTTCTCTTATGATTTTTAAGGGTGGAGAGATGGTTGATAGCCTTATTGGTGCTGTTAGCCTTGAAGAGCTAGAAGATTTGGTTACACGCAACTTCTAATCACTTTCAAAATAAATTAGAATCTAATTTAAGGCACACACACCTCCTTCATCTTCAAACAAACTTTAAATTATGAACGCACTAGAATTAAAACAAAAGACAACAAAAGAACTTATTGTTATTGCAGAAGAGCATGGCCTTAAGAGTATTTCTCGACAAAAGAAAGCAGATATTATCTTTAATATCCTAAAAACAATTTCCAAGGATGGTAAGGAATTACTGGGTGGAGGTATTCTTGAAACACTTCCTGACGGCTTTGGATTCCTTAGATCACCATGGGGTTCTTATTTAGCAGGGCCCGATGATGTCTATGTTTCTCCAAGCCAAATAAGAAAGTTCAATCTTAGAACAGGTGATTTTGTAGTAGGAAATATTAGACCTCCGCGCGAGCAAGAAAGATATTTTGCCTTGGTTCAGGTTGAAAGCATTAATGACGCTGAACCATCAAAAACGCAAGAAAAAATTGCATTTGAAAACTTAACGCCATTATTTCCTGATTCAAGATTGAAGCTGGAAACAGGGTCTGGTACTTCACAAGATATTTCATCAAGAATCATTGATCTTGTGGCCCCAATAGGTAAAGGCCAGAGGGGACTAATAGTTTCACCTCCAAAAGCTGGTAAAACTTTATTGCTTCAGAATATAGCGCAATCAATCATTAAAAATAATCCAGATACACATGTGATAGTTCTGCTTATTGATGAAAGGCCTGAGGAGGTCACTGATATGCAAAGGTCAGTAGATGCTGAAGTTGTGGCAAGTACTTTTGATGAATCACCACAAAGACATGTGCAGGTTGCTGATCTGGTAATTGAGAAAGCAAAGAGACTTGTGGAACATAAAAAAGACGTTGTAATACTTTTAGATTCAATTACAAGATTAGGCCGAGCTTATAACACTGTTCAGCCTTCTAGTGGAAAAATTCTTTCAGGTGGCGTTGACTCTAATGCTCTTGAAAGACCAAAAAGATTTTATGGTGCTGCTAGAAATCTTGAAGAAGGTGGAAGTCTTACTATTTTGGCTACTGCGCTTGTTGATACAGGCTCAAAAATGGATGAAGTTATCTACGAGGAATTCAAGGGAACAGGTAATATGGAAGTTCACCTTGAAAGAAAGATAGCAGAAAGAAGAATCTTCCCTGCAATTAATATCTTAAGATCAGGCACCAGAAGAGAAGATCTCTTAGTTGAAAAGGATGAGTTAAATAGAGTTCATATGTTAAGAAAGGTGTTGAGCGAACAGGAAGAGGTTGCTGCGACTGAGTTCTTAATTTCTAAACTCAAAAACACTAAGACAAACTTAGAGTTCTTTGCCTCAATGACAAAGTCAAAAGCTAAGTAGTCTTTATTTTCTCAAGCAAATTATCTGAAAAATAATCAAGAGTAATGGCTTCAAAGCCATACTCTTCGATTATGCTTTTAATGCGATTTGAAATTGAATAAAATCTTGCATTGACTCTATTTTGATAAATCTTTTCAAAGTAAATCTTGGCAGCCATTGTGCTTGTAAAGATGATAGCGTCTGCATTTAAATAATCATTTCCAATCTGAGTGTAATCTTCAAATACATTCCTTCGGTATACTGAAATAGATTCCACATCGCCACCATAGTTATTAATGTGTTCTTCAATATCATTTACGCCATTTTCACCTTTGACTATCAAGACACTGTTGTCATCAAAATCAGATTCTAAATATTCTATAATTCCAGCAGAATTATAGTTTTTGGGCAGGGTAGAATCTAAACCCTTCTCTTGTAATGCTTTTTGTGTGCCTGGCCCCATTGCAATAATTTTTTTATCTGCAAGTTTTTCAAGAAAGCTATAGTTTTTTACTGCAGAAGGGCTTTGAAATATTACAATTTCCTTACTGCCAGATAGGTCAGCATGCTCAATCTTATTGATAGCAAATAAAGGAATATTGCAGATACCTGATTTGGGTAAAAAATTTGTGCTAGTATCAATTATATTCATTGAGCAGATCTATTCCTCCAAGTTGTTCAGCTTGCCTAACCATTTTATCTAAAAGCAACTGGCCATCTTTTAACAAGCCAGTTTCAGTCAATGCAATATAGTCATTTTTGCCAAATATTTGAGATGAAATCGATAAGTTTTGACCATTAGAAGATGCCATGACTGATAGAGCTGAATGACAGTTCCCTCCAATTTGTTTTATGAAAGCCCTTTCTAAATTGATCATAGAAATTTGGGCTTCATCTCTTAAAGGATCAAGGACTCTCTTGGTGGCGTAGTCATCTTTTCGACATTGAATAGCTATGATGCCTTGACCAACAGCCGGTAAAAATTTTTGCATATCTAATGAAATAGAGTTTGTTGATAATCCAAGCCTTTCAAGGCCAGCGTTAGCAAGTATAATTGCATCAAATTCTCCTGAATTTAACTTTTCAATTCTTGTATCAACATTGCCTCTAATTTCTGATATTTTACAGCTTGGCATAAAGTGCTTGCATTGATTCAATCGTCTGAGGCTAGATGTGCCAATATGCAAATTTTCAATTTTATTAGTTTCAGTATCGTTTTTTAGGATTAAACGATCACCCCGATTAACGCCCCCAATCATGGCATAAATTTCAAGATGTTCATTATCAACTACAGCCATATCTTTTAGTGAATGAATGGCTATATCTGCTTCATTATTGATCAGACTTTTTTCTATATCTTCAACAAAATGTGCTTTATCAAACAAATTCTCACCTTTCTGGCTTTTTATATCTCCTGAAGTTATTTGTTTTTTTATTTCTGGCACTAAGCTTTCCGCATTTAAATTGTTAAGAAAGATATCAACTTGCCTTAATGCGAGTTTTGATGATCGTGTGCTTATTCTCATAATGTTACTCTGTACAATTTACCATTTGATTCCCCTGAAACTGTCTCTTTAATTATTTTAAGCGCATCAAAATTATATTTCTCATCTGAAGTTCTATTTTCTATATATATGAGAGTGCCTTTTTTGGTAAATCTATCAATAATTTTTGGGATAAGTATAGATATATATTCTTTATTAAATGGCGGATCAAAAAATATTATATCGAATTTTTTATCCTTAACTCTCCGAACAAAATTCTCTACACTTTGTTTAAGTATTTCAGACTTGGCCGTAATTCCAAGATCGGCACAATTATTTTTGAGATAAAAGTTTAGTTCCTGGTTCTGTTCAACAAAAATACAATTATCTGCTCCATTTGATAATGCTTCTATTCCTAATGCTCCACTTCCTGCAAATAAATCTAAACATTGAGTATCTGCTAGGTTAGGCCTTATCCATGAGAATAGCTGTTCTCTTACTCTGGATGGAGTTGGTTTTAATATTTTCTTTACTGGAGTTTTTATGACTCTGCCACCAAGCTCACCAGATATTATTCTTAAACTTGGCATTACGTCTTACATTCGGGCTTGTTGCAAATAAAATCCCCGTCTACTATCTGCATATCTTCCTCATCAACAAACATTTTGCACTTTGAGCATTGCGTCATATTTTTTACACCAGAGTTTCTTTTTGCGTTATTAATAAAATTAATGACAAAACTCTTTATTGCCATTCTAATTAACCAATATAGAATTGGAGCCAAGACTCCAAAGATTATGTAATTCATTTTTTAATTTGCTTCAAAGCTTGAAATTTTCTCAGCATACTCATCATAGCCAAGTCGTTCATAAGCTTCTTTAAGAATTCTTAAGGCTCTTTCTCGTTCCGTAGAGTTTGGAATATTTTTGAGAACATAATTGGCTCTATTAGCAGCAGCCAAATATGCGCCTCTCTTCATGTAATATTCAGCACCATCAAGCTCACTACTTGCTATCAAATTTCTTAAAAATATAAGTCTTTCTCTAGCTGCGTCTATATATTCACTTTCTGGATACCTAATAATAAATTCAGTGAGATCTGCATAAGATTGCATAGCAGGCGAAGTATCCCTTTTAGATAGATCTAACGCAAAGATGTCATTCAGCAAGCCTTCATCTTGGTAGTAGCCAGTCATGCCCTTCATGAAGTATGCATAATCAATATTAGTATTTCGTGGATACAATCTAATAAATTTTTCTGAGGCAGCATAAGCTTGGTCATAGTCGCCGCTCATATAAAATGCGTAAATTAGATCAGCTCTTGCTTGTTCTGCATAAACACCAAATGGATAGAACCTCTCTATTCTTGATAGAGATTCAACTGCACCAGAATAGTTTTTAGCATTGATCCTATCCTGAGCCAATTGATAAAGAATAACCTCTGCAGGTTCTCTTTCTTCCTCAGTTTCTGGTTTTGATGCACAGCCAGCCAGAATAAGAACTGTAAGTATTGTTAAAACTAATTTATTTTTCATGAAAAATATTTATATGCATTAAACTAAAAACCAATGATATCAAAAAGATTTCAAATTGACGAAGAGAATGCTCATAAACGCATTGATATCTTTCTTTCACATGAGTTTGACAGTATTTCAAGAGGAATAGTTCAAGAATTAATAGAGAAAGGAGAAGTATTGGTTAATGACAAAGTCACGAAAAGAAATTACAAACTAAAAACAGGTGATCTTGTCGACATAACAATTAATCTTGAAATCGAAAGTAATGATGAGGCTGAAGATATTGGGCTAGATGTGGTTTTTGAGAACAAAGATTTTTTAATTATTAATAAACAAGCCAATTTAACTGTGCATCCTGGAGCAGGCCAAAAGGATGGCACATTAATTAATGGGCTTTTATATAAATATCCAAAGCAAAGGGATATCCCTCGGTATGGAGTTGTTCATAGATTGGATAAAGACACAAGCGGTCTTATGGTTGTAGCAAGATCTTTAAAGGCACACACCCTGTTAACTGAAATGATTCAAGAAAGAGTTATCAAAAGAAACTACTACGCATTAGTACATGGATCGCCCATCGCAGGGATGACTATTGATAAACCTATCGGCAGGCACCCAAAAAATAGGTTGTTGTTTTGCGTTAAAGAAGGCGGAAGAGAAGCAATCACCCATTTCAAAGTAAAAACTAAGTTCTCAAATTTTTCATTACTTGACGTTTCCTTAGAAACTGGAAGGACGCATCAAATAAGAGTGCATCTTAAACATTTAGGCCACCCAATAGCTGGTGATGCACAGTATTCAAATATTAAACAGTGGAAAAATAGTAGCCCAGACGAGGTTGAGGTAGTGGCTTCATTGGGCAGACAGGCTTTGCATGCATACAGTCTTGCTTTTGATTTTGAAGGTAAGGCTTATGAGTTCAAAGCCGACATTCCCGAAGCTATCCAGAACACAATGAAAGCACTAAGTTAAATGGAAGTTATAGATTTTAAAGACTATCGTTTTTTAAAGGTCTGCGAATCACCTAATATCGTGATATCTCTAAAGAGTGAGAAACAATTTTGTGATCAAGATAAAGAAGGTAAGCATAATCTTTTAAATCGAGCTTTTGGGGTATCCGCCTTTAATGAATTTGTACAGGTTCATGGCACATCAATATTTAATCTTGATTCGAGCACCAATGAATATGACGGTTATATAGAGAGGGAGTTGAATGTGGCAAATGCAATTAGAACTGCAGACTGCATCCCTCTGATTCTTTGGAATGAGAGAAATAAGGTAATAATAGGATTGCATTGTGGTTGGCGTGGTATTGCATCAGGGATTATAGAAAAGGCTTTGCAAAATGATGAGCTTGGTATCACTCATGCATACATTGGGCCCCATATTAGTAAAGATCATTTTGAAGTAAAAAGAGATTTCATAGATTCATTTCAAGAATATGGTCTCAATATAGACAGATACATAACAGTTAGAGATGGCAAAATGTACATGGATTTAAGGTCACTTTGCGAAGCAAAATTGCACGAAAAACATATAAAAATTATCAACAAAGAATCACATTGTTCCTACACGGAATACGATCAATTTTTTTCATGGAGAAGAGATAAAAATCAATCCTTGCGAAACCTTACTATAGCTTGGTTTTAGCTAACCAAATAAAGATATAAAAATAATTAAAAAAAAGCTTTCTTTTTTATCCGAAAGGTCTATACTTTGTGGTTCCGCACAATGATGCGGTCGATCTAATTGAGAACAATTTAGTCACTCGTGTGGGTGCCCAAAAGAAAATTTCACATTTAATGTGAAAAATCATTTCTGCCTTTAAGGCAGATAAACAGTTTATTTGAAGAGTTTGATCATGGCTCAGATTGAACGCTGGCGGCAGGCCTCATACATGCAAGTCGAACGAGAAAGTATCTTCGGATACGAGTACAGTGGCGGACGGGTGAGTAACACATAGGAATCTACCCAATGGAGGGGGATAGCTCGAGGAAACTCGAATTAATACCGCATAATCTCCACGGAGTAAAGAGGGCTTCGGCTCTTGCCATCGGATGAGCCTATGCAGGATTAGCTTGTTGGTGAGGTAAAAGCTCACCAAGGCAACGATCCTTAGCTGGTTTGAGAGGATGACCAGCCACATCGGGACTGAGACACGGCCCGGACTTCTACGGAAGGCAGCAGTAGGGAATATTGGACAATGAGCGAAAGCTTGATCCAGCCATGCCGCGTGTGCGATGACGGCCTTCGGGTTGTAAAGCACTTTAGGTAACGAGGAAAAGTTAGGTGTTAATACCATCTAACCTTGACGTTAATTACAGAATAAGCACCGGCTAAATCCGTGCCAGCAGCCGCGGTAATACGGATGGTGCAAGCGTTAATCGGAATTACTGGGCGTAAAGCGCGCGTAGGTGGCATATTAAGTTAGATGTGAAATCCCGAGGCTTAACCTCGGAACTGCATCTAAAACTAATAAGCTAGAGTACTAGAGAGGAAAGTAGAATTCTTAGTGTAGCGGTGGAATGCGTAGATATTAAGAGGAATACCAATGGCGAAGGCAACTTTCTGGATAGATACTGACACTGAGGTGCGAAAGCGTGGGGAGCAAACAGGATTAGATACCCTGGTAGTCCACGCCGTAAACGATGATAACTAGCCGTTGGATTTATCCAGTGGCGCAGCTAACGCGTTAAGTTATCCGCCTGGGGAGTACGGCCGCAAGGCTAAAACTCAAATGAATTGACGGGGACCCGCACAAGCGGTGGAGCATGTGGTTTAATTCGATGCAACGCGAAAAACCTTACCTACACTTGACATACTTCGAATTTTCTAGAGATAGATTAGTGCCTTCGGGAGCGGAGATACAGGTGCTGCATGGCTGTCGTCAGCTCGTGTCGTGAGATGTTGGGTTAAGTCCTATAACGAGCGCAACCCTTACCCTTATTTGCCAGCGGTTAGGCCGGGAACTATAAGGGAACTGCCGGTAATAAGCCGGAGGAAGGTGGGGACGACGTCAAGTCATCATGGCCCTTACGTGTAGGGCTACACACGTGCTACAATGGGAGATACAGACGGTTGCTAAAGCGCGAGCTGGAGCCAATCCGAAAAAGTCTCTCGTAGTCCGAATTGCAGTCTGGAACTCGACTGCATGAAGCCGGAATCGCTAGTAATCGCGGATCAGCATGCCGCGGTGAATACGTTCTCGGGTCTTGTACACACCGCCCGTCACACCATGGGAGTGCATTGCACCAGAAGTAGATAGCTTAACCTTCGGGGGAGCGTTTACCACGGTGTGGTCCATGACTGGGGTGAAGTCGTAACAAGGTAGCACTAGGGGAACCTGGGGCTGGATCACCTCCTTACGGAAGGCACTCACACGAGTGACTAAATCTTTTTCAAAAGATCAACAGATCTATTAAAGAACAATTTGCGAAACTGCAATAATTTATTTCAAAGAAACAATAGAGTTAACTTTGAGGTTACTTATTCAAGTAATTAAGTGCTAAAGGCGGATGCCTTGGCATCTAGAGGCGATGAAGGACGTTGTAACTTGCGATAAGCCCCGGTGAGCCAGTACACAGGCTATGACCCGAGGATTTCCGAATGGGGAAACCCGACATTTATGTCACCACTTAGGTGGAGCTAACCCGGAGAACTGAAACATCTTAGTACCCGGAGGAAAAGAAATCAATTGAGATTCCGTTAGTAGTGGCGAGCGAAAGCGGAGCAGCCCTTAAGCTATATTTAGTTTAGTAGAATGTTATGGAAAGGACAGCCACAGTAGGTGATAGCCCTGTATACGAAAGACTATATATAGTGAAATCGAGTAGGTCGGAACACGTGAAATTTTGACTGAACATGGGAGGACCATCTTCCAAGGCTAAATACTCCTAGATGACCGATAGTGAACAAGTACCGTGAGGGAAAGGTGAAAAGTCCCCCTGTTAGGGGAGTGAAATAGTACCTGAAACCTTTAGCATACAATCAGTCAGAGCCCTTCGGGGTGATGGCGTACCTTTTGTATAATGGGTCAGCGACTTAATTTCAGTAGCAAGCTTAACGTTAGGTAGGCGTAGGGAAACCGAGTCTTAAATGGGCGACAAGTTGCTGGAATTAGACCCGAAACCAAGCGATCTATCCATGGTCAGGTTGAAGTGTGAGTAACATCACATGGAGGACCGAACCCACTTATGTTGAAAAATGAGGGGATGAACTGTGGATAGGGGTGAAAGGCCAATCAAGCTTGGAGATAGCTGGTTCTCTCCGAAAACTATTTAGGTAGTGCCTCTTGTATTACCAATGGGGGTAGAGCACTGTTTCGGCTAGGGGGTCATCCCGACTTACCAAACCGATGCAAACTCCGAATACCATTGAGTATGAGCAAGGGAGACAGACTGCGGGTGATAACGTCCGTAGTCGAAAGGGAAACAACCCAGACCAACAGCTAAGGTCCCAAATTATGATTAAGTGGAAAACGATGTGAATAGACTTATACAGCTAGGAGGTTGGCTTAGAAGCAGCCATCCTTTAAAGAAAGCGTAATAGCTCACTAGTCTAGTTTGTCTGCGCGGAAGATTTACCGGGGCTAAATCATAAACCGAAGCTTTGGATCATCTTCGGATGATGGTAGGAGAGCGTTCTGTAAGCCTGTGAAGGTGAACCGAGAGGTTTGCTGGAGGTATCAGAAGTGCGAATGCTGACATGAGTAACGAATAAGGAGGTGAAAAACCTCCTCGCCGGAAGACTAAGGATTCCT
>CACHFV010000002.1:0-52500 GCA_902579195.1 uncultured SAR86 cluster bacterium | reverse complement strand
TCCTGACAGTTATCGTTGTGCAGTAGATTTTGGTAATTGGATCTATAATGCTGGTGTTGTTGAGCCAGCTATTCCAGGTTGTGATGCTTCAACCAATATCCCATCAGGAACACCAACAAAACTTCAACCCCAAATAATGCCAGCTTTAGATAAAAGGGTGCCTACTCATAGATGGTGGGGTTCTATTCCTTTCTTAGGAGAAATGACAGTTGGCGATTTTAATGATCCAGCTCATGTGACAGCAGATCCGATTAGAGCACGAGTAAGCAATAAAGGAGCAAGGCTTATGGGGCTGCCTAGTGGCTATCAGTTGCGAGGAAATTTCCCACAATACGATGGTCCCGAACCATTTGCCGAAGTATTTGATGGAATTGCTATTGCTAATTCTAAATATTCCGAGCTTAATGCGTATTTAGTTGATTATAGCGATGGGTCAGTAACGGTTGGATGGACCACAAGCAATATGACAAATATTATGTGGGCAACTTTTGTTCATGGCTCTCCGTATGTTTACTTCACTGTTTTTGATGGCGACCCGATTATCGTAACCAAAGCAGCTGATAGCGGAGAAAAAGGTACTTTCTATGAGTTTGATAATAATCTTGGAGTTTGGACAGACGTTGCTGGAATTAGAAATAATTTTCTTATAACCGGTGAACCAGGAACAACTTATTCCAACATTGCTAGCAATAACATTACTATTACAAAACCCAATGATGGTACGGCTTATACGGCCTTTACTGTCAGCTACCTTCCTGCTCTTGAAGGCATTCCAGGAAATGACATGGTTGATTATTTTGCTAGTCGGGCGAGAAACGAAGTCAGCGAAGTCGACATAAATTATTCAGTAGATAGATCTACTAACACTGTAACTGTAAGCCATGATTATTTAGATTTTGAAGGCAACCCTATCGATACTATTGTGGGTATGCATCCAATGCATTGGAAATTTTCAGATCAAACTACTTCTAATTACAAAATACGAAGTGCTAGAGGAGTCATAAAATTTGCTGAATTATCCTCGTTTGAATATCAGATTCCATTTGTTGGAGTTTTGCCTCTAATGCCATCACTACCAAACACTTATGATCAAAACACCCTTGAACAATATGTGCAGGATTATATTTCAGGCGGAGAGGATAGTTGGATTAATAGCACAGATACTTATTGGTCTGGAAAAGCCTATGGTAAAGCTGCAGAAATTGCAGGCATAGCTAGATCAATTGGAATGGATCAGGAGGCAGATCAAGTTGTAACCTGGTTGAAAGAGCACCTTTCCGATTGGTTCACTGCCGAAACTAATGGTGAGCTCGATGAACTTCGCTATTTTGTTTATGACGAAGAATGGGATACTTTGCTTGGCATCGAAGAAGCTTATGGCTCTCATCAAAGACTTGCTGATCATCACTTCCATTATGGGTATTTTGTTCGAGCAGCAGCAGAAATATGCCGACAAGATAGAAACTGGTGTTCAGAAGATCAATATGGTCCTATGGTTGAGCTGCTAATTCGCGATTACGCTGGAGATCCAGAAGATGATATGTTTCCGCCACTCAGAAATTTTGACCCAGCCAATGGTTTTTCATGGGCTGATGGTAAAGCAGATGCCTTGCAAGGGAATAATAACGAATCAACCTCAGAAGCAGCTAATTCATATGGTGCAATCATACTTTATGGACTAATTACCGATAACCAAGATCTTGTGAACAAAGGAATATATTTGCATGCATCGACTTCAGCAGCCTATTGGCAATACTGGAACAACATAGATGGGTATAATAATCTTGGTGCTGACTACGATAATTTTATTCCTGGCTACGATAAGATTACAACTTCTATTATTTGGTCAGCAGGAGCAGATTTTTCAACTTGGTTCAGCCCTGCCTATGCGCACATTCTAGGAATCCAAGGCCTGCCATCAAACCCGCTTATTTTTCATGTGAGCCAGTACAAAGATTACATGGAGGATTATGTGACATTGGGCTTATCTGAATCTTCTAATGGCAAACCTTCTGGATTACCGGAGGATCAATGGCGTGATTTATGGTGGAATCTATGGGCAATGGTCGATCCAGAGAGTGCCATTGCAGACTATGAAACTATGGCACCAAATTACAATACCGAAGCAGGTGAAACCAAAGCGCATACTTACCATTGGTTGCAAACCTTCAATGCACTTGGCCATATTCAAACTGGTACAGGCGATCTTACAGCCAATCATCCTGCCGCGGTAGCCTTTAAAAAGAACGATGAAATGAATTATGTAGCTTATAACTTTGGTGATGCGCCTCTTGAGGTTAGTTATAGTGACGGCAGGACCTTTACTGTGCCAGCCCACAGCTTTAAAGTTGAAGGCTCAACATCAAATGAAGATACAACTGGACCGCTAATCTCGGAACTAGATGTTATATCTGAGAATGTATCAGATAACACTTTAGTCTTTGACGGTGAGTCAGTGAAAACCATTAAGCTAAGATGGCGTTTACAAGACCCATCTGGCATTACGTTTGAAACATCTTTTGGCAATTCTAGGATACTTCTAGCACGAACCGATGGTGGTTCAGGTGGGACTAAGTCATGGGACCTCGACAGCCCTCAATCTGAACGAGTCTCAGGTGATAGTACGGATGGGTATTATGAAAAAGAACTTGATTTGTCTGCTGATCAACACCCTAGTGGTGAATTCTCAATCTCACTAAGACAAGTAGGTGATCTTGAGGGCAATATAACCACTATGGAGATTGAAGAGGGATACCCTCTTACCATTGTTAACAATTCCCAGTAAATACAAAATCAACTGTAACAATAACTTGCTAAAAAAGTATTTTGTTTGTCATTAAAGCAAATTAACCTGCGGCCATGAAAACACAGAAGGCATTATCAACATTTTTAAGTTTATTTATCATCATGCTGAGTTTAAGCGTTATCAGCATGTTTGCTATGATGTTTTTGGATATTTCTTCATAAGCATTTAAATAACTTAAACTTTAAAATGTTTTATAATTGGGCTATGAAAAATTTAGCTCTAATCCTTATTTCACTTTTAATTATTACAAGCTGCGACACAGCTTCAGATTTTGACAAATACAAACAACACGTTATTACTCTTGCTTCAGATGAATTTGAAGGCAGAAAACCAGGCACACCAGGGGGCATTAAAACCAAAAATTATATTGCCGATCATTATGCTAGTCTTGGTTTAAGTTCATTTGGTGATTCTTATCTAATGCCGGTTTACTTAACTGGAGTTAATTTAGTAGTTGATCAATCAAGCTTTGATTTATCGGTCAATGGTGAAGTATTAGAGTTAGCTTACCCAAGCGATGTTGTTTATGGCACAACTAGACAAGTCGATGCTGTTTCTTTTCAAGATAGTGATTTAGTTTTTGTAGGCTATGGCGTGAATGCGCCAGAGTACGATTGGAATGATTATAAGATTGATGTCAAAGGCAAAACCGTAGTTATGCTCATCAACGATCCAGGTTTTGAGCTTAAGGGAACAGAGTTTAATGGTAAAGCTATGACTTATTACGGTCGTTGGACTTATAAATTTGAAGAAGCAGCACGCCAAGGAGCAGCGGGCGCAATTATTATTCATGAGACAGCTCCAGCATCGTACCCATGGGGTGTTGTCGAAGGTGGATGGTCAGGAGAACAGCTTAATTTAACTTTTGAAGATAACAATATTGGTAGATCTGCACTTGAAGGTTGGATTCAGCTCGATGTCGCTGAACAACTGTTTGCAACTATGGGGACCAATTATGCAGAGATGAAAGCTAAAGCTTTATCCAAGGATTTTCAACCTGTGCCAATGGAAGGTATGCAATTAAGTGCAACCATGGTCAATGAACTTAGAACCTCTGACTCACACAATGTTGTTGGTTATGTTGAAGGTTCTGAAATGCCAAATGAATATGTGCTCATTATGGGGCACTGGGATCACATGGGCGTAAACCCAACATTAGAAGGCGATCAAATTTTTAATGGCGCTGTCGATAACGCCACTGGTACAGCAGCAGTCATGCATATGGCTGAAACTTTCTCCAAAAGACAGCCAAAAAGATCTGTTGTTTTCATAGGTTTAACAGCTGAAGAATCAGGGTTGCTTGGCTCAGCCTATTTGGCAGAGAACCCTCCCTTTGAATATGGCAATGTTATTGGTGGGTTAAATCTTGATGCGTTTCCAGCAATTGGCAAATCAAAAGATATCACCATCATAGGTTTTGGTGCTTCAGAGTTAGAGCCAATATTAAGTAAGCACGCATCTGAGGAAGGCAAATACCTTGCTCCAGATAAATCTCCAGAAGCTGGCTATTTTTACCGATCAGATCATATCAATTTTGCCAAAAGAGGTATTCCAATGATCTATGCAGACCCAGGCATTGATTTGGTTGATGGTGGTTTAGAAAAGGGTATTGCAGCTGCAAGAAACTACACAGCAAATGATTACCACAAACCTTCTGATGAAGTTCGAGATGACTGGGATTGGAGTGGGATAGAACAAGACTTAGATATTTTCACTAATTTTATCGATGATTTGGCTAACTCAGGCGAATATCCAAACTGGTATGAAGGCAATGAGTTTAAAGTACTGCGTGATGAAACACGTGATTAAGTAACTTAAAGGGGGAGAGCGATCAATACAACAGAAAAATCCAAACAAGCTTTCTTAGCATGGCGCAAATTGCCAGCACCTGCTAGAGGTGAATACATTCGAAAATTTGGCGAAGCATTGCGAGCTAGAAAGGACGAAGTTGCTCAACAAATTACAACAGAAGCCAAGAAAATTATTTCTGAAGGCGAAGGCGAAGTCCAAGAAGTCATTGATATGTGTGACTTTGCTACAGGTTTAAGTAGACAGCTATATGGCCTCACTATGCCAAGTGAAAGACCAAACCACCGACTACAAGAAATATGGCAACCTTTGGGAGTAGTAGGATGCGTAACCGCATTTAATTTTCCTGTAGCTGTGTTTGGTTGGAATTTTTGTCTTGCTGCAGTATGCGGCAATAGCATTATTTGGAAGCCCAGCCCCCATAGTGAGGGTTGCGCCCATCTAGTTAAAGAAATATGGGACAGCGTTGCCGTTGATTATAAAGATTTAGTCTTAGTTAGCTTAGGTGGCAATGATGCAGCAATAGCATTGGCTGAAGATGAAGGTATCGCACTATTTTCAGCGACTGGCAGTTGTGAAATGGGCAAAGCGCTAGCTCCAATAGTCGCAAAAAGACTTGGCAGAAATCTGTTAGAGCTGGGTGGTAACAATGCAGCAATTGTTTGCCCCTCAGCAGATTTAGATCTGACAACAAAAGCCATTACTTTCTCCGCAGCAGGAACAACTGGCCAAAGATGCACGACTCTAAGAAGATTGTTTGTGCATGAAGATGTTTATGATGAAGTGACATCGCGAGTAAAGAGTGCATTTGAGGGTTTAGTGATTGGAGATCCAATGGACAGGGCAACTCAAGTTGGCCCACTTATTTCTGAACAAAGTTATGATGCCATGCAGGCCAAACTTGAATCATGCAAATCAAAGTCTTTGAAAGTAACAGGGGGAGAAAGACTGCCAAATGATAATGGTGTCTTTGTTACACCAGCTATGGTTGAAACTAATGAGCATATTGAAGAGATGAATGATGAAACATTCGCACCAATTCTGTATGTCATGCCTTATAAGAACCTAACAGATGCCATAGCTTTACAGAATTCTGTGAAACAAGGACTTAGTAGTTCTATTTTTACTAATGATGTTAGAGAGTCAGAGCTTTTCTTGAGCGCTGAAGGTTCAGACTGCGGCATTGCAAATGTAAATATAGGCACGAGTGGAGCTGAAATTGGTGGTGCTTTTGGTGGTGAAAAAGATACTGGCGGGGGAAGAGAGTCTGGTTCTGACTCTTGGAAAGCCTACATGAGAAGAACCACAGCAACTATAAATTATGGAAGTGATTTGCCATTGGCTCAGGGTGTTGAGTTTGATGATAAATAAATCTCATCCATGTCGTAGAATATAAATATGTTTATTTTAGGTTTGACAGGTGGAATAGCATCTGGGAAAACAACTGCTACTGATTTTTTCTCAAACAAAGGCATTCAAATAGTTGATGCTGATGAGATCTCCAGAAATCTTCAAAAAAATGGGGAAGCTGGCTACGCTGAAATTCTTCAGAGATATGGCGATGGCATTTTGGGGTCTGATAAAGAAATCGATAGAAAAAAACTAAGAGAAAAAGCTTTCAGCAAGCCGGATGAAAAAGAATGGTTGGAAAGCTTAATGCATCCACTGATTCGTGAAGCAACTATGAATGCATTTAATGATGTTAAATCTGATTGGGCCATATACAGTGCTCCTCTCTGGAGCAACCGCAATCAATTTGAGCGTGTGCTTGTAATAGATGCGCCAAAACATATCCAGCTGGAAAGAATAAAAAGCAGAGACAATACAAATATTGAGATTGCAGAAGGCATTTTAAATGCACAGATAAGCTCAAATGAGCGCATTAATTTTGCTACCGATCTAATTATAAATGACGGCAGCATAGATGAGCTCAGCAATAAACTTGAGTTTTATTTCAATTTATACACTAGGATCGCCAATGACAAAAAAAGTTAACATTACCTGCCCAAATTGCAAAAAAATTGTAGAGATAGATTCCAGGTTCAAACCTTTTTGCTCCAAGGCCTGCAAAAGCATAGATTTTTTAAGATGGGCCAATGAAGAAGTGGCTATCGAGACATTTGAACAGCCACCAGAAGAACAAGAAGATTATTGAGGTGATCTAGCTTTCTTTTGGCGTTCGAATTCTTCTTTACTCATTTTTGTAATTTTAATATTCATGAGAATCTTGATGACATCATCTTTGAATGATTCAATCATGGCATCAAACATATGAAATGATTCTTTTTTAAATTCATTGATTGGATTTCTCTGGGCATAGGCTCGTAACCCGATATTGCTTCTTAGAGAATCTATGTTTTGCAAGTGTCTTTTCCATTGTGCATCCATGACTTGCACAGCTATTTGTCTTTCAAGTTCTGTTCTTCTTTCCTTGAGGCTTTCAAATTTCTCGTAATAAAATTTTTGATAGAAATTATTCAGAAAACCCATAACAGCGCCGAAACTTAGCTTGTCTCTGTTAAGAAAGTTAAAGTCTGGCGATACTCCTAGATTCTGAGCAAGCGCTTTATCAAGTGCATCAAATTTCCAAGATGACATTTGATCTTCTGGTAAATGTTTATCAGCAACTTTCTCTAAATAGTTATCTAGATATTCCATCATTAACTTATCAGTATCATTCTCATCAAGAAAATAATCTCTAAGCTTATAAACAGTGAGCCTCTGATCATTAGAAACATCATCGTACTCTAGAATTTGCTTTCTAACTTCAAAGTTTCTGTTTTCTATCTTCTTTTGTGCATTGGCAATAGCTCCATTCAGCAGCGGGTGCTCAATACTAGAATCATCCATACCATCGCTGAGTCGAGAAAAGAGCTGCTTTCTATTTTCATCAATAAAAAGCCTCAAAACTGTGTCATCTAAAGATAAGAAAAATTTTGAGTAACCCGGATCACCTTGGCGTCCTGACCTTCCTCTTAGCTGATTATCAATTCTGCGAGATTCATGCCTTTCTGTCCCAATAACATGAAGCCCACCAGCATCAAGGACTTTTTTGTGTTTATCTGCCCAGTCTTGATCACCTTCTTCTTGCTTTCCACCGAGCACAATATCTGTCCCTCGTCCTGCCATATTGGTAGCTATTGTTATGGCGCCTGGTCTGCCAGCTTCAGCAATAATTTTTGCCTCTTTCTCATGGTATTTGGCGTTAAGCACCTGGTGTCTTATACCTTCTCGTTTTAATCTATTTGATAATTTCTCAGAACTTTCTATCGAAGCTGTACCAACTAATATGGGTGCAGTTTTAGCATTAATATCTTTGATTTCTGCAACAAGTGCATTGAATTTGTCTTCTTCATTTACATAAACGACGTCATTTGCATCTTCTCGGACCATTGGTCTATTGGTTGGTAACACAACAACATCCATACCATATATTTGTTTAAACTCAGCAGCTTCAGTATCAGCTGTTCCTGTCATCCCTGCAATCTTGTCAAAAAGCCTAAAGAAGTTTTGATAGGTTGTTGAAGCTAATGTTTGAGTTTCTTGCTGTATTGGTACTCTCTCTTTGCATTCCAAGGCCTGCATTACTCCCTCCGAAACTCTTCTCCCAGGCAGTTTTCTTCCTGTATTGTCGTCAATTAGCACGACCTTATTTGACTCCACCATGTAGTGGACATTTTTTTCAAATAGCAAATTAGCTTTTAATGTAGCTTGGATATATTTAAGAAATTTAAGATTGTTTGTTGTGTATAGGCTCTCATCTTCTTTAATGAGTCCTCTTTGAAGCAAGAATGATTCTACTTTCTCAAACCCATCATCGGTTAACTCAACAGTTCTCAATTTTTCATCAATAAGAAAATCGCCTCTCTCACTATCTTGTAACGGCTCGTCTTCAGTGCCCTCCCTCATTTGTCTTGATAAGGTTGGTAGAAGCTTTAAGAAAATAGGATATGCGGCAGCATCATCATCGGTAGCGCCTGAAATAATTAGAGGTGTTCGAGCTTCATCAATCAAAATTGAATCCACTTCATCAACAATTGCAAAATTTAAATCTTTCTGAGTTTTTTGGTAGTTATGAAGCACCATATTGTCTCTAAGATAATCAAACCCTAGCTCACTACTTGTGCAATAAACTATATTCGAGTCATAGCCTGCTTTTTTATCCTGAAAATCCTGGGTTGATGTTAGGGCACCAACTTTTAAACCAAAATATTCATAAACTGGCTTCATCCAATCAGCATCTCTTTGTGCTAAATAGTCATTAACAGTAATTACAAATGTTTTTTTACCAGACAGTGCATTAAGGATAGCTGGTAGTGTAGCAACCAGTGTTTTTCCTTCTCCTGTTTTCATCTCTGCAATATTGCCTCCATTGAGCACCAGGCCTCCAATTAATTGGCAGTCAAAATGGCGCAAACCAATAGTTCTTTTGGCTGCTTCTCTTACAGCTGCAAAGACTTCAATAATTTCTTGTTCAGTTGGGTTTTCCGATATAGAAAGATTTTTAAAATCATTCTCTGACATAGATAAAGACTTATCTTCATATGCGTTTATTTTATTTACTATTTTTTGATATGCGTCAATGCGTCTTTGATTAGAAGATTTAAATATCTTGCCAAATAGATCTAACATTATGCTACTTCTTCAGATATAGGCTTTAGGTAATTGATTGGAGCGTCCTTAATTTCATCAATCTCGATAATTTTAAAGGCATTTTCACTTTCAATTTTTCTCAAGAGCTGATTGTTTAATTCGTGCCCTGATTTAAAGCCGTAATACTCACCAATTAGATTATGTCCAAGCAGGTAAAGATCACCAATAGCATCTAGCATTTTATGTTTTACAAACTCATCAGCAAATCTTAGCCCACCTTCATTTAAGACATCTTCTTCACCAACTCCAATTGCATTGTTAAGACTTGCTCCTAATGCTCTGTTATTTGCTTTCAGCATTTCAAGCTCCTTGTAAAGGCCAAATGTTCTTGCTCGACTTACTTGTCTTATGTAAGAGGTTTGGGAAAAATCTATTGCGGCTGTTTGAGGGTATTTCTGATAGACAGGGTGGTCAAATTCAATTCCAAATGAGACTCTAAATCCTGCATAAGGTTTAATTTTAGCAACTGCATCATCTCTTTGAACTTGCACTGATTTTGTAACATATATAAATTTCTTAACTGCATTTTGCTCCACAATTCCTGCAGCTTGAACTAAGAAAACAAAACGAGTTGAACTGCCCTCCATAATTGGAATTTCAGGACCATCACAATCAATAATACAATTATCAACACCTAGCCCTGCAAGAGCTGACATCAAATGTTCTATTGTTGAGATTTCATAACCATCTTTTTCCAGTGTTGTAGCCAAAGTAGTATTTCCAACCATATTTGCTTGAGCTGGCATTTCAATGACTTTATCGCCAGCAATACGTCTAAAAATTATTCCAGTATCTGGGTCAGCAGGATGCAAGGTTAGCACTGCTTTTCTTCCGGTGTGAAGACCGACGCCGGTTGCGGATGTTTTGTTCCTAATTGTTCGTTGTGCAAGCATGAAGTGTTATTTTAATTTAATAATGTTAATTTTTATATCGAAGTTTCTTCTTTAGTTCAAAAAGAGCTATAGCTGTAGCAACAGCAACATTCAGTGATGATATTTGCCCATGCTTAGAAATTTTCAACAACTGATCACAATTCTTCTCAACTAATTTTCTGAGACCCTTCTCTTCGTTACCAAGAATTAGAGCATTCTTGCCCTCAAAGCTAGTTGCTTCAAGTGATGCTTCTGCATGCTCAGAAAATCCGCTCACCCAAAAACCATCTTGTTTTAGATGCTCAATAACTACATTGATGTTTGTTGCTTTGAAAAGCTTTAAATCAAAAATCCCACCCGTTGAGGTTTCTATAGCAGCAGTATTGAAGAAGTCAGCAGAATTATTCTTTGGGATAATAACTGAATCAACTCCAAAAAATGATGCGGATCTCAAGCATGATCCAAGATTTCTTGTATCTTGCACTTCATCTAAAACCAAAACAACCTCTCCAAAATCTAAGTCTTTGTCTTTGATATCTCTAATAACAGGTTGTTTGCAAATTGCACTAAAATCACCCTTTGATGAAATGGTTTTGACCCCATTCTTTTTTGCTAATTCAATCAGAGACTCAATTCTGTTGTTTGAGCTTGAGCCTTCATTAATAGAAATAATCTTGTCTGCATAATTAGCAAGCAATGTTGAGATGCATTGAAGGTTTTTTATTTCAATTGTCATTTTAGTAGTAAAGTGAAATCTTCCCTTCTAATTCTCTCACATCGCCAATGTATATGTTAATTTCATCCCCTAGAGAAAATTTATTTCCTCGTCGTTTACCTTCCAAAGAGTAATTTCTCGCATTGTATCTGTAGTAATCATTTGGCAAATCGTTCACATGCAGCAAGCCGCTTGTGAAAAGTTTTGGAACATCAACAAATAAACCAAAATCTTTTACACCAGTAATGAAACCTTTAAAACTTTTGCCTTTAAAGTTTGCAGCATATTCACAGAGCAGATTTTGTATGACTTGCTTTGAGGCAAACTCTGCAGATTTTTCTTGTGCAGAGCAGTATTCAAGTAGGCCTTGAAGTTCTTGATCTTCAACACCCTCATTGCTTAATGTTGCAATGATTAATCGATGAACCAAAAGATCAGGATACCGTCTGATAGGTGAAGTGAAGTGAGTGTATTTCTTATATTTAAGACCAAAATGACCAATATTTTCTGTAGTATATTCTGCTCTTTGCATTGCTTGAAGAATTAAGATGTTCAGAATGGAAGCATCTTTTCTGTTTTGTATTTTTTCCAAGAAAAAAGGAAGATTTTGAATATCTTCAATATCTCCTTGCCAGTTAATTGAGCGTCTTTTAAGTGTTTGTGAAAGTCGATCTATTTTTATAGATTCAGGATTGCCGTGAACTCGAAATATTCCGTTTTTGCAGTTTTTTTCAAGAAAATCAGCCGCAACTATATTTGCAGCTAACATGAATTCCTCAATTAGTTTATGAGAAGTAAGACGAGAACGATCAATGACATCAATCACATTTTCATTTTTATCAATTTTTATTGTTGGTTCTGCAATTTTGAAATCTAGGGCGCCTCGTTGTGTGCGCTGTTTTAGTAGTTGGTTAAAAAGAATGAAGGACGATTGAAGTGATTCTTTAATACGATCATCAGGCACAGAGATATTTTGCATATAGCCCTCAACCTCATTGTAAGTTAGACGGGCTGCTGACTTAATGATGCCTCTGTCAAATTTGTAATCCTTAATAATCCCTTGCTTATCAAAGTTAATCTCCACGCATAGTGCTCTTCTTCTTTTTTGAGGCTGTAAAGAGCACAAAACATTGGATAAATTTTCAGGCAACATAGGCACAACTTTTCTAATGAAATAGACTGAAGTTGTTCTTTTAGAGGCTTCTTTGTCAATTGGTGTGTCTGGCTTTACGTAATAAGAGACATCTGCAATAGCTACTTTCAGATGAAAGCCATCATCATTCTGAGAACAAAAAATTGCATCATCAAAATCTTTTGCATCCTCTCCATCAATTGTTACAAAAGGAAAATCCTCGAGCCGATGCTTATCATCTAAAAATTGATCTTCGATTTTCTTGGCATTGATCAATACACCATCTGGCCAAGTGTCATCAAGTCCATAATCATTCAGAGCTTTTTGATGATAGTCAGATAATTGATATTTTTTCATGAGAACTATTTTTTGAAGATCTCAGAATCATTCTTGAAAGATTTAAATTCCAAAGCATTTCCAAAAGGGTCTTTAAGGAACATAGTTTTTTGTTCTCCAGCTTCACCTTTAAACCTAAGATATGGTTTGATGATGAATTTAATATCAGCTGTTGCAATTCTCTGACTCAATACATCGAATATGTCCCATTCAAGAATTACCCCAAAGTGTGGAACCGGAACATCTTTGTCGTCAACTTCATTGATAGTAACTTTTTGCACCTCTCCAATATGCACGACGAGCTGATGACCAAAAAAATTGTAATCAATCCAGTGATCGCTCGACCTTCCTTCATCTAACTGTAATTTTTCGCCATAAAATTTACGCGCTTGTTCTAGATCATTTACAGGAATAGCTAAGTGGAATGGTCTAAGTTGATTCATTTTTATTTAATCTTGTTATCTTTTTTTTGTAAGCTTCTTTCCAGGACTTAAGTGTGTATTCTGGCATTCTTTCTTGAATATTATTCAGATTTTCTAATTTCCATTCATCGGTAGTATTGGCATCTTTCCATTTAACTCTTTCCTCTTTGCTTCTCATGCACCCAAAGCAAGTATTGTTTTGATCATATTGACACACGGAAATACAAGGAGAATATACTTTGCTTTTCTTTTCACTCATAACAATCAGTATTATAGTTTAGCTATGAAATTAAAAATCATTTTTACCTTATTTTTGGCAATTAACATATTTGCCTCCGAAGACTTAAAGATAAAATTAGATTCTGAACTTGACGGCTTGATGACAAAAGTTATTGAGTGGCGGCATGATATTCATCAATATCCAGAGCTTGGGAATAGAGAGTTTAGAACATCCAAAAAAGTAGCAGATCATCTCACAGCCCTAGGTATTGAGGTTGAAACAGGGATAGCATACACAGGAGTAGTTGGTTTAATTAGAGGAGGACAGCCTGGACCGACAGTTGCTTTGCGTGCAGACATGGATGCTTTGCCGGTTGAGGAAAAGACTGGCTTACCCTTTGCCTCTAAAGTTAGAACAACATACCTTGGAAATGACGTTGGAGTTATGCATGCATGTGGCCATGATGCTCATGTTGCTATATTGATGGGCGCAGCTGAATTTCTTGCAAAAAATAAAGAACAATTAAAAGGCAACATAATGCTAATTTTTCAGCCAGCTGAAGAAGGCCCACCCGAAGATGAAGGTGGAGGGGCAAAGATGATGCTGCAGGAAGGTATTTTTGAAAAATACAAACCTGAAGTTATCTTTGGTTTGCATGTTACCAATATTCCTAATGGAGTTTTATTAGTGAAGCCTGGCCCAGCAATGGCAGCAGCGTCTGCATATAGAATCAAGGTAAAAGGAGTGCAAACTCATGGCTCAACCCCTTGGTCTGGAATAGATCCAATAATGGCGACTGCTCAATTAATTGAATCTTTAAATACTGTTGTAAGTAGAAGGATCAATATAATTAACAACCCAGCTGTTGTCTCTGTTGGTTTAGTGGAAGCAGGCACAAGAAACAATATCATCCCAGAGGATGCCATGTTGATGGGGACAATCAGAACTTTTGATCCAGAACTTCGCAAAGAAATTTATGATGAGATACGACAAATTGCTAAAGGGGTAGCTACAGGCACTGGAACAGAGATAAGTGTAGAGTTTGATGTTGGAGGATTTTATCCTGTAACTTTTAACAACTATGAACTTGTAGAAAAAATGGAACAATCACTAATTGAAGCATCAAGTGGCAAGTTTATGAAATCAGATATACCAGTTACAGGGGCAGAAGATTTTTCGTACTTCTCTCAAGAAATCCCAGGCCTTTATTTCTGGTTAGGCGTCAATAAACCTGGTGTTGGCTTAGATGCTGCAAATTTTGGAGATAGTAGTGAGGCTGCTGGAAATCACTCACCATATTTTTTAGTTGATGATTCTGCTCTTGATGAAGGTGTCAAAGCTATGACTTACTTAGCGCTTGATTACGCCAACCAGAATTAAAGAAGGACTCTGTTGACAAAATTGAGCATGAGATTATGAGATTCTGGAGTTTCCACTAAAGAATCTAATACTTCCTGAAATTGAGCCTCATTTTCAGTATATTTTTCTTTGTAGATGGCTAGTCTTTGAAAGACTGTTGACCTATCAACTTCTGGATGGAATTGAAATGCCCAGAGCGGCTTATTTCTAAGCTTGAAACTATGGAGACAATCAGATGTGTAAGCTAATAAATCTAGACCAGCAGGAAGTTCCAAAGCATATTGTCTGTGGATTGATAAAGCAGGAAATTTATCTGGAGTGCCGCTAAAGACTGGGTCAATAGTTGCTAAATTGGTAAGTGTTATTGGTATGCTGCCCATCTCATAATCTTCATCTTTGCTTAATATTTCTCCTCCAAAAGCTAAGACTGCAAGCTGAAAGCCAAAACAAGATGCAAACGTTGGAATATCAGTATCTCCAGCAAATTTTATTAATGAAATACAATCATTAACAAATGGGTATATTTTAGGTTCTAGGACATTTGCCTCTGAAGCGCCCCCAACATACAAGGCATCGTAGCCTTCTAGCACAGACGAATCAAAAGATGGAGTATCAAACACATTCAAAACATCAATTTGACTAACATCAAGCTGGCTATAGCGAGCAAAGCTCTCAAGCTCTTCAGCTCTGACCTTATGATCATCTCTAATTTGAAGTAATAGTATTTTTAGTTGTTCTCTTTGCATTCTGCCATAAATGTAAATTTAATTTATATCTTATTTATAGTAGAATATCGATATGGTGCAATACATTATCGTTGGTTTACTAGGCTTTTTATCAGTCATTTCAATGTGTATGTTTCTTTTTGTAAAAGAAGGGACTAAAGGGCTTAAAGCAAAACCATATAAGACAAAAAGTGGAATTGAGCATACAGCTGACAAGTCTCGTATGAAACACATAGTTTAAATTTCAAACTATTTTCATTCCCAAACATCTAAGAACATTCACATCTCATGAAGATGGTAAATCCGAGTTTATAAATACAGATGAGTCTTGGTTGTATCTTCAATTACCTAAATCTGACAAAATTATGCATTTTAGGGTTGGCTTTAAAAACCAAAAAAACTTCAATTACCTGCAAAGCTTTTCAATAGGTGGTTAGTCAAGATGGAGCCACCTGTCAGAGTCGAACTGACGACCTACTGATTACAAATCAGTTGCTCTACCAGCTGAGCTAAGGTGGCCCGAGCGAAAATTCTACACTATATATATAGTCTCTTACAATGGTGGAAGCACACAACCTGTGCCTTTAATGCCACAGTATCCATTTGGATTTTTTGCCAAATACTGTTGATGGTATTCTTCAGCAACAAATGATGGTTGACTCATCGCTATCTCAGTAGTGATTTTAGGGAAACCTTTGGCAGTTAAAACTTTATTAAATAATTCCAATGACTTAGACGCTGCTTCCAATTGTTGTTCAGACTCACAATAGATTACTGATCGGTATTGTGAACCAATATCATTGCCTTGGCGATCACCTTGTGTTGGATCATGACACTCCCAAAAAACTTTTAACAAGCTCTCGAGTGAAATCTTATCTGGGTCATAAATCACATTGACCGTTTCGGCATGTCCAGTAACACCGGTACAAACTTGTTCGTAAGAAGGGTTTTCTCTTCGTCCACCAGAATAAGAAACATAAGTAGTCCATACACCATCTAGCTCCCAAAATACTCTTTCTACACCCCAGAAACATCCTGCACCAAAAATTATCTGGCAAGAACCATCTGGATATTCTTTAAAAAGGTTTTTTCCTGTAACAAAATGCTTCATATATCAATATTGGATTATATATGTATTGACTATAAAAAATCTAAGTTGATAATAACAAATTCACCTTGGAGGGGTTGGGGAGCGGTCAAACCCAGCAGACTGTAAATCTGCCGCCTCGTGCTTCGAAGGTTCGAATCCTTCCCCCTCCACCATTTACCCTAATTTTAAAAGGTATATAATGGTTGAAGCTTTACGCTTTAGGGTATATGATATGCGCTCATATAGCTCAGTAGGTAGAGCACTTCCTTGGTAAGGAAGAGGTCACCGGTTCAAATCCGGTTATGAGCTCCAAACAAAAGAGGGAATTATGGCTAGAGAAAATTTTGATAGAAGCTTACCACACATCAACGTTGGAACTATTGGACACGTTGACCATGGTAAGACAACGTTAACAGCTGCATTAACTAAAGTTTGTGCAGAGACATTTGGTGGTGAAGCAGTAGCTTTTGAAGGTATTGATAATGCCCCTGAAGAAAGAGAAAGAGGTATTACAATTGCTACATCTCACGTTGAGTACAGCAGTGATGCTAGACACTATGCTCACGTTGACTGTCCAGGTCACGCTGACTATGTGAAAAACATGATTACTGGTGCTGCACAAATGGATGGCGCTATTCTTGTTGTAAGTGCTGCGGATGGACCAATGCCACAAACAAGAGAACACATTCTTCTTGCTAAGCAAGTCGGTGTTCCAAACATTGTTGTGTACCTTAACAAAGCTGACATGGTAGACGATGAAGAGCTACTTGAGCTAGTAGAAATGGAAGTAAGAGAGCTTCTCGATAAGTATGACTTCCCAGGCGATGACACACCTATTATTAGAGGTAGTGCTCTTAAGGCGCTTGAGGGTGATGCAAAATATGTCGAAAGCGTTGTTGAGCTAGTTAAATCACTAGACACCTATTTCCCAGAACCAGAAAGACCAATTGATGGTAAATTCCTAATGCCAATTGAAGATGTTTTCACAATCACTGGTAGAGGAACTGTTGTAACTGGTAGAGTTGAAAGAGGTATCGTGAGAACAGGTGATGAGCTTGAAATCGTTGGTATCAAAGAAACAACAAAAACAACATGTACTGGAGTTGAGATGTTTAGAAAAACACTTGATGAAGGTAGAGCAGGTGAAAACTGTGGTGTTCTTATCAGAGGTGTTGAAAGAGACGCTGTTGAAAGAGGTCAGTGCTTGGTAGTTCCAGGATCTGTAACTCCACATACAAAGTTCACAGCTAAAATTACTGTTCTAAGCAAAGAAGAAGGTGGTAGACATACTCCTTTCTTTAAAGGGTATAGACCTCAATTCTATTTCAGAACAACTGATGTAACTGGTGAAGTTAATCTTCCTGATGGTGTAGAAATGGTAATGCCTGGAGATACAGTTGATGAATTATCTTGTGAACTAATAGCTCCAATTGCTATGGAAGAAGGATTAAGTTTTGCGGTTCGTGAAGGTGGAAGAACTGTTGGGGCAGGTATTGTCCTTAAGATTCTTTCATAACTTTTAGGAAATAAGGTTATATACTAAGGAGATCGCAAAGGCCTGTAGCTCAATTGGCAGAGCGGCGGTCTCCAAAACCGCAGGTTGTGGGTTCGATTCCCTCCAGGCCTGCCAGCTTTAACTTATGAATAGCACTCTGAACAAAGTCTTATGGCTCGTATCACTGACCGCTGGTTTCTCAGCGGTTGTGCTTTTTACATATTTTGAAGATTTAGGTTTGCTTTATAGAGTCTTAATTCTGGTTGGTCTAATGGGGTTATCTTTAGGTGTATTAGCACAGACAGAATTTGGAAAAAATGCAGTAAAGCTGATTTCGGATGCTAGAGTTGAGGTTGCTAAAGTTGTGTGGCCAAGTAGAGGCGAAACTACACAGATGACAATAATCGTCCTTGTGATGATATTGATTCTAGCCTTAATCTTTTGGGGTCTGGATACACTTCTTTCATTCTTATCAGGATTTATATTGAGTTAAAAAAATGGATTGGTACGTAATACAAGCTTTTTCAAACTGTGAAAAAAAAGTGAAGGCAGCTATTGAAGAAAGAATAGAAATTTCTGGACTTGATGAAAAGTTTGGTGAAGTGATGATTCCAACTGAACAAGTAACAGAGTTAAAACAGGGCCAGAAGAAGCAACTTGAGAGAAAATTTTTCCCTGGATACATGCTTATTCAAATGGAAATGAATGATGATACCTGGCACCTTGTCAGAAAAACACCAAATGTTATGGGATTTATAGGTGGCAGTAAAAACAAACCTGTCCCACTAACAGAAAGAGAGCTAAATACCATTGTGAACAGAGTTGATGAGGCAGTTGAGAAGCCAAAATTCAAGACAGTTTTTGAATCTGGTGAAACCGTACGAATCAATGATGGGCCATTTAATGATTTCAATGGAACAGTTGAAGAGGTTGACTATGAGAAAAATCTCATTAAAGTTTCCGTTAGCATTTTTGGTAAATCAACTCCAGTGGAGTTGAATTTCTCACAAGTAGAAAAGAGTTAATATGGCAAAAGAAGTTACAACAGTTATTAAGTTACAAGTTCCAGCTGGTGGAGCAAACCCAAGTCCACCTGTAGGGCCTGCATTAGGGCAACATGGTCTAAATATCATGGATTTTTGTAATGCCTTTAATGAAAAGACAAAAGAAATGGAAAAAGGGCTTAAAGTCCCAGTTGAGATTTCTGTTTATGAAGATAGAACCTTCACATTCATAACAAAGTCACCACCTGCAGCAGTATTGCTTAAGAAAGCTGCTGGCATAGATAAAGCTAGTGGTGAGCCTAATAGAGAGAAGGTCGCAAAGATTCCTGTATCTAAAGTGCAAGAAATAGCAGAGATGAAAATGGAAGATCTTAATGCAAATGATATTGATGCAGCTATTAAGATTATTGCTGGTACAGCAAGAAGTATGGGTATAGAGATTAAGGAATAATGAAAGAATCAAAATATAAAAAAGAATTAGTAGAGTTCGATATAGAAAAAGCATATGAGATTGAAGAAGTCATGGGCATGCTTAAGAGTCAGCCAAAAAGAAAGTTTACTGAATCAGTTGATGTTGCTGTTAAGCTAGGCATAGATCCAAAAAAATCAGATCAAAATGTTCGTGGGTCATTAACACTACCAAACTCATTAGGAAAAAGTATTGTTGTAGCAGCTTTTGTTGAGGGTGATAAAGCTGAAGAAGCTAAAAAAGCAGGCGCTGACATCATAGGAAGTGATGATTTAATCGAGAAATATAAAGATGGAAGCATTGACTTCGATATTGCTGTAACTACACCGGCACTTATGAAAACAGTCAGTAAGCTTGCAAAAGTGCTAGGGCCAAAAGGTCTTATGCCAAACCCAAAATCAGGTACAGTTACAGAAAAAATTGAAAAAGCCATAAAAGACTTAAAGCATGGTCAAGTTATTTTTAAAGCTGAACAGCAAGGTATTATTCAAGGAACAATAGCAAATTCAGAAATGGATAACGCTCAAATTACAGAAAATTTAAATTCTTTTATTGCGGAGCTAAAAAGATTAAAACCAGCTTCTTCAAAAGGAATTTATATAAAAGACATTTACCTCTCGACAAGTATGGGTCCAGGGTATAAAATTGACGTCTCTCAATTTTGAGACATCGAAGACTGAAGGTGCTAAAGCTTAATTTCCTTCATAGATAGTTTCACTAATCTAATTAGTCTTCGTATTTAATTTTAAAAGATTTTTGTTATGGCATTAAGCATTGAAGATAAAAAGCAAATTGTTACAGATGTTGCAGAACTGGCTAAAGAATCGTCATCTCTTGTAATCGCAGATGCAAGAGGTTTAAACGTTTCTGAAGCTAATGATCTTAGATCAGAAGGTTATAAAGCAAATGTAAAATTTAAGGTTGCAAAAAATAGCTTAGTAAAGCTTGGTCTTAAGGGATCAAATTACGAAGGTATGGATGACTACTTAAATGGACCAACAATGTTAGCTTTTTCATATGAAGAGCCAGGTGCTGCAGCAAAAATTTTAAAATCTTTTGCAAAAGAGAATGAAAACCTTGATGTAAAGGGACTTTCTATTGATGGAAAGCACTTTGATGCCTCAGAAATCGATAAATTAGCAAGTTTACCTACATTTATCGAAGCTATTTCAAAATTCGCTGGACTTTTGAAGGCTCCTTTGGGTAAAATTGCATCTCTTATGAATGAGGTTCCTTCAAAATTTGCAAGAACAGTAACCGCTGTTAAAGAGCAAAAGGGTTAAAAAGGAGTATTAAAAATGGCAACTAAAGAAGAAATATTAGAATCTATCTCAAATATGTCAGTAATGGATCTTGTTGATCTTATTTCTGATATTGAAGAAAAATTTGGTGTTACCGCAGCAGCAGTAGCAGCAGCACCTGCAGCAGCAGCCGGCGCAGCAGCCGATGGTGGTGAAGAGGCAGCTGAAGAAAAATCAGCATATGACGTAGTACTAACAGCATCTGGTGACAAGAAAGTCGCAGTGATAAAGGCCGTTAGAGCAGCTACAGATCTTGGCCTAAAAGAAGCTAAAGATTTAGTTGATGGAGCTCCTAAAACTGTAAAAGAGGGAGTTAAGAAAGAAGATGCAGAAGCACTTGTTGCGGCTCTCCAAGAGGCTGGCGCACAAGCTGAAATGAAGTAATTTTTTTTACCTCAAACTAAATTTTAATGACATACTCTTTTACTGAGAAAAAACGTATTCGAAGACAATTTGGCACCCTGCCAAATGTTATGTCTTTGCCGTATCTGTTAAAAACCCAAACAGATTCATACGCAGAATTCCTGCAAGAAGGTAAAGACTCTGCAAATAGAGACAATTCAGGCCTTGAAGAAGTCTTTAAATCAATTTTTCCAATTAATAGCGCATCAGGTAATGCCGCCCTTGATTACATAAGTTATGAGTTAGGTGAATGCCTCTATACTCCACAGGAATGCAAGATGAAAGGTATTTCATATGCAGTTCCTTTATACGCAAACCTGCAACTCAGAATGATGGATAAAGCAACAGGCTATAAAACTATTAAAGAGAATGGTATCAGAGAAGACAGAGTTTTCTTAGGTGAGATTCCTGTCATGACAAAAGATGGTAGCTTTGTTGTAAACGGCACTGAAAGAGTGGTTGTTTCACAACTACACAGATCTCCAGGCGTATTCTTTGACCACGATAAAGGAAAGACACATGCTTCTGGCAAAGTTCTATATGCTGCAAGGATTATTCCTTACAGAGGCTCATGGCTTGATTATGAATTTGATGCCAAAGATCTAATTTATGCAAGAATAGATAGGAAGCGTAAATTTCCAGCAACAGCCATACTCAAATCCCTTGACATGTCAGATCAAGAGATTCTAGATACTTTCTATAAGAAGATAGACGTTGAAGTGAAAAATGGAAATATATTCCTATCACTTGAAGCAGAAGATTTAAAAGGGAAAGCATTTGACTTTGATATTGAAGTAGCAGGAAAGAAAGTTGCTTCCGGCAAAAGAGTAAATGCAAAAGTCGCTGCCGATCATTCAAAACAAAAAAACAAGCTAATCGCCGTAGATTATGATGCCTTTATTGGTCAAACCCTTGGTGAAGATGTTATAAATAAAGAAACTGGAGAAATTGTTTTTGCAACAAATACACTCCTTGATAAGCCAACATTAAAGAAACTTGTTGAATCTGGAGTAACAGAATTCAAGATTCTTTATGTCAATACAATTGATAGTGGTTCATACGTAGCAGATACGCTGAGAAATGATGCAAGCACATCAAGACAAGAAGCTTTAGTAGATATTTACAGAATGCTGAGACCAGGAGAGCCACCAACAAAAGAGTCTACAGAAATATTATTTAATAACCTGTTTTTCTCTGAGGATAGATATGATCTTTCTGATGTTGGAAGAATGAAACTTAACTGGAGATTAAAAATTGAGGACCGACCTGATATTTTTGTCCTAACAAAAGAAGATATTGTGGCAGTTCTGCAGAAGTTAGTTGATATCAGGAATGGTAAAGATACTGTTGATGATATTGATCACTTAGGCAACAGAAGGATTAGATCTGTTGGCGAAATGACAGCCAACCAACTAAGAATTGCTTTAGTTAGAGTTGAGAGAGCCGTTAAAGACAGGCTTGGAATGGCAGAAACAGAGGGCTATAAGCCATCTGATCTCATAAATGCAAAACCAATTACAGCTGCATTCAAGGAGTTTTTTGGTTCAAGCGCACTATCACAGTTTATGGATCAAAATAATCCTCTTTCCGAAGTTACGCACAAAAGACGTGTTTCAGCTTTAGGGCCAGGAGGCCTATCAAGAGAAAGAGCAGGATTCGAAGTCAGAGATGTACACCCAACACACTATGGAAGGGTATGTCCAATTGAAACACCTGAAGGGCCAAACATTGGTTTAATTAACTCTTTATCTACATATGCAAGAACAGATAAGTATGGCTTTATTGAAACTCCTTACAGAGTAGTAAAAGATGGAAAAGTAACAGATGAAATAATTTATCTATCACCAATCATGGAAAAAAATCATTACATTGCTCAGGCTAATGTAGAAATGGATAAAAAAGGCAAATTCAAAGAAGAATTTGTAACAGCAAGACATCAGGGCGAAACAAGTCTTGTCAGTGTTGGAATGATCACCCTTATGGACGTTTCACCAAAACAAGTATTGTCAGTTGCAGCCTCCTTAATTCCATTCCTTGAAAACAATGACGCAAACAGAGCCTTAATGGGTTCAAATATGATGCGACAAGCTGTCCCAACTTTGATACCACAGAAACCCCTCGTTGGCACGGGTTTAGAGAGACAGGTTGCAAGCGATTCAGGCGTTTGTATTGTTGCAAATAACGCTGGCATAATTGACTCAGTTGATGGTGGAAGAATTGTCATTAAAGTTTCTTCTGGCGATAACGTGAGTGTTGATATTTATAACTTGGTTAAATACACAAGATCAAATCAAAATACATGCATAAACCAGAGACCTCTTGTCAAAAAAGGAGATCATGTAAAAGCTGGTGATGTTATTGCTGATGGTCCATCAATAGACCTTGGCGAACTAGCGATAGGCCAGAATATGAGAATTGCCTTTATGCCTTGGAATGGTTTTAACTACGAAGATTCCATTCTTGTTTCTGAACGCGTTGTTCAAGAAGATAGGCTAACAAGCATACACATTCAGGAACTTACCTGTATTACAAGAGATACCAAACTTGGTATGGAAGAAATAACATCTGATATTCCAGGTGTAAGTGAATCAGCCCTATCTAAGCTTGATGAAAACGGAATCGTCTATGCAGGAGCAAAAGTTGAGGCTGGTGACATCCTGGTTGGTAAGGTTACGCCGAAAGGAGAATCTCAACTATCTCCAGAAGAAAAGTTACTAAAAGCTATTTTTGGAGAGAAAGCTTCTGATATTAAGGACACATCTTTAAGAGTGCCTTCGAGCGTAAGCGGTACAGTAATTGATGTTCAAATTTTTACAAGAGATGGTGTTGATAAAAACCCGAGAGCTAAGAGTAACGAATCAACAATGGTTAGTGACTACAGCAAGGATTTAGATGATGAGATGAGAATTGTTACCAATTCTCTGAAGAACACTTTAGTTTCGCTCATTAAGAAAGAGAACTTAATCACAACAAAGGGCAAACTTACACAAGAATCAATCAATGAGATGGATCTTGATGCTCTACTTAAGACCTCAATCAAAAATAAAAAAGTTAGCGACCTTCAAAAGAATATCGCTGATCAATTTAAGAAGTATCAAGCAGAAAACAAAGAAAAAATGGCTATCTTCAAGAAAAAGATTGAAGGTGGCAACGATTTAGCTCCAGGAGTTTTATCAGTCATTAAAGTGTATCTAGCTGTTAAGAGAAAGATTCAGGCTGGAGATAAGCTTGCTGGAAGACACGGTAATAAAGGTGTCATTTCTAGCATCATCCCAGTTGAGGACATGCCATATGATGAGAATGGTGAGCCAGTTGATATTGTTTTAAATCCACTTGGCGTTCCATCACGTATGAATGTAGGTCAAATTCTTGAAACACATCTTGGTTTAGCTGCAAAGGGCTTGGGATCAAAAATCGATAAAATGATCAAATCTAAAGAGAAGCTTGATGGAGTCAAGAAAGTTCTAAATGACATTTATTCTTTCGGTCCAAGTGAAAATGATGATATTTCAAGTTTCAAAGATTCTGAAGTCAAGGAATTAGCCGATAATCTGAGAGATGGAGTTCCATTTGCAACACCAGTTTTTGATGGTGCAAATGAATATCAAATCAAAGAATTACTAAAATATGCTGATTTACCAGAAAGCGGTCAATTTGATCTTTATGATGGCAGAACTGGTGAAAAATTTGATAGGCCAGTCACAGTTGGCTACATGTATATGTTAAAACTAAATCACTTGGTTGATGACAAGATGCATGCAAGGTCAACAGGCTCATATAGTTTAGTTACTCAGCAGCCGCTTGGAGGTAAAGCTCAATTTGGTGGTCAGAGATTTGGTGAAATGGAAGTATGGGCGCTTGAAGCATACGGTGCATCTTACACCCTACAAGAAATGTTAACAGTGAAGTCAGATGACATCGCTGGTAGATCAAAAGTTTACAAAAACATTGTTGATGGTAATTACGAAGTTGATTCTGGTGTTCCAGAATCATTCAATGTTCTAAGTAAAGAAATTAAAGCTTTAGGTATTAACCTTGAACTGGAGGACTCAACAGAGAATTAATATGCAGGATATTATTAAAAATATAAACAGAAGTTCAAAAAGAAATTTTGACTTAATTTCATGTGGCTTAGCATCTCCACAAATGATCAGATCTTGGTCATGGGGTGAAGTGAAGAAACCTGAAACTATTAATTACAGAACATTTAAACCAGAAAGAGATGGTCTTTTCTGTTCACGAATTTTTGGTCCAATCAAAGATTTTGAGTGTCTCTGTGGAAAATACAAAAGACGAAAGCATAGAGGCGTTATTTGTGAGAAATGTGGCGTTGAAGTAACAGCAACAAAAGTCAGAAGAGAGAGAATGGGCCATATTGAGCTCGCTTCACCGGTTGCTCATATTTGGTTTTTAAAATCTTTGCCTTCAAGAATAGGACTTTTCCTAGACATGACATTAAGAGAAATTGAAAGAGTTCTTTATTACGAAAGTTTTGTTGTTGTTGAAGCAGGAATCACTGATCTTGAAAAAGGCCAATTGCTTACCGAAGACGAATACTATGAAGCTCTTGATGAGTATGATGATGATTTTACTGCAATGATGGGTGCTGAAGCAGTTCAGATTCTTCTTTCTGATGTTGATTTAGAAAAAGAGATTCAAATAATCAAAGAAGAATTAAATACCAGTGGATCGGAAACAAAAATCAAAAAGCTTCAAAAAAGGTTAAAGCTAATGGAAGCCTTCAAAGATAGTGGGCAAAAACCAGAATGGATGATTATGAATGTCTTGCCTGTTCTTCCTCCAGATTTAAGACCACTTGTGCCATTAGATGGTGGAAGATTTGCGACATCAGATTTAAATGATCTCTACAGAAGAGTTATAAATAGAAATAATCGTCTTAAGAGGCTTTTAGAGCTAGGTGCTCCTGAAATTATTGTTAGAAATGAAAAGCGTATGCTACAGGAATCAGTTGATGCGCTGCTTGATAATGGTAGAAGAGGTAGAGCAATCCTTGGGACAAACAAAAGACCTCTAAAATCTCTTGCTGACATGATTAAAGGAAAGCAAGGTAGATTTAGACAGAACCTTCTTGGAAAAAGGGTTGATTACTCTGGTAGATCTGTAGTCGTTTCAGGCCCAACACTTAAACTACATCAGTGTGGCCTTCCAAAGAAAATGGCATTGGAGCTATTCAAGCCATTTATCTTTAACAAGCTTGAACAAAAAGGGATAACCATAACAATAAAAGCTGCTAAACAGCTTGTAGAAGAGGAAACACCAGAAGTATGGGATTGTTTAGATGAAGTCATCAGAGAACACCCAGTTCTTTTAAACAGAGCACCAACATTACATAGATTAGGTATTCAGGCCTTTGAGCCAGTACTAATTGAAGGAAAAGCTATTCAATTACACCCATTGGTTTGTGTTGCATTTAATGCTGACTTTGATGGTGATCAGATGGCTGTTCATGTTCCTCTTTCACTAGAAGCTCAATTAGAGGCAAGAGCTCTAATGATGTCAACAAACAATATTCTTTCCCCAGCAAGTGGAGAGCCAATTATCCAGCCTAACCAAGATGTGGTTTTAGGCATTTATTATTTGACTAAAGAAGATTTTGATTTACCGGGTGAAGGTAGGTCTTTTGTTGATGTTCACGAAGTGAAAAGAGCATTTCTTGAGAAACAAGTAAATCTTCATACAAAAATTAAAGTAAGAGTTCAGGAAGGTGATACAAAATCACTTTATGAAACAACAGTTGGAAGATGTTTGTTATATGAAATCATGCCTAACGGACTTGATTTTAATAAAGTAAATAAAACGCTTAAAAAGAAAGATATTCTTAATCTCATAGCACATGTTTACAAAGATTTTGGTCTTAAGGAATCAGTTCTTTTTGCAGACAAGCTAATGTACTTAGGGTTTGAATATTCAACTTCATCAGGCGCATCAATTGGTGTTAATGATTTTGAAATTCCAGACGAGAAAACTTCAATTATTACAGGTGCTCAATCAGAAGTTCAGAAAATTGAGCAACAATTCGAATCAGGCCTTTTAACTAAGGGTGAGAAATACAATAAAATCATCGATATTTGGTCTAGAACAAATGAAAAAGTTGCCGATTCAATGATGAAAGCACTTGGTGACAAAGTTGAAGTTGGTGCAGACGGTGAGGAGAAAGTTACTCCATCATTTAATAGTGTATTTATGTATGCTGATTCAGGCGCTAGAGGTTCTCCTGCTCAGATTAGACAATTAGCTGGAATGAGAGGTTTGATGTCAAAACCTGATGGAAGCATTATTGAAACAGCAATTACTTCTAATTTTAGAGAAGGTTTATCTATGCTTGAGTACTTCACATCTACTCATGGAGCTCGAAAGGGATTGGCTGATACAGCCTTAAAAACAGCTAACTCAGGATATCTAACAAGAAGATTAGTTGATGTTTCTCAAGACGTGGTAATCACCTCAGAAGATTGTGGAACCGAGGAAGGTATCACTGTTGAAGCAATCATTGATGGCGCATCAGTTATTCAAACAATATCTGAAAGAATTCTAGGAAGAGTTCTCCAAGAAGATATCAAAAAAGATGGAAAAGTCTTATTTAAGAAAGGTCATTTATTTGATGAAGAGTCTGCTCAAGAGTTACAGAATTCAGGAGTAAAGAAAGTTCTAATTAGGTCTCCAATAACATGCGAAGCAAGTCATGGCTTGTGCGCTAAGTGTTATGGAAGAGATCTTGCTAGAGGCCACCAAGTACACATTGGTGAGGCAGTTGGTGTTGTTGCTGCACAATCAATCGGTGAGCCAGGTACACAACTTACTATGCGTACTTTCCACATTGGTGGAGCAGCATCTGGAGCTTCTGAAGATGATTCAATAACTACCCTAAGAGGTGGAAATATTGTCTTTGACTCATCTTTAAAAACAGTTGAGAAGAAAAACGGTGAATTTATTGTGGTTTCAAGAAATGCTCATTTGACTATTCAGGATGATGAGGAAAACCTTCTTGAGAAGTATTCAGTCCCTTATGGTGCTGAAATTCTTTATTCTGATGGCTCAAAGGTTGAGCCTGGAACGCTCATTGCTAAATGGGACCCACTAACTTTACCTATCATTGCTGAAGCGGAGGGAACAATTTCATTCAATGATTTATCAGAGGATGTAACTATGAAAGTAGATGTTGATGACCTCACAGGATCAACAACAAGAGAAGTTATAGACCTTAATGATAGACCAGTAAAGGGCAAGGGCATGACACCATCATTAACAGTTCTTGATGGAAAGAAAAAAGTTATTGCCACATACTCGCTTCCTTCAAAATCAATTCTCATGAAAAATAATGGTAATAAAGTAACCAAAGGTGAATTTGTAGCTAGGGTGCCGGTTGAAGGTACAAAAACTAAAGATATCACTGGTGGCTTGCCAAGAGTTGCCGACTTATTTGAAGCTAGAAAACCAAAAGATGGTGCAATCTATGCTGAAGCATCTGGAGTGCTTTCATACGGTAAAGAAACTAAAGGAAGAAAGAGATTAGTTTTAACTCCTGAAAAAGGTGAACCAATTGAAATGATGATTCAAAAACATAGAGCTGTAGCCTTCTTAGAAGGTGACTACATTGAAAAAGGCGATATAGTCTGTCACGGACCAGTTGATACACATAGCCTTTTAGCACTTCATGGAGTTGAAGAGTTGGCTAAGCACCTAATTTCAGAAGTACAAGATGTTTACAGGCTTCAAGGTGTTGTTATCAATGATAAGCACATTGAGTGTATTTGCAGACAAATGATGAAAAAGGTAACAATTACTGAGCCTGGAGATAGTGATTATTTAGAAGGCGATGTTGTTGAGTTAAATCAGGTAAGAGGAATTAATAAAAATTTAACCTCATCTGATAAAAAGCCTGCTGAGTTTGAAAGAATGCTGTTAGGAATTACAAAGGCAGCATTATCAACAGATTCATTTGTTTCTGCTGCTTCATTCCAAGAAACAACTAGAGTTCTAACTGAAGCTGCTGTTACAAGCAAGAAAGATACACTTAGAGGTTTAAAAGAAAACGTAGTGGTAGGTAGATTAATTCCAGCTGGAACAGGATTTGCGGCTAACCAAAAATCAAGTGTTCTATCTGAGGAGATACAGGATATTGAAGAGGCACTGAAAAAAGAACTTACAGAAAGCTTTCAGTAAAGATTGACCCATGAATAACCCTGCATTATCATTCACTTTTTAAAATTATGGCTACTATTAATCAATTAGTTAGGAAACCACGTAGAACTAAAGCTACAAAGAGTGATGTTCCTGCATTAAAAAACTGCCCACAGAGGAGAGGTGTATGTACTCGTGTTTATACAACTACGCCCAAAAAACCTAACTCTGCCTTGAGAAAAGTTTGTAGGGTTAAATTAACTTCAGGTTTTGAAGTTACTTCTTATATTGGTGGAGAGGGACATAACCTACAAGAACACTCTGTAGTTCTAATTAGAGGCGGAAGAGTGAAAGACTTACCAGGTGTTCGATATCATACAGTCAGGGGTGCATTAGATACTTCAGGTGTTTCAGATAGAAAACAGGGCCGTTCTAAGTACGGAGCAAAAAGGGGTAAATAATGAGAAGAAGAGCTGCACCTAAAAGAAAAATAATTCCTGATTCAAAGTATGAAAGTGAGCTTGTAGCAAAGTTCATGAATCAATTAATGGTTGATGGTAAAAAGTCTATTGCAGAAAGTATTGTCTATGGTGCATTCGAACAGCTTGAAAAAGATAACAAAGATGAAGATCTGGTAGATGTATTTAGAAAAATATTAGACAAGGTAGCTCCTGTAGTGGAAGTAAGATCAAGAAGAATCGGTGGCGCTACATATCAAGTTCCTGTTGAAGTTAGAGCAAAGAGAAGAACCGCTCTAGCAATGAGATGGTTGGTTGAAGCTGCTAGAAAAAGAAAAGAAAAATCAATGCCAGCACGACTAGCTGCAGAACTCAAAGAAGCAAAAGAAGGAAGAGGCTCAGCGGTTAAGAAAAAAGAAGACATGCATAAAATGGCAGAAGCTAACAAAGCATTTTCACATTTTAGGTTTTAAATTATGGCTAGGAAAACACCTCTCAATAGGTACAGAAACATTGGTATATGCGCACACGTTGACGCAGGCAAAACAACAACAACAGAAAGAGTTCTCTTCTATACAGGCATCTCACATAAAATTGGTGAAGTTCATGATGGTGCAGCAACTATGGACTGGATGGAGCAAGAGCAAGAACGAGGTATTACCATTACTTCAGCTGCAACAACATGTTTCTGGAGTGGTATGGAGCAACAGTTCGATGAGCATAGAGTAAATATAATTGACACTCCTGGTCACGTTGATTTCACTATTGAGGTTGAAAGATCTCTCAGAGTTCTTGATGGTGCAGTAGTAGTATTCTGTGGATCCTCAGGGGTTCAACCGCAATCCGAGACAGTATGGAGACAAGCAAATAGATATGAAGTTCCAAGAATTGTTTTTGTTAACAAAATGGATAGAGCTGGAGCTGATTTTGAAAGAGTTGTCGGTCAAATTAGAGACAGATTAGGAGCAGCAGTTGTCCCAATTCAATATAACATCGGAGCTGAAGATGACTTCAAAGGGGTAATTGATCTGATCAAGATGAAAACAATAACTTGGAATGAAGAGGACAAAGGTTCAACTTTTGAATACACAGATATTCCTGAAGACTTAAAAGATAAGTGTGAGACATTGAGAGAAGAGCTTGTTGAAGCAGCAGCAGAAGCAAATGAAACTTTAATGGAGAAATATTTAGAGGGTGGAGATCTTTCAGAGGATGAAATTAAAAAAGGGCTAAGAGAAAGGGTTCTAGCAAATGAAATTACATTAGCACTGTGTGGCTCAGCTTTTAAAAATAAAGGTGTACAAGCAGTTCTTGATGCAGTTATTGAATTTCTTCCTGCACCTGATGAAGTGAAAGCTATTGAAGGCATTAATCCAAAAACAGAAGAAGCAACATCAAGAAGTTCAAGTGATGAAGAGCCATTTTCAGCTTTGGCATTTAAAATTGCTACAGACCCTTTTGTTGGGAATCTAACATTTATTAGGGTTTATTCAGGTGTTCTATCTCAAGGTGATGGGGTGATAAACACTGTTAAAGATAACAAAGAAAGAATTGGAAGAATGGTACAAATGCATTCTAACAATAGAGAAGAAATCAAAGAAGTAAGAGCTGGAGACATAGCAGCTTGTATTGGTCTTAAAAACATTACTACTGGTGACACTCTTTCAGATGCACAGAGTTTAGTAGTTCTTGAAAGAATGGAATTCCCTGAACCAGTTATCTCTCTTGCTGTTGAACCAAAATCTAAGCCAGATCAAGAAAAAATGTCTATTGCTCTAGGTAAGCTTGCACAAGAAGATCCTTCATTTAGAGTCAGCTCTGATGAAGAGTCAGGTCAAACAATCATTTCTGGAATGGGTGAACTTCACCTTGAAGTCCTGGTTGAAAGAATGAAAAGAGAGTTTAGTGTTGAAGCAAATGTCGGTAAACCACAAGTAGCATACAGAGAAGCAATTACTCAATCAGTTGAATGTGAACAAAAATATGCAAAACAATCAGGTGGTAAAGGTCAATATGGTCATGTTCTTATGAGAATGGAACCATGTGAAGAAGAGTTCGAGTTTGTCGATGAGATTAAAGGTGGAGCAATACCAAAAGAGTACATTCCTGCTGTAGAAAAAGGGGTAAAAGAACAACTTCAAAATGGTGTTGTTGCTGGATATCCATTACAGGGAGTAAAAGTAACACTTTATGATGGTTCTTACCATGATGTTGATTCTAGTGAAATGGCATTTAAATTAGCTGGTTCAATGGCAGCTAAAGACGGTGCAATGAAAGCTAGACCAATACTCCTCGAACCAATGATGGATGTTGAGGTTGTAACACCAGAAGATTACATGGGTGATGTAGTTGGAGATCTAAATAGAAGAAGAGGTCAGGTACAAAATATGGAGGATATCCCTTCAGGAAAGGCTATTGCAGCCCTTGTTCCTCTATCAGAAATGTTTGGATATGCTACAGATTTGCGTTCAGCAACACAAGGAAGAGCTACATATACCATGGAGTTCAAAAAATACCTTGAAGTTCCATCTAATCTTACCGAAGAAATTATCAATAAGAATTAACAATATTCTTTGACAGTCCCGTTCTAAAGGCTTAAAATCGTGGTCTTTCAAATCTAAAAGGGGATTATGGAACAGCAAAAAATTAGAATAAAACTCAAGGCTTTCGATCATAAGTTGGTTGATAAATCTACTAAAGAAATTCTTGAGACAGTTACCAAAACCGGAGCTAAAGTTATCGGTCCTATCCCTTTACCTGTAAAGAAAGAAAGGCTTACAGTATTGATATCTCCTCACAAAGATAAAGATGCTCGTGACCAGTATGAAACTCGGACTCACAAAAGGCTTTTCGATATCATTAACCCTACTGAACAAACAGTTGACGCATTAATGAGGCTAGATATAGCAGCTGGCGTCGATGTGAAAATTACCTTAAATTAAAATGCTTGGAATCGTAGGAACAAAAGTTGGTATGACGCGCGTCTTTAAAGATGACGGTAAATCTATTCCTGTTACTGTTGTCCAAGTTTCTAAAAGTAAGATTGTTCAAAGAAAGACCCAAGAAAAAGATGGTTATTTTGGAATTCAAGTGAATTATGGTTCCAAAAAGAATGTTTCAAAAAGCAATCAAAAGAAATTTAAAGATAATGGGATTGATAATGGATACCTTACTGAATTCAATTTAACAGAAGACGAGTTCGACAGCATTTCAAATTTTGACGAGGTAACTTTAGAGTTCTTTAACGAAACTGAAAAAGTAGATGTCTCGGGTGTATCGAAAGGTAAGGGCTTTGCAGGTGTTGTTAAGAGACATAACTTTAAAACGCAGGATGCTACTCATGGTAATTCATTATCTCATAGAGCTCCAGGGTCAATTGGGCAGTGTCAGTTTCCAGGGAGAGTTTTCAAAGGGAAAAAAATGGCTGGTCATTACGGCAGTGCAAAAACAACGGTTCAGAGTTTAGATGTTGCAAGAATAGACCTTGAAGATAACCTGATTCTGATTAAAGGAGCTATTCCAGGATCAATAGGATCTTTCGTAAAGATTACCCCTTCTATAAAAGGTGGTCACTCCTTTACAGTACCCGCACCAGTAGCTGAAGAAGCAGCAGCTCCAGTTGATGCTCCAGTAGAAGAAGCAGCAGCTCCAACAGAAGAAGCAGCAGCTCCAACAGAAGAAGCAGCAGCTCCAGTAGAAGAAGCACCAGCTTCAGTAGAAGAAGCTAAAGAAGAGGCCCCTGCAGAAGAAATAGCTGAAGAAAACAAAGAAGAGGACAAATAATGGCAGCGACAGAAACAAAGAAAACAACTGCACCAAGACTTCCATCAGAAGTTTTTTCAGTTGAGTTCAATCAATCTTTGGTTCATCAGGCACTTACAAGTTATTTGTCAAACCAAAGACAAGGCTCAGTAAAGCTAAAAAACAGATCTGATGTGAGAGGTGGCGGTAAAAAACCATTTAGACAAAAAGGAACTGGTAGAGCAAGAGCAGGAACAATAAGAAGCCCATTGTGGGTAGGTGGCGGTGTCACCTTTGCGAATATAAAAAACCATGAAAAGAAGATGAACAAAAAGATGGCCAAGAAAGCGCTTGCTTCAATTCTTTCAAAATTTAAAACAGAAAAAAGATTAACACTAGTTGAAGATGTTTCATTCAAAGAACCTAAAACAAAACTAGCCGTTGAATTCTTTAACAAAACAGGAGTTGATTCAGCTCTGTTAATTACATCTGAGGCAGATCAAAATACAATGCTTGCAATTAGAAATCTAAAATCTTTTGGTTTTCTTGATGCCAGAGATATCAATCCATATGATTTGCTCAAAGCAAAACATATCTTGGTAACGCACTCTGCAATTCCAGTTCTTAAGGAGGTTGTAAATGTTAAATGAAAAGATATACACAACACTTAAGAATCCTGTAATTACAGAAAAAGCTGCGATTGAAAAGAGCACATCAAATACTTATGTGTTTAAAGTTGCAAAAGAGGCAACAAAAACAGACATCAAAAACTCAATTGAAGAAATTTTTGGTGTTACTGTGGATTCTGTTCGTGTTTTAAATACTAAATTTAAGAACAAAAGAACAAGATTCGGCAAATACAAAACAAGCACATACAAAAAAGCCTACGTAAAGTTAGCTGATGGAAAAGAAATTAACCTGGAGAACCCGTTTAAATAATGGCTATCATAAAAGCAAAACCAACCTCACCAGGCAGAAGGTTTAGAGTTCAGATTAAAGAGGACCTACATAAAGGTAGGCCCGAAAAAACTCTTGTTGAATCTAAGAAAAGAACATCTGGAAGAAACAACAATGGCCATATTACTGTAAGACACAGAGGTGGGGGTCACAAAAGACTTTACAGAATCATAGATTTCAAACGCAACAAGCTTGATATTGAAGCAACGGTACTAAGAGTTGAGTATGATCCAAACAGATCTGCAAACATCGCGTTAATTGAGTTTAAAGATGGTGAAAAAGCTTACATTATTGCTCCTAAAGACCTAAAAGAGAAAGCAAAAGTTATTTCAAGCGATAAGGCACCTATTAAACCTGGAAACTGTCTCCCACTAAAAAATATTCCACAAGGTACTGAAGTGCATTGTGTAGAGATGAAACCTGGAAAAGGAGCTCAACTTGTTAGATCGGCAGGTACAACTGCAAGATTAGTAGCAAAAGAAGGAAAATACGCAACATTAAGGTTAAGTTCAGGCGAGATGAGAAAAATTCTTCTAAGCTGCAGAGCAACTATTGGCGTTATTTCAAACTCTCAACACAACTTAAAATCATTGGGTAAAGCGGGAGCTAAAAGATGGAGAGGTGTAAGGCCAACTGTAAGAGGTGTTGCCATGAACCCGGTAGATCACCCGCATGGTGGTGGTGAAGGTAAAACCTCAGGTGGAAGAAACCCTGTAAGTCCGTGGGGTATGCCAACAAAAGGGTATAGAACAAGAAAGCCTAAGGCTTCAGATAGATTGATTGTAAAAAGGAGGTATAAGTAATGGCTAGATCAAGTAAAAAAGGACCATTTGTCGACTTATCTTTAGAGAAAAAAATTGCAAAAGCAAAAGAAACAAATGATAGAAAGCCAATCAAAACTTGGTCAAGAAGCTCAATGATTACTCCTGACATGGTCGGACTAACAATTGCTGTTCACAATGGAAGGCAACATATCCCTGTATTTGTTAAAGAAGATATGGTTGGTCAAAAATTGGGTGAGTTTTCAATAACAAGAACATTTAAAATGCATGCTGGTGATAGGAAGGTGAAGAGTTAATGATGGAAGTTAGAGCTTATTTAAAAGGCGCAAGATTATCTCCACAAAAGGCATGCCTTGTTGCAGACCTTGTACGAGGTAAAGATGTTGATAAAGCCTTAGATATTCTTAACTTTTCAAAGCAAAAAGGAGCTTCTTTAATTAAAAAACTTCTTAACTCTGCAATATCAAATGCTGAAAACAATGAAAACGCTGATGTCGATAACTTAAAAATAAAATCAATCATTGTTAATAAAGGTCTTGTAATGAAAAGAATAAAAATAAGAGCTCGAGGTAGGGCTGACAGAATGAGGAAACCAATGTGCCACATAGAAATTAAATTAACAAACAAAGAGGAGGCTATAGATGGGTCAGAAAGTTAATCCAGTAGGCTTTAGACTTGGAACATCAAGAGATCATGACTCTGTCTGGTTTGCCAAATCAAAAGATTATTCAAAACTCGTGCTTGAAGACATCAAAGTAAGAGAAAGAGTAAAAGAAATACTGCCACAAGCACCAATTAGCTCAGTAATAATAAAAAGAACTATGGAAGAGATCATAGTAGATATTAAAACCTCACGTCCAGGTGTTGTTATCGGCAAGAAAGGTGAAGAAATAGAAAAAATTAAGAAAGCTTTAAAGAAACTCATAGGGCAGGATGTCAAATTAAATGTTGTTGAAGTTAAGCAGCCAGACTTGGATGCACAACTTGTTGCTACATCAGTAACCCAACAACTAGAAAAAAGAATCATGTTCAGAAAAGCAATGAAAAGAGCAGTTCAGAACACAATGAGACAAGGTGCTAAAGGCATCAGAATAGAGGTTTCTGGTAGATTAAATGGTGCCGAGATTGCAAGATCAGAATGGTATAGAGAAGGCAGAGTGCCTCTTCATACTCTTAAAGCAGATATTGATTATGCAACAAGTGAAGCTTTAACAACTTACGGAATAATTGGCGTAAAAGTTTGGATTTATAGAGGAGACAAGGGTGCTACAACCTAAGAAAACAAAATATAGAAAACAGATGAAGGGCAGGAACAGAGGTTTTGCATCTGCAGGCTCAACTGTGTCATTTGGAGATTTTGGATTAAAAGCTACTTCCCATGGCATGTTGACCTCAAGACAAATTGAGGCAGCCAGAAGAGCCTTGGTTAGATATATAAAAAGAGGTGGTAAAGTCTGGATTAGAGCATTCCCTGATAAGCCAATAACAAAAAAACCACTTGAAACTAGAATGGGCAAAGGTAAAGGTAACGTTGAATATTGGGCAAGCCCTATTAAACCAGGAAAGATTATTTATGAAGTAGCAGGAGTTAGTGAGGAAGATGCTAGAAGAGCATTTGAGCTTGCTGGCGCTAAATTACCTATGGGAACTACTTTTGTTAAAAGAGGAACAAATGGCTAAGAAAACTAAAGACTACAAAAGCATGAAACCTGAAGATTTAAAGAAGGAGCTAATTGCTAATAGAAAAGTGTTGTTTGAAAACAATTTCAAACATAAAATGAGCCAACTTAAAGAGAGTCATATGCTTAAAGAAACAAAAAAAGAAATTGCAAGAATTAAAACGGAGCTAAGTAAAGAAAATGGCAGCTAAGACATTACAAGGAACAGTAACAAGTGACAAAATGAATAAAACAGTCACTGTAGTTGTTGCAAGAAGAAAGAAGCATCCTAAATATGGTAAATACATTAATTTATCAACTAAATATCACGTGCATGATGAAAAAGAAGCTTCAAAAGAAGGAGATATCGTTCTTATTCAGGAGTGCAAGCCAATTTCTAAGTCAAAAAGCTGGGTATTAGTTGATGTTATCAAAAAAGGAGCTGGAGAGTGATTCAAACACAGAGCATGCTAAAAGTTGCCGATAATAGCGGTGCAAGAGCAGTAATGTGCATTAAAGTCCTTGGCGGCTCAAAAAGAAGATCAGCAAATATAGGTGATGTTATTAAAGTAGCTGTCAAAGAAGCTTTGCCTCAAAGCAAAATCAAGAAAGGTTCTGTTATGAATGCACTTATTGTTAGAACAAAATCTGGAGTAAGAAGACCGGATGGATCTAAGATAGGTTTTGACGAGAACGCAGTAGTATTACTCAATAACACAAGAGATCCAATAGCAACTAGAATATTTGGCCCTGTAACAAGAGAACTAAGATCAGCTAAGTTTATGAAGATTGTCTCACTTGCACCGGAGGTTCTGTAATGAAATTGAAAAATACAAAACTCAGAGAAGGTGATGAAGTGATTGTTATCACAGGAAGAGAAAAAGGCAAAAGAGGTAACATCAAAAGCATTATGGGCGAGAAATGCATTATTAATGACCTTAATTTAGCAAAAAAACATACAAGGCCTAATCCACAGCTTGGTATAACTGGTGGAATAGTCGAGAAAGAGATGCCAATTAATCTATCCAATGTGATGATTTGGAATCCATCAACAAAGAAACAGGACAAAATTGCTTTTGCTGATGATGAAGGTAAAAAGAAAAGAGTTTTTAGATCAACAGGCAAGGATATTAAGTAATGAATCTTAAGGATAGATTTAACAAAGAGATTGCTCCACAACTTAAAGAAAAGTTAGGATGCAAATCAATAATGGAAGTGCCTAGGTTGACAAAAATCACAATCAATATGGGTGTTGGTGAAGCTTCAAAAGATAAAGGTGTTCTGGAAAACGCTGTCAAAGATTTAGAGGCAATTGCTGGGCAAAAGGTTGTTGTGACTAAGGTGAGAAAAGCTGTGGCTTCCTTCAAGATTAGAGAAGAGTATCCAATTGGATGCAAAGTAACATTGCGTGGTGATAGGATGTATGACTTTTTTGAAAGGCTGGTTGATTTAGCTATCCCGCGTGAAAAAGATTTTAGAGGTTTAAGTGAAAAATCTTTTGATGGTCAAGGTAATTACAATATGGGCGTAAAAGAACAAATCATCTTCCCTGAAATCGATTATGACAAAGTCGATAAGCTAAGAGGCATGGATATAGCAATAACAACTTCAGCCAAAGATGATTCATCTGCTAAAGAGTTATTACAAAGTTTTAATTTTCCATTTAGAGGTAAAAATGGCTAGAAAATCAATCATAGAAAGAGAAAAGAAAAAAATAAAACTTGTAGATAAGTATGCAAGTAAGAGAGCTGCGCTCAAGCAAGAGCAAAAGCAAGCAGCTACATTTGAAGAAAAAATGGATATTCAAAGAAAGTTACAAAAGCTACCAAGGAACTCAAATCCAACAAGAGTAGTTAGAAGATGTGCCCTTACAGGGAGGCCGAAAGGCGTGTATAGAAAATTTGGTTTGAGCAGAACTAAATTAAGAGAATTAGCAATGTCAGGAAAGTTGCCAGGCATCAAGAAATCAAGTTGGTAAAATTATGACAGATCCAATAGCAGACCTATTAACAAGAATAAGAAATGCACTGATGAGAAAGAAAGAGTCAGTCAATGCTCCTTATTCCAAGCTAAAACACGAATTAACAAAGCTTCTGGTGAAAGAAGGTTATCTTGCATCGGTAAAAAAAGTAAAAAAAGACTTTGATGAACTAGAGATAACGCTTAAGTATTTCAACGACCAGCCTGTGATAAAGGAACTGGTAAGAGAGTCTAAGCCAGGCCTAAGACAATATATTAGTTATAAAGATATCAAGCCACATAAAAGAGGGCTAGGAATCAAAGTTCTAACAACAAGCAAAGGCTTGATGACAGATAGACAAGCTATTAAGTCCGAAATGGGCGGAGAAATTATTTGTAGGGTATTTTAATGTCACGTATTGCAAAGGATCCAGTAAACATTCCTGACGGTGTAACAGTCGCTTCAGAGAATAATACTATTAATTTTAAAGGACCAAAGGGCGAGCTTTCTCTTGATATTCATGAAAGTGTTTCATTCGCTGTAGAAGACAATGCCGTTCAAGTTAAGTGGAGTTCTGATGATGAGAAAGCAATGGCTGGAACTATGCGTGCATTGATCTATAACTACATGATTGGTGTAAGTGAAGGTTATACAAAGAACATTAAGCTCAATGGAGTAGGTTACAGAGCTAATGTACAAGGTAAAAAAATTGTTTTGACACTTGGTTTTTCACACCCTGTTGAATATAACTTACCTGAAGGAGTGGATGCTAAATCAGAAAACCAAACAGAATTTAATGTTTCATCAAATAATAAACAAGTGCTAGGCCAAGTATGTGCAGAGATTAGGTCATTTAGGCCTCCAGAACCATACAAAGGAAAAGGTATATTTATTGATGGAGAGCATGTGGTAAGAAAAGAAAGGAAGAAAGCAGCAGCGGGTTAAATATGAGTAAAGCAGTTTCAAGGATAAGAAGATCAAAAAAACTTAGAGCCACACTACAAAAAACCGGTGGTATGAGGGTTGCTATTTCTAGATCGTTAAAAAACATTACCGCACAGTTAATTGATTCATCAAATGGTTGTGTTTTAGCAACAATATCTACTCAACAGAAAGCTTTTAGCGGGGCAAATGGTGGGAATATTGAGGCTGCAAAATTTGTTGGTGCCGAAATTGCAAAAAAATCAGTTGAGTTAGGACATAAAAAAGTGACTTTTGACAGATCCGGTTATAAATATCACGGCAGAGTAAAAGCATTAGCTGAAGCAGCAAGAGACGGAGGGTTAGAATTCTAGTGGAAAATCAAGGTTTACAAAGCACAAATCAACAAGATACTCTTGTTGAAAAGTTGGTACAAGTTAATAGAGTTGCCAAAACGGTTAAGGGTGGACGAGTTATGTCATTTACGGCTTTAACTGTAGTTGGTGATGGAAATGGTCGAGTTGGTTTTGGAAGAGGTAAAGCTAAAGAAGTTCCTGTAGCTATTCAAAAAGCACTTGATGAAGCAAAAAGAAGTTTAGTTAATGTTGAATTGAATGGAAATACACTTTGGTACCCGATTACGGAAAAAAGCTCCGCAACAAAAGTTTACATGCAGCCAGCATCTGAAGGTACAGGTATCATTGCCGGTGGTGCGATGCGTGCTGTGCTTGAGCTTGTTGGAATTAAAAATGTGTTAGCAAAGTGTTACGGATCAACCAACCCAATTAATGTTGTTAGAGCAACAGTAAATGGTCTTTCCAAGATGGAATCACCAGATATGGTAAAAGAAAGAAGGAAATAATGGCAAAAGTTAAGGTCACACAGATTAAAAGCTTAATAGGCAGAAAACCAAACCACAGACTTTCTGTGAAAGGTCTTGGTTTAAGAGGTATTGGTGACTCAAGAGTGCTAGAGGATACTCCTTCAGTTAGAGGTATGATCAACCAAGTTGAATATTTATTAAACGTTGAAGAGGTTAAGTAAATGGATAAGGTAGCTTTAAATAGTATTTCAGACCCAAAATCAAGATCAGAAAGAAAAAGAGTTGGTAGAGGTACTGGCTCAGGTACTGGTAAAACAGCAGGACGCGGGCACAAAGGTCAAAAATCAAGATCTGGCGGTAACGTGAGACCTGGTTTTGAGGGTGGTCAAATGCCATTGCAGATGAGAGTGCCGAAGTTTGGTTTTACCTCAAGGGTTTCAAGAGTAACACAAAGCTTAAATGTGAAAGTGCTGGCCGATGTCAAAAAAATTGACATTGAAAATCTTAAAAAGCTTGGCTTGATTAAAAAATCTACAAAGAAGGTAAAAATCTATGGTGAAGGCAAATTGCTAGCTAAGCCAACTGATGAAAACATTAAGACATCTAAAGGAGTAACATTTGGATAACTCAATGTCTGAACTTTGGAGAAGACTTGGCTTTGTAGCACTAGCTCTTCTTGTTTATAGAATAGGAACACACATCCCTATTCCAGGCATAAATCCAGAGCAAGTTGCAGCCCTATTCCAACAAAGTCAGGGAACAATACTTCAATATTTCAATCTATTTTCAGGCGGAGCGCTCGAAAGAATGAGTATTTTTGCCTTGAGTGTGGTTCCATATATTTCAGCTGCAATTGTGATGCAGCTTTTTTCTAACTCAGTTCCATATTTGCAAGAGTTAAAGAAAGATGGGCAGGCAGGAAGAAACAAAATTACACAATACACGCGTTATGGCACAGTTGTTTTTGCACTTATTCAATCAACAGCGCTAACTATCACATTGCAAACTGCTGGATTAATAGATGCTGGGAGCTTTTTTAGTGCAGTCGTTGCAGTATTTTCAATAGTAACTGGTACTGTCTTCTTGATGTGGCTTGGTGAGCAGATTACAGAAAGAGGTATTGGAAATGGTATATCTTTAATTATCGCAACATCAATTATCGTTGGAGTACCAAGATCTTTTGGTCAAGCCCTTGAGCAAACACAACAAGGCGATCTCAATTATTTATTACTAATAGTGCTTGGGATACTAACCTTATTGGTAGTTGCCTTTGTCGTTTTTGTAGAAAATGCACAAAGAAAAATAACAGTAAACTATGCTCAAAGGCATCAAGTAAGAGGCATGGTACAAGCACCATCAAGTTTCTTACCATTAAAGCTTAATATGTCTGGTGTAATTCCAGCTATTTTTGCAAGTACATTCTTATTGTTCCCTGCATCGTTATCTTCATGGTTTGGTAATGTTGATGGTTTGGGTGGTTTACAGGAGTTTGCTCTTTATTTAAACCCAGGACAGCCTTTATATATTCTTTTGTTTGTGATCTTGATTGTTTCTTTCTGCTACATCTGGCTTGCACTTACTTTTAGCTCAAATGATATGGCTGACAACTTAAAACGAGGTGGAGCCTATATTCCAGGCATTAGACCGGGAGAACAAACAGCTACATTTATAGACACAATTCTTTCAAGATTAACTGTATTTGGAGCCTTCTATCTATCTCTAGTATGTATTCTTCCATTAATACTAATCAATAGCTTTGGGATCTCATTTTACTTAGGCGGAACATCAGTACTAATCGTGGTAGTAGTGATGCTAGATTTGCAAAGACAAATTCAATCATATGTTATGAGCCAACAATATGCATCTATCCTAAAAAATGCTAATATTTCGAGCTCAAAAAAGAGTAGAAGAAGATGAAGGTAAGATCGTCAGTAAAAAGAATATGCAAAGATTGCAAGATCGTGAAAAGATCTGGAACAGTTTTTGTTATTTGTAAGAACAAGAGACATAAACAAAGACAAGGATAATAATGGCTAGAGTAGGCGGAATAAACATACCAGACAACAAGCATGTAGATGTTTCACTCACTCATGTTTATGGTATTGGAAGAAAAACAGCACAAGACATTTGCGATAAGCTAAAAATTAAATATAGCAAGAAAGTATCTGAGTTAAGTGAAGAGCAGCTAGATAAAATAAGGGATGAGCTTAAAAACTTCCAGATTGAAGGTGATCTTAGACGAGAAATCAACTTTAATATCAAAAGATTAATGGATTTAGGCTGCTATAGAGGCATAAGACATAGAAAAGGTCTGCCACTTAGAGGGCAAAGAACAAAAACAAACGCAAGAACAAGAAAAGGTCCAAGGAAACCGATTAAAGCATAATGGCCGGTAAAAAGAAGACAAAAAGAATCGTGACTGACGGAATAGCTCACATACAGGCATCATTCAATAACACAATTGTAATGATCACTGATATGGGTGGTAATGCGTTATGTTGGGCAACATCTGGTGGCGCTGGATTCAAGGGTTCACGTAAAAGTACTCCTTTTGCTGCACAGATTGCAGCTGAAAGAGCAGGCAATATGGCAAAAGACATGGGTATGGTAAATCTTGAAGTCAGAGTAAAAGGACCAGGAGCTGGAAGAGAGTCTTCAATTAGAGCTTTAAATGGCTGCGGGTTAAGAATTAATAAAATAACTGATGTGACTCCACTTCCACATAATGGATGTAGACCACCTAAAAAGAGAAGAGTGTAATGGCAAGATATAGAGGACCAAGACTAAGACTTTCAAGAAGAGAAGGCACAGATCTGATGTTGACATCAGGCACAAGAGCTATTGAGTCAAAATGTAAGTTAGATAATAAGCCGGGGAACGCAAATCCCAGAGGGCGTTTATCTGGCTATGGAACACAATTAAGAGAAAAACAAAAAGTTAAAAGAATGTATGGTTTGCTTGAGAGACAGTTTAGAAACTACTATCTTAAAGCTGCAAAAACTAAAGGCAACACAGGTGAGAATCTGCTTAACTTGTTAGAAACAAGGCTTGATAACGTTGTATACAGAATGGGCTTTGGGGTTACAAGAGCTGAAGCACGTCAAATAGTTTCTCATAAGTCTATAGAAGTAAATGGTAAGGCAGTTAACATACCTTCATACATTGTAAAACCAGACGATGTGATTTCTGTGAGAGATAAATCAAAAGAACATTTAAGAATTAAAGCTGCAGTTGAACTGGCCAAATCTAAAGAGAAAGCTAGTTGGATTGAAGTAAGCTTCGATGAAATGAAAGGGACCTTCTTAAGTTACCCTGATAGATCAGAGCTAAGTTCAGAAATAAATGAAAACTTAATTATTGAGTTGTACTCAAAATAATAGAGGATAAATATGGAAGAAAAATTAAACGTTTTAGCGCCTGAAGTAGTAAAGGTAGATGAATTAGATAAAAATAACTTAAGAGTTGTTCTTGAGCCTTTTGAAAGAGGGTTTGGCTATACCATTGGACATAGTTTAAGAAGAATTATGCTTTCTTATATGCCTGGTGCTGCCATTACTGAAGTAAAAATTGATGGCGTATCACATGAGTATGGAACAATTGAAGGAGTTAAAGAGGATATCCTTGATGTTTTATTAAATCTAAAAGATTTAGCAATCAAACTTGATGGTCCTTCAGAAGCTGAACTGAAGCTTGATATTAAAACACCAAAAACTATTACAGCATCTGACCTTGAACTTCCAGCAGGTGTAGAAGTAATGGATGCTGATCATGTGATTGCAACTTTAGTTGAGCCAAAGAAACTTTCTATGACCCTTAAAGTCAAAACAGGTATTGGTTATGTGCCAGCAGAGGAAAACAAAGATAAAAGCGTTGATTCTCTTCACCTTGATGCAATTTTCTCACCTGTAAAAAGAGTGAATTATAAAGTTGAGAATGCTCGAGTAGAGAATAGAACAGATCTTGATAAGCTAATCCTTGATCTTGAAACTGATGGCTCAATTGATGCTAAGCTAGCTGTGAAATACGCAGCAACAATCATGCAGCACCAGCTATCCGTATTTGTTGATGAAGAATTAGTATCAAGAAAAGAAACAAGAAAAGATAAATATGATTTTGATCCACTGCTTCTAAGATCTATTGAAGAGCTTGAGCTAACAGTAAGATCAACAAACTGTTTAAAAGCAGAAAATATTTTCTTAATTGGTGATTTAATACAAAGAAGTGAAATGGACCTTCTAAAAACACCAAATCTAGGTAAAAAATCATTAAATGAAATTAAAGATGAGCTTGCTTCAAGAGGTTTATCAATGGGAACAGTCCTCAAGAATTGGCCACCAATGTAATAATGAGACATAGAAAGTTAAGTAGAAGATTTAGCAGAACATCATCACATCGTATGGCTATGATGAGGAATCTGGCTATTTCATTAATTGAGCATGAGGTCATCAAGACCACAGTTGAGAAAGGCAAAGAGCTTAGAAGGTTCTTAGAGCCTCTTATCACACGAGCAAAAGAAGATACACTTCACAACAGACGCACTGTGCTTTCAAACTTAAATTCTAAAGATGCAACTTCAAAGCTGTTCTCCGACCTTGGTCCAAGGTTCAAAGAAACAAATGGCGGTTACTTAAGAGTCATAAAAGGTGGATTCAGAGCTGGTGATAAAGCTGATATTTCTTATGTCGAGCTAACAATTAGAAATCAAGATCAAGAAACAAAATCAGATGATGCGATTGTTGAAGAATTTACACCTGAAACTCCAAATACAATTCCTGAGACTAAAACTGAAGAAACTGTTGTGAAAGAGTCAGCTCCAAAGAAAACTGCAGACAAAAAAGCAGAGCCAAAAAAAGCAGCTTCAAAGAAAACTGCAGACAAAAAAGCAGAGCCAAAAAAAGCAGCTTCAAAGAAAACCGCAGACAAAAAACCAGCAAGTAAGCCAGCTGTCAAGAAACCTTCTGAAAAGAACGAAGAAGAGAAGAAAGGCTGGTGGTCAAAGTTTCTTAATTAATTTTCAACATTTTACCAGTATAGGATTTCTTTGATTTCTTGATTGTTTTCGGATCTCCTTCTGCTACAAGATAGCCTCCACCATCTCCACCTTCAGGCCCTAAATCGATTATCCAGTCAGCTAATTTGATTACATCTAAATTATGCTCAATTACAATTACGCTATTACCCTTGTTTACCAGTTTATTTAAAACATCCATCAACATCTGAATATCATAAAAATGTAACCCAGTTGTAGGCTCATCAAGAACATAAAGAGTATTGCCTGTATCTCGTTTAGACAATTCTTTTGATAATTTAACCCTTTGAGCTTCGCCGCCTGAAAGTGTATTAGCAGCTTGGCCAAGTTTGACATAAGAAAGACCCACTTCTTTAAGGGTTGATAGTTTTTTTAGTACTTGTGGGATTGATTTAAAAAATGACATTGCTTCTTCAACTGTCATTTCTAGAATCTCATGTATATTCTTATCCTTAAATTTAATCTCAAGGGTATCATCTCTAAATCTTTTGCCTTTGCAAACATCACATTCAACGTACATATCTGGTAGAAAATGCATTTCAACTTTAACCCAACCCTCGCCTCTGCAATTTTCACACCTTCCACCTTCGACATTAAAGCTAAACCTGCCTGGTTTATAACCCCTCGCCCTTGATTCAGAGGTATTGGCAAATATATCTCTTATATGTGTGAACAGGCCTGTGTAAGTAGCTGGGTTGCTTCGAGGTGTTTTGCCGATTGGGCTCTGATCAATTGAAATTAGTTTATCAATATTTTCTTCGCCAATTAATTTAGAAAATTTAGTTTTTTCAGGCAGTTTTGAATTATTTAGTTTTGAATTGATCCCAGGAATTAGAGTGTGATTAATTAAAGATGATTTGCCAGACCCAGAAACGCCTGTCACAGCAACAAGTTTATTTAAGGGAATATCAACATTTACTTCATTTAGGTTATTCGTTGTCGCTCCTGAGATAAGTATTGAATTATTTGAATCCATCCTCTCCCTTTCTTTTAATTCAATAAGCTTTTCACCTTTCAGATACTCTGCTGTGATCGATTTCTTTGAGTTGCAGATATCTTTTAGCGTTCCTTCTGCAACAATTTCTCCACCATGTATGCCAGCACCAGGACCTAAGTCAATAACATGGTCTGCGGCTCTAATCATCTCTTCATCATGCTCAACTACTATAACTGTGTTGCCTAAGTCTCTTAGTTTTGCAAGAGTTTTAATGAGTTTTATATTATCTCTTTGATGGAGTCCGATGGATGGTTCATCTAACACATATATTACCCCAACAAGACCTGACCCTATTTGGCTTGCGAGCCTGATCCTTTGAGCTTCACCCCCTGAGAGTGTGTTAGCTCCTCTGGAGAGATTTAAATAATCTAGACCAACATCCAGTAAAAAAGATAATCTAAGAATTATTTCTCTACTAATTTTTTCTGCTATTTCAGATTTGTTTCCAATTAAACTCATATTTTCGATAATATCGAGCGCATCCTTTATTTTTAAATTGCTAATTTCAGGAAGACTCATGTCATCAACAAAAACATTTCTTGCAACTTTATTAAGTCTTTGCCCTCCACATGAATTACATGTCTTTTCTGAAACATAAGTATTTATCTTCTCTTTTATAAAGAATGAATCAGTTCTATCGTATTGTTTCTGTAATGAAGGAATTACCCCTTCAAACTTTTCAGTTTTTTTCTTTTTATCAACAAGGTCTTCAAAAGTAATTTCTTTTGTCATGCCCCACAAAATGGTTTCTCTTGTTTTTGTTTTTAAGTTATTCCACGATGTATTGATATCTTCCCCAAGCACAGCAAATAATCCGATTATCTTGCTTTGGTAATATGGAGTATTCCAGGGCTCTATACATCCTTGTGCAACTGATAAATTTTTATATTTAATTATTTTGTCTTCATCAAAATATGCTTTTACACCAAGCCCATCACATTCCTCACATGCCCCGCTTGGATTATTAAAAGAGAAAATTTTTGGCTCAAGTTCTTGAACAGAATAATTGCATTTTGGGCATGAGTGTCTATTTGATAGTCTATATTCGTTCTCATTCCCGGCAATATCTACACTACCATTTGAAAACCTTATTGCTGTTTCAATTGATTCTGTAAGTCTTTGTTTACAGTCTTTTGAATCATCTATTAATAATTGATCAACTAAAACTGAAATATTATGTTTTTTATTTTTTTCTAAAAGAGGAACCTTATTGATCATATAAATTTCATTATCGACTCGAACTTTAGAGAAGCCCTCAGCCATAAGTTGGCCAAGTAGTTCCATGTGCTCTCCTTTGCCATCCATGATGATTGGTGAGTAAACAGAAATTTTATTTCCTATTTCTTTTTTAATTGTGTCTGCAACCATTGATACAACAGGTTTTGCATCTAGCTCAAGGCCATGATCAGGACATTTTGGAATGCCTACTCTCGCAAAAAGAAGTCTTAGATAATCATGAACTTCAGTAATAGTTCCCACAGTTGATCTCGGATTATGGGATGTAGATTTTTGCTGAATAGAAATGGAAGGAGAAAGGCCTTCAATTGACTCAATATCGGCCTTATCCATAACTGATAAAAACTGTCTGGCATATGTTGACAGTGATTCCACATACCTACGCTGACCTTCAGCATATATAGTGTCGAATGCAAGAGAAGATTTGCCAGAACCAGATAGTCCTGTAATAACAGTTAGCTTATCCCTTGGAATTTTTAGGGATATATTTTTTAAATTATGTGCTTTTGCACTTTTGATCTCAATAAACTTCAATTTGATAGCATGGAATAGAAAAAAGTATTATAGAATATATATATGTCAAACGGCCTAAATAAAGTCCTAATTATCGGAAATCTTGGAGCAGATCCTGAGATTAAATATACTCAAGCAGGAAGTCCAGTCGCAAATTTATCTGTCGCGACATCTGAAAGATGGAAAGATAAAAATACTGGTGAACAAAAAGAGCAAGTTGAGTGGCACAGAGTTGTTATTTTTGGAAGGCTAGCAGAAATTGCAGAACAGTATCTAAAAAAAGGTTCTAAGATTTTTGTTGAAGGAAAACTTCAAACAAGAGATTGGGAAGATTCAGAAGGCAAAAAGAGGTACACCACTGAAGTTGTTGCTAGAGAAATGACAATGCTTGATTCGAAAGGTGACAGCATGGAGAGCTCATCTTCCGCCAGTTCGTCTTCAAAACCTAGTAATGATAAATTTGAAGAAGATATACCATTTTAGGCTCTTCGAATAATTATTGACCCATTAGTTCCACCAAAACCGAATGAATTAGACAGAAAACAATTTATTTTCTTCTCAATATTTTCTTTAATAATTGGAAAGTCTTCAGCTTCATGATCTATTTCATCAATATTGTGGCTTCCACACAAAAAATCGTTATCCATCATCATCAGACAATATATAACTTCATGAACTCCAGCTGCGCCTAGTGAGTGGCCAGTAAGTGATTTGGTTGATGAAATCAAAGGCATATTATCACCAAATACTTTTTTGATTGCTTTAAGTTCTGTAATGTCTCCTGCAGGCGTGCTTGTTCCATGTGTATTAATATATTCAACTTCCTCTAGGCCTTTGAGCCCTTCCATACATCTAGAAGCTCCTTCTCCAGACGGGCTTACGAGAGAGTAGCCATCACTTGATTCTGCGCAAGATACAATTTCTCCATAAATCTTCGCACCTCTTTTAAGGGCACTGTCCATATCTTCTAAAATAACAATTCCACCACCTCCTGATGGAACAAAACCATCGCGATTTGAATCGTATGGTCTTGAAGCAGATTCAGGGGTTTCATTAAATTTCGTACTCAAAGCTCCCATGGCATCAAACATAATTGAACCTGACCAATGATCATCTTCTGCACCGCCAGCAATCACTATGTCTTGCCTCCCATTTTTAATAAGATCAAAGCCATGAGATATACAGTGAAGGCTAGTTGAGCAGGCTGACGCTATTGAGAAAGAAACACCTTTTGTTCCAAAAAATGTTGAGATTGCTGCAGAAGTTGTATTGGCCATAGTTTTTGTAACGGAGTATGGCCCAATTCTTTTCATACCTTTCTCCTCTGCAGTTTTTACAACCCTATGAATTTCTCTGCTTGAGCCAGTTCCAGAACCAACAATCACCCCAACCTTATCTGTAGCAATATCTTCATCTGACAACCCAGAATCTTCTATTGCCTCTTTAGTTGCTAAGAATGAGTAGGCAGAGGTTTCACTCATGAATCTCATCATTTTTCTGTCTATTTGATCTAGATCAGGGTTTACTTGCCCTGAAACATGGCACCTCATACCATGATCTATGTATTCTTGATTATGTTTTAAGCCAGATTGACCCTTCTTGAGAGAATTAAGTACTTCATTTTTGTTGTTGCCTAAGCAGGAGATAACTCCTATACCTGTAATTGCGACCTTTCTCATGCTAACAAAGTATTCCTTAAAAATTTTTTCATATTGTCCAGATTGTCTAGTTTAATAAATTTGCTAGTGTATTCAATGCAATTATCGATGGCATCATCTCTTTCATCTCTAGTCTTCTTAAAGCCGCCTCTCTCATTTATTTGTTCCCTGATTGTAATAAAATCTTTGGAATTAATTTTATCTTTGAATTCTGCTTGTTCTTGGTGACTCATCTCTTTTAGGACAATTAAGATTGGAAATGTAAGCTTTCCCTCGTCAAGGTCTTTAAATTTTGCCTTGCCAGTTGAAGATGAATCATTGAAATCTGCCAAATCATCGTTGAGCTGAAAAGCTTTGCCAAAGGATAGGCCCAGATCCCTAAGATGATCTATATTCTCTTGATTTTGTTTTGAATAAATACCAAGGCAATGAAGGATGCCAGAAAATAATACAGCTGTTTTCTTTTCAATTACCTCCATGTAATAGTCTATTGTCATGAGAGTATTATTTGCTCTAATTTGAATGAATTCTCCCTCTATCAGCTTTTCTGCACAGTCTATTAAAACTGATGCAATCTCATGGTTTTCAATAGAATTTAATGTTTTAAAAGTTTTTGTGTATAAGTAGTCTCCATAGAGAATGGCTTTCTTTAAGCCCCACTTCTTAACAACCGTTGGTTTGTTTCTTCTAAGATCAGCTTCATCGATAATATCATCATGAATTAATGTTGAAAGATGAATAAGCTCAGATGCTGCAGCAAGCTCTATTAGCCTTTCTTTTTTTATCCCCAAGTTTGAGCCATATAAGTAGATAACCTGGCTTCTAATGAACTTTCCATGGCTTTCATTAAGAAAATCACTTATTTCATTGATATCAGCATCCTTAGAGAATGTAATATTAGCCATTTTCAGCTTTACATCCTGTAAAAATTCAGTTAAATTTTGTTCCTCAATATTAGGCATATATATATTTTAAGAAATGTACGCAATTATAGACACAGGTAATCAACAAGAAAAAGTTGAAGTTGGCACAACAATCGAAGTAGATTACATGGCTGACAAGAAAAAAGGGGACAAAGTAATGTTCGATAAGGTTCTTTTGCTTTCAGATGGCAAAGATGCAACTGTTGGTCAGCCTTATGTTGGTAAAGCGTCAGTTTCAGGAAAAGTTGTAAGCCAAGATAAAAAAGATAAGGTTTATGCTATACAATTTAGAAGAAGGAAAGATTCTAAAAGAATCGTAGGACATAGAAGAAAAGTAACTACTATTAATATTAGCGAGATAAATAATGGCTCATAAGAAAGCAGGCGGATCGAGTAAGAACGGTCGAGATTCGAATCCTAATTTTTTAGGAGTCAAAAGATTTGGTGGGCAAAAAGTGAATGCTGGCGAAATCATTGTCAGACAAAGGGGCACAAAGTTCCATCCAGGCCTTAATGTAGGCAAAGGAAGGGATGATACTCTCTTTGCTCTAAAGACTGGTAACGTTGAATTTAAAAACAAAGGCGCTAATCAAAGAAAGTTCGTTAATATCGTTCCAACAGAATAATTCTTATGGCTTTTCAAGATGAAGCCAAAATCATAGCAATCTCAGGCAAAGGTGGTAACGGCTGTTTAAGTTTTCGTAGAGAAAAATATATCCCCAGGGGCGGACCAGATGGCGGTGACGGCGGTGACGGCGGTGACGTTGTTGTTGTATATGATAAAAACTTGAACTCTTTATCAAATTTAAGAGGAAAAAAGGTTTTTTCTGCTCAGTCCGGCAAAGGTGGTTCAGGTAAAAATATGAAAGGTGAGTCAGGTGATGATTTGCTTGTGCCTGTTCCTTCTGGAACTATGATCTATTCAGAGAATACTGGAGAGTTAATAGGAGAGATTACAGAAAAAAATCCAAAAATAACTGTAGCTAAAGGTGGTAAGGGCGGATTAGGGAATGCAAGATTCAAATCCTCTACCAATCAATCGCCAAGAAAGACTATTGATGGCGAAGAGGCAGATAGGCGAGAAATTCTATTAGAGCTAAGACTCATTGCCGATATCGGTTTGCTTGGGTTGCCAAATGCAGGAAAATCAACACTGATCAATACAGTGACAAATTCAAAATCAAAGATAGGATCTTATGCATTTACTACACTTGAGCCAAAACTGGGAGTTATGGAAAATGAACTTAGAACAATAACAATTGCAGATCTTCCAGGAATTATAGATGGAGCCGCTGAAGGACAAGGTCTTGGAATTAAGTTTTTAAAACATGCTTATAGAACAAGATTTCTTCTTCATCTTATTGATGCTTCACAAGATATTAAAGAAGCATTTAATGCCTATGAGATAATTGAACAAGAGCTTGAAAAATTTCATTTAGATTTTTCTGACCAACAAAGATGGTTGTGTCTTACAAAGGTTGATGTTGTTGAAAGTCAGCATCTATCAAACTTAATAAGTTTCTTTCAAAAGAAACTGCCAAAAACTCCGATATATCCGATATCTTCAGTGGAAGGAAGTGGAATTGATGAGTTAAAAAGTGAGCTTTTTAAGCAGATTTAACTTTACTGTTAAGTCTACTTTTAATTCTAGCTGCCTTGTTTTTATGAATGACGCCTTTATTAGCCATTCTATCAATGACAGATTGAGCTTCTTTCATAACATCTTTAGATTTTGAATCCTTGGCTTCAACAGATTTGTTGGTATTTTTAACAGCAGTTCTAACCATAGATCTCTGAGCATGTTTTAGCTCATACCTGCTTTTATTCTGTCTAGCTCTTTTTTCAGCCGATTTTGAGTTTGCCATAAAATTTCCTATTAGTTGGTGGAGGCG
>CACHFV010000001.1:0-240663 GCA_902579195.1 uncultured SAR86 cluster bacterium | reverse complement strand
CAGGCCGACAGTCCGGATAGATTTCATGATCACCAGAATGTGCTGCGTACCATAAGTAATCGAGTTCATTTTTTATTGCTAGTGAGGCTGCCACTGAAATCATAACCATATTTCTGTTTGGCACAACTGTTTGTTTCATTTTTTCTTTGTCATAGTTGCCTTCTGGAATATCGCTACCACCTACTAAAGCTGATCCAGCTAAAATTTTTTGCAGATCTAAATTTACTATTTCGTGAGCAATGCCCAACTGCTCACAAGCTGCTTTGGCATACTCAATTTCAATTTTATGTTTTTGACCATAGTTGAAAGTAATGGCTTCCACTTTGTCGAACGCACTCATGGCCTTATTTAGCAAGGTATAGGAATCCAAGCCTCCTGAATAGACAACTAATACACTTTTCATTTAAATTTGGTCTGTTTTTGCAGCACAGATAAAGTCGTTTTTATGCAAGCCTTTAATTTTATGGCTCCACCAGTGCACCTCAACTCTGCCCCACTCTAAAACAATCTTAGGATGATGATCTTCCTCTTCAGCTAGCAAAGCTACAGCTTTTGCAAAATCTACGGCTTGTAAGTAATTATCAAAATTAAAAGCTTTGGCTAGCTGATCTATGCCTTCAATATTATTGATTTCCCAACCATTAAGTTCTGACAGAAATTCAGTTTTTTCACTTTCTGTTACTAGAGGAGCATCTATTCTGCATGCTTCACATTTGCTTTCTTGAAGAGTCATTAAAAATAAGGTTTGGTTAAGTTTTTTGGATCTAGCAAACTTTCTAGCTCTTTACGTTCAATCGTAGTCATTTCCTCAGCTACATCAATGATTGGTCGTTTCTCTTTGTACGCCTTCTTAGCAATTTCAGCTGCTTTCTTATACCCAATTCTTGAATTCAGCGCTGTCACTAATATTGGGTTCTTGTTTAAATTCTCCTCAACATTTTTTGTATTAACTTTAAATGTTTTAATGCATTTTTTGGCGAGCAGTGGCATAGCATTTCCCATCAGATTAATGCTTTTAAGAAGATTGTAGGCAATGAGTGGCAACATGACATTGAGTTGAAAATTTCCACTTTGCACTGCAACTGAAATAGATACATCATTACCAATAACATCGGCACAAGCCATTGATACTGCCTCAGGAATTACCGGATTTACTTTCCCTGGCATAATGCTGCTCCCAGGCTGCAATGCCTGAAGCTCTATGTCAGATAGACCAGTCAACGGTCCGCTGTTCATTAACCTTAGATCATTGGATATTTTCATTACAACTAAGGCAAGGTTCTTTACTGCGCTTGATAATTCTGCCGAGTTGTCTTGTGAACTTAATCCCTGAAAAAAGTTTGGAGCTGGTTTAACTTTGAAGCCTGAAACCTTCTCTATTGTCTGACAAAATGCTTTTGCAAAACCTCTATGTGAATTAACCCCGGTGCCAATCGCAGTTCCACCTTGTGGTAATTGCATCATTCTTTTGGTTGCTGTAGTCAATGATGTCTTGCAACTTTTTAGTTGAGCTGACCAGCCCATGAGTTCTTGGTGAAAATCAAGAGGCATAGCATCCATCATATGAGTTCTACCTGTTTTAATTTGTCCTTGTAGGTTTTTAGCTTTCTTTTCAACCTCTTCAATAAGAAGATCCAGGCCAGGAAATAAGAACTCATCCATATCAAATAATGCGCTCATGCATATGGCTGTTGGGATAGTATCGTTACTGCTTTGGCTCATATTGACGTCATCATTGGCGTTGACGTCTTGGCCAAGTTTTTGGGTGGCTAAGTTTGCAATAACCTCATTTGCATTCATGTTTGTGCTGGTCCCTGATCCTGTCTGGAATACATCCAAAGGAAAATGATCATCAACATCCCCAACCATTACCATCTTTGCAGATGCTTTAATGGCATTAGCTTTCTTGGCTGTCATTAAACCAAGGTCTTGGTTTGCTGAGGCAGCTGAATACTTGATGACACCTAATGCCTTAATAAAAGATCTGCCAAATGGAAATTTGAACTTGATCCCACTAATTGGAAAATTTTCAATAGCTCTCTGGGTTTGTGCACCCCAAAGTGCTTTTCTTGGGACTTTAACATCTCCTAGACTATCCTGCTCGATTCGAAAAGATTGTTTTTTTGTCATATCAATTTTTTTTTAACAGGTATATTATAAGTCTATTATGGGTGTTGGAGAAAAAATTGATATCAATAAGGGCAAACTTCCTTACAAAGGACGTGGCCTATCTGGTTGTATAGACATAAACTCAAAATCATTTGAAGAACAAAGACGACATGGGCTTGAAAAACTAGCAGCTGCATACCGAATATTTGCCCGCAAAGGTTTCGAACTAGGTTTGGTTGGTCACATCTCTTTTCGTGACCCTGAGTTTAGTGACCATTTTTGGATAAACCCACTTGGATATCATTTTGGCCAGATGAAGGTGAGCGATCTTGTGCTTATGAATTTTGATGGTGAACTTGTCTTTGGTAAAGAGAGGACTGGAGATGCAGCATTTTGTATCCATTCTGAGATTTACAAATCTAGGGAAGACATCAAATCAATTGCTCATGCTCATCCAATGTATGGCAAAACATTTTCAGCACTTGGTAAAGAGTTATTACCCATTTCACAAGATTCCTGTGCTTTTTATATGAGAACAGCAATGTTCAATGATTATGATGGTGTTGCTAATGGGCCTGATGAAGGTATAAATATTGCGAAAGCATTAGCTGATAAGGATTTTGTTATTCTTCAAAATCATGGCATCTTGACCACTGGTTCAATGGTGGATACTACTGTTTGGTATTTCCTTAACATGGAGGAAGCTTGTAAATCACAATTACTAGCAGAAGCTGTGGGCGAGCCTATTGCGATACCACATGAAACAGCCTGCTCTACTAGAGACTACGTTGCCAATGATTTATCTGCATTCGCTAGCTTGCAGCCAATGCTTGATGTTTTATGGGAAGAAGAGCCAGATTTTCTTGATTAAGTTATCACTGCTTGAACTTCTAGATATTCGTCAATGCCAAAATGACCGTGCTCTCGTCCATTGCCTGACATTTTAAAACCGCCAAAGGGTGCTGGATAATCGCCTCGAGAAATTCTGTTAACAATTACTTGTCCTGCTCTTATTTTCTTTGCTAACTCTTGTCCTCGTTGTGGATCAGAGCAAGAAATCATGCTTGAAAGACCATATTGTGTGTCATTGGCAATCTCGATGGCCTCATCAATATCATTGTAGGGAATCAGGCAAATAACAGGTCCAAAAATCTCTTCTTGCGCAATGGTCATATCATTTTGAACGTTGGTAAATACAGTTGGTCTGACAAAAAAACCTTTATCTAGACCATCTGGCCTACCAACTCCGCCGCATGCTAAGTCAGCGCCTTCATCGATACCATCTTGTATTAGTATTTGAACTTTTTCATATTGATTTTTATTAGATATCGGACCAAGGAAAGTTTCTTCACTATTTGGATCACCAGTTAACATAGCTTCAGCAGCATTGACAGCAATTTCTGTGGCATCTTTCAACATATGCTCAGGCACAAGCATTCTTGTTGGTGAAGAGCATGACTGACCAGTATTAAAAAAGCATTGTTTCATGCCCATTGTGACAGCAGCTTCTAGATCAACATCATCTAAAATTAAATTTGGCGATTTACCACCCAGCTCTAAAGAAACTCTTTTTATGTTATCAGCAGCATGTTTTTGTATATCAATGCCTGCTCTTGTTGATCCTGTGAATGAAATCATTTCAAGATCAGGATGAGTGCTCATCGCTCTGCCTACAACTGCTCCATGGCCATGAATCATATTGAACATGCCCTTTGGCATACTTGTTTCGTGTATGACTTCAGCCAGAATATGAGCAGCACCAGGTGTGATTTCACTGGGTTTAACAACAAAACTTGTCCCTGCAGCAATTGCCGATGCAATTTTTGTACATATTTGGTTAAGTGGCCAGTTCCAGGGAGTAATCATACCCACTGGACCGATAGGCAATCGATTTAATGTAATGTTGCCATGCTCTTCTGTGAATTTAAATTGATCAATTATTGCTAAGGTGTTTTTAAAATGTATTGTGCCTGCACCATATTGAGCACTACCGGCCATCTTTAATGGCGCGCCCATTTCCTCAGATATGACTTTGGCAAAATCATCTCTACGTGCAGCCATCCCCTCTAAGATTTCTATAAGAATTGTTTTTCTTTGTTCCAAAGTAAGAGAGCTTGCTTGTAAAAATGCATTATTGGCTGCCGCAACTGCAAGATCAACATCTTCTTCGTTGCCAGCAACAACGAAACCTATCTCTTCCTCAGTTGCTGGATTTATTAATGCAATTTTTTCAGTACCGTTTGGAGCTACAAACTCACCATTGATATAAAATGTCCCAATTTCCATACTGTTATTTTAACCTTTGATCTCTGAGAAAACATCAATAGCTTTTTTTCTTGATTCTTTTAAATCAACCATTGCTTTTGGATAACCATACTGTTCGGGATTTTCTGGCATATGAATTTGTGAGATTGGGCAATCTTTTAATTCAGGAATCCATTTTTTAATGTATTTACCTTCAGGATCGAACCGCATTGATTGCGTTTCCGGGTTCATAATACGAAAATAAGGCGCTGCGTCCGTACCGGTGGATGCGCTCCATTGCCAGCCACCATTGTTGGAAGCTAAATCACCATCAACCAGATGCTCCATAAAGTACTTTTCGCCCTCTTGCCAATTGATCAACAAGTTCTTACTCAAAAACATAGCTACTATCATTCTTGTTCGGTTGTGCATCCACCCTGTTGCAAGCATTTCTCTCATGCCCGCATCGACAATTGGTATACCCGTCTTACCTTCTTTCCACTTATCTAAATCTTCCTGACTTTCTCGCCAAGGAATATTTTTTGTGTAACTAATAAATGGCTGGTCTCTCGATACTTTTGGAAAGTTATATAGAATGTGTCGGTAAAATTCACGCCAAAGAATTTCTGAAACCCAGTGCACTATTCCTTTATCACCATCATCTAATAAACCATTATTGAATTCCTGAGCTTTTAAAAGACACCATTTTGATGATACAACTCCAGAATTTAAATATGGCGACAGCATTGAGGTTGCTTTAATATTTGGAAAGTTTCTTTCTTCTTTGTATGCAGAGCCTTTAGTCTTTAAGAATCCATTAATATGATTCTTGATAAAGTCTTCACCAGATTCCCAGTATTTTGCTTGACTGACTTTAGTTTCAGCCAAGTATTCACCAAGATCAGAACTTGTTATAATTAATTCAGTCTTAGGCTCAGGAACAGGCAGAAGTTCAAGCTGTTTATCATCTAATTCAGCAAACCATTTTTTCTTGAATGGGCTATAAACAGAAAAATTGTTACCAGTTGTAGTTTTTAAGCTGCCTGGTTGGTGAATGACCTGATCGTGGTAGTTAAAAACGCCAACACCATTTTCTCTGAAATCATGATATATCTTTCTATCCCGCTCCAATTCATAAAAAGGGTATTCGTTATTAAAATAAAGTGACTCAACATTATTTTCTTGAATAAAATCCCATAAAACTTTTGGAGAATTAGCGAGGGTCTCAGCATCCAGCACAACAAGTGGAATATTGAGTTTCCCTAACTCAGATTTAAGATTTTCCAAATTACGAAACCAGAAATTAATTTTTGTTTGAGCATCATTCTGCATCTCCCATTGCTTGAATGTTGTTAAATATACGCCTATAACTTCCTGACTATTTAAGCAGGCATTATGCAAAGCAGGATTATCAAGGACACGCAAATCGTTCCTAAACCAACAAATTGATCTCATAATAAATCTAATACCTTAGATTTAAGGGCATCTCGTTCAGCTACAACAAAATCTTTTACTTTTTCTTGGTATTTATCTTCTGATAAATGAAGTTGATTGAGCCTAAGAATTCGCAACAGACCTTTATCTTCGAATGAAGAGATAATTTCGTGATGATGCTCTCTTTTGATTGGGCCACGCAGTTCAATGACATTAACAAAATACCCTCTCGTTAGTATCTCAACAATCATACTGGTGCTATCTGCGGTAACAAAGATGTGGCTGTGTGTATCAATCGCATTTTGCAGTTTTTCAAAAGGTGTATCTTCTAAATCAAGAAATGTCTGATTTAGTCCAGAATTTTCTTTAAGATTATCCCAAGCAAATTTTGGAGTGCGTCTAGAGTTAACAAATGTGGTATTAATATTTTTGAATTCAAAAGCTAACCTGTACCAATCGCTTTCCCCATAATCGTATCCACTTCCATCACCACCTATAAGAATTAAACTTTGCTTTATAGCTGCTTGTTTACCATCATATGGAGCAAACTTTGTCGGCGGAAGCTCCGTAGATATAACTTTATATACATTGCTAATGTCTTTTTTTGTAGAAACAATGCCATCAAATTTTTTCATTAATCTAAATTTTGGTGTGCCTATATAAATTACTTTAGCACCTGATGATTTTGCTAATAGATATGCTGGAATTACAGTTCTTGAGCCCGAACATAAAACAAAATCATATTTAAAATCCACGACACTTGGATTCATTAATCTCATGATAAATAAATAAAGTTTCTCTGAAATCAGAGTGACTGCTCTTTCAATGAAACCTGGCAAAAAAAATAGATCCTTGCCAAGGATAAAGACATCTTTTTTTTGATTATAATTCTGAATTATATCCCGAAGACCTAAGCACTGACTTAAGTGGCCAGCTTTTTTGTCTGTTACTATTGCTATCCTCATAACAAATTATTTGAAAACCTAACAGAGTATCTTTGATTATCAAGAGATTTATATTCTGCCCTACCGCCAGCTTCTTCAATTAGACAAATGCCTGCTGCAAAATCCCAAAGATAAACACCTTTTTCAGCATAGAAATCACATTTTCCTGATGCAACATAGGCGCATGATAATGCTGCACTACCAAACATTCTTATTTTTTTCCATTCTCTCAAACCTTCAAGAAATTCCATTGAGGATTCAAGAGATTCAGAAGCAGGGAATCCAGTAGTCAATGATGCTTTGTTTCTATCACCTATTTTGGAAACACATATAGGAACATCATTCAAGAAAGCACCTTGACCTTTTACTGCTGAATAAAGTTCATTGGTATTAAAATTGTAGATGATGCCAATAAGAGCATCAGCACCATCCAATAGTGCAATTGAAACACAACACTGATCAAGACCTTTGAAGTAGTTTGCTGTTCCATCTAATGGATCTATAACCCATTGCAAACTTTCAGATCTGTCACCTCCAAACTCTTCACCTAAAATATCAATACCAGTACGCTGAAGTTCATCTCTTATTAAGTTTTCAGTATTTTGGTCAATTTCTAGCTTAATATCTCTTCCAATCTCACTTATTATTTCTTTTGCAGAACCCTTCTGTGAGTTTAGGTAATCACCTGCTTTTCTTGATGTGCTGATTGCTATATCTTTTAATTCAATTAACTTCATTTTCTAATACAGTCCATGCATCTTTGCACATATTTTCTAAAGTATAAACTGCCTTCCAATTTAACTGGTTATTTGCTTTTGATGAATCAGCAAAACATCTAGCTAAATCTCCTTTTCTTCTATTAGCAATTTTATAAGGGATCTTTATATTATTTATTTTTTCAAAAACCTTAATTAGATTTAAAACAGAAATAGAATCTCCTGTTCCTAGATTGTATATTTCATGCTTTGATACACTATTAAGCTTTTCATATGCTTTGAAATGTCCAGCCACAAGATCGTTAATATGAATATAGTCCCTTTCTCCTGTTCCATCTTTAGTTGGGTAATCATCTCCATAAATATTGAGTTGCTTATTTAGACCTAATGCTACTCTCAATATCATTGCCATAATATTGCCAGACTCATTTTGCACATTATCAGTTATTATTTTGTCTTTATGAGATCCAAGGGGATTGAAATATCTAAGAGATACAGCACATAGATTATGTTTCTTGACAGCCTCATCTATTAAACCTTCTGACATTTTTTTTGTTTTTGCGTAAACACTTTTTGGATCAAGAGAAGCTGTTTCTTTTATAGGTTGTGTTTTTTGGTTCCCATAAACTGCAGCTGATGAGGAAAAAATTAGCTTTCTTATTGAAAGAGAATTCATTAATTCAATTAGGTTTTCAGTACCTCCTACATTATTCCTATAATATAGTTCAGCATTTTCCTCTGATTCTGGGACACTTTTTAAAGCAGCAAAATGGAATACACAGTCAATATTATTTTTCAACTCTCTTGCTTGATGAAGATTGTTCTCCCGTAAATCTTTTTCTAGAAAAATAAATTTATCGCCAAAATTTTGCTTCATGTAGTTAATGTATTTCATATTGGAATTAGAAAAATTATCTAAGCCAACTACTTTGTAGCCAATTTTTAAAGCTTCGTAGCAAAATGTGCCGCCAATATATCCAGCAGCTCCAGTAATCAAGATAGTTTTATTTTTCATTGACTAATAAAAATCTTGGGCTAAAAGCAAAATAAATTAAGAGATATGAAATGATATAGACAGAAAAAATTGTGATTAAAGCATTAGTAGAGTTCAAGAAATATAAAGTTAAGCATAAATAAGGTAGATTAAAGGCCACTATAAAACAAACAGTAAAAAAATGACGTGCTCTTTCTTTCTTAAATTTGATTTTTTTCATTCTTTTAAAGATCACATGATGTAGATGTTCTGCATCAGGCTCCATTGCATTTAGATTTAAGATAACCTTTTTTCTAAAGACACTAAAACATAAATCTGTAAATGGATAAGCAAGCAAACACATTACCGCCCATGGAGAACTATTTATGTTGGCAAGATGAGCATAAATTAAACCAAAACAGGTTAAGGCGCCAAGAAAGTATGCCCCTGCATCACCCATAAAAATTTTGCCAGATGGAAAATTTAAGCACATAAAACCTAAAAGTGTTCCCAAAAAAATATTTGTATAAATCCTAAATTCATCAGATATTTCAAAGACAGGTCCTACTGCAAACTCAACTATTACTAAAGAAAGAATTATCGAAAGCAAATAAGCTACCAATAATCCATTTATTCCATCAATTAAGTTAAAAGCATTTATCATTCCTACTACAGCGAAGCATAGGAATAGTAAGGCGAATACCTCTATTCCTAGAAAATTATCTAAGAAACCAATATCTAAGTTACTTACTTTAAGATCAAAGTAATAGAAAAAAATTATAGGCACAGGAAGAATAAGAAACATTCTAAAGTATGGCTTTATTTGTATTTTTAAATCATCTATGAAACCTGCTAAAAAAGCTGGTAATGACATTACCCCAACTTGGAAGAATTCTGAATTAGAAAAGTTGTAACCAGCAACAAGCGCAGTACATGTCAATGAGCCTAAAATCGCAACTCCTCCAAACCTTGATACTGATTTTGTATGTAATGTTTGAGGAGAATCTCTTAAGTTTATATCACCTAACTTTGCAGCTCTCTTATCAAGCTTAATTAATACGTAACAAAAAAATACTGTGAGCAAAAATGCAATTGGCAAAAAATCTGCATACATATGTACAGATTATAAACCTTTTTCCAGTGTCTCCTTAATAAAACTCATAAAGTTTCCGGCATCAACGCCATTTATTACTCTATGATCATAAGACAAAGAAAATGGAAGTGTATTTCTCTCAACAATATTTTTGCCTTCAAGGCTTAATTTATTTTTTGCTCTTGAAATACCTAAAATTCCAACTTCTGGAGGGTTAATAATAGGCGAGAATCCTGTCCCCCCAATATTTCCCAAACTTGATATGGTGAATGTAGAGCCAGTTATATCGCTTTTCATTAATTTCTTTTCCTTGGCTTTTGAAGAAATAGTTAAAATATTTTTTGCAATTTCCTCGATAGACATGTTGTCAACGTCTTTTATGACTGGCACTACTAAGCCTTGATCAGTATTAACTGCAACTCCAATATTTACATATTTTTTTATCATTAATTTTCCATCATCAATTAGTGATGAATTCATAATTGGGAATTCTTTTAGAGCTAAAGCTGTAACTTTAACAATATAAGCCAAAGGAGTTAGTTTGTTTTCAGAAACTTTGTTTAGATCTTTCCTCTGAGTTTCAATTTTAGTTATATCTGCTTCCTCAAAATGAGTAACATGTGGTATCAACTGCCAAGATTGAGTTAAATTTTTTGCCCCCGCTTTTCTAATTTTTGTCTGATTTTCAATTATGTAATCACCAAATTCTTTTAAACTTTCAAGAGATGCATACTCATTTTTTTGAGAAGATATGCCCGAATGAATAAAGTTTTTCAGATCATCTTTGGTAATCATGCTATTTTTACCAGAACCTATAATCTTATTTAGGTCAATCTCGAGCTCACGTGCTATTTTTCTAACAGCAGGACCGGCATTTATGCCAGCAAAATTCATTTGTATGCTCTCATTATCTTTAGTAAGTTCTTTTTCTGAGATACTTTCTGGTGCATTATTAATATCTTCTTCAGGCTTTTTTACCTCACCAATCTCAGACTCTTCAATTTCAATTACAGCAAAAACTGTTCCCTCACTTACACTATCACCTTCCTTAACTACAATATCCTTTACAATTCCATCAAAATCTGATGGCACTTCCATAGCAGCTTTTTCTGACTCAAGCACAATTATTGGATCATTTTTATTTAGCTTGTCACCTTTTTTAACAGATATCTCTATAATTTCTGTATCTTCAGCTTCTCCCAGGTTGGGAATTTTTAACTCAATTTCCTTCATCTTTTGTATGGGTTGCCACTATTTAATTTAATTTTGTGTTTATTTTTAAAATGTTTAGCCTCTTCATATAAATCACATGCTAGTAAGGCATTATATGCGATGTGATTTGAATCTATCTCAAAAAATTCTCTAAGTTTTTCTCTTGTATCGCTTCTACCAAAACCATCAGTCCCTAAACAAATATATTTACCATTTACCCATTTTCTAATTTGTTCAGCATATAGTTTTTGGTATTCAGACACTGCAACTGTAGGTAGCAAATCCTTAAAACATTGCTCAACATAAGATTCAGATTTTAATCCATTCTTTTGATCTTGATCTGAAATTATTCCTCCTCTTGCAAGCTCGTTGAAGCTTGTAATGCTCCACACATCAGCTTTTATTCCTATCTCTAATAATTTTTCTGATGCCTCTAAAGCAAATCTTAAAGTTAATCCCGAAGCAATGAGTCGAACATCTGCCTTCTTTTCAGACTTGAAAATATATGCACCTTTCATTATTTCTTCTTCTTTTAGATTTTTTGGCTTTTGTGGGTGAGTATAATTTTCATTCATTAACGTTATGTAATAATAATTATCATTATTTTGAACATACATATCTTCAATACCCTGTTTTACAATTGTCGCTAACTCATAATCAAAACAAGGATCATATGATCTGCAGTTTGGGATTGTTTGTGCCAGCAGGTGACTATGTCCATCTTGATGTTGAAGACCCTCTCCGTTAAGAGTTGTTCTACCTGATGTTGCACCCAAAAGAAAGCCCTTAGCACGCGCATCTCCCGCGGCCCACGCTAAATCATGTATCCTTTGGAACCCAAACATTGAATAATAAATATAAAAAGGAATCATAGGAAGTGAATTATTTGCATATGATGTTGCTAACGCAAGCCAGGCAGAGAATGCTCCGGCTTCATTAATGCCCTCTTCCAACATAACTCCATCTTCTGATTCCCTATACCACATGACCTTATCAGCATCTTCAGGTTCATATTTTTGACCTTCACGGCTATAAATTCCAAATTGCCTAAACAGACCATCCATACCAAAAGTTCGTGCTTCATCTGGTACTATTGGAACAATATTTTTCCCAATATTTTTGTCTCTTAGTAAAGATGTTATTAGTCTCACAAAAACCATAGTTGTTGACATCTCTCTTTTTGATATGAAACTAAATTCTTCAAAATGCTTTTTGGAGTCTACTCTCAACTCTCTTGTTTCAGGCGACCTATTTGGTAGAAAGCCGCCAAGTTTACTTCGCTGATCTATGAGATATTTATGCTCCTTATCGTCTTTGCCAAATCTTAAATAAGGAAGTTTTTCTATTCCCTTCTCGTCTATTGGTAGATTAAATTTTTCGATGAAGTCTTTTATGTTTTCTGTTGATAATTTTTTTACCTGATGGGTAGTATTGTCAGCTTGTCTTGATCCTATACCGTAACCCTTAATTGTGAATGCCAAAATTACAGTAGGCTTATCTTTACACTCATAAGCTGCTTTGTATGCGTTGTATACTTTTTGAGGATCATGACCGCCTCTATTAAGCTCCTCAATTTGACTATCAGTCATATGCTCTACCAGCTTAAGCGCATCTGGATGTTTGCCAAAGAAATGTTTTCTTGTGTATGCTCCGCCTTTAGCCTTAAAGTTCTGATACTCACCATCAACAGTATTGTTCATTACCCACTTCAAAGCGCCATTAGTATCACGCTCAAGAAGCTCGTCCCATTTTCTACCCCAAATTAGGTTAATTACATTCCATCCAGCAGCTTTAAATATTGAGCCTAGCTCGGTAATGATTCTTGAATTGCCACGAACAGGCCCATCAAGTCTTTGAAGATTGCAATTTATCACAAAAACTAAATTATTTAATTTTTCTCTAGCTGCTAAAGAAATTGATCCCATAGATTCCGGCTCATCCATCTCACCATCTCCACAAAACATCCAAATTTTTCTATTTGGTTTATGTTCCAAAAGCCCTCTCTGCTCGAGATACTTCATAATATGTGCTTGGTAAATTGCCATTATTGGCCCGAGCCCCATGGAAACTGTTGGAAATTGCCAATACTCTGGCATCAGCCAAGGATGAGGATATGATGATAGACCTGAATCATTTACTTCCTGCCTAAAATTATCAAGTTGCTTCTCTGATAATCTCCCTTCTAAAAAAGATCTTGAATATATACCTGGAGAAGAATGGCCTTGAAAATAAACTAAATCTTCAAAACCTTTTTCAGCACCAAAGAAATGATTAAAACCAACCTCATAGAGAGTTGCAGCTGACGAATAAGTAGATATATGGCCACCAAGATCATTGTTTTTATTAGCTTTAAGAACAGTTACAAGAGCGTTCCAACGTATATAATGCCTAATTTTTTCTTCAATTTCCCAGTTTCCAGGATACTCGTGCTCTTCATAAGGTGAAACTGAGTTATAAAAAGGTAGTTGCAGAGATTCATCATTGAGCAAATTCTTGCTGCTAGCATATTGAAAAAAATCGTTTATCAGATCGGAGGCTTGCTCTTTGCCGTCAAATAAAATTAAGTTTTCAAGCGCATCAACCCAATCACTGAGATCTTCATGATTTTTTGGATTATTACTCATTCGCATTGATTATAGTTTTATTTGATATAAAAGCTTAGCAAAACATGTCATTTAACATGTTTTTTAATTTAGATGTTCTGACCAAAGTTTGCAAAAATCATCTATCTTATCCATCTCTCTGAAATAGTCTTCAATGTTATCAAACTTGAATGGATCAATTATTGATTTTTTTGGATCTAAAAACGTGAATAATTTACATTTGTTTAGATCATTGCTGTGGAATTGCCTAAAATATTCTAGTACCTTCATATCCATCATCAAGATCAAGTCAATATTTTTTATATGGCTTTTATTAATTTTCTTAGGGATATGATAAAGGTCTGAGAAACCTTTACTCTCAAGATATTCAATACTTCTTGGATCCATAGTTGCCTGAGGAAAGTAGCCGATGCCAAATGAGTCAATTTCTATATTATGCAAATATTTTTGAAGCAAAAACTTAGCTACAGGGCTTCTGCAATAATTAGCTTGGCATACAACTGCTATCATTAATTTTGCAGGTTATCTACCTGATTTAAGAAAGAGGCAAATGGGAATAACTGTGAAATGAACCTATTCCATTTTGTAATGTCAGCTGCGCCAACAAAAATAATATCTCCTGGAATAAGGGTAAATTCACCTGCAATTATAAATTCTGAAGCATTATTAAAGTTTGCTTTATAAACTGATCCGCCTCCTTCAGAGTCTTGGCGAATAACAAAAACAGCATTACCTTTTGAGGAGACAGGAGATAATCCTTGAGCCTGTGCAATAGCATCAGAAAGTGTCAAACCAACTAACCCTACGCTCATTGTCTGAGGTCTTACAACTTCACCCAAGACATAAATGTTTCTATTAGGGTTGAATGTTGATATTCCTACATCTAATTGAGGATCAACAAAATTTTTTGATAAGAGTTTTGTTAAAATTGTTCTTACTTCTGAAACGGTATACCCAGCAACAAAAACTTCGCCTGCATATGGAAAGAATATTTTTCCATTCTCATCAACAATTCTTTTTGTATATGGACTATTCCCTATATATGATTGAATTGGAAAATATTCATTTTGCCCAAAGACAACAATAGCTAACTCATCACCATTGGAAATTTTATAGTTTTCAGAAATAGTGTTTTGGTTCTTTATTAAATTAGGGGTAATTTCTATTACTTTTTTATTTTCAAGGTTTTTGTTAAAGCTTGGCGGATCATACATTCCTGGTGATAGTGCACATGCCTGAAGGAAAATAGCAAAAATAAATGTAAAGATCTTATTCATCTAAAATTAGTCCTGACTCTTATAATCATAACTATCTGAGTAATATCTATAAGCATAATAGTCATAACCATAATACCCTAGTGGTCGCTTGTAACCATTGTATACCAGAAATGTATTACTTAGTCCGCTCAAATTGAAAAGTGCTAGACATTCTTTGAGCTCTCTTGGTCTTGTCAATTCATGTCTCACAACAATTAAAGATAAATCCGATAGCTTTGAAATTGATAAAGAGTCAGAAACTGGCAAAACAGGGGGGGTATCAATGATTATGTAATCAAATTTTTTCTTAAAATTCTCTAACATAGAATTAAACTTTGCAGATTCAAATATGCCGAGAGCATATGCTGATGATTTCTGTGGTCTTGGTATAAAGTAAAGATTTTCATTTAATTTAAATTTTTCAATATCTTCTTCAGCTTCCGTAAAATCAGTTAAGGAAATCTTATCTGTTTTGAAACTTTTATGTTGGTCTCCTTGCCTAAAATCACAATCAATAATTAGCACTTTCGAGTTAACTGCACTCAACTCATTGGCCAAAATATTTGAGATAAATGATTTGCCAACACCCTTCAGAGGACCAGTGACCATGATTACCTTTCTTTTATCTAGCATCTTAATATTTGTGATTAAAGATCGAATTGCTTCTTTACCGGTACCATCTTCAATTACATCAAATTGTTTTTCTTCGAAATTAGGTATTACCCCTAATAAAGGATTTTCATAAGAGACTTGTTCAGCTTCGAAAGGAAGTTTGAAATTATCGCTTACTCTCATTCTAAAAAGAACATAACTTAAGCAAAGAAAGAAACCTATAAGAACAAAAACCAACATAGATCCAAATATTGTTGGGCTTACAACACTGCCTTTATAAGCGGCATCTACTATTCTTACGTCAGATAAAGTGCTTGCTCTAATGATTGAAAACTCAAGAGATCTATTAATTAAACCTTCGAGTATTTTTGAATTGATCTCAACATCTCTTGTCAGGTTTATGAAATCTTGTTGCTTTTTTGGCAACAAAGATATTTGATTTATCAACTCATCTCTGTTTGAAATAAGGATATTTTTTTGACTATAAAAGTTCTTGTAAATAATACTTTCTTCACTGTATTTAGAAATAATTTCAACCTCTTCAACCGAAAGATCATAAATCCTTGCATCTAATTCCCTTATCTGTAAGAGCAACTCTGCTCCATCTCTTCCAGGCTCAAATAGTGAATTTTCTTCTTGGAATATATTTAGTTTTCTTTGGCTATCAGAAAGAAGGCTTCTTACTTCATCAGTACGATCTTGTAGAAATTTTATTGACGCATCTGCTTGCTCAGAATTTTCTTCAATTGATCTGGTAACATATATTGCATTTAACGTATCCAAAAGCGCAATTCCTAAATCAGGATTTGTATTTAAAGTGTTTATCTCAAGAAGCGAGCCTCCAAAAATGAATCTAGTTGTGTATGTTTCAACGTAGACCATCTGAGTAACAGTAGCAACTAATCGAGGTGCAGGAAAATAAGTCAAATTTACATTTTTGTTTATATATGGTTCAAGCTCATTTCTACTTATGTATATGCTTCCAATATCCATTGAAAAAGGCTGGTTATATGAGATGTTAGTCGCTATTTTATTTTCAGTTGCATCAATGACATCAAAAGCATCTTTTTTAAATTCAATATTAAATTGAACGCTTTGATTGTCGGTTGGTTCGTAAAAAGGTTTAAAGTCAATATCTTCAAAATAAACCTTACCACCCAAATGTAGCATTTCATTATCTAGATAGTAGTTCAGCTTGAGGGTATTAATTAGCTCTAAAATGTTTCCCCTAGATTTATAAAGCCTACTTTTTTCATCTAAATTTACTGCTCTAGTATCTCCCAACATTAACTTTTCATAGTTAAAGAGATTTGATTCCGAGCTAGTATCAAACTGAAGCAATGATTTTATTTGATAAACTTTTGGTGTACTTGTGTAGTAAAAAATCCAAGATGAAAAAACAGATACAAAAATGATCAAAAGACCAATTACATTTCTAAAGCAAAAGTGAATAAGTTTTCTTAAAGCACTATCATTCGGATCGGGTTTTTTAAAAAATTTGTTCATTCGTTCATTGAATTATAGTTACAAAAGCTGATAAGTACATTTTTTTCTAAATATGTATAAAAAAAATTAGTTATTTTGAAAAATGTCTCTTGTAAAAACTTTGTTTTTTACAGCTTCTAGTTGCTTGGAATGTCTATTAGCTACTATTACCTCTGCATGATCACAGAACTCATTAAAGTTATTTAGAACTGTACAGCCAAAAAAAGTTTTTTCAGTCATCTCTGGCTCATAGATAAACATTTTAATATTTTTTGCATTTAGCCTTTTCATGATTCCTTGAACTGCAGATTCTCTAAAATTATCGGACCCACTTTTCATAACTAGCCTATAAATGCCAACTGATTTTGGCTTTAAAGCAATAATTTGATCAGAAATAAAATCTTTTCTTGTTGAGTTAGCTTTCACCACAGCACTTATTAAATTTTGTGGAACATTTTTATAGTTTGCCAGGAGTTGTTTTGAATCTTTTGGCAGACAATACCCACCATATCCAAAAGATGGATTGTTATATGAGCTGCCAATCCTGTCATCAAGACAAACTGCCTCAATAAGTTTTTTAGGGTTTAGTTTTTTATCAAAAGCAAAACTATCTAGCTCATTAAAATAAGAAACGCGCATTGCTAAATAACTATTTGAAAATAATTTAACAGCTTCAGCTGTTTTGCTGTCCATGAAAATTTGTGGAGGATTGTTTTCCGTTATTTCTGCAAGCAGATTGCCAAAATTTATTCCAACATCATCTTGATTGCCAATAACAATTCTTGATGGATTTATATTATCTTCAACAGAGGTGCCCTCTCTTAAAAACTCAGGTGAAAAAAAGATATTTGAACAGTTGTATGTAGTTTGCATGCTTTCAGTAAAACCAACAGGAATTGTCGACTTAATTGCTATCTTAGCTGTATTAAATTGTGTTTTAATTTTTTTGATAACTTTTTCTACACTATTAGTATCAAAAAATTGCTTTTCAGGGTCATAGTTAGTTGATGTAGCAATTATATAAAAATCAGCTTCATCGCTATTAAAGTTAGTTTTAAAAGATAGATTTCTAAAGTTTTCAGTAAGCATATCTTGAATGCTAGTTTCAGCTAATGTGGAGTTACCATTATTCAATTTACTTATTTTACTTTCATCAATATCTATTAAAGTTACGCTATTCTTTTTTGCAAGCAACACAGCTAACGAAAGCCCTACATATCCTGCACCAACAATTGTAATTTTTTTCATCTCGTAATCTTAAAACATAAATTAATAATGTAATAAAAAAAACACTATTCTATGTTAGCTTTTTAAATGATCTCGTTTGCTAATTTGACTTGCAATCGCCATGAAAAATATGAAAAGTGGATGGAATATTGATAATTTTACTAAAGTTGCAATCAAAAAAAGTACTTTAATTTTTATATCTTTTATTGCGAAGATTACAAATAATGCAAAACTGAAAATGCCCAACACACCAAAAAATATATAAATAAAGACAAAGGATCCTAAATCATTTATTGAAGCACTTCTCAAAGCACCATACCAGGGGTCTGTAAGATCATAAATTATACTCTCGAACCCCCATGGACCTGCCCCCCAAAAAATTAGGTATGGGTCTCGGTCTGACAACAGCTCTATTAAGTAAAGTCTTATTGATACAGCATACCCATCTGTAATCTTTTCAAGCTGGAAATTAGTAACAAGAGCGAAAAAAGCTATAAGAAAAAACGTTCCTGATCCAATTAATAGAAGTGGTGTATCTCTGAATTTTTCAAAATACAAAAATATAATTACACTTAACATTACAGGAACCAAAAACCATATAGCTGTAGAAAAAGTTAGCAATGAAAAGAAAAGACCAAAAAGACCAAGATTAGGATTAAAATTTGATGAAAAAAGAATAATAGATAATAGGATTATCATTGCTCCAAAAGTTGATGGCTCCTCAACAATACCTACCATCCCTAAACCTATAGATTCATTTGATGTTACTCTTGCTTCCTTGCCTGCAAGAATTTCAACAGGGTAAAGATTCAAACCAAATATGCTTAAGAAAAGAAGAATAAAACCAGAAAACATTAAAAATTTTAATGCTAGCTCTGCCCATTCAAGACAAGTATTTTCATGTTTTTTAACAATTTCAAAACTAAAAAATAGCAAGAGTATTAGATAGTTATAATACACATACCTTAGTGGGGTGATTTCCGAAAAAACTACACCCTTTTCCAAAAACACTGGGTCTAAAAAAACATGTTTAAGGAGAAAAAGAAATAAAATAAATGACCCAAGCAGGAATCTATAAATTAATGTTTTATTTACTAAATCGTTTTGGTAATTCATTAGCAAAAGAATTGGAAGGAGTGGAAGCAAATTAAAATAAATATTGTAGTTGACAAAAAGCAATGAAGATAAAAATAAATAAACTAAAGTCTTGTCCTGCTTAACTATGTTATTCATTGATTAATTTTAAATATTTTTTAGTAATTTCGTTTTCAGAATATCGAAATAATATATCATCAACTAGCTCTTTTTCAGGAGAATTATAGTTTAACAAGGAATTGTTTATCATTTTTTTCATTTCACTTAAGTTACCTATGTTAAAGGTATGATAATGATACTTATCTTTATATATTTCATATGGGCCAGACAAACATTTTGAGCAAATTGCATCCGTCTTCAAGGACAATGCCTCTATTATCACAGTGGGAAGACCTTCTCTTTTTGAACAAAGAACAAGTAATTTAGATTTTTTTATTAAATTATATGGATTGTTCATAAAACCTGTAAAAAATACTTTTGAATTAAGAGCTAATTTATTAACCGCAATTTTGAGATTTCTTGTTTCAGGCCCTTCACCAACTAAAACTAATTTTAGATCAGGATGATCTAAAACAACCTCTTTAAAACATTTAATTAGATCTTCCACTCTCTTTTCTTTTGAGTGTCGACCTACATGAATTATAAAGTCATTATTTGAATCAAAAGGATATTTTAGTTTCTCATGTGAAAGTTTTTCTATTCTTTCAAAATTCACTATGTTTGGAATAACACTAATGTTTTTTTCTTGAACATCAAATTCATCTATGAGATCTTTTTTAATTTCATTTGTAATAGCAATAATTTTTTTGTTTTTAAAAATATTTTTATAAAGCATTCTGTTAATAAATGAGGTGTGCCATTTAAATAAATATTGTGAGCTTTTGTGTGAATGAGCCACATAAAATAGTCTTTTGTGATTCAATTTATAGAATGGAAAGAAACCTGAATCGCTAACCAATAATAATGCATCATATGAATTTAAATTTATTCTTTGCTTTAACCAAAAGGTATAAAAATAGCTCATGATATATCCATAAGTACGCCCAAATATCTTACCCAGGAATCTATCTAAATAATCAAGAAAGTATTTTTTTGAGAGGCCGGGCACATAAATTGTATTATTTTTTACGTCATCTGCATTTTTTAATTGTTTATGCTCCCTGTAAGTAATAAAGCAGACATCATGCCCTTCTTTTTGCAATGCCTCATATAAGTCAACAGAACATTTTTGAGCTCCACCAAATCTTAAAGAATCAATAATTAATGCGATCTTCATTTACTTCTATAGTTCTATGTACTGTTGTGAAATCTTTTCTATTCCAAACTTTTCATACGTTTCAGATGATATTTTATCTTTATCAAAAACTTTTGATTCAAATTGATCAACTGCATTAATTAAATCCTCAGGGTCAGAGCCTTCAAAAATAACAGAATTATTTTGATTTAAAGCCTCACTAAAACCTCCCTTAAATTTTCGTGAAATTATGGGTGTACCACATGCAAGTGCCTCGATAATTACATTTGAGAAGCCTTCAAAGTTTGAAGTTACTACCAGCCCTTTAGAAGAAGAAATTTTATCTATTATATCTTCAACAAATCCATGAATAATTACATTTTTACAATTTAGATTAGATATTAGTTTTTTTAATTTTTTTTCCTCAGGACCAATGCCATATATATTTAGAATTTTGTTTGTTGAAGCAAAGGCTTTGATAGCTAAATCAAAGTTTTTTTGTTTTGAGAGCCTTCCCACACATATGTAATTTTCTCTAAAGAGATTCTTTTTTTGAAAAGTTGGTACTGGATTATTGATAACTCTTATTTTATTTTCGATCCTTGGGATATTTGCAAGAAGATCTTCTTTCATATCAATGGATTGGCAAATTATCCTATCAAAATTCATTATAGAACTAGGCAATATTTTTTTGATCATATTGCTTTTAACATTTTTCAATTCTTCACTATACATATTGGTAAAACGCCCAATAATTCTTGAAGAACTTGGCAATAATTTTCTTAGAGCCCCAATAGCTGCAATTGGATATGTTGTTGTTATGAACACTAAATCTGGTTTTACCTTCCAGACGTAGAAAATAAATTCAATGACTGAAATTGGTAACCAATCAATAGATGAAATCTTAGACTTAACATCCCCGTTCAGTCTTCCAAAATGCTCACCTTTATTTCTTTTAATAAAAACAGAAGCTTTAATGCCTTTCTTAGTGAAGTGGTTCAATAATCTTATGAATACCTGTTCAGCCCCTCCACCCCCATATGATGGTAAAAAAAAAATAATTTTCTTATTCTCCATAATTTCAACTCATGTCTTTAAGTATTGTAGACTTTTTTTACCAATACAAAGATAAGTCTCACTAACATTTCTACTGCATATGCTAACGCGAAGAGATATAGTGCCATATAGACATCAAAGTTTTCACCAAAAGTAAAAACTAAAGCAGAAATATAAACCAGAGATGAAGCTATAGCTGAAATAAGCAGAACTAAAGTATTGCCTGAAATAATAATAATATTTTTTGCTATGTTTATGCTGATACTATAAAAGAAACATGCACAAAAAATAGCAACTGTAACACTTGGATCTGCAATAAATACTTCTGAAAAAAGTAAATTAGATATGTATTGTATAAGGATAAGTATAGGAATAGTGATCGCTGAATATAAGAAGTTAACAAAAAAAGATTGAAATAAAAGATTCTTTGACCCTTCACTGCTAATCCTTGGAAAGTATGAGGTGCTGATTATCTGTGGAGGTATATTCAACACCATCACAACTTTGTAAATAATGTCATAAATGCCAACATAACTATTTAGCCCGAGAAGACCAAGCGAAATAAATCCACCTCTATCTTTAATTACAGAAATGAAATTTGAACCAACTATATGAGAACCTTTTGTAATGATTTCTTTCCCTAATTTTTTTGATAGAAAAAATTTAAATTCTCCAAGACTATTTTGATAAACATAACCCATTTGAAATAGTCCAGCACCAAATGAAATTAATGCATAAAAAATTGGAACTAGGAACAAATCTGCTTCACTTTGAACATTCAGATAAAGCAATAATAGGTACAGTATCTTTGATATAACTTTTGTGAATGTGTAAAACCGCAGGTTATTCTTTGAAAGAAAGAACCATATAGAATCTGAAGCATCTCCTAGCAGAACCAGACTACACAACAGAAAAATATAATTTATCTCAAAAAGAGTTACTGCAAAAAAACTTGTTAGGATTACTAAAAAAGCTAAAAAAAACTTAATTGAATAATATGTAAGAGATATTGTTTTTTCATTATGTTTATCTGATTGAGTTAGCTGTTTCACTCCATAATCATCTAGACCTAATCTTACTAAAACACTGAATATTGCAAATATTGAGAAGGCATATATATAAACACCGTATGACTCTATTCCCAATCTAGATATTAACAATGGTATCGCTAGAATGGGGACTAAAAGCTCAACAGATTTTGAAACAGCCAAGTTTACAAAGTTGCTGAAAATTGAATTAAACTTTTTTTTCATTTTTTATCTGACTCAAGTCTAGAAAACTTCCCCATTCATAGTCATATTCTATGGGGTCAATACTTTCAAAGCCTCCATGTGGGTGGAGAGTAATTTCTCCAAAAAAAACCTTTTGATCAACTTCATAAAGGTCTACACGACAATATTCAAAATCCTTTGATAGCTGTCTGCTAATTGATAGCATTTTTTCGATGGTTTTTGGTTTCGGGATATTTGGCCCTTCTCTCTTTTCCTGTTTTCTTGGCTTCCAATTAACTTTAAGCTCATTCCAATTAATGTCATATATCTTTCGATAATTCAGATTTTCTCTATCAATAGAACAATATATAAACTTAGGAACACCATGGAAGCAATGAAATTTATAGTCATTTGGAATGCATCCTGAAGAAGTGATTAGTAGCTTTTCAATTAAAATTTTAGGCTTTATGTGCTTGTATTGCCATTCTTTTGTTTGATAATAATGATTGTGCTTTAGCCTAGCCTTATAGTCCTTTTTAATTTTCTCAATTTGTGGAATATGGTTTCGTATAATTGTCCCTCCAGAACTATCATGATTGCATTTAATGATACTAAATCTTTGTAGGTCCTCTTGCTTAATATCTTCTGATTTTTCATATATATCTATCAATGGAACTAAGTGCGTCTCTCCAATTATTTCTTTGACATAATCTCTAACTTTAATTTTATCTGTTACATCTACATGTAATTTTTTTTTGTTATGTAATTTAAGCCATTGAATTTTTTCTGTTAGTCTAAGTGGAGAACTTAGGTTTAGTTTTTGGCCAATTGATTTTAAATATTTGTACCTTATGAATAATCTTTCTGGTAAGAAATAAATCGTAAATGCTACATAAAGCCTTTTTAGAAAACTTACTAACTTGGTTAACATGACATTAGCCTAAAAATAATTGTTTCATATCTCCAAGTAACCGCTGAAGAACGAATGGTTTAAATATATTTACTTGGGAGTAGATGCTTTTAATATCAATTTTAAGTGCCTCCACTTTTCTAACTTTATCTGAATAGAACTCAATATTTTCTATATCTTTGCATTTCTTATATTGAAACTTCAAATTTCCATCAGCAAAATTAAGAGAACTAGTTGATTTATAAAGTTTTTTAATTGTTTCACACTGTAAATCTGAGAAATATAAAACTTTTGCACCTTTTAGAAAAAGGTCATAAGATGCTGTCGATGGTGTTGTTATAAAAACTGTTTCACCAATGCCAATATTCTGGCCATCAACTTGCCCTATATTGATAAAATTTGGAAATCGATTAATCAACGTATTCTTAAAGCTTTTATTCCCACAAGAAAAATAAACTTTCATTTGATTGCTCAATAAATCATTCAAAAGATAGATTTTCTTTATGAGAAGGTCATGATTCATTCCTACAAAAGGATCATTGCCAAAAATTAAAACTACTTTTTTTGCAGTAGATGAACATAGATCAGCATCATGTTTAATAATTGAAGAGACCATATTTTTAGGTATAAAATTTGGTAAAGAACTTAGGTTTTGCCTCACTAATAATAAATCTCCATTTATTTTTTGAAATAGTGGCAAATGATAAGAATTGTGCCTTACAAGGCAATTTGACTTCGTGATCAAACCATCAGCAAGAATAATTATTTTTGGCCTATTTTTTTTTACTGAAATGAGTTCGATTAGTAAACTCCAAGATCTTGTTACATATAAAACATCACTCTTTTTTAGAAAAAAAATATTTATAAAATTAAGTTTTAGAAGTTTTTTATTTTTTATATATGGTTGTGCCCTAGAAGTGCTGCCAAAGATATAGTTCAATTAGCTTTCTCCAAATTATTTTGATTCAAATTTTTAATATTTTTCCCTATCACATAATGGTTATGCTTCCCTAATCTAAATATTGGCAAATCACTCAAGGAATCTGAGAAAACATGTGTTGAATCAAAGTCAATCGAGTCGATGCTGATATAGTTTGAAAGTTTATTTACTTTTTCATTCTCAATACAATCTTTTGAATCAATGTTTCCTGTAAACCTTCCATCAACATAACAAAAATCATTCGCAATAATTTTTACTGATGATGTAAACATTTCTTCAATATAACAACTGTACCCTGCAGATATAATGTAGACATCATATTGCTTATCATCTAAAAATTTATCTAAATATTTGCTTACACTCTCAATTTTGTATTTTTCTAAAAAATATGCAAAAAGAATTGAATATTCATCAATTTTTTGCTTCTCAATGCCTTGAATCAGCTGGAGTATTCTAAATTTATCATTAGTTTTGTATCTAAAGATTTTTCTTTTTATAAATTGATATATCTTGTTTCTCAGTATTAGAGAGGTTAGAAATTCAAGGTATTTTTTTTCTTTGTTAAGCACGTAAGAAACAAATAAATCACCAGTTTGCGGCAGAACAACTGTTCCACAAAAATCAAAAATAGCTAGTTTATGTAATTTCTTCAAAGGCTTTGATTAATGGTTCAAGTTTGTGCGATGGAGGGACAGTAATTCTGCATGAGTTATTAATTAGGTGTGAAGTTGATCTAATGTATATTCCTTGTTTTTCCAAAACCTGTACTAGGTTGTTTTTTTCTTGCTCATTTTCAAACTCCAATAACAAAAAATTACCATGCTCTCCTGAAACACTTATGTTAGGGTGATTTTTTTCAAGCATGCTTCTTAAAATTTTCTTGGCATTATTGGTTTTGGCAACATTTTCCCACATGTATTCAGAGTTTCTGATTGCTGCTTCTGCTATGATCTGGCTAAACATAGAAACACTTTTAGGATTTCTTATTGAATCTATAGTTGTGATAATGTCTTCGTGAGCAATTAAATAACCAAATCTTATACCTGCAAGGCAAAAAGATTTAGAAAGCGTTTTACAAATTATTAAGTTTTCATGGCTTTCAACAAGATCAACTGCAGAGACTCCACCAAACTCTATATATGCTTCATCAACAACAAATAATGTATTCTTATATTTATTTAGATATTCTTTTAATTGATTTTTGCTAACTATTTCACCTGTTGGGTTATTTGGGTTAGCAAAATAAATAAGCTTGGCATCCACATTTAGATCTGGAAATTCTCCTTTGTTATTAAAGAAGTCATACTTTAAAACTTCTGCCTCACTTGCATCACATACTGCTCTAAAATTGTCATAAGTAGGAGACAGCATTACAACTCTGTCATTTAGCTCAAGAAAGGCTCTAGCTATGTATTCATGACCACTATCGATGCCCGAAAAATATGTAATATATTTCTTATTGCATGAATTAAAATGTGCCAAAGCATCTAATAAGCTTTCATTACGAACATTTGGATAATACTTAAGAAGTCCTTTGTCTAAAAATTTTCTGAATGGTTCAATTATTTCATTAGGCACTTCATCAATACCTTCATTCCAGTCTAATTTTAATTTTGCTTTTGAATCAGTTTTCCATATTTCTTGGCTAGCAATTTTATATGGGGTTAACTTTTTAATTTTTTTTGTAGCAAATTTTGAAATCTTTTCCATATTAAACACTTAATTGGTGCCCAGAGCCGGACTTGAACCGGCACGAAGTTTCCTTCGAGGGATTTTAAGTCCCTTGTGTCTACCAATTTCACCACCTGGGCAACATGTGCAAAATTTTAACAGATTATAAAATTTAAATATATAAAGTTGGAGGCTGAGAACGGAATCGAACCGATGTACACGGAGTTGCAGTCCGCTGCATGACCACTCTGCCACTCAGCCTGAATTTTTCTATTTTAAACTAATAGCTATAAGAATCACCTTTGAATGGGCCATCTTCTTCTACAGATATATAATTTTGTTGCTCTTTTGAAAGTTTAGTTAGTGTTCCACCAAAACCCTTGACCATCAAAGAGGCTACTTCCTCATCTAATTTTTTTGGTAAGACTTTTACGTAAAGCTTTTTATCATTATCTGGTTTATTTGCAAAACCATCCTTGAATAACATAATTTGAGCTAAAACCTGATTACAGAAAGAACCATCCATAACTCTGCTTGGGTGGCCTGTTGCTAATGCTAAATTAACCAAACGACCCTCACCCAAAAGTATTAAATAATCACCATTTGGTTTAATAACTTTGTGAACTCCAGGCTTCACCTCATACCAATCAAATGTTTTTAAGAATTTCACATCAATTTCGTTGTCAAAGTGACCAATATTACAAACTACACAACCAGATCGAAGCGCATCAAGCATAAACTTATCTAAAACGTCTATATTTCCTGTTGTTGTAACTACAAGGTCATATTTTTTAAGAAGTTCTGAATCTAAATTGGTGCCTTTATCATCAACAATTCCATTTTTGTAAGCAGAAACAACTGAATATCCATCGAAACAAGCCTGCATAGCGCAGATTGGATCTACTTCTGTTACATCTACAATCATTTTTTGTTGCATTAATGAGTCTGCTGAGCCCTTACCAACATCTCCATAACCAATAACTAAAGCTTTCTTTCCTGATAAAAGCATATCTGTTCCACGTTTAATAGCATCATCAAGTCCGTGTCGACATCCGTACTTGTTATCATTTTTTGATTTTGTAATTGAGTCGTTAACATTGATTGCTGGAACCTTTAACTCACCTTTTAAAAGCATCTCTTTAAGCCTTTTAACACCAGTAGTAGTTTCTTCAGAAATTCCATGTATATGTTCTAACATTTCAGGGTATTCTTTATGAACTTTAATTGTTAAGTCGCCCCCATCGTCAAGGATCATATTTGCATCCCAAGGCCTGCCATCTTTTTTTATAGTTTGGTCTAGACACCATTCATACTCTTCTTCTGTTTCTCCTTTCCATGCAAAAACTGGAATTCCTTTAGCAGCGATTGCTGCTGCTGCATGATCTTGTGTTGAAAAGATGTTACATGATGACCACCTAACTTCAGCACCTAAATCAATAAGAGTTTCAATTAATACAGCTGTTTGTATTGTCATATGTATGCAGCCCATGATTTTGGCTCCTTTGAGCGGCTGTTCATCACGGTAATTGTCTCTTAACTGCATCAAGGCAGGCATCTCATCTTGAGCTAGCAGGATTTCTTGCCTGCCAAATTCAGCTAATGTTATGTCTTTTACTTTATGATCGTTACTCATTATTCCCTTTATAAAATTCTAATCTCTCAATATCTTCCTCAGAAGTCTCGTCACCGTATTGAATTTCAATAATCCTACATTCCTCTTCAAATGGATTGAATATTTGATGCCAGTCTTCTCGGGACACTTTAAACACATCATGGAGCTTTAGATGATGTTCGTTAAATTCATTATCGCCAATGGCCTTAAATTTTACCTTACATTCCCCTTGTGAAACAAACCATATTTCATCTCTTTTGAAATGTCGTTGCAAGCTCATGCCTTTCTGAGAGTCAATAATTAGTTCTTTAAGTTTCATTTTCTTATCTTGATACAGGTTGAAGAACTTGCCCCAGACTCTGCCTTCTGAATCGCCTTGCCAGTTTTTTAGAATCCAACTGCTTGAATTCTTTTTATCTTCGCCGCCAATGCTAAATTTAAAATCAATGCCAGACACACTCATTTCTGGAATATTAGAATCATTCCGATCACCGCCATTACAAAAAATGATGTGCTCATTTGGATATTTTTGTTTGATTCTTACCAAAGCATTGATGCAGCTACCAAGATCATCATCTTTAAAATCCATGACTTCATCAACACAAGTAAGATTTTCTAAAATAGTTTTCCTTTCTTCAAAACTCATAAAAGGCTGCCCTTTTTTATTGGTCAACCAAGCATCGGAGTTGAGAGCAACAATTAATATATCGCCCTGCTCTTTTGCGGCATTTAGGTAAGCAATATGACCAGAGTGAATAGGGTCAAACCCACCACTTACAACTGAAACTTTCATAATTTTTTTACTTCTTCCCAAGTAAAGTTTTGATCCTCTCGACCAAAATGACCATAAGATGCTGTGTTAAAGTAATTTGGTTGCAACAAATCAAGCTCAGCAATAATGCCTGATGGCGTCAGGTCAAAGTTTGATGATACCAGCTGTGCCAGATCACTTGTCGAAACCTTTTCCGATTCAAATGCATTGATAAAGATTGAGGTTGGTTCAGCCACACCTATGGCATAGGATGCTTGTATCTCACAGTAATCACAAAAATTAGCTGCTACTAAAGATTTAGCAACCTGCCTCAAGGCATATGCAGCTGAGCGATCTACTTTGGATGGATCTTTGCCAGAAAAAGCTCCGCCTCCATGACGTGCCATGCCACCATAAGTATCAACGATAACTTTGCGGCCGGTTAAACCACAATCGCCTACAGGGCCACCAATTTCAAAGCGTCCAGCTGGGTTAATAAAAAATTTGGTTTTGTCATCGATAAGATCTTGCGGTAATGTTTTATAGATAATTTCTTCTCTCACAAGTTCACGTAATTGTTCTAATGATAGGTCTGGATCGTGCTGGCTGGAAAAAACAATGGAATCAATTCTCTGAGGTTGGTAGTTATCATTGTATTCGACAGCTACTTGAGATTTGGCGTCTGGCCTCAATCCAAGACTATTGTCTTGTCGCAGACCTTCATGTTTAAGTGTAAGTTGATGGGCTAGAGCAATTGGCAGAGGCATTAACTCTGAGGTTTCCCGACAAGCATAACCAAACATAATGCCTTGATCACCAGACCCCAACTGCTCACCTTGAGCAATGCCCTCACTTATGTCCTGGCTTTGTTTTGAAATATAGTTGGTAAATCTGAAGCTGTCATAGCTAAAACCAAGCCCATCATGATCATAGCCAATGTCTTTTACCACACTGCGTGCAATCTGTTCGTAATCTATTTCAGCGATAGTGGTAATTTCTCCAGCTAAGACGACATTGTTATTTTTGACAATAGTTTCGCAGGCAACTCTTGAGTTTTTATCTTGAATAAGACAAGCATCCAAGATAGCGTCAGAAATTTGATCACATATTTTATCAGGATGGCCAGCTGATACTGATTCAGATGTAAAAATATAAGACATTACAAACCCTCGATGGAAATGCCATCCAATGCCATAGAGTCACTGATGAGCTTGTCCATAATTTGGTCGATCTCATCGTCGGTTAAGCTTTTATCTGCGGCTTGGAACTTAAACCTAAAACCAAGTTTTAAGAGGTTTAATTTTTTGTTTTGAAAGAAATCAAAAATAAAACTTTCTGTTAAGAGGTCTTGGTTTGCTGTGGTGGCTTTGACTAGTTCTGTTAATGTGCCAACTTTCTCTAGATCGCTTAAACTAAAAGACAGATCACGATAGGAGGCAGGAAAATCCGATATTGGAACAAAGTGATTATCAGGCACTTCGAGATCATCAATAGTCAATTCACACGCAAATACTGGTGTTTTCACTTTGGAATCAATGCTCTCTTTGCTAATCTTACCCAGACCGCCAATTTTACTACCATTTAAAGTTAAGGCCTCGTAAAAATCGTAACCACGCTTGTCAGCTAACTCGTAAATTGGCTTTATTTTTATAATGTCAGTGCAAATACTATTAACCAAACCTTTAAGGTAACCGTAATCCAGCTGAGCATTGAACTCTTTGGCATTCTTATTAACACGACCTGAAACGGCCAAAGCAAAACGTCGTTCGGTACCAGAAGTTTTATAAATATCTGAAAACTCAAAAAACTTGATAGAGTCTTTTTGCCTATTTTGGTTGTAGGCAATATTAGTTCTAATTGAATTCATCAAACAGGTACGCAATATTGCACGTTGTTTGTCCAAGGGATTATCAACAGCAATTGCATCCTTACCTTCAAAATCTGTAAAAGGGTTGTTGATGACTTCGAAACAGCCTTGATTGATTAAGTAACCCCCAACTTGATCTTCAAAAGAGCGTTTGTGTTGTTTGGCCATGACAGGCAGTGCCAGAACTTGCGATGGAACATTATTATAGCCAATCATTCTTGTGACTTCCTCGGCCAGATCATTTAGCTGATCTACATCTGATCTATGGGATGGTACAGTCATGTTTTTGCCAGCTACAAAGCCTAAGGCACTTAAGTAGCCCAATTGTTCTTTTTCAGTAATGTTGATCCCAACCACTGCATTAAGTCTGTCAGCATCAAAAGGCACCTCTACCAATGTTGTTTTATTTTTTTCGCTATAAAAAGCAACCGACTTAATTTCAGTATGCTCAGAAACGATATATAAAAATCTGCGTAAGACATCTTCTTGGCAGAGATAATCTGCGCCACGCTCAAACTTATAGGCTGCCTCTGAGCTTAAGTTGTATTTTCTTGCTTTGCCTAAAATTTCTTCTGGCTGAAAGTAAGCACATTCAACTAATACTTTAGTTGTGTTCGCTGAACAAGCTGTGCTGGCTCCACCCATAGTACCTGCTAGACTGATAACTTCATCATCTAATGAGAAGATTAAATTTTCATCAGTTAACTCTATTTCAGTATCTAATAAAGTTTTAAACTTTGTTTTGAGCTGTTTTTTTGCCAAAGCAAAATGCCCTTGCATAGTGCTCTGATCAAAGCAGTGAGTGGGTTGTCCTGATTCATATGCTAAGTAGTTAGAGATGTCAGTGAAGAAATTGTTTTTGTTAATACCTAAATCCGCAAAATATGATTCCAAGTATGGCTCGTATTTGGTTGGCACTTTTTCAATTTCAATTTCCATGAAAGAAATGTTAGGGCATAATTCTTGAGCTTTATTGTCAAACTGCAAATCCAGTGCTGGCATTTCCATATCACTTTTTGGCAACTCTTTAGCCTGATAGAAATAATTAAGATCACGAGCTAGGCCTTTGAGCGATAAACAATCGCCACGATTGGGAGTGATTTCCATATCGAGCACCTCACCATCTATTTCATGTTCATGACCTAATTGAAATAATAACTCTGATAGTTCTTCAAGTTTAGGTTGCTGTTCCAAGAGGTTGATTAAATGTGAGTAAACAATCTTCATTTGAACTGCCTCAAGAAATCCAGGTTAGATTTGTAGAAATCTCTAATGTCATTGACTTTGTATTTGAGCATAGCAATCCTTTCGATCCCTAAACCAAAAGCTAAACCTGAGTATTGTTTTGAATCAATGCCACAATTATCCAAAACTTTTGGATTAACTACTCCACAACCAAGTATTTCTAACCATTTTTCACCAAACAAGACATCAACCTCTGCTGAAGGTTCGGTAAATGGAAAATATGATGGACGAAAACGTAGTTGAGCCTCTTCGCCAAACAATGAATGACAAATTTTATAAATTAAGTCTTTCAAATGCGCAAAATTTACATCTTCATCGACGTATAAGCCTTCAATTTGATGAAACATTGGTAAATGGGTAGCATCATCGTCTTTGCGGTATACCTTACCGGGTGAAACTACAGCTATAGGCGGTTTACTTGCCAGCATGGCCCTTACCTGGACTGGTGAGGTATGTGTCCGAAGCACTTGAGACTTGTTGTTGACATAAAATGTGTCATGCATCTCACGTGCTGGGTGTGTTGCTGGGATATTGAGCTTATCAAAATTATACTCTTCGGTCTCAACTTCTGGCCCTTCAGCTACAGAAAAGCCAAACGAAGTTAAGAGTTCGGTTAGTTCTGCTTTGACTTGATTGATAGGATGACTTGAACCTATTTCACGGTTTAGTGGTGGTAAAAAAATCTCTTTTGGTGCCGTCATTAATCTATAGCAGTTTTTACAACTTTTTCAAAAGCTGCTTTATCCTGTATAGCTAACTCTGACAACATCTTTCTGTCAAGTTCTATGCTGTTTTTATGTAATCCAGCTATGAACTTAGAATAGGTATATCCAAGGTTTCTAACTTCAGCATTAATTCTAGTAATCCAAAGTCTTCTAAAGTCTCTTTTTTTATTTTTTCTGTCCCTGTAAGCATACTGCAAAGATTTAATCAGAGATTGCTTAGCTGTTTTAAATAGCCTAGAGCGAGCACCATAATGGCCCTTTGTTCTAGCTAAGACAGCTTTATGTTTTTTCGCAGCTAAGTTACCCTTTGTTGTTCTTGGCATTATGCCTCCAATAATTTATTTACAACTTTAAGGTTTGCACCTTCCAAGTTATTTGTGCCTCTGGCTTGTCTTTTCTTCTTAGTCGTATGTTTAGACAATATGTGGCTTCTGTTTGCTGATCTCATTTTTAGACCAGAACCAGTTGCCTTAAATCTCTTTTTTGCACCAGAGTGATTTTTTAATTTGCTCATTTTACTTTTTTTGGTGTTAAAAGAGCGCTATATGTTCTGTTTTCGAACTTTGGCTCCACTAACACAGATGCAATATCTTCCGTTTCTTTGATGATTCTGTCAAGTAAAGTTTTACCAAAACTAGTGTTTCCAAGCTCTCTTCCTCTGAAAGTAACAGAAACTTTGACGTTTGCTCTTTTTTCAATAAATTTAGCTATTTTCTTTAATTTGGTGTTGATATCGCCAATATCGATATTTGGTCGCATTTTGATCTCTTTTTGCTCAATCTTCTGCTGTTTCTTTTTTGCAGCAGATTGCTTTTTCTTCATATCAAATTTGTGTTTTCCGTAATCAAGAATCTTGGCTACGCATGGCTCTTTATCAAAGGTTATTTGCAATAGATCAAGACCTTTTTCACCTGCTAGATCAAGAGCTTCTTGTTTTGAAAACTCGCCAAGCTTCTCCCCTGTCTCAGAAATGACAGTTAGTCTTGCAGCTTTAACCCATTTATTAACAGGTGCTTGAGGTGGTCTTCTTCTTCTTCTTTGTGGTCTCAAATTAAAATTGGGTAATAGATATTAGGTGCATAGAATTAGCACTGTGAAAAATCTTTATTGAAAGTCATAGAACACAAATAATATATCATTAAGCGCGATTATCAAGAGTTATCTGCCCAAAGCAGTTCCGGTGTCTGCATTGTTTTAATTTCGATGACATTGCCGGAAGGATCTTTTATGAAGAATGTTTCTTGTTCTTGCTCATCATCTTTAAAACGCAAGTAAGGCTCATCTAGGTATTTGAACTCGTCATGGGTTTCAATTTTTTCTTTGATGGAGTCAAAAACATCTCTGGTAAGGTGAATGCCAAAATGTGGAACACAAACTTGCCCCATATCGACATGATGTCTTTCATTCGGTAGAGCATGATCTGCTTCATGAAGAGTTAGTTCGTTGCCCCAGAAGTTTATGTCCTGCCATTTACCCTCTTCGTAATTACCCTTTTTGCACCCCAATAGATCACAATAAAACTTTTCAGCTTCTTCAATGCTTGTAACTGGAATTGCAAGATGAAATGTTGAACTCATTGATCAATTATAAATACCTTTGATGGCTTTTTGTATTTTTTTTGCCAAATCTTCATTAATTGAAATGGTTTTTGAGATCTCTTTAATTTCTAGATTTGCTATTGGCTTAAGCGATTTAAATTCCTTATAGATCTTCTGCACTATCTTTGGCCCGACCCCTTTTAAGTCCAACAAAAAGTGCTGTTTAAGATCTTTGCTTTTCTTAGTTCTGTAGTTTTTTAGTGCAAACCGGTGAGCTTCGTCCCTAATATCAAGAAATAGCTTAGAAATATCTTCAGAGTTTCTAAAATCATAAGAACCATGTTTTGTGTGCAAAGTTTCAAGGCCATACTTACGTTTAGCGCCTTTTGAGACAGCAATACACTCGATGTCCTCATGCACATGCTCCTTGACATAATTCATATGTGTTTTACCGCCATCAATCAAAAGCAAATCTACATCACCTATTGATTTTAAATACTTCTTTACACCAAAGACTAACGAATCTAGATCTGAATTAGCAATATCTACAGGAACTCTAAAAAACCGATATTTGGTCTTGTCTGGACCATCAGAATTGAAACTAACGCATGATACAGTCTTAATATCACCTGCTGCGCCACTCACATCAAACCCAACAACGATGGGTTCCTTGTCTATTTCTAAATTTCGGTTTAAGAAATCTAGAGATTGAGCATATTTTTGATATTTTTGCTCTTGCTTAAGCAGACCTTCTAAAGCATTTTTCTGAGCAAGTTTTACCCAATCTAATTTCTTGCCTCGTTTTGGCCGTTCAAACTGAACATTACCAAAGATATCATTGCTTGCAACATTAAATGTACTAACAATTTTTGTCACTGATGGATATTTTTGCATCAAACTTGGAATGAATTCTAAAAAAGCAGCATAGTTGTCTTTTTGTAAATGATTTTTAAATAGAAATTTTTGTAGATTAATAAATCTGTCAGACTCGATTTGTATTACAGCAGCAGAAATATTTTTTTCATTGGTCTCAATGGCTATAACTCTAGTTTTGCTACCTTTCGAGAAGACCATTTGTTTTTGATTAATTTTTTCTAGTTGCAGCAAACGATCTCTGATGTTGCCAGCTTGTTCATACTCTTCTCTATCGGAGGCAATTAACATCTCACTTTGCATTTTTTCCTCTAGTTTCTTGAAATTGCCTTTGAGTATGGACTTTGCACTATCCACATCCTTCTTATAATCAGTTTCGGAAATTGCACCAACACAAGGAGCTGTGCACCGACCAATTTGATGCTCCATACAAGGCCTTGATCTATTTTTGAAGAAACTATCTGTACAAGTTCGAAGTTGAAATACTTTTTGAATTTGATTAACTGCTATTCGTGTTGCATATGCGCTGGTATAAGGACCATACAAACCATCATGTCCTTTTAGTACTCTTTTTGAAGCTATTCTTGGATATGCATGTGATTCGTCTAAATGAATGAAGGGATAGCTTTTATCATCACGCAAAAGGATATTAAATCTTGGTTTTTCAGATTTAATGAGATTCTGCTCAAGCAACAATGCATCCACTTCATTGTTAGTTGTCACATATTCAAGTTTATTGGCTAATGAAATTAATCTTTGGGTCTTGTAAGTTTGTTGACCAGAAAAATAGCTATTAATTCTTTTTTTTAGATTTTTGGCTTTGCCAATGTAAAGAATCTCTTCATCATTGAAGAATTTATAAATTCCTGGGTCGTTAGGAAAAAGCAGGGTTTGGTCTTTTAAGTTATTTTTCAAGTTCAGCTTTGGTATTTATCTTGCCGAGCTCAACTCCCCACTGGTCAAAAGGATTAATATCCCAAAACATACTATTGAATATAGTTTTATTCTCCCAAACTGCGATTAGCTCACCTATCGATTCAGGGGAGATGTCATCAAGCAAAATAGTAGTAAATTTACGTTTATTGACTTGTTTGTGTGTGTCATCTTCAAAATCATTACCATCCCGCAATGATTTTGTTTGCCCAAGAAACTGCTTGTAGTTTAAATGGTCATTTTTTGTGGAAATTAAGTATAAATTACTTTCTTTAGTGCCCTGAAAGACATGTTGATAAAACGAATGCTGAGATCTAGGCCCATATCCACCCCAGATTATCATGCCGGTTTGATAATCCAAAGCAGCCCCATCGTGCTGATTGACTGATTTGCCTAAAGATTCCATATCAAGCTGTTGGGCATATTGATAAAAATTTCTTAAGTTCCAATCGTAATTTAGCAGCAATGATGTTTCCATACCCAGAACATTGTTGGCATATATGTCTTGCATAGACAAAGATAGCGCTAAATTTCCTGAGAGCTTGTTTTTAGCATTGTTGTCTGCAGCAGCCCCGCCTTCAAGGAAAGCTTTATATGCATCAAGTCCGTGACATAAGCAAAATGCTAAATTAATAGCGCTCCAAATAGAGAAACGACCACCTGTATTAACATCCAAAGGAAGTATATGGTTTTCTTTGATGCCATAATCTTGTGCCTTTGTAGCTGAGGCAGTTATAGCAAATGTATTTTCTAAATGCTGCCCAGAGGTTATATGCTCATAGCTTGAAAGTGTTTCAATAGTTGAAAAAGACTTGGAGGCTAGTACAAATGCAGTTTTAGATAAATCAGTATCTATTAATCCCGTATATTCATTGGGATCGCTTCCTGTAACAAAAATAACCTTTTTACCATTCGTGCTAAAGGCATCATTTAACAGTATAGGGCCTAAAAATGAACCACCAATGCCAAAAAAGATTACCTGCTCATAATTATTATTTATTTGCTCAACGATATTGCTAAGGACCTCAATATTATTTTGATAAAGGTTAGATTTATGATCTCGATATTGGAAATGTGATGCTGATCTATTTTCTGTTAAGTTGCATAGCTGTCCATTGCGAATATTCTGAAACTTTTCAATAAATTTATTTTCCTCGATGTACGTTTCAAACAAGCTAATAGCCTCATCTGAAAAATTGAACGCACTCTGATCTGCATATAATTTATTACAACTTATATGCAAATCCTTATTTCCCTTCGCCGACATATTTTGCATCTGCATTATTAGATCAGTAAATTTCATACTAGATACTCCTCTATAGCAGCTTCAATATTGTTTGACTGCGTAATAGGTCTTCCGACCACTATGTAATCAGCACCTTGTGCATAAGCTTCTTGAGATGTCATAGTTCTTTTTTGATCATCATTTATTTGAGCATTTCTGATGCCAGGGACTACTTTTATTTTGTTGAGATCATGAAGAGATATTAATTCTTTTGGGCTGCAAACAATGCCATCAACACTTGATGATTTTGCTAAGGTTATGAGTTTTGTAAATTGATCATCAAAGGAATTACCATAAAGTTCTGATGTATCATTTTCGTCTAAACTGGTAAGTAAACTAACACCAAGGATCTTTGTATTGCCTGCGGCTGTTTTTGCTGCCTCAATCATTTCTGCGCCACCTTGCAAGTGGATAGTTGTCATCAAAATATTAAATTTAGCAATCTCTTCAACTGCTTTATTGACGGTGTTTGGTATGTCATGCAGCTTGAGATCCAAGAAAATCTCAAACCCCTTATTTGTAAGTATATCAAGAATACTTTCCCCCTCTGCTAAGTAAAGCTGTAACCCAACTTTTAGAATGCATTTTTTGGGATTTAATAAATTGATAATCTGAGAAACTTCTTCAGAATTGCTAAAATCTAAAGCAACTATTAGCTTTTTTGTGGACATATCAGAAATTGTAGTGAAAACAGTCTATTTTTACTAGGAGACAAGTGACAATGAAATCCTTTCTCTTTCAGAATCCATCCCACTTATTGAAACAGTAACTTCTTCGCCAACTTGATACATATCTTGAATGGTCTGTGTGCCAACATCGATTTCTGAATGATGGATAAGACCATCAATACCGCCATCTAACTCAACAAATACACCAAAATCTGTAACTGATTTGATTTTCAAGCCTTCGAGGATATCGCCATTGTTATGTTTGTCTTCGAACTCTTTCCATGGATTTTCAGTTGTATGTTTTTTACTTAAGGAAACTTTTCTTTCTTCAAGATCTATTTCCATGATTTTGACATCAATTTTGTCACCCTTTTCCAGAATAGACGCAGGGTTAATATTTTTATTTTTCCAGTCTAGATCTGTAATGTGGACCAAACCTTCAATATCATCATCAAGTTTTACAAAACAACCATAATCTGTAGTTAAAGCCACTTCACCATTGACGACTTGACCAACATGGTATTTGCTTTCGATATCTTTCCATGGATCTTCAGACAATTGCTTCAAGCCAAGTGATACTCTCATTTTTTCAACATCGAAGGATAAAACCATGAAATCCATTTTATCGCCAACATTAAGAACCTCTTTTGGATGCATCACTCTCTTCCAAGATAGGTCAGTAATGTGAAGGAGCCCATCAAGACCACCAAGATCAACAAATGCACCATAGTCTGTTAAGTTTTTGATTGAACCTTCAATCTTTTCACCTTCTTTAATAATGCCCATCAATCTTTCGCGTTCTTCAGAGTTTTGCTCCTGGAGCACTGCTTTTCTTGAGAGAACAATGTTTGATCTTTTCTTATCGAATTTCATCACTTTGAATTCAAGTGTTTCCCCGGTAAGGTCAGGATAATCTTTACCGCCTTTAGGATCGATTAAAGAACCAGGCAAAAATGCTTTCACAACATCTATAAATACTGTGAATCCACCTTTTACTTTATTAACAACCTTGCCTTCAACATATGTACCATCATTGTGGGCAGATTCTAGATTATCCCAGGTTTCTTGTTTTCTTGCCTTTTCTCTGGAAAGTCTAATTTCGCCAAAACCATCGTCGAGAGCATCTAAGATAACTTCGACTTCATCACCAATTTCAACAATTACTTTTCCTGAATGATCTTGAAACTCTTCGATAGACACTAGTCCATCTGATTTAAAACCAATGTCCAAAGTAACCCATTTTTTCCCAAGATCAACAATATTTGCTTTTATAAGTGATCCTTGTGCAAGATTAAAATTGCTAAAGCTCTTTTCTAGCAATTCATTTAGTGTGGTGTCTGATTTTGTCATATTTAATACTTAGCTAATCTATAGCATTTTAAGTTCAGAAATATTAACCTTTTGTATACTATTTCTCAACTTCTTTTGGGGTTAAATTAAATTTTGAAACATTTGCTTGAATCTCTTTTTCATTTTTAAAAAATGCATGTTACTTTAGCTGGATTGAGAAAAATTTATGTTAAAAGTTGCCCTATCTGCTAATACCAGTTGGTATCTGCTAAATTTTAGAGAAAGTACTATAAGAAAATTACTTGATCAAGGGCATGAGGTATATATTCTTGCTCCAGAAGATGAATACAGCATCAAACTAAAAAATCTTGGTTGTATATTTATAGATATTCCATTTAGAAGAGGGATTAATCCATTTTCTGACATCCTTACATTATGCAAAATATTATTTAATTTAAAAAAATATGCGATAGAGTGCATCTTAAACTTTACTCCAAAAAGTAATATCTACTGTTCACTAGTTGCAAGGCTAATGGGCATTTCAACAATCAATAATATTTCAGGCTTAGGTTTAATCTTTTCAAGCAATCGTATATTAAAGGGGTTAATAACATTCCTGTATCGAATTTCACAAAAAAAAGCAAAGATGGTTTTTTTCCAAAATAATCATGACAGAGACTTATTTTTAAAAGAAGGGATTGTAAGCCAAAAGAATTCAAAAAGAATCTATGGATCAGGTGTGGATTTGGAAAGATTTAAAGTTTACGACAACCCTAATGATGGTGTAATAAAGTTTCTTTTTATGAGCAGATTATTGAAGGATAAAGGAATTCTTGAATATATCGCAGCTGCAAAAATTATAAAAAAAGATTTTGGAGAGTCAGTGAATTTTTCTATTCTTGGATTTATTGATGACTCACCTGGATCTCTTAATGAACAAGATGTCAAAGCTATAGAAGATACAGATGAGATCATATTTTTAGGAAAGTCTGATAGAACTGAAGAGCATATAAAAAATTGCGACTGCATTGTTCTGCCAACTTATTACAACGAAGGGTTGCCAAAAACATTGCTTGAAGCTTGTGCAATGGGAAAGCCAATAATATCTACAAGCTTAAATGGCAATGATGTAGTTGTAGATGGAGTTAATGGCTTAATATGTAAAGAAAAGTCTATTGATGATCTTGTTGAAAAACTTCATATATTTATTACTGCTGGCGAGAAAACAAGACAGTCAATGAGCAATCAATCAAGAAAAAGAGCTGAGCAACTTTTTGATGAAAAAAATGTATTAAAAGAGTACATTAATGAAATAGAAAAACTTAAGTCTAAATGAAATATTTAATTACTGGAGTAGCAGGTTTCGTAGGAAATGCGGTATCTCGCAAACTCTTAGACGATGGACATGATGTTATTGGAATAGATAATATTAATGATTATTACGACGTCAAACTTAAAACAGATAGGTTGAATAGATTAAAAAATGACAGATTCAAATTCTATAAATTAAACATCTTTAATAAAGATAAGTTAAGAGATATTTTTAATCAAAATAAAATAGACTGCGTTATTCACTTAGCTGCTCAAGCAGGAGTAAGGTATTCATTAGAAAACCCTCAAGCTTATGTTGATTCAAATATAACAGGCTTTATTAACATGCTTGAATGCTGTAAAGATTCTAAGATAAAACATTTTCTTTATGCCTCATCAAGCTCTGTATATGGTTTAAACAATAAATTACCATACAGTATTAATGATACGGTAGATCATCCTGTTTCTCTGTATGCGTCGACAAAAAAATCTAATGAGCTATTCGCACACACTTACTCACATCTTTATAGGTTGCCAGTTACAGGCTTAAGATTCTTCACCGTTTATGGTCCTTGGGGGCGACCAGATATGGCTCCATTTATTTTCACTGACGCAATTTATAAAAATAAAAAAATAAAAATCTTTAACAATGGTGATATGTGGAGGGATTTTACTTACATTGACGACATAGTTGAGGCAACTGTACTGGCTTCAAGAATAATTCCAGAGCCTGATGCTTCCTGGACAGTTGAAAATGGTTTAAAAAGCGCAAGTTCTGCCCCTTATAGAATCTATAATCTTGGAAGGGGGAATAAAACAAACTTGCTTGAATTTATTGAAGCAATTGAATTAGCAGCTGGGAAAAAAGCAATTAAAGAATTTAAAGGGATGCAACCAGGAGATGTTGTAAGCACACATGCAGACTCGGACGAGCTTTATAGTGCTATAGAATTCATGCCAAAAATTGATGTTAATGAAGGTGTACAAAAATTTGTAGATTGGTACAAATTGTATTATTCAAGATAAATTACAATGCAAAGCATTTTAAAAAGACTTTCTAAATTTATCCCCAATGCATATTTTTCAAATTATTTATTTCTTCAATTTAGGTTTCTTGTAAGCCATAAAAGATTTTTCAACTTTTCTAAAACTAAAAAAATTAATGATTATCTGCAATTCTCAAAACTGCATTCAAAGAATAATTTTACAAACATTACAGATAAGATTTTATTGAAAGAATATCTGAAATCTAAAGGTTTGGATGATCATATTTTAAAGACATACTATGTAGCGGCAAAGGATGAGAAGTTCACTAATAGTGTTTTTGATCAACTGCCTAAAAACTTTGTTGTTAAATATAATCACAATGCATCGGGAGCTTTAATATCAAGAAACGGCTATTTAATTGATGTAAAAAAAATTGTATTTAAAGAAAGGGTTAAATGTACTTGTAAAATGATAAATACATGGCTTGAGGAAGCAAAAAAGGAGAATCTATTTTATGTAACAAGAGAGCCGCAGTATCTAGAGATAAAGCCTAGATGGTTTATTGAGGAGATGGCTTTAGGATTAGAATCGATTCCATGTGACATAAAAGTTCATTGCATTGGTGGCAAACCACAGTTCTTATATTTTGCACTCGATAGAGAAAAGAGCGATTCAAGAGTTATTACTGATGAAAAACTTAATATATTGAAAATGCGCTGGGAAAAGAATTCAAATAAGAGCAAATTTGTAAATAATTTTTCAAAACCCTCAAATGCTACTGTTAACAAAATTCTTAATCTTTCAGAACAGATTTCAAAAGACCTTTTATACATAAGAGTAGACTTTATGCTACTTGAGAATGGTGATCTAGCAATAGGTGAGCTTACCCTTCATCATGGAAGTGGATTTGACAAAATCACGCCAGAATCCTACGAAACTAAATTCGGGCGCAAAATTTGGGAGAATCTTAAAAATTTTAAGTACTAAACTAAATAACTAAGCTTAACTTGCTCCAGAATTATTTCTAAAGTCGAGTCTGCTGAAATATTGCTATTATCAATCAATATTGAATCCTTTGTTTGCACCAATGGTGAATGTATTCTGTTTTGATCTCGTTGATCTCTCTCCTGAATATCTCTTCTTAAATCAATCTCATCAAAGCTTATATTTGATTGTATAAGCTGTTTCGATCGTCTCTTAACTCTGACATCTAAAGAAGCTGTAAGATAAATTTTTACCAATGAATCAGGAAATAGTTTAGAAGACATATCTCTTCCTTCAGCCACTAAACCTGGATGCTCTCTGAAAGTTTTTTGAATTTCAATTAACTGCGATCTTACTTCAGGTTTTTGCGATAATTCAGAAGATAACATTGTTATCTCTTTACCTCTTATCACTGAGGTTATATTTTTTTTATTAAATAAAATTTCCTCTTTATTTAGATCAAAATTATGCTCAATTTCTTTGATAGCTTTTGGAACATCGCTTGTCCCAATCATGGTCAAATATGCAAAACATCTATAGATCAGACCACTATCAAGATAATTCCAACCTAAATGAATTGCTAATGCCTTTGATATTGTTCCTTTGCCAGAGCCTGAAGGGCCATCAATTGTTACAACTGGAATCATGCTTCTTCTATTGTAAATCCCATTTGTTCTAAAATTTCAAAAAAATTAGGAAAAGAGGTCGTAACACTTTGAATGTTATCAATAAAAATATTTTCAGTTGCCTTTAATGCACAAAGAGCTGAGCACATAGCAATCCTATGGTCTCCTAAGGAGACAAAATTACCTGAGGCAAACTGGTAGTTAGCACCCTTGCCTATGATGTTGAAACCATCTTCAAAGACGTCGAATTCAACACCAATATTTCTTAACATTAACTCAATGGCTAATAATCTGTCAGATTCTTTTACTCTTAATTCTTTTGCACCAGAAACTTTTGTCTCACCCTCAGCAAAACAAGCCAGAACTGATAGCAAAGGAAGCTCATCAATAATGTTAGGGATAATATCTTTAGCCACTATAACGCTTTTTAAAGGAGAATATTTAACATGTATATCACCAATTTGCTCATTATTAGCTTCTCTTACATTTTCTATTTTTATATTTGCATTCATTTCTTTTAAAACTTCCAAAAACCCAATTCTTGTAGGATTGATGCCAACATTTTCTATACATATGTCGGCATCTTTTGAAATTAATGCAGCACCAATAAGAAAAGCTGCTGATGAAAAATCACCAGGAACAAAAACATCTTTTGCTGTTATTGGTTTTGCGGCATCAAGAATGATTTCAGTTTCTCCATTAGATTTTTTTACCGCAAGATCTGCGTCGAGATGTTGTAGTAAAAGTTCGGTATGATTTCTGGTTGTTTCCTTTTCGATGATTTTGATCTTAGTTCCCGCACTTAGAGCCGCAAGAAGTAAACAACTTTTTATTTGTGCACTAGGAATCTCTAAATCATAGATAAATTCACCTGCTATATTGCTTTTAGCTATTTTTATTGGAGGCTTACCCTCCTTAAGATGAATTTCTGCCCCCATTTCTCTGAGAGGCTTAGCAATTCTCTCCATGGGACGATTAGATAGCGATTTATCGCCCACAAGCTCTGCATCAATGCCTAGACCAGCTATAAAACCTGCCATCAATCTCATCCCAGTGCCTGAATTACCCATATCCAAACACAGATTATCTACACCTGATCGTATTTGCTTTGCTGCTTTTTTAGTTGAAACTATATCCTCGCCCTCAATTCCAATATTTGTTGAGAGACCTAAAATAGCTGATCGTTGTGCAATTGATTTATCTAGTGGAACTTCGTACGAGCCTTGAATTCCATGATTGCTTTTATATGAGACTTTTACTGGCATTAATTTTTAATATTAGTTAGGTGCCTCACAAACTCAATTACAGACTCATCCAATATTTCTTTGTTGTCTTTGAATATTTCGTTCCATAAATCTTCATTAGATTTTCCAAGGCGAAGCAGCTCGCGTGAGCTCTCCGGCATAAGGTCATCTCTATGAGGTATTGACTCAGTTAATTTATCGAATGCAAATGCCATCAAGTGAGGCAGGTGGCTAAGATATCCAAAAAACTTATCATGAGTTTTAGCATCCATCTCAAATATAGAACAGCCCAGACTTTGCCAAAAGTTTTTAACTTTCTCAGTATCATGCCCCACCACAACTACCCGCGCACCAGCAAATACATCTGCATTTGCTGTTGTTGGGCCAGATTGTTCACTTCCACAGATAGGGTGCGATGAAACATATCCTTCATCTATTAGTGCTGATATATGTTTTTTCGTACTAGAGATGTCTGTAATTAGTGTTGAAGAGGTAAACTTTTCTTGGCACTTTTCAACATTTTTCTTTACTTCTGTAATGTTGGTGCAAATAATCACTGCATCGTAGCTGTCGCTTACTTCATTAAGCTCGTAGTATATCTGATCATAGATATCGCTTTGATCAACCTCTGCTTTTGCTTCAGAATTCTGCTCAATACATGATACAGAAGCTTCACTATTCTTTTGCTTTAATCTCAGTGCGAGAGATGTTCCCATAAATCCGGAACCAATAATTAAGACTTTCATTTTTGCTGATTGAGTGAGGTTTTCATTATTTCCATGAAAATAGATTTAAGGTCTTCTTTTGGGTAGATGAGAGCTAGCTCATCTATTTTTTTTAAAATTTCTGCTTCTCTTTCCTCATCATATAGATCTTTGTCCATTTTCTTCTTTAATTTTCCAATTTGAAGAGAGAGGTTAAGTCTTGATTCCAAAAGAGATATCAGTTCTTGATCAATTGAGTCAATTTCCTCTCTAATAAAAAGCAAAGCTTTCTCATCATCCATTTTTTTTCTCAAAATCTTTCATAAATTCAACCAAGGTCGTAACCGCATCATCTGGTAGTGCATTATATATACTTGCTCGCATCCCACCAACTGATCTGTGCCCTTTTAAATATTGCAGTCCATGCTCTGCCGCTTCACTCATGAACTTGGTCTCCAAATCAGGATCATCAATGGTGAAAACAACATTGCATATTGATCTTTGCTCTGGATTTACTGGGTTAGTGTAAAAATCACTCGCATCTATTACTTCATAGACTGAATTTGTTCTGCTGATACTTCTTTCTTCCATTTTATCGACGCCACCATTGGCTTCATACCAATCAAACATTTTTCCGGCAACATACCATCCAAAAGTATTGGGAGTATTGAGCATAGAATTTTGTGCCGCATGAGCATCGTATTTTAGAATATTAGGAAGCTCTGTACTTGATTGAGCCAGAAGCTCCTTTTTAGCAATAACCAAGGTAATGCCTGATGGCCCAAAGTTTTTTTGTGCACATGCGTATATAAAATCATATTGGTCAATATCAATTTTTTCAGAGAAAAGACAAGACGACATATCAACAAATGCAGGTTTTCCAAAGCTTGGCGATTGAGTGATACGAATGCCTTGGATTGTTTCATTCTTGCAGTAATGAACATAGGCATCACTCTGATCTACGCTCCATTCTGAGAAGTCATCAATGTTTGTAAAATTATTTGCTTTTGCTGAAGAGCAAATTCTTAAATCACAAATTTTTGATGCTTCTTTGATTGCTTTTGCTGACCAAGACCCCACTTCTGCATAACTAGCCGTTGCTCCCAAATGTTTAAAATTTAATGGGATCATTGAAAATTGTAAGGTTGCTCCTCCCTGCAGGAAAAGAACATCATAATCATCGGACACTGATAAGAGATTTCTAACTTGCTGTTCTGCTTTTTGAGCAACCTCAATAAAGATCTTATCACGATGACTTATTTCAATAATAGAAGAGCCTATGCCATTGAAATCTAAAAGCTCGCCTTTTATCTCATAAAGAATATCTTCAGGCAAAGCTGCTGGACCAGCACTAAAATTAAAAACTCTATTCTTCATCTAGACTTTCTTTAAAGCCTACGGCGTCAACCAATCTTTCATCCTCTCTAGGTGAAACGACTTTGACCCCCTGTGTGTTTCTGCCGATAACGCTTATTTGATCTACTTGGGTTCTGATTAGTGTCCCTCTGTTTCCAATGAGCATTACTTCGTCTCCATCAACTACTTGAACTGCCGCAACCATTTTTCCGTTCCTTGGTGAGGTATTTAAAGCAATTACACCCTTTCCGCCTCTTTTCTGTCCACTAAACTCAGAAATATTTGTTCTTTTACCATAGCCATTGGCACTGAGTGTTAGGAGTTTTGATTCTGGATTCACCTTTATGACAGAGATTACTTTATCCTCTTTGCCAATATTCATTCCTCTAACACCTCTTGTTGATCTTCCCATTGGTCGTACGTCACCCTCTGCAAATCTAATTGCTTTTCCTGACTCGGATGCGAGACATACCTCATCTTTACCATCTGTAATAATAGTTCCTATTAATTTATCACCTTCATCAAGATTTATTGCTCTTAAACCAGGAGCATATCTCTTCTCAAAAGCTTTCAATGCTGTCTTTTTCACAACACCATTACGTGTTGCCATGATTATGAAATGACCATCCTTATATTCGTCTACTGGTAAGAAGGATGTTACTTTCTCATCTTCATCTAAAGGCAAAACATTTGAAATTGGTCTGCCTTTTGCAGTCCTGGACATGACAGGTAATTTGTAAATCTCTAACCAATGAACTTTTCCTTTTGTTGTGAAGCAAAGTACCTGAACATGAGTATTTAATACTAAGACTTGTTTAATGAAGTCTTCATCTCTAAGAGCGGAAGCTGTTTTCCCCACACCACCTCGTCTTTGTGATCTGTATTCAGCAAGCTGCTGGGTTTTGACAAAACCATTATTAGAAATAGTAAAGACCCTTTCTTCTTCTGGGATCAAATCAGCGTCATCGATTGTTAATCGTTTTTCGATAATTTCAGTTCTTCTTTCATCACCAAAATTTTCTTTGACTTCTTCAAGCTCTTCTTTGACAACTTCAGTTAATCGCTCCTTGTTAGATAGAATTTCTTGTAGTGCTTTGATCTGTTCAACCAGTTCTTGATATTCTTCGTTTAGTTTATCTGTTTCAAGTGCTGTTAATCTGCTTAACCTCAATTCTAAAATTGCTTTTGCTTGCACAAGGGATAACTTGTAGTCCTTTCCTTGAAGACCAAAACCGTCTTCTAAGCCTTCAGGTTTGCATATGTCTGGATCAGCAACTTTATCTAGAAGTGGTTTGATTGTTGCTGCAGACCAATTGCGCTCACAAAGCTTATCCGCTGCAACTTTTGTATTTTCAGATTTCTTAATTATCTCTATCACTTCATCAATATTTGCAATAGCTACAATCAGTCCTTCTACAATATGCCCTCTTTCTTTTGCTTGTCTTAACTCATAAAGAGATCTATTAGTTATTACATCCTTACGATGGTCAAGAAATATATTTAGCAGTTGTTCCAGATTACATATTTGAGGCTTCCCATCCACCAGCACAACATTATTAATACCAAAAACCTGCTCGAGCTGTGAATTTTTTATTAGGTTATTAAGTACAACTTCTGCAACTTCACCTTTCTTTAGCTCTATCACTACTCTCATACCATCTTTGTCTGATTCATCTCTTATTTCACCGATTCCTTCAAGTTTTTTCTCTTTGACTTGTTCTGCAATTCGTTCAAGCATTCTGGCTTTGTTCACCATAAATGGTATCTCGGTAATAATGATGGCTTCTTTACCTCCTTTTATTTCTTCAACTGATGTCTTTCCTCTTACATAAACTTTTCCTTGACCAGTTCTATATGCCTGCTCAATTCCATCGATCCCAGTGATAATTCCACCTAATGGAAAATCTGGCCCTTTGACTATTTTTAACAAGTCATCAACAGTGGTTTCAGGATTATCGAGAATATGCAAACATGCATCGATGACTTCGGTTAGATTATGAGGAGGAATATTAGTTGCCATTCCAACCGCGATCCCTGAAGAACCATTTATAAGTAAGTTAGGTATCCTTGTTGGAAGAACATCAGGTATATCTTCAGTGCCATCATAATTAGGTGAATATGTAACAGTTTCTTTTTCAATATCAGCAAGGATTTGATCAGTAATTTTTTGCATTCTGATTTCGGTATATCTCATGGCAGCAGCTGAATCACCATCAATGCTTCCAAAATTACCTTGTCCTTGTATTAATGGATATCTCAAAGAGAAGTTTTGGGTCATACGAACGATGGCATCATACACAGCAGTATCACCATGTGGATGATATTTACCAATGACATCGCCAACGACTCTAGCGGACTTTTTATTTGGTTTGTTGTAAGTGTTGGAAAGTTTATGCATTGCATAAAGAATTCTTCGATGAACTGGCTTCATTCCATCTCTTGCATCTGGCAACGCACGACCGATGATCACGCTCATAGCGTAGTCCAAATAGGACTTTTTTAACTCATCTTTGATGTCAACAGAAAGGACTTCTTTAGCAAACTCTTGCACCGAAATATTTTATCACAGCAACTTGTTGAAATCGCCTATTATTCCTTAAATTCTGCAACTAATTTGGAGATACTTTCTTTGGCATCTCCGAAAAGCATTCTTGAATTTTCTTTAAAGAATAATGGGTTTTGTACCCCAGCGAATCCAGATGACATTGAACGCTTCAAAACCATCACAGTTTTAGCTTTATAAACTTCCAGAATTGGCATTCCATATATTGGACTACCAGGATGCTCGGTAGCTGAAGGATTAACAACATCGTTTGCTCCAATCACAATTGCCACATCAACAATCTCCATCTTTGGGTTAATATCTTTAGGCTCAAGTAGATTGTCATAAGAGACATTTGCTTCAGCAAGGAGCACATTCATATGACCTGGCATCCTTCCAGCAACTGGGTGAATCCCATAGCTGACTTCGCAATCATTATTTTCAAGCAAATCTCCAAGTTCTTTAACGACATGCTGCGCTTGAGCAACTGCCATTCCGTATCCAGGAACAATTAATACAGATCTAGCTGCTTCAATAACAAGAAATGCATCTTCCGCTGTAATTGGTTTAATTTCCCCCTCAATTTCTGCATCAGAGCTACCGCTTGCTGCATATCCAACGAAGAAAATATTATAGAGAGTTCTGTTCATTGATTTGGCCATTATTAGAGTAAGGACTAAACCTGAAGCTCCAACCAGACAACCTGCAACGATTAGTGCAGTATTAGTGATGATAATACCTGCTAGTGCTGCAGCAATACCTGATAATGAGTTCAGCAAGGATATGACTACTGGCATATCACCACCACCAATTGGTAAAACAAATGCAAGGCCAGTAATTAATGAAGCAATTAAAAAGCAGACAAAAATTATTCTTATTAAATCCATCTCAAGTATCAGCAAACCTGATACGTTAAGAACTATCTGTAAAATGCATAGCAGTGCAAATGAACATCCAAAAATTAACATCCATCTTGAAGCAGAGTTAACAAAGTTGCTTGTATTCTTTAAAACTTCAGATAACTTAAAGAATGCGATTAAACTCCCTGAAAAAGTTATCCCGCCAATAAATATTGTTAAGTAGGTAAGGGTCACTACTAATGAAATTTCAGTTTGGTTATTAAACTCTGACCAAGCTAAGAAATATGATGACAATCCTCCAAAACCATTAAATAATGCCACCATTTCTGGTATCGATGTCATTTTCACTCGCAAAGCAAAGATTGCACCTATTGAACCACCAACCAATATAGCGCTTAACATCAGCAAAGGATTAATTACATCAATTAGGGTAACCAAAATAGCTAACAACATACCAAAGGAAGAAACTATATTCCCTTTGGCTGCCGATGATTCACTAGAAAGCATCTTCAATCCATAAATAAAAAGAATTGCAGAAGCTATGTAGCCTATCTGTTGTAGCATTGTGAAATCAAAATCCATCATTTCTTTTTAAACATTTTTAACATTCTGTTCGTCACTAAATAACCGCCAAAAACATTTATCGACGCGAATGCAATTGCGCAAAAAGCTAAAACCATTTGCAAGGTACCATCAGTCTGCAATGTCAAAGCACCAACCAATGTTATGCCACTAATAGCGTTTGCTCCTGACATTAAAGGAGTGTGTAGGGTGCTAGGTATTTTTGAGATTAACTCCAACCCTAAAAAAATTGCCAATATTAAAATAAAAAATAAAAGCAGATATATTTCCATTACTTAAACATCTCCTTAATGACCTCTCCATTCTGCACTAATAGTGCCGAGCTAATTATTTCATCTGACATATCTAAATTCATTGATTTTTTTTCTTGGTCATAAAAATCAGTAATGAAATTAACTAAGTTATTACTTAAAGCATATGAAGCATGATCTGCAACATACGAAGCCAAGTTGGTTAAGCCAATTATTTTCACACCATTTGTTTCTACTATTTCATCAGGCACTGATCCTTCAACATTTCCACCACTCTCAACAGCCATATCAAAAATTACACTTCCTGGTTTCATTTTTTTTATCGTAGCGCTATCTATTAATCGTGGCGCAGGCCTTCCAAAGAGCTGTGCCGTTGTAATGACAATATCTGAATTAGAGCAGACTTCACTTTGCAAATCTTTTTGTTTTTTTATTTGCTCTTCCGTCAATTCTTGCGCGTACCCTTGCTCAGTTTGTCCTGTATCACCAAGATCAATTTTCACAAACTTGGCGCCTAGGGATTTAACTTGTTCTTCCACAACAGGACGAGTATCAAAAGCTTCTACTTTTGCTCCAAGCCTTTTTGCTGTTGCTATTGCTTGAAGACCAGCTACTCCGACCCCTATAACAAATACTGTTGCAGGCTTTAATGTTCCCGCAGCTGTCATCATCATTGATAATGCTGATTTAAGATGTTTAGCTGACTCTATGACTGAAACGTATCCGGCTAAGTTTGACTGACTGCTAAGCACATCCATTTTTTGAGCCCTTGTTATTCTCGGAATAAACTCCATGCTTAATGCAGAAACATTTGCTTTAGCAAAATTATGAAGCCGTTCTTTTTCTGAAAATGGTTCAAGCAATCCAACAACTAAAGCATTTTTTTTAATTCTTGCAATTTCGTCTGAAGAAATTGGTTCAGATGAAAAAATAACATCGGAACGTGATAGACAATCTTCCCTGCTTGCAGGTAGTGCGCCATTTTTTTGCATTTCTTCGTCACTTACATCAATGCCTTCTCCTAAACCTCTTTCAAAAAATATTTCTATACCCATATCTTTTAATGGTTTTATGCTGTTTGGGTGTAAGGTTGATCTGCGATCTTTGTCGCTTTTTGGTGAAATGGCCCCTAAAATCATAATTTTATTTTAAACACAATAAATACGTTCTAAAGATATACTTTAACTGATGGAAAATTTTGATCAATTAGAATTAGATAAATTTACTGAACTTGCTGATCAGTGGTGGGATCCTAATGGTAAATTTAAACCGTTGCATCTCATTAACCCGCTTAGAGCAGAGTATATTGAGAAAAAAATTGCTTTAAGAGATTCAAAGGTGCTTGATATCGGATGTGGTGGCGGAATACTTTCAGAGGCTCTAGCTAAAAAAGGTGCCAACGTCACTGCAATAGATCTTGCCGATGGGCCTTTAAGTGTAGCCAGAATTAGGGAAACAAAATCTCAATTAGGCATTAACTATCGCAAGATAAGCTCAGGTGAACTTGCACAAGAGGGCGAACGATATGATGTTGTTACTTGCTTAGAAATGCTTGAACATGTTCCTGACCCAGCGGAAATAGTTAAGGATTGTGCCAAGCTCACTAAAGATGGTGGCCATATATTCTTTTCCACGATTAATAGAAACCTTAAGTCCTTTGTTTTTGCTATCCTAGGCGCAGAATATATCTTGAATATCCTTCCTCAAGGAACCCATGATTACGATAAATTAATCAAACCTTCAGAGTTAAAGAAATACATAGATGATGCATCGCTTAGTTTTGAAGAAGTAAGAGGCATGTCGTATCTGCCACTTTTTGACATCGTTAAATTAACCGATGATTCGTCAGTAAACTACATAATTCATGCAACAAAAAAATAAATCAGTCCTATTCGATCTGGATGGCACTCTTTTACATTCTGGTTTAACTTTCCATAAAATTGTGAATCAGCTTAAAGAAATTGAGGGCGAGCCTTTGGTGGATTTTGAACCAGTGCGCGAATTTTCTTCCCGTGGGGCAACTTTAATACTGCAAAATTGTTTTCCAGATAGAGGTCAAAATGATATTGATCACTTAAAATCTAAATTTTTAAATATATATCAAGACGTTTTTACAAACGATTTAGTTTTATATGATGGAGCTAAAGAACTTATCGAGTTTTTAGCTAGTAAAGAAATTCCATGGGGGATTGTGACAAACAAGCCTGAACAATATACCCTCCCTATCATTAAGAAGTTGGATTGGGATAAAATGACAAATGCTGTGATCTGTCCTGATTCTTTGAAAAAGGCAAAACCAAGTCCTGAAGGAATTTATAAAGCATTAGAAATACTAAATGGTTGTCCAGAAAGCTCGTTTTACGTTGGTGATCATGAAAGAGATATTCAAACAGGCATAAATGCTGGCCTTAAAACAATTGGGTGCACTTATGGATACTACGAAAAACCTCCTGAATTTTGGAAGGCTGATTTCTTAGTTGATAAAATTGCTGACATTATTGAAATTTTATGAAGAAAGTTCCAAATTTTGAGTTCCATACTGATACCTTGAAAGGTAAAAACATACTGGTTACTGGTGCAGGTTCAGGCATTGGAAAACAAGTTGCTCTTGATGCTGCAAAAGCAGGTGCTAATCTTATTTTGTTATCAAAAGATGTTCACAAATTGTATGCCTTGCAAGATGAAATAGTCCAAAACAATAATATCGAACCCCTTGTTGTAGAATTTGACTTCACTAAAGCTAAAGAAAAAGACTATAAGCAATTGGCTGATAGCTTATATGAAAACTTTGATCGTATTGATGGTGTTGCTCATATCGCAGGTGTGCTTGGTTACTTATCACCGCTGATAAATACCTCTTTACAACAACTTAAATCCGTAATGGAAATAAATTTTGAAAGTAACTTTCTTTTAACTCAGCTTTTATTGCCCCTACTTTTTCAATCAGATGATCCATCTGTAGTTTTTACTTCTTCTGGTGTTGGAAGAAAAGGAAGAGCTTTTTGGACAAGTTATTCCATATCTAAATTTGCTGTTGAAGGCCTTATGCAATGCCTTGCTGATGAATATGAAAATGATATGCGAATAAATTCTTACAATCCTGGTCCAACAAGAACAAACATGCGAGCACAAGCATTTCCTGCTGAAGATCCAGCATCTCTAAAAACACCTGCTGAAATTTCATCTGATTATCTTTGGTTGCTCTCTGATAACTGTACTGAAACTGGTATTATGTTTGATTATCATGAATAAACTTATTGAAGCGCTTAAAAAAGGGGTTGTAATCATTTCATTTAGAAAGATAGATTCAGGTGAAATTCGCGTAATGCCATCAACCCTTAACCCTGAACTAATTCCAAATGTTACTAATCCACTAAATGTTGATTCTTCAAGCGATACCATAATGGTTTGGTCATTAGATAAGAATGCATGGCGTGATATAAGATCAGATACAATAACAGAATGGAAAATAGAACATGAGTAACCTGCTAAAAACATTTGTCATATTTTTTGCATTGCTTTCAGCTGATAACTTGGCTGCCAAGACATTTACCGTTATGACATTTAATGTCGAAAATATGTTTGACAATCTAGATGATCCCAACAAAGAAGATGAAACTTACCTTCCAGTTTCAATGAAAACATCTAAGATGCATATCAACAATTGCAATAAAATGAGATATCAAAGATGGAGAGATGATTGCTTACAAATGGACTGGAACGATGAGGTAATTAACTACAAGCTTAATGCAACAGCAAAAGTCATCCTCTCATTTAATGCTCACGGTCCAGACATAATTGGGTTCCAAGAAATAGAAAATTTAAATATTCTCAAACGTCTCTTTGAGCTTCTAGAGCCCCATGGTTATAAATATTATTCTCTTGTAGAGGGGAATGATAAGCGTGGTATTGATAATGCATTCATTTCAAAATATAAAATCCTCAACTCTCAGTTACACCCTATTAAATTTACTGGAGGCACAAAAGAACAGATAGGCGATACTCGCCCAATCCTTGAAGGCGTTTTTAATGTTGGCGATAAGGAAATTTCAATCTTCAATGTTCACTTTCCTGCTCCTTACAACCCAAGATTTATGAGGGTAGATGCTTTGGCGACTCTCAATCAGCTTTCAGCAAGAAATGATAGAGTAAACATTGCCCTTGGTGATTTTAATATAACTTCTCTTGAAGATGCTGAAGCGAATCTATATGGAAAACTTAATAAGACTTGGTATATTTCGCATTTAGATCAATGTGCAGAATGCAAAGGCACAAACTATTACTTCCAAGATGATAGATGGTCTTTTCTTGATGCAGTAATGCTCAAGAAAAATAGAAATTCAAAATTTACTAAAGACAGTGTTGAGATAATTACAGCTGATATTCAAACAAGAGATAATGGAAGTCCATTACGTTTCAATGCCAAGGGTCTTTATGGTGTGTCCGACCACTTTCCTGTTGTTGCAGAAATAAAAATTTATTGAACTTTTAATAAGTTTTGCAATTTGCTAACTTCATTTTTTGAAAACTTTTTCCAACCACCTGGTTTTAAGTTTTCAGGCATAATTATTGGCCCATATCTCAATCTCATTAGTCTATTTACAGTTAATTTTTGGGAACTCCAAATCTTTCTAACTTCTCTATTCTTCCCAGTAAATAAACAAACATAAAACCAATGGTTTTTTGATTTTGAAATCTTTTTTACAGCTACTACGTCTGAAAAGGAAGATTTTTCTCCATTAATATTTACGCCTTTCATAACGTTTTCAATTTTTTTATCTGTGATGTCACCATAGACTCTGCAAAGGTATTCTCTATCAATTCTGCTGCTTGGGTGTGATAGGAAATTTACAAAATCACCGTTGTTAGAAAACACCAATAACCCTGAAGTATTTACATCAAGACGCCCCACCATGATCCATTTGCCTTTTTTACGTGGGGGTATGTGGCTGAAAACACTATCATTTTTTTCTGTCGGTACATTTGAGCAGACTTGTCCAGTTGGCTTATGGTATATGAGAACTTCTGTTTCAGGGTTTAAGTCAACAATATGATCTTCACCATCGATAGTTAGGGTATCGCCATCTTTCAGAAGATCTGCTTGTTTCGCTTTCTTTCCATTTAGCAAAATTGTTTTTTCGCTAAATAAGTTTGCAATACCTCTTCTTGATGCAAAACCAATATTTGCAAGATATTTGGAAACTTTTTCCTTAGGATTTTGGAGCTTCTTGCTCTGCTGGTTCATTTTGCAGGGAAAGTTCTGGTGTTATTGATTCTATCTCAGGTAGATCTGGCAGCTCTGGCAAATCAGATAGAGTTTTCATTGCGAAATCATCAAGGAATTTTTGTGTGGTGATGAAAAGTGCTGGTCTACCCGGCACATCTCTATACCCTTTAATTTTAATCCATCCCTGATCAAGCAATAGCTTAATCACATTGGTGGCTACATTAACCCCTCTAATGTCCTCAATATCACCTCTGGTTACTGGCTGCATATAGGTAATAATGGAGAGAGTTTCCAATGTTGCTCTTGAAAGCCTCAATGGCTTAACTTCCCAAAGTTTTGCTATATCTCCAGCAAAATCATGATGTATTTGCACACGATACCCGCTTGAAACTTCAACTAGTTCATAAGGTTTATCAGCAAACTCATCTTTTAACTTATAAATTGAATTCATAACCTCAGACTCATGTTCGCTATTATCAATTTCAAGTAGCTCACATATGTCTTTGAGTGTTAATGCTCTATTTGCTGCAAGAAGTATTGCCTCAATTCTATTTTTTAGTTCCATTAATGAACTACCTCCTCTGAGCCTTTAAAATAAATCTCTCCAAATTGTTCGGCTTGAACAATTTCCACATAACCTTTTCTATTTAATTCCAACGCAGCCGAAAGTATGACAGAGACTGCAAGTTTTGATTCGCCCTTGAGAATTAATTCTGGCAAAGAAATAAAATCTCTTTCCTTGAGACTGTCGAGCAACAGTTTCATTTTTGCCTCCACGGTTATATTTTCAAGCTTAACTTTATGGCTTGAAAGGCGAACCATTTCATCCAACATTGACTGCAGTGCAAAAGCTAGATCATTTTTGTTGTAGTTGTTTTTAGGTTTTGGAAGCTCAAACTCGGGCATTTTTGCATTTGCTGAAAAAATATCCCTATCAATACGAGGAAGCTCATCAAGTGTAATCGAAGCCTCTTTAAATCTCTTATATTCTTGCAAACGTCTTATGAGCTCTGCTTTTGGATCTGATTCTTCATCCTCATTTTCTTCCTCTCTCGGTAGGAGGATTCTAGATTTAATTTCTGCAAGATAAGCTGCCATTGCTAAATAATCACCAGCAAGCTCATACTCAAAATCATCCATTAATTCAATATAAGCAATGTATTGATCAGTAATTTCTACAAGATTAACTTCTATAATATCTAGGTTTTTTCTTTGTATCAGATATAACAAGAAATCCATTGGGCCAGAAAATACATCAAGCAAAAGCAGCAATGCTTTTGGAGGCACATACAAATTTTCAGGCAATTGATCGACTGGATTCCCTTTTACCTTTGGAAGCTCAATTTCTTGTAATGCTGACATACACAAGATATTGTAGCCGTAAATGAAAATAAATACTAAATATTGTGTTTTTAACACAATAGTTTTTTTTATATTGTTTCTTTCCATATTTTGCTAAAAACTTAGCTGACTATGTTGTAAAATTGACAGCTCAAATTTTAAAAATGATGTACATAACAGACAACAGCAGAATTCTCTCTCGTGAAGAGCTATCTACACCTGAAGAAATAACCAAAGAAATTCCCCTCGATAAGGAATCTTCCAAGCTGATTTTTGGTGCCAGACGTAACATTAGTAGAGTCTTGCACAACCTTGACGATCGAATTATTGCGATAGTTGGTCCGTGTTCTATTCATGACCCAGTATCTGCAATTGAGTACGCAAAGCTGTTAAAAGAGTTTTCTGCCCAAGTTGAAAATGAAATAGTAATTGTTATGCGTGTTTATTTTGAAAAACCGCGTACAACAATCGGATGGAAAGGATTGATTAATGATCCAAGAATAGATAACTCATTCAAAATCAATGAGGGTTTAAGAATTTCAAGAAAACTACTCAAGGACATTGCTGATATCGGCCTGCCTACTGGCACAGAATTTCTTGATTTAATATCACCTCAATATGTTTCAGATTTAGTAAGTTGGGGGGCCATCGGTGCACGAACAGCAGAAAGCCAAGTCCATAGAGAGCTTACATCTGGTTTATCCTGCCCGATAGGCATCAAAAATTCCACCAATGGTGATGTGAAAGTAGCTGTTGATGCCATTAAATCAGCCCAATATCAACATGTTTTTTTAGGAACAACAAAGCAAGGGAAAGTTGCCATCTTCAAAACATCAGGTAACGATGATACACACATAATTCTCAGAGGCGGCAAAGAGCCAAACTATGAGAAAGAAGATGTGAATGCGTGCATTGAGAAACTAGATGCATCTGAGATAAATAAAAACATAATGATTGATTGCAGCCATGGCAACAGTAAGAAAAATCATGAAAATCAAAAAGTCGTTTGTGCATCAGTATGCAAGCAAATAGCTGGGGGAAACAAACATATTGCTGGAGTCATGATTGAGAGCCATCTAAAGGCAGGCAATCAAAAGATTTCAGATGAGCTTGAGTATGGAAAGAGCATTACAGATGCATGTATTTGTTGGGATGAAACAAAGGAACTGCTCTTGAACTTATCACAGTCAGTAAAACAAAGAAGAGAAATTGGATAAGTATTATAAATTTGAAAAAGAGATTGCAGAATCAGTTGGGATTGAAGGCGCAATTATTCTTCAATGGATTAAAGATAATGAAACTGTAACTTATATTAAGCTTGAAAAAGTTTTTTCTGGCCTTCCATTCTGGACAGAGACAGATTTGATTTCACATCTCTTAGATTTACATCAAAAAGGACTTTTAAACGTAGATCTCGATAAGAAAAGAATCTCTAAAGAATCAAATACAAAATCAAAGGTCTTGCAGATCAACAACAAAACAACTTCTCGAGCAAATATCGACAACACTTGGCAACCATCTGAAGATGTTGTCGAAATATTAACTCGTTCAGGCATTAATGAGGACTTTATTAATGAGCTCATTCCAGAATTTATTGTTTATTGGACCGAGAGACCAGGCACATTGGTTTCATATAATTCAAAGTTTATTGAGCATGTCCGATTAAAATGGGCTCAACATTCTGCTGAAATACACACCAAAAATGAGCCTTCAACCATTGATAGTGACTGGTACCCATCTGATGATTGTATGGATATTATTCAAATGACTGGTATAGAGAAAGAGTTTGTTGATCAATATTTGCCAGAATTTATCCTTTATTGGAAGGAGGATGGCAGAGCATTCGTATCTTGGGATGTAAAGTTTCTTGATTTTATCAAAAGAAAATCGAACTTTACCCTTGAAGATATGTCAAAAGAACATACACAAAAATTTGACTTTTATAACCCATACGATGAGACTGATACGTCTGAAAATAAAGGTGATAATGCAGCGTTATCAAAATTAAGAAACAAATATAAGATTTAAAAATGAATAAAAAAAATTTAAGGGCATCAGCACTACTATTATCGATCGTAGTTCTTTACTGGATACAGGGTTATTTCGCTCCACAACCTGAAAAGACTCAAGCTCTAACAAAAGAAGTTCAGACAGTTGTTGTAAACGAATCAGTTGCAAGTGATTTCAGTTTACCAATCAATGTTAAAAGTGAAACTAAGGCATTCTCAAAAGTCGATATCAGATCACAAACCTCTGAAAAAGTAGTCAATATTGGTTTCAAAGATGGTGATTATGTCAACGAGGGAGAGGTAATTTGCCAGCTTGATTCAGGCGAACGGTTAGCAAACTTTAAAAGAGCTGAAATTGGATTTAATTCTGCAAAAGAACTTAGTAAAAAAGGTCTTTCATCTCAATCATCATTGGTGGCAGCAGAAACAACTTTTGAACAAGCTCGCATTGCTCTCGAACGAACAAATATTGCAGCGCCCTTTGGTGGCTTTGTTGATAATTTAGCAAAAGAGGGGCAACTTCTTCAAAATGGGCAGATTTGTGCCTCGCTGGTTTCTCTTTCACCTTTGAAAATTGTTGGAAATGTTTCTGAACTTGTGGTTTCAAAAATAAAAACAGGACAACCAGTTAAAATCAAATTGATATCAGGCGAGGAGTTTGAAACTGCTGTTACTTTTGTAGCTTCCACTGCTGATTCACAAACAAGAACATTTAGAGTTGAGTCTGAATTACCCAATGAACAAAACTCTGTTAAAGATGGCTTAACAGGAGAAATGACAATTTTTATAGATAGCCAAAAAGCTCATTTCATTCCAACTTCTGCCTTTCTTCTGGCAGATAATGGTGATGTTGCTTTGGCAACTGTGCTGAACAGTGTAATTAGAATTTATACGGTCCAAATCTTAATTGATACGGTGGCTGGTGCATGGGTAACAGGCTTGCCTGAAGAAGCTAACATTGTTGTTGCTGGACAAGGTTTTGTTAAAGAGGGAGAAGAAGTAAATTCTATTTCACGCTAGATTATGGGAATTGTTTCAACAGCAGTAGGCAAATTTAGAACAACACTATTAATCATGGTGTTCCTCGTAATCATGGGCTCACTTGGAAGAGCAGCAATGCCAATTGCTTCCAACCCAAATATTACTTTCCCATGGGTTTTTGTAAGTGTTTTTCTTGAAGGAGCATCACCAGAAGACATGTCTCGATTGGTTGCCAAACCAATGGAAAATAGGTTTCTAAGACTTGAAGGCGCTGAAGAAGTTAGATCAACAAACTCTCAAAGTTTTACAACATTGCAGATTCAATATGATGTTGACTATGACATCGATCAAGCAATTTTAGATGTTGAAAGAGCGGTAAGCGAAGTTAGAAACCAACTTCCTCCTGAAGCTGAAGATCCTATTGTAAGAGAAGCAGCTGATAACGATATGCCTATCCTAGTTTATAGCTTGTATGGGTTTTCAAACCTAAGAATTGGCTACTTAATAGCCACAGACATACAAGAACGATTTGAAAAAATACCCGGAGTGTTGGGCGTTGAAATTGGTGGCGTCCCAGAGGAGCTTCTTGAAGTTGAGGTTTCAAAATCTAAACTGGAGAGCTTAGGAGTAAGTCTTGGAGAAATAGCTGGAGCAGTTAGAAATAATAACGTTCTAATACCAGCAGGTTTTCAAGATACTGGGTCTGGAAAGTTTGCAGTTGAAATTCCTAGTGTTTTTGAGACAAGACAAGACGTTTTTAATTTACCAATCAAAGCATCTGGATCAAAAGTAGTTACCCTTGGTGACGTTGCGAATATAAAACGTACATTCAAAGACCCTACATCTTTTTCCAGAGTCAATGGATTTGATTCAATTTCTCTTAATATATCAAAACGCACTGGCTTTAATGAGCTTGATATTGCTAATGCAGTGAAGAAAGAAGTTGAGCTTATAGAAAGTGAGTATCCAGATTCATTGGTTATTACTCCAGGACTTGATACAACAAAGTTCGCAGCAGATATGGTCAGCGAATTGCAGGGCAATATTATTACAGCAGTGATCTTGGTTATGTTGCTTGTTGTGGCAGCTTTAGGACTTAGAAATGGTTTAATTGTTGGCATAGCAATACCATTCTCTTTTCTAACTGCTTTTGGGGTACTGTGGTACTTCATGGGCTTTGAGTTTAATTTCCTTGTCATGTTTGGTATGTTGCTGGGGCTTGGCATGCTCATTGATGGAGCTATTGTTGTAGTTGAATACGCAGACAAATTAATTGATGAAGGCCAAACGAGAAAAGAAGCTTACATGAATGCAGCGCAGAGAATGTTTGCTCCAGTTTTTGCTTCTGTTCTAACCACATTGGCTGCTTTTTCACCTCTCATGATTTGGCCTGGCATATCAGGTAAATTTATGAGGTACTTGCCCATAACTGTGTTTGCAGTTCTGGCGGCATCACTGGCTTATGCGCTTATTTTTGCCCCTGCAATAGGCTCACTGTTAGGAAGAAGAAAAAAGTCGACCGATGCAAAGAATGACAACGAAGATACTCCTTTAAAAAATGGTTACAGAAAAGCTATTGGTTTTGCTTCAAGAAATCCTCTAGAGACAATTGCTTACACATTCGGAATAATGTTTTTAATTTTAGGCCCTAGCGGCGTTGTTAATAACTATGGAAAAGACTCTGTTTACTTCCCTAGTATTGACCCTTGGATCATAAATGCGGACATACAAGCACGGGGCAACTTATCCCCATATGAAGCAAGAGAATTTGCTTTAGATGCAGAAGAAAAGATGCTTAACATCGAGGGTGTTGATGAGTTGTTCATGGATGTAAGATCTGCCTCCCGAGGTGGTGGTGATGGTGTTGGTAGAGGATATATTATTGTTGAAGATCCAAAAACACTTGATATTTCTGGTTGGGAAGTACTGAGGCTTTTAAGAGAGTCGGTTGCAGACGTTGTCGGTTACAACATAAATATAAAAGAGGTCCAAGATGGTCCTGGACAGTTCAACTCACCTGTAGAAATTGAGCTTTATAGTGATAATTTATTGCAAATTGAAAGAAAAACAAAAGAACTAAGAGCATACATAGAATCTAATATTGAAGGTATCACTGGAATTGATGATAGTCTTCCAAAATACAAGATTGAGTGGAAGGTTGATGTTGATAAAGAAAGAGCTTTTCAATCAGGCATAAGCTTGTTTGATATTGGTGCTGCTATCCAGATGGTGACATCAGGGATAAAGCTTGGCGAATATCGACCTGACGATTCAAAAGAAGAAATTGATATAAGAGCCAGATTTCAAAAGGATAAAAGAACCTTATCAAGCCTCGATGAGATAACTGTAAACACTAGAAATGGTGCTGTTCCTATTTCAAGCTTTGTTGATGTGGAAGCTAGACCAAATACCACAAGTTTAGTTAGACGAGATGGCAGATTTTTTTACGAAATTACTGGGATTAACAAACCTGACTATAACCTTGGGGTAGAGATTGGCAAAATAAGCAACTGGATGGAAGAAACCAACTTTATTGAACCAGGTATGGAGGTTAAATTTGGAGGCCTAACTCAAAGAGGAGATGAGGCTACTACTTTCCTTCTACAGGCATTCGTTGGAGCTCTATTCTTGATGTTCATAATTCTCGTGACTCAATTTAACAGTATCCTTCAGCCTTTGGTCATATTAGTGTCTGTCCTCTTCTCCACAGCAGGAGTATATCTTGGCTTAACTATAACAGGGTCTGAACCATCTACAATTATGACTGGTACGGCAGTTGTGGGTCTTGCTGGGATAGTCGTTAACAACAATATAGTATTGATAGATACTTTTAATAAATTGAAATTAGATTTCCCAAAGAAAACAACCGAAGAACTCATAACAGAGACCTGCATGAGCAGATTAAGGCCTGTTCTACTAACAACAGTCACAACAATCTTTGGGCTGTTATTCTTATCTGCTGGATACAGTATTGATGTATTGAACAGAGAGATTTTTGAAGGGACTTCAACAGTTAAATGGTATCAAGTTTTTGGAATAAGCATTTGTTGGGGCCTTGGTTTCAGCACTCTTATAACTCTTTTGGTTACACCGTCTTTTCTCGTGGTGCTTGAAAATTTGAATAATAATGGAAAACCAAAATCAGGATTATTTCAAAGCATTTCTGCACAATTTAACAATCTATACAACCGAATTGCAGGGTAATATTTTTTAAATAAGTTAAAATTTCACTATGGCAAAATTTGAAGACTCAATTAAAGAACTAGAAAAGATAGTTAAATCATTAGAGGACGGAGAGCCTAATTTAGACGAATCTTTAAAAAACTTTGAGAGAGGCATTTCTCTCATAAAAGTTTGTCAAAAAGAGCTTGAATCTGCTGAAAATAAAATCAAAGAGCTAACAGAAGATGGGCAAACTAAACCTTTCAACGACGACGCAGAGTAACTCGAATTTAGAAAGCTTTTTTCAACAAAGAGTAGACCAATTTCTTAAAGCGTATATTAAGTCAAACAACATTATTGATGAACCAATTGTTTATGCCTTAGAAGCACCAGGCAAAAGAGTCAGACCTACCCTTCTATACTTGGTTAGTGATGCATTATCACTTGAGCTAGATCATGCAGATGCAATTGCAGGGGCTCTAGAGACCATACATACCTATTCTCTTGTACATGATGATCTGCCGTGCATGGACGATGATGATTTAAGAAGAGGACAGCCCTCACTACACAAAAAATATAATGAAGCCACAGCTGTTTTGGCTGGTGATGCTATGCAATCAATGGCATTAGAGATGCTGTTGGACAACCAACACTTTACAGAGAAGCAAAATAATTTACTTGCAAAAATGCTTCTAGAAACAATAGGCAGTAAAGGCATGATTTTGGGACAAGCTCTTGATATTGAATATGAATCAAGAGAGGCCAATGAAAGCGAGATACTGTTAATGTGTGAACTAAAAACAGGAGTATTGATTGAGTTTTGTTTTCTTGCTCCGTTGATGATAGCTGATGCAACTAATGAAAAGTGGAAAAGATTAGGAAAGATTGTGGGCATTTCATTTCAGTTGATTGACGATCTATTAGATTTACAAGAAACCTCTGAAAACCTTGGAAAAAAATCACAAAAAGACATTATCAGAAATAAGAAGAACTATCCCATTAGTTTTGGTGAGAAAAAAACAATTGAACTCTTAGATGCCTATAAGGCTGAAGCAAATAATTTGTTGCAGGAACTCAATCTTGATGAACATTATCTGAGCAACTATATAATGAACTTGTTTAATAGAAGAATTTAATGAAAATCTTTAAGGAATTTCCAGATCAATTGCCAGAATTTAAATACCTAAATGGTATTGAATCACCAAAGGATCTTAAATTATTAGAAGAAGATCAATTAGTTGAGCTGGCTGATGAGTTGAGAGAATTCCTTCTACATTCAGTAAGTAAGACTGGTGGGCACTTTGGAGCTGGACTTGGAACAATCGAGCTTACCATTGCTTTGCATTATGTGTTAGATATGCCATTTGATAAAATTGTTTGGGATACAGGCCATCAGGCATATCCACATAAAATCCTAACTGGGAGAAGAGAGAAGATGCATCTAATGAGAAAAAAAGATGGCATTCACCCTTTTCCTTCCATCACTGAATCTGAGTACGATGCCATGAGCGTTGGTCATTCAAGCACATCAATAAGTGCCTCCTTAGGTATGAATGAGGCCAATGTCCATCTTTCAACGAGAAGGAATATTTTTTCTGTGATAGGTGATGGCGCTATGACAGCTGGAATAGCCTTTGAAGGCATGATGCATGCAGCACACCTAGATAATAATTTGAATATTATTTTGAATGATAATGATATGTCCATATCAAAAAATACTGGAGGGCTTTCGGACTACTTAGCAAAGGTTTGGGCTTCAAAATCGTATAAAAAACTTAAATCAAGTGGCAAGAAAGTCCTAAAGAATTTACCAGGTGGTTTACATATTTCACGAAACCTAAAAGATGGGCTGAAGCATGCAGTTATGCCAGGCAATCTATTTGAAGATCTGGGCCTTCATTACATTGGACCAATTGATGGGCATGACATTCCCCTTCTTATCAAAACTCTTCGACGTATGGTCGAAAAAAAAGAACCCTATTTGTTGCATATAATTACAAAGAAGGGGGCAGGTTTTGAGCCAGCTGAGAATGAACGTATTAAATATCACGCGATATCAAAAATAGAGAATACTCCAGCAGTTAAACAAGCAAAGTTTCAAGATATTTTTGGTGATTGGTTATGCTACAAAGCAAGTTTAGATAACAAACTTATTGGAATAACTCCTGCTATGAAAGAAGGTTCGGGTATGGTTGATTTTGAGAAACAATACCCAGATAGATTTTATGATGTTGCAATTGCTGAACAACACTCTGTAACTTTTGGTGCAGGCCTATCTTTAGGAGGCACTAAACCTGTTGTAGCAATTTATTCATCTTTTCTCCAACGTGCATATGATCAATTTATTCATGACGTATGTCTTGAAAATCTTGATGTTACTTTTGCGCTAGACCGTGCTGGAGTTGTTGGTGAAGATGGGCCAACCCATTCAGGCAACTTTGATCTTAGCTTTATGCGGTGTGTGCCAAATATTGTTGTAGCTACTCCATCTGATGAAAATGAAATGTGGGGTCTCCTTAATACCTGTTATGCTCACAATGGTCCTGCTGCAATCAGATACCCAAGGGGTTCTGGTATTGGTGCTACTATAAAAGACAAAAATGATGCATTTGATTTAGGAAAGGCTAATAAGATACGTAACGGTAAGAAAGTTTGTATTTTAAATTTTGGAGTACTCATGGATAGAGTAACAGAATGCGCTGAAGCAAATAATTTTGGTCTTGTTGATATGCGTTTTGTGAAGCCTCTTGATGAGCAGTTACTCTTAGAATTGAGTAATAACTATGAGGCATTCGTTACTCTTGAAGATCATTCAATTGTGGGTGGTGCAGGCAGCGCAGTCAGTGAATTTTTTGCAGCACAAATGATCTTTAAGCCTATCTTGCATTTAGGGCTAGAAGACAAATTCCCTGATCATGGCAGCAGAAATGAAGTTTTGGAAATGAATGGACTTGACGTTACTACCTTGAGTAAAAAAATTATTGGCTTTGGAAACTCTATTTAAAAGATTCCCAGCCATCTTCATTAAAATCAAGCTGCCTACCCTCAAGATCAACTACTAATACTTCGTTTCCTTCCACGATTTTTCCAATGTGGTGAATATTTTGATCAATATCAATAATAGTTTCTATGGGTGATGACGATGTGAAGCATAGAACATAATCATCCCCTGCAACTAAATCATAAGGGTCGCTATTGTGGGGAATATTGCTAAGCAGAATCTCAGCCCCCATACCAGAGGCTGAACAAATCCTTCCAAGATCTTTAACCAGACCATCAGAAACATCTATTGCTGCATTCATAATAGGGTTTAATTTTTCAATGATGTGATTTGAAATTAGCTGGGGCATTAAATACTGACTAGGCTCATCTTTATTACCTTTTTGGTAATCTTCTAACCCTGCTTTGCCGAACCCAAGTGGACCTGATAGAAAGATGTTATCACCTAACTTAGCATTTGCACGCTCACATATGTTTTCAAGTGCTTTGCCAAATACTGTGACAGTGATGGCTAATTGTCCTTTGACCATATCTCCGCCCAGAAGTGATAAGCTGTAGTCCTGATTAACCTTTTCAATACCTTTTGAAAACTCTCCAAACCAAATATCGGATGGTTGGGGATGTGAGATACTTAAAAGATAGCTTTCTGGGATGCCTCCCATAGCGTATATATCTGAAATAGCTACAGCTACAGACCGATAAGCTGCATAGTATGGATTTAAATCTTTTGGGAAGTGTTGTTCTTCAACTGATGAGTCAACCGAAGTGAGAATCTTATCTCTTGCATCTATAACAGCACAATCGTCGCCTATTTTTAATGGATAGGTTGATGATTGCGTATATAAAGGTGCTAGATATTGTTCAATATAATGTGTTTCTGTATTCACTAGGATGGATATCTTTCAAACAGACCAGCTGCTCCCATACCTCCACCTACACACATAGTAACAACACCAAATTGTTGATCTCTATTTTGAAGCTCTCTTACCAAATGTCCTGTTAGTCTTGAGCCGGTCATTCCATAAGGATGGCCAATTGCAATAGAACCACCATCAACATTTAATTTATCCATTGGTATGCCAAGCTCATCTCGACAATAAACAACTTGAACTGCAAAAGCTTCATTTAGCTCCCACAGGCCAATATCTTCAATACTAAGATTATTTTGTGCTAAGAGTTTTGGGATTGCAAAAACTGGGCCAATTCCCATCTCATCCGGGTTGCAGCCAACAGTTGTGAAGCCTCTGAAGTAAGCTTTTGGTTTTAAGCCTAGATCTAGAGCTTTTTCTTCTGACATCACAAGAGTAATAGATGCTCCATCAGACATTTGAGATGAATTACCAGCTGTCACGCTACCACTTTCATCAAAGACTGGTTTAAGTCCGGCCAAACCTTCGAGTGTAGTTGTAGGTCTATTGCACTCATCTTTAACGCATTCTGCATCAACTACTTTTTGTTCCCCTGTCTCTTTATTTGTTAAAAGCATTTGGGTCTTCATCGGTATAATTTCATCGTCGTATCTGCCAGCTTCTTGAGCTTCTGCAGTTCTTAGTTGACTTTGCAAGGAGTACTCATCCTGCGCTTCTCTGGAGACGTTATATCTTTTTGCAACAACTTCTGCGGTTGTGCCCATTGGAAAATAAATACCAGGATTGTTTTCATTGATCTTTGGATTCACAAAATTATCAAGATTCATTTTTGGCTGAACCATACTAATTGATTCAACACCACCTGCAATAACGGTATCGTAACATCCAGCCATAATTTGTCCTGCTGCCATAGAAATTGTTTGAAGACCGGATGAGCAGTATCTATTTACTGTTGTCCCACCAACTGTTAACGGAAGTTTTGATAAAACAACTGCATTACGCCCAATATTATGGCCAGTTGCCCCCTCTGGGTTTCCACAACCCATGATTACATCTTCAACTGCATCTGCTGGTAAGTTTGGATTTCTGTCTAGAATTGCATCAATTAAATGAGTGATCATGTCATCACCCCTCGTCATATTAAATGTGCCTCTAAATGATTTTGCTAAGCCTGTTCTTACACTATCAACTATTACTACGTTTTTCATTGTTTACCTCCGGAAAGCTCTATTCTAACTTGTTTTGGTCTTCTTTCAAATCAAGCTTCTTGTACCATTTAGGAATTATATCGATCCCAAGCTTTTCTGCTCTTCTAAACAAATAAGGGATTGTTATTGGCGAAAAAGGCAGGATAAGAAGTATGCCAAAACCTGCGCCTTTTAAAATCTCACGCATCTGTTTATCTGCCGCTCTAAGATACATTTTGTCATTTGTTTCAAGATAACTATAAAAGTTATCCAGCATTTGACGATTGGCCTCGTTTTCTTCGCCAAGTGCCTTAACAAGATTCTCTAAGTATTTATTGATGTTTTTAATTTCCATAAAAAAACCTCCGCCGAAGCGGAGGTTTTATTTTAAATAATTTCTTATATTTTAGAAGTTATATATGATTGATATACCTCCGTTCATTGGTTCCTGCATAAATAGGTTAAAGCCACCACCATTTTGTACAGATCCCACAAAACCACCGGTAATCACTTCTTTATCTTCTAAGTTATGAACATAGAGATCAACGCCCCACTTACCATCTGGTGTGGTGAAGCTTAAATCAAAGTTCATGAAGTCAAAACCATCAACAAATTCATGTGGATTGTTGAAGACAGATAAGTAGATATCACCTCTGTAGATATAATCAAGTCTTGCAGTAAGCATACCTCTTTCATCATTAATGAAATCAACTTCACCACCAATTGAATATGAAACCTCTGGCACAGCTGGCAATGAACGACCTGAAAGGTCTTGCATAACTGGACCATCATCAACACATGGTATATTTAGCAATACATTAAAGTAAGCTTGACACATACCACCAAAAGATCTGTAAAGTGGGCCGACATCTGTCATACCAACTATAGTACCGCCAGGTAAAACATCAACACCTCCTGAAGTTGAGGAAACACCATATGGGTTTCTCGGATCATAATCTGAATAACCATCTATCTCTGACGTATTATAGGCTCCAACAAAATTAAATCTTGAATAGGTATTTGGCGCATACAGTGCTTCAACTTCAACACCCATAACATTCACATCAGTGTTGAAAGTCTGTGATGATAAGCCAACAATTTTTTGCAATTGCATGCCACCAATACTGTTGAAGAAGGCAGCTGTATTTAATGTCAAAGAACCACCTAGGTATGAACCTTTGGTTCCAAATTCTATAACGTTATGAATCTCAGGATCGACTAATGAAACTACGCCATCTGAAATGCCATCAGTGCCTGAAGTTGTTGTTGGGTTAAAACCGCCAGATTTAAGACCTCTATCAAATTTTGCATAAACTAAAGTTCCATCATCAAGCTTTCTATCAACAACAACTCTACCTGTAAATTCGTTAAAGTCTTCTTCAAGTTCAGGAACAACTGGGAATCCATTTGGTACGCCAGCAGCAAGTGCTGCAGTGCTGTTGTAACCTGATAGTGAACCAGTAAGATCCATTGCACCGTCTAAAACTACATCTCTCTTTGTGATGAAGTTGAACCTACCGCCAGCTGTCCATCTGGTTCTTTCATCAATTTCACCATTCCACTCTGCAAATAAACCCCATGTATCAAAAAATGATTTGTTCCATGACTGGAATCGTTGCTGCCAAGGCTGAAGCGCAGGTGTTACTGGATAAGGCACACCAGCAAGGGCATAGTTAGCTCCTAATGCAGCAATCGTTCTGATTGCATTTGCTGCTTCATCATGCGAAGCCATTACACCATTTTGGTAACCAAGGCCTAAGACTTGTGGCAATGCAGCTGCATTTCCAATAAGAAGTTGTTGTGCAAGCACCACACAGTCACCATTAGGGTCTGTACATTGACCTGCTGCTAAAAGATCTGGGATCAAAGCAGCAATTTGATCTGGAGTAGTTGGATCAGCACCAACGTAACCGATGGCTGCTGCTAAGATAGCGTCACCAATATTATCTTCAAGGTTTCCACCATAGGCACCAAAGTATGTTCCCCAGAAACCTAGACCACCGTATCCACCTAAATCAGGATACATGTTACCAACTGGACCTTTAGAAACATCTGAGTAATAATGAAACCCAGGAGTAACAACCTCATAACCTACAAATCCAGAGCTTATTTCATGATACAAACCAGTTGTTAATGAATCTGAGGTAAGCCTTACCTCATACTTATTATCATCATAGTTTGATGTTGAGTTATCAAGCGACTCATCAGTATTGTACTCATTCATGCCTAAACCCAGCATGTCTGTTACGATAGGGCCCATTCTGTAATCTCTATTTGATGCGTATCCATTTAAGCTCTGCATGTGTGCGTATTCTTGCTTGGTGTAACCGGCAATGAAGTTCAATGTCCACTCATCGTTAAGCACTCTCTCATAGTTTAAACTTGCACTCCAGTCAGCTCTTTGCAATCTTGGGTTTGTTCTGAGGGATGTTCTATCTAGTTCCTCAAAAAAGTCGGCACCATCACTGTAACTTAACGATAGATCTGGTAAAACCACATCTCCTGGATAGTTTAGGGTGACATAGTCTATCGTTGAGAAAGCTGTGACCCCTGAATGTGTTGCTCCCATTGTTGGAAAATCACCCCACTGATCACAACCCATTATCGGGTTAGGGTTACACGCAGCTCTTTGTGATCTTAATCTTGCGTCGCTTTCCTCATTATGTCTGAGTGTCAATTTAACTGATGCGTTGTCATCAATATCCCAAATTGTCTTAGCTCTAACTCCAAGATAAGCCCTGTTATCTATGTCTTCACCATTGAATTCATTAGTTACATAACCATCTCTTTGTGTTGATCTAAAAGATACTCTAGTTCTGAGAGCGCCACCAGGATTTAAAGTTACAGCACCGCTGTATCTTTCTAAGTTAAGATCACCAAATTCTGCTTTAATATAGCCATCAGCTTCTTCACCTGGGTCAACTGAGTTGATAATGAATGTACCGCCTGGGTTGTTACCACCATAAAGTGTTCCTTGTGGTCCTCTTAAAACTTCAAAAGAGTCAATATCCCAAAGCTCATTGAAAGCCATTGACCCACCACCGAAGGTATTATCATCTTCACGGTAAGTTACAATACCTGAGAATGATCCACCCGTAGCATAAGATGTCATACCTCTAATCTGCACAGCAGATCCTGAGAAGTTTGCTTTTTGGAATAGAACACCTGGTACATTAAATTGAAAGTCATAAAACTCTTTCAAGTTCTTTGACTCAATGTCTGAAGCTGATATCACTGTAATAGCAAGACCAGTATCTTGTAGTGCTGTTTCTCTTCTTAAAGCCGATGTAACGACTTCCTCAATGTTTTCTAAATCATTTGATTCGGAATCTTGAGCAAAAGAAAAAGAACTAACTAATAACGCTAGTAGAAATAGTATGTATCTCATAACTCTCTCCCATAAGAAATTAATGTATTTATGATATAACAATATAAGTAGTAAGCAAACATTTAAAACATTGAAAAAAAGCGAAAGAACAAAGGTTATCCAAAAATTTCTTGATAGAGACTTTCCTAATCCAGACGTTCCACTAAATCATGATGACACATACACATTATTGATTGCCGTTTTGCTGTCAGCTCAATGTACTGATGAAAGAGTTAATCAAATAACCCCAAAATTATTTAAAAAAGCTAGAAAGCCAGAGAAAATGATGCTTTTGTCCCAAGAAGAAATCTATGAAATTATAAAACCATGTGGATTGGGACCACAAAAATCAAAAGCCATAAAAAATTTATCTAGAATTCTGGTTGAGGAACACAATGGAAAAGTTCCAGACGATCTAGCTAATCTTGAAAAATTACCTGGTGTGGGGCACAAAACAGCATCGGTAGTTATTTCACAAGCATTTAATATCCCAGCATTTCCTGTTGATACCCATATTCACAGATGTGCACAAAGATGGGGTTTATCTAATGGCCGGTCTGTTCAACAAACAGAAAGAGATTTAAAGAAGCTTTTCCCTTCAGAAAAATGGAATAAACTCCATATACAAATTATTATGTATGCTAGGAGCTATTGTCCTGCAAGAGGTTGTTTTGGTCTTGAATGCTCGATATGCAAGACTTGCTACCCTAATAGAAAATCAAAATTTAAACATAAGAAGCCATAAATGAACGAATTTAAAGCAAATCAAAATAAAGATATTTCAAACTACGATCCGGAATTATCAGTATTTCTTGATCGAGAACTAAACAGACAAGAAGAGCATATAGAGCTGATTGCATCAGAAAATTATGCTTCAAAGCGTATTCTTGAAGCTCAAGGTAGCGTGCTGACAAATAAGTATGCAGAAGGTTATCCAAACAAGCGTTACTATGGTGGATGCGAACATGTAGACGGAGCAGAAACTCTCGCTATTGAGCGTGCTAAACAGCTTTTTAATGTTAAGTACGCAAATGTTCAACCACATTCTGGTGCTTCGGCTAATGCTGCAGTATTTCTTGCATTGCTTGAGCCAGGCGACACCTTCCTTGGAATGGCTCTTGATCAAGGCGGTCACTTAACTCATGGAGCAAAAGTTAATTTTTCTGGTAAGAATTTCAACGCGATTCAATATGGGCTGGATGAAAAAAGTGGTGAAATTGATTATGCAGCTGTTAAGAAATTGGCAGAAGAACATAAACCCAAAGTAATAGTGGCAGGTTTTTCAGCATATATGGGAATAGTGGATTGGAAAAAATTCAGAGAAATCGCTGATTCAGTTGGCGCGTATCTGATGGTTGACATGGCTCATGTCTCTGGTCTTGTCGCAGGGGGTGTTTATCCAAGCCCAGTTGAATATGCACATGTTGTTACAAGCACCACACATAAATCATTACGAGGTCCAAGATCTGGAATTATTCTGTCCAATGAAAATGAAGAATTTCAAAAAAAGCTCAATTTTGCCGTTTTTCCAGGATCGCAAGGTGGTCCTTTGATGCATGTGATTGCCGCAAAAGCTATTTGTTTCAAAGAAGCTATGAGCGATTCTTTTGTTGCTTACCAAAAACAAATAATCTCAAATGCTCAGGCTATGTGTGAGCAGTTTAAAGACAGAGGGTTCAATCTTGTGCAGCCTAAAACTGACAATCATTTGCTGCTTATGGATCTGCGTAATAAAGGTGTTACGGGTAAAGATGTTGAGGAGCTTTTAGGTAGAGCAAATATTACTGTTAATAAGAATTCGATTCCAAATGACCCAGAGTCTCCGTTTGTGACCTCTGGTATAAGAATTGGTACGCCTGCTATTACCACAAGGGGATTTCTTGAAAATGAATCTCGATATGTAGTTGATTTAATTTGTGATGCTATTGAGAATAAAGATGATGAGGAAAAGTTGAAAGAAATCAAAAATATGGCTTTAGAGCTATGTAAAAGATTTCCAGTTTATAAATAATGTTTTGTCCATTTTGTACAAATGAAGAAACAAAGGTAGTTGATTCACGTCTGGTAGCAGGAGGCTCACAGATAAAACGGCGAAGAGAGTGCACGGAATGTGGTGAAAGATTCTCAACATATGAAGAGGCTGAACTTGTTATGCCAAGAATCATTAAATCAAATGAAAGAAGGGAACCATTTGATGAAACCAAACTCAGGGCTGGATTTCATAAAGCTCTGGAAAAAAGACCAGTAGCCTCTGAAAAAATAGAAGATGCTGTTCAAAAAATTAAAGACTATGTCAGAAAAATTGGGGAGCGAGAGGTAAATTCTCAAGTTCTAGGTAAGCAAGTCATGGCTCACCTCAAAGAGCTTGATCAAGTTGCGTATGTCCGGTATGCATCTGTCTATCAAAACTTTCAGGACATCAAAGACTTTGCTGATGAAGTGTCTGAATTATCAAAAGATTGATGACTCAAATAGAACTAATGCAAGTTGCTTTAGATTTATCTAAAGATTTTAAGTTTACAGCCAAACCAAATCCAGTAGTTGGAGCCTTGGTAGTGAGAAATGGTGAAATTATTGCTCAAGGCGCTCATGAATCTTGGGGAAAAAATCATGCTGAGATTAATTGTTTGAATAATCTTGATAAAACATTGCCCAAGGATGATTTAACACTTTATGTCACCTTAGAGCCGTGCAATCATTTTGGTAAAACCCCACCCTGCACTGATTCTATTATTCAGTCTGGCATTAAAAAAGTTGTTATAGGTGCTTTAGACCCAAACCCAAAAGTAGCAGGTCAGGGCATACAAAAACTTATAGATGCAAATATAGATGTTGTGCATGGCGTTTTGGCAAGCGAAGTTGCAGATGCCAATAAATTTTTCTTCTTTCGGCATATTCATAAACGCCCGTTCATTACTATAAAAATTGCTTCATCGAGTGACGGCATGTCTCATGCTGAAGATGGAAGCATCAAATGGATAACATCATCTGCAGCTAGAGAAGATGTTCAGCATTTGCGTGCTGAGCATGATGCCATTATCACAGGGGGCAATACTGTTAGGAATGACAATCCACAGATGAATGCGCGAGTTAATTATCCAATCAATCAACCAAAAAAAATTTTGCTGAGCTCAGAATCTAACTGGGATAAAGGTTTAAAGTTCTTTGGTGCCCCTGTCAGCATAATTGATTCTAGAGATCTTCAAGATGTGTTTCATTCTTTAATCGATGAAGACATATGTTCTGCACTAGTGGAGGCAGGACCAAAATTAGTTAATGCATTTTTAGAAAATGGTTTGTGTGAAGAATTGGTTGTATATCAATCACCAGACCCAATTGGACCAAAAGGTGTTTCCTGGTTTCATGATGGTAATACAATTGAGAAATTTGGTTTTAAACATACATCTTCGTATACAATTGACCGAGATAAAAAAACTAAATTCGTGAAATGTTAAAAAATAAGACAACAGAAATCATAGAAGACCTGCGTAATGGGAAAATGGTTATCATTCTCGACGATGAAGATCGCGAGAATGAGGGAGACCTTATATGCGCAGCTGAAGCTGTAACTCCAGAAATAATCAATTTCATGGCAACGCATGGTCGTGGTCTTATATGTCTAGCATTGGATGATAAGAAATGTAAAAAACTTAATCTAAAACCAATGACATCGAATAATATGACAAGCAACAAAACCGCTTTCACAGTTTCTATCGAAGCTAAAGAAGGAATTACAACAGGAATTTCTGCAAAAGATAGAGCGCATACCATTCAAACAGCTGTTTCACCTGATGCTACAGAAGAAGATATTGTGCAACCAGGACATGTGTTTCCATTGCAAGCAATGGCAGGTGGAGTTCTTGCTAGGGCTGGACATACCGAGGCAGCATGTGATCTTGCAAAACTTGCAGGATTTTCAGCAGCTGGAGTTATATGCGAAATAATGAATGATGACGGAACAATGGCACGTAGGGATGACTTAATTAAGTTCGGTGAAAAATTTGATTTAAAGGTTGGTACTATCGAAGACCTTATTGATTTTCGTTCATCAAAAGAGTCTACAGTGGAAAAAATACTCACAAAAAAAATTGACACTGAATTTGGTGAATTTGAACTCAATGTTTGGGAAGATGTGATTTTTAAAGAACATCATTTTTCCTTAAGTAAAGGTGAGATCTCCAAAGCAAAATCGCCAATTGTTCGAGTACAAACTCATAGTGTTCTACAAGATACTTTAGGCATTAAGGAAGTTGGAAAGAAATGGTCAATTAGAAAATCGCTGGAGAGACTTTCAAAAGAAGATGAGGCAGTTTTTGTATTGATTAATCATAGAGACGCGAAGTCGTATTGGCTTTCACAACTTAAAGGTGAGCCTGAGCTACAAAAAAGAAATAGGAAAGTAGTGGGAACAGGTGCACAAATCTTAAGGTCTCTGGGCTTATCTAAAATTAGATCCATTGGAACTCCAACGAAGTATAGTGGACTACAAGGCTTTCATATTGAAATAGAGGAATTTATTGATGAATAATTCACCGGAATTTCATTTGGATGGTAAGAAACTAACTGGCAAGAAGATCCTCCTTGTTACCACTGCATGGAACAAAGATTTTTTGTCACCAGCAGTAGACGCAATTCAAAAAGAATGCGAAATATTTAAGGTAAGTTGTGAAGTAGTATTCTGTCCTGGATCACTGGAAATACCTGCTACCATTCTACGCAAAATGACTGATAAATTTGATGGAGTCTTGGCGCTAGGGCTCGTAATAAAAGGCGATACTCCTCATTTTAAACTCGTATCAAACCAAACATATGCGAGTCTGGCAAATATAGCTACATCAAATTATGAAACTCCTATGATTAATGGGATCTTAACTGTTGATAACAAAGTTCAGGCACAAGATAGAATCAGTCAGAAAAAGCTAAATAAAGGCAAAGAGTTTGCTTTATCTTTGTTTCATATGATCTGTTCTTAATATGAAAAACCTTGCAAAACATAAAGATAAGGTGAATGCACGAAATCTTGTAGTGCAAGCTATGTATGAATTTTCTTTTGGACATAATAGTGCCGAGGAAATAGAAGAATCATTCAGAAAAAATTTCACAAAAACAAAGGTTGATTACATTTTTTTTCGCAATGTTTTTCAGCATGCTACAAAAAATTTTCAAGTGTATGAAAAACTCTTGATGGAAAAGTCAGATCTTAGTTTATTTGGCGTAGAGTCCATTGAGCGAATGGAGAAGAACATTCTTATCATGGCAATTTCAGAAAGCGCTACTGAACACACGCCAAATGAAATATTACTTGATGAATCTGTTCGGCTTAGTAAAAAATTTGGTTCTGATAACTCCTATAAATTTGTAAATGCAAGTCTTGAGCAAATTTTGAATTCAGAATAGTCTTTTTAGTATGGAAAAAATTGGTTTCATAGGGTGCGGTCATTTAGCAAAAGCCCTCATAAATGGCTTATCAAATTTTAAAAAGTATAAAATCCATGGGCATGATAGAAATGAAACAAACCAAAACTGGCTTCAAGCAAATGGGCACCAAGCATTAAGTTTAGAGGATGCAATAATCAATTCTGATGTAGTCATTATCTGCGTAAAACCAAAGGATGTAATTTCACTGTGCGATGACATGAAGCAACACATAAGCTTAAATAAAAAGGTTGTTAGTGTCGCAGCAGGTATTAAATATCGTCAGATTAAGGACTGTTTAGGTGATGCCAAAATCTTTCGAGCCATGCCAAATATCGGCAGCAAAGATAATCTTGGGATCACAAGCATATTCTCTCGGGAAGAATCTTCAGATATTGTTGAGCTTTTTAAGCATCTTGGTGAGGCGTTTACTGTTGAAGATGAGGATAAAATTGATCTTCATACATCACTAATTGGTAGCGGCCCAGCATTTTTTCTAGAAATTATTAATGAGTTTGAAAAAAGATTGGATGAGCTCTTGCCTGATGGAGAAACAAAAAGAGACATCACTGTAACTTTCCTATCAAGTCTTATTGCCAGTATTAAAAATGGTGAAAATCTTGAAGATATCATTGATAGCATTAAGTCAAAAGGCGGCACAACAGAGGCAGGGCTCAATCACTTATATTCAAAAGATTTTACAAAAGTTTTTTCAGAGGCAGTTGATGCTGCGGTTAACAGGGCAAAAGAGCTATCGATGGATTAAATCATCTCTGTTGGGGCCATTTGATACTAAGCTGATATTCACCCCAACAAACTCTTCAATAAATGATAAAAAGGATAGTGTTGCTCCAGGCAAACTGTCGTAATTTGTACAATCATTTAATGATTTCTTCCAGCCTGCAAACTCTTTATAGATTGGTTCTGCTTTATGCAATAATCTGGATTTAAACGGAATTTCCTCATCATCTACTTTATACCCAATGCAAACTTTAATTGATTCAAATTCGTCTAAGACATCCAGCTTTGTGATGCACAAACTTGTAAGGTTATTCAATTTTGCAGAATATTTAAGTGCCACCAGGTCAAGCCATCCACAGCGTCTTGGTCTGCCTGTAGTTGCTCCAAATTCATGTCCTAACTTAGCTATTTTCTCGCCATCAGCACAAAACAACTCAGTTGGAAAAGGTCCAGCACCGACCCTAGTTGTATAAGCTTTGGCAACACCCAAAACATCAGAATAAATACTTTTTGGAAAGCCAGAACCTATGCCTACAGATGTAGCAAGAGTATTAGAAGATGTGACATAGGGATAGGTGCCGTAGTCAACATCTAACATTGTTCCTTGCGCTCCCTCGTAGAGAATATTGCCTCTATTTTCATAGATATCTTCTAGACTTTCAGTCACATCTCCAAAGTATTTTGCTGTTTTTTGATATACATCTTTCAGATCTTTTAGAACAGTTTCAAAATCATAAGGTTCTGCATTATGAATATTTTTGATTTGAAAATTATAGTAATCCACCAAACTTCTAAGCTTGTCCTCAAGCAAATCGTTATCTTCTAAATCAAAAGCTTTAATGCTTCTCCTAGCTGTTTTATCTTCATAGGCTGGCCCAATACCTCGACGGGTTGTGCCTATTGCATTCTTATTGTCTTCACGAAGTTGATCAATCTTGGCATGTATTGGTAGCAAGAGACTGCAATATCTACTTATTCTTAATTTACCTTCAAGCGAGATTCCACGTGATTCAAGCTGTTCTATTTCATCAAGCAATGATTCGAGAGATAAGATAACGCCTTGACCAATGTAGCAAGAGGCATGATCATAAAAAACTCCAGAAGGTATTAAGTGCAAAACAAACTTTTCATCCTCTTTATAAATTGTATGACCTGCATTATGACCTCCCTGAAAACGGCACACAGCGTCAAATTTTTGTGAGAAATAGTCGACAATCTTACCCTTGCCTTCGTCCCCCCATTGGGTGCCGACAAGGATAAGAGATTTTTTCATCAGTCTTGTTCTGACTTATTCAGATATTTAAAGTAATCGCTATCAGGATCAATAAGGAGAATATCTCCTCTATTTTTAAATGTTTCTCTGTAAGCTTTCAAGCTACGTGTAAAATCATAAAACTCTGGATCTGCATTAAAGGCCTCAGCATAAGTAGCTGTTGCTGTAGCATCTCCATCACCACGGATTCTTTCAGATTCTCTTGTAGCATTAGCAAGAATAATAGTTCTTTGCTTATCAGCATCAGCTCTAATCTTTTCAGCTGATTCTCGGCCCTCCGCTCTAAGCTCCTCCGCAATTCTGTTTCTTTCAGTTTTCATCCTTTCGAAAACTGATGTCCTTAGCTCTCTTTCAAAATCGATTCGCTTAACTCTAAAGTCAACAATTTGAACGCCAAGCTCACCAGCATCTTCCCCTAATGAATCCTTAAGAGCTTCCATTAGACCATCTCTGTCACCAGAGACAACTTCTTGCAAGGTACGCTTACCAAATTCATTTCTGATTTTATCTTTAACCCTTCGTTGCAATGTATCTTCTGCTACTCGAGTTTGACCGCCATTAGTTGCTGTGTAGTATGTCTCAGCATCAACAATCATATATTTTACGAAAGCGTCAACATTAAGTGGCTTTGATTCATTTGATAAAACTCGATCAGGTGGTGTGTCCAAAGATCTAAGTCTTCCTTCAAATTTAATAACATTATCAATAAATGGAACTTTGAAATTTAAACCTGGATCAAGAGTTCTCTCAAAAGCACCAAGCTTTAAAAGAATTGCTTTTTCAGTGTCACGAACAATTACTACAGATTGAGCAATCGCGGTAATTAATAACAGTACTAACAGTGTTGTTAAAGTGCTTCTATTCATCGTCTTCCTCCTCTTTCTTCATTAATTGGTCAAGTGGTAAATATAGAAGGTTGTTACCTCCCTCTACATCTATCATCACTTTAGTGCTTGAAGACATAACCTGTTCTAATGTATCGATATAGAGTCTTTCTCTGGTAACCTCAGGTGCTTTTTGATACTCAGTTAACAAAGCAGTGAATCTATCAGCCTCACCTTCCGCAACTGCAATAACTTTCTCTTTGTATGCTTCCGCATCTTGTAGTTGTCTTTGAGCCTCACCTCTGGCTTGAGGAACAATTGAAAGAGCATATTTTTCTGCCTCATTTCTTAGTCTCTCTTTATCTTCTCGTGCTGCCACAACATCTCTAAATGAATCAATAACTTCAGCAGGTGGTTGTCTTTGCTCAATATTTACTTGCTGTACAACAATACCCGCATCGTATATATCTAAATATTCTTCGAGTCTAAGCAAAATACCTGAACTTATAGCTGCAGCTCCAGATGTTAAAAGATCATCCATAACGTTTTCACCTACAACGTGTCTTAGTGCACTTTCAGTTGCTTGTCTTATTGTTATTTCAGGATCTTCGACGTTAAGTGCATATTTCTTCAAGTCACTAATTGTGTACTGAACGTTTAGCTCAACATCAACAATATTCTCATCTTTTGTGAGCATATTAGTCGGTAGAACAAAAGTTCTGATTCTTGATACGTTTTCTGCTGCGTATATCTCTTCTATGATTGGGAAATGAAACTGCAATCCAGGACCTAAAACTCTGTTGTAGTTTCCAAAAGTTAAAACTACTAGCCTATCTGCTTCATTAACAATTCTTATACCGAGAAACACATATAAGGTTATTAACCCCATGATTAGATAAGAGAAAAATTTAAAATCAAATTTGAAACTGGTGCCGCCACTGTCGCCGCCACTTCCGCCTGATGCAAACATTTTTCTTAACTGTTTAATCGCATCATCAAGATCTGGAGGGCTATTTTTTCTACCCCATGGATCGTTATCGTTAGGATTCCAACTCATATATTACTCCTTAAGTATTTGCTTATTGTACCAGAAAAAACCTCTGCATCCTTGATATTCACTGTATTTAAACAGCTGTTTAATGAAAACTTCTTCATCCAAGTTTTTTGAGTTTTAACTAATTGTCTAGTCGAGCTTAAAGCATCATTTGTGGCCTGCTCAATTGTAATTTCGTTATTGAGGCAAGCATAAAATTGTTTGTAATTTATAGCATTCATGCTCTGACTATCTGATGTTAATTTATATTTGTTTTTCACATAATCAAGTTCTTTAATGAATCCATGTTGCACAATTTTACTTAATCTCTGTTCAACATTACTGTCTAAAGACTTTTTATCGCCATCAATACCAAGCAATAAGCATTTATTTTGATCAAAAAATAGCTGTTTTGGTTCATTTTTTAAATCGGATAATTTATTTCCAGTAATTCTTATGATTTCAAGAGCTCGCTCAACTCGTCTACTATTGTTGTGATCTATATTGTTATATGTCTCAAAATCTATTTGCTTTAGTTCCTCAATAAGACTAGCTTTGCCTTTTATAGTTTTCTTTTCTTTAATTTCTTTTTGAACTGATTTGTCGCTCGGAAAATTATGAATACCGTTTAACAAGACAGAGTGATAAAGCATAGAACCACCAACCAGCATAGGTATTTGATTTCTCTCAATGATTCTAATTAAAGCCTCGTTAACATATTGCATAAAAACACCAATATCAAAGGTTTCACTTGGTTCAATTATGTCAATTAAATGGTGAGGCACTGCATTAAGATCTTCTTTGCTTGGTTTGCAGGTTCCAATATTCATATCTTTATAAACCATAGCCGAATCAATACTTACCACTTCAATAGGAAACTGCTTTGCTAATTCCAAAGAAATACTGGTTTTCCCTGATGCAGTTGGTCCAATTAAGAAAATTGCTGGAAAGTTATATTTATGACTCATTTAAAATATCTACAACTTGATCGTAAGAACCGGAAAGATCAGTTAATGCTGCGTGTTGGTTTTGAAAATATTCTTGCCTGGCTAATGAGTTTTCATATGTGTTTACTAAATCTCTAAGTTGGGCTTGGGAGCTGAATGTTTTTATTGTCCCTTTGTCACACAGAAGCTTCTTGAGCTCAGAATAATTTTTTAACTTAATTCCAGTAATGGATGGTGTTCCAGCATAAATTGGTTCAATAAAGTTATGACCTTTATCAAAAACTATGCTTCCTGCTACTACAGCCAAATCTGCAGCTGCATAAAGCTCGAACAAGCTTCCTATTTCGTCATAAATAATAAGTTTCTCTTTAAGGCCATGTTCTACTTCTGAAAATAATGAAAAATCTATGTCCTTGTCCTTCAATAATTTCTTTACTCCATTAATTCTTTCAGGGTGTCGAGGTGCAATTACAAGCACAAGGTCAAGGTCATGCAATGCATTGATTACATAGTCTTCTTCCCCATCATGTGAGCTACCTAAAACGACTGTATATTTATTACTATTTAGTTTAGCTATTATTTTTTCTTTAACCTCCTCTCTAGTAACGTAATTTTCAGAATTCACTTTTATGTTTCCAATTATGTCGATATTAGAAACACCAAAAGCAGCCAATCTTTCCTTTTCTCTTACTGATTGAACTAAAAATCTATTGAATTTTTTGAATACTTGCTCCGAGAAAGCCTTGAACACTGACATACGCTGGAATGATTTATCTGAAATAGATGTATTAAGAGAGATGAGTTTAGTGGATTCAGGTATTGAAAATACTAAATTTGGCCAAAATTCACTTTCGAACAAGATAACCTTGTCTATATTAAGACGATCGCATAGTTTCTTGTAAATCATTGGTACATCGTAAGGAAAGACAATGGTTTTTATTTGTGAATTTTTGAAAACTTTCTCAAGTTCGTCCCTTCCAGTGTTTGTGGTTGAACTGACTACTACTTGTTCCCCTTGCTGTGAGAGTCTTTTGGCTAAGGGCGTTAAAATTTTTATTTCGCCAAGACTTACCCCATGCAACCAAATTGTTTTTTCGTTTGACCTGCCCAGATAGAAACCTAATTTCATAAGAATTGTTTTGATCTTTGGGCTTTTCAGGATAAAAAAATCCCTAAGGATTAGTAGCGGTAAAAATAAAAAATAAATTAAGTTATATACAATAAGCATTAGATGAATAATATCATTGTTGTACTGATTATATCTTTTACTAAGCTTTTGAGCCTATTGCCCAGATCATTTTTCTTTGTGAGCAATTCTAAGGTTTGGAATACATTGAGCGCACCTCTTAAGAAAAGACGGAAAATTATTGAAGCAAATATTAACTATTGTTTCGATGATAAACCTGAGGAATGGCGTCAAGCATTAATAAATAGGACATGGGATGAGACACTGCTTGGGCTATATGACAATAATCTTGCATGGAACGCAGGGCAAAGAATAAACAACATCAAATGTGAGATTAAAAATGAAGCGCTTCTGAGAGAAGCACAAAGTAGGGGCGAAGGTGTTTTGATGTTGTTTAGACATAATGTTTTCTTAGAAATGTCTGCTAGGCTGATCAGTGAAAATTTTGATATTTATGGCATGGAGAGACCTAACAACAGCCAAGTAATGCAAAAAGTTATCTTATCGGGGCGACTAAAGGCTATGAAGGGTTTGGCAAGCAACAAAAAAGTAAATGAAACTGTAGAGTGGCTGAAAAAAGGCAGAACAGTTTTGTACGGGCCTGATCAAGACTATAGAAATAAAAGATCAGTGATCTCAACATTTTTTGGAAAAGATTGTCTTACAACTACTGTTCCCTATACACTACAAAAATTAACCAACTGCAAACTCTTTTATCTTGATTTTTATCGAGATGGAAACGGTTATAAATTTTCTATAGAAGATATTGGTCACCTAGCAGATTCTCCTCAATCATTTGCTGATGAAATAAATAAAAAAATAGAAGATGATGTGCTTGCCAATCCTGAGCAATATTTTTGGCACCATAGGAGATTCAAATCACAAAATCCAGCAATATATGATTGAAAAATTTAAGGATATAAAGGGTTTTTTATCAGAGGGCGAGGGATCTGCGCTTTTTGAATTCTGTGAAAAATTTTGCATTGGTGGAATTGCCGTTGAAATAGGTTCATATTGTGGAAAATCAGCCTGTTATCTTGGTTATGCTTGCAAAAAAAATAACTCAAAATTATTTAGTGTAGACCATCACCAGGGCTCTGAAGAACAACAATATGGAGAAGAATATTTTGATGAGGATATTTATGACTTTGATGAGAAAAGAGTGAATACTTTGCCTCTTTTTTTAGAAAATATCTCAAAATTTAACCTAGCCGCTCACATTGAACCAATAATTGATACATCCGAAAATGCTTCAAAATTAATACAGAGTGATATTGATTTTGTTTTTATTGATGGCAGTCATACATTTGAATCTACTAGAAATGACTATGTCTGCTGGTCACCAAAAATTAGAGAAGGTGGTATTTTAGCCATACATGATATCTACGATACAGAAATGGAAGGAGGACAAGCACCTCGGGAAATTTATCTCAAAGCACTTGATGAAGGGTATGAATTGCTTAAGCGCGTTGAGAGCTTAGTTATTTTGCAAAAGCTACAGTAAGAGTGCTTTATCTTTCTTTGTTAAATCATAAAGACAGTCTGCAGCAATAATTGCAGCGGCATTAGTCCATGTGGAATGTTCATCAGGCCAATTGATATCAAGCTTATACTGATATCCGGTGGGAAATATTCCATCTTTATTCATATGCTGCATAACATCATTGAATATTTTCTTTGCTTCTGTTGTTTTGCCTGCTTTGTGCAAAGCGATACAACATTCTGAAGACTCAGCAATTGTTACCCATGGCTCCTCCTCCACACATTTAATCCCTAAACCTTCTACATAAAACTTACTCAGCACTTGATCGATATTGTCTACATCTCCACAATCAATTAAATATGGATAATAAGAGTCCATTGAAAATCTTGCTCTATCGATTCCATCTCGGTTAAATCTAGAAGAATGAAATGTTTCTAAGTTAAAAAAGTTTGTGTTTTCTTGATCGTCTTCCTGCAAAACATTAGTGCACAGGAAAGAGTATGCTCTTCGAGAGAGTTCAAGCGAACATGAAGCAGTAATTAGTGAATTATCAGCAAAGCCCTTTTTATCTAAAGCCCAAAAAAATAAGCCATCTTTGTCTTTAAACTTCATCATTCCTTCAAAGATAAGTTTTAATTTTTTTTGATATTTTTGAATGTAAGAAGCATTGCCATCAATCATATATTTTTGTACAAGAGGCAAGAAGATATACGCGGCATGGTGAGGCTCATAATAATCCTTAGTAACTTTATCTTTAATAGTTTCAGAGATTATTAATCCTTCGCTATTAATATTGTTAAATATATATTCGAGACCTTTATCAAAATGATCCCACTCTTCAAAAATTGTTAAAGCTATCAGACATTCTGAATGATCCCAAGCGTCAAATTTTTCGTGTTTATCCCAGCATATAGCTCCATCACTTTTTTGATTTGTTATTATCCAGTCTTTAGCATGAAGGAATATTTCTTTGTTCATTTTCTAAGGTAGTAACATTCTGATTTCCCAAAAAAAGGGTTCAAGATTTTTTCTAAGGTATATGAAAATTTTGCTTGGCCAAACATCTGCTTTACCAACAACGCATGAAAGGAGCGCAAAAAGTCACTATCTTCCATATTATTTCTTGCTTTAAAAATCCAATACAACGAATGCATTGCGTGCTCTCTGTGATGTTTAAATAGTGTTAGTTTTAACTTGCTGAACTCTTCGAGTAAAAAAGAATTCCTAAATATTCTGATATGGCCGCCAGGTGTTTGCATATATTTTTTTGAGTACTTCCAGCATAAGCTCTCAGGAAAATAAGTTGGCACACTTATCAGCAAAACTGCTCCTGGTTTTAATATCCTGTGACATTCTTTTAAAACTTGTTCAAAATTTGGGACATGCTCTAAAACCTCAGAGCAGATTACTAGATCTTGGGAATTATTTGGCAATGCAATGTGCCTGACGTCTTCATTTAAAAATATGTAGTTGTTTTGATTTTTACAAATGTGGTTATCAAATTCTCTTTGAAGAGAGCTTATTTCATCAAAAGATTGATCAATCCCTATAATTTTTGCTTCTTTTAATTTAAACCCAAGAGATTTGAGGTGCCGGCCATTCCCGCAACCAATATCAACCATGTTTTTTACTTTTTTTAGGTTAATGTGCTTGAAATTAAAAGTTTCCATGGATTATTTCTTGGTAAAGGCTTTCTAGCTTGATAGCATACTCGTCCCAACCAAAAAAATCACCTCTTCTAAGCTTGCTTTGATCCTTCAGCTCATTGCGTAAATCATGATTGCTTGCAAGCTCTATTATTTTTTCTGCCAAACTTGATGCTCTTTCGGCATCAAAAATAATTCCTGCATTTCCTGCAAGCTCTGGCAATGAACCTTTGTTTGCAACAAGCACTGGAAGCTCACTTGATATCATCTCAACAAGAGGAAAGCCAAAACCCTCATAAAGAGATGCTGAAATTCCAATATCTGCTTCATTGAGGCAACTTAACAATTCTGCTCTGCTTAATTTTTCTTTGTAATCAATGTTTGATTCAATATTGAGATTATTTATTAAGTCTTTGTTATTTTCACGCATGTCACCAATAACAGTTAGCTTTATATTTGGTAACTCTTTTTTTGCAATTGCTATTGCCTTTAATATATTTTCCAAATTTTTCATCGGAACATCAGCACTTACAATCGTCACAAAATGATTTTTAAACTCTTTTTGATTGTTTTTTTCCGAAGTTGCTATATCAACCCCATTCCATATGACTTTAATTTTGCTTTCAGAACAATCAAAAAATTTTACAATGTCTCTTTTTGATGATTCCGATGGCGATACAATAGCTTTTACATTCTTTACATTCTTTTTTTGAAAATTTAAAAAAGAATACCAACGCTTGATTGAGAATCTACGTAAAAAACCAGGCTCGTTTTCCAGATCTATATCTCTATCAACATGAATAGGATGATGCAAAGTTGTGACAAGCCTAGTGTTAATTATCTTTGAATAATTGCTAAGCGATTGATTATCATGAAATATATCAAATGAGTCCTGATGCTTAATAAAATGATCATTTTTTAAAAGTCTGTCGCCAAAAAAAATTGGCTCAGTAAATGTCCCAGTACAGGTTTCAAAAAAGTCTAGAATCTCCATTGAAGTTTTAGGTTGTTTCAAGAAATTTTTAAGCCTTTGGTTAAAATCAAATGATTCGAAATACCCTGGCGTTTCAATGGGAACTAAATCAATGTCATCTGACACATCTGGCAGAGGTCTTCCTGAGTAAATGGTAATCTGATGGCCTCTTTCAAGCAGAGCTTCGGTTACATTTTTTAGGTAAATTCCTTGCCCACCAGAGAATGGATCACTTCTATAGGCTAAAAAAGCCAATTTAAGTTTTGACATTAAACTTTTGACAGCCAGTCAGAATATTCTTTTGCTTCGCCTCTTACTGCATCAAGGTATTTTGATTGTATTAGGGTTGTGATTTCCCCTCTTGCACCATTTCCAACTTCAGTTTTATCAACAGACCTTATTGGTGTTACTTCTACAGCTGTCCCACAAAAGAAGATCTCATCTGCTGTGTAAAGCTCATCTCTGGTGATGTTTCTTTCTATAACCTCAATGTTATGGTCTTTAGCAATTTTTATTACAGTTCTTCGAGTTATGCCATTTAAACAACATGTCAGCGCAGGGGTGAAAAGTATGCCATCTTTGATTAAGAAGATATTCTGTCCACTTCCTTCTGCAACAAAACCAGTGGTATCTAAAAGAATCGCTTCGTGATAGCCATTTCGTTTTGCCTGATCATGAGCCATTATTCCATTTACATACCCTCCACTAATTTTTGATTTTGTCATCAAACTATTTGGAAATTGTCGTGTGAATGAAGAAACCATCACATCTATGCCTTTCTCCAATGTTTCTGCTCCAAATACTGATGGCCACTCCCAACATGAAACCATTAAGTGCGACTTCATACCAACAATATCAAGCCCAAGCTTCTCATCATTAAGATAAATTAGTGGTCTTATGTAGGCATCTTTTAAACCTGATTTTGATATTACGCCCAGCTGTGCAGCCATTACTTCATCAAATGAAAATTCAATTGGAACATTAATGATTTTTGCGGATTCAAAAAGTCTTTCAGTATGTTCTTTTAGTCTAAATATATTTACTTCACCATTTTTTGCTTCATAAGACCTTACGCCTTCAAAAGCACCAAGACCATAATGAAGTGTATGTGTCAGAGGGCTTAAGTAAGCGTCCTCTTTTTGTACATATTTTCCGTTTAACCAATAAATATTTGACATAGTGCGTAGTATAATTGTTTTAACTATCTATTTAAAATTTATATGAACAAAAATATCTTCCGTGCTTATGATATCCGAGGTAATGCTGAACAAGACTTAACTCCTGATGTCCTTTTAAAAATTGGGTTTGTTCTTGGCAAAAAAGTAAGAGATAGTGGCTCTGATGCAATATATATTGGTCACGATAGCAGACTCTCATGCCAAAGAATTTTTACTGATCTTTGCGTTGGGATAAATAGTGCAGGCATAAAAGTTCTTAATCTTGGATTGGTGCCTACCCCTATGGTTTATTACGCAACAAATGTTGGCTCAACTAGCCATGGTGTCATGATTACAGGAAGCCACAATCCAAAAGATGACAATGGATTAAAAATAGTGCTTGATGGAGGCCCAGTTTCAGGGCTCGATATACTCAATTATTTTAAAAAGGTCGAATCATCTGCAACTAATGAAGCAGATATAGATAATATTAGTTTTGAAGACCAATACATCCATGAAGTTGTGTCCAAAAGCTCAACTTCAAAAAAATTAAAGATTATTTTAGATAGCGGCAATGGTGCAGCTGGCATTCTTGCCCATAAAACTTTTACAGCACTAGGACATGAAACTATATCTATAAATCAAGAACCTGATGGAAACTTCCCAAATCACCACCCTGACCCAAGCAAAGAAAAAAACCTTGTGCAAATAAAATCCAAAATTGCAGAAACTAATGCCGATTTAGGCTTAGCGTTCGATGGAGATGGCGATAGAGTTGGCTTGATTACAAATAATGGCGATTTTGTTCTTTCTGACCATATTATTATGATGCTTGCTGAATATTACCTAAAACAAACTAAAGGACCAGTGGTTTTTGATGTGAAATGTTCAGATGAATTAGGAAAAATGATAGAACAAAATGGTGGGGAGCCAATAATGGAGAAAACTGGGCATTTTAATATTAAAAATACTATAAAAAATACTAATGCCATCCTGGGTGGAGAAATGTCAGGGCATTTATTTATCAATCATGAATGGTATGGGTTTGACGATGCAATTTTTTCAGGAGCAATGCTATCTAAAATAATTGCCGACAGTGGTAAGTCAGCATCTGATATTAAAGACCACTTTCCAAAGACATACTCAACTCCGGAACTTAACCTTAATGTTAAAGATGAAATAAAATTTCAAATGATTGAAACTTTTTTGCGTGAAATGGATTTCGCAGATGCAAAAATAAATACTATCGATGGTGTAAGAGTAACTATTGACGGAGCTTGGGGTCTTTTAAGAGCATCCAATACAAGTCCTAAGTTTGTGCTTCGATTTGAGGGCGATACCGAGGAAAGTATGCTTTTAATCCAAGAAAGGTTTGAGCAAAATTTGAGGAAAGTATTTCCGGACCTTGATCTAAATTATCACTAATCGATTATATCTTCCAAGTTGCTTCTGTTTCGTTCTGAATTAAGAAGATCTGAAACATTCTCTTCTAAAAAGAATTCAAAGTAGCTATCACTAAATGTTTGAGAAACTTGGCCAGTTTCTTTATTCACTCGTATAGCCGCCACTCCCTCAGGAACATCGATCGAGTAATTAGAAAGTTTATCTTTCGAAGAATTCATAAAATCTAACCAAATTGGTAAAGCATTGGTGCTTCCAAATTCATTATCACCAAGTGATGTGCCATCGTCTTTACCAACCCAAGCTGAAGCGACTATATTTGATGCATAACCTGAAAACCATGTGCTTGTCGCGTCATTTGTAGTGCCAGTTTTGCCTCCCATATTCGTTATATCACTGGCTAGCTGTCTGCGCGTAATATTTCTTTGAAGAGCCTCTTTTAATATATCTGAGAGCATAAAAGCTACCCTTGGATCCATCGCTTGCATAGGTTCTTCAAGACCAACTGCAATTAAAGGCTTATTCAGATAATCGAATTTCTCATTATTTATCCAAGGAAAGCTAAGTTGGGTATAAGTTTCATATTTGGTTGAATACTTTTTTTGTGGGTCATAAATAATATTGCCATTGATATCTTCAATACGATCGATGTATGTGATTTCTGAAATCTGGCCATTATTTACAAGCATTGAAAATTGCTGTGCAGCTTTAAAAGGGTTGATAGTCCCTGTTCCTAAAGCAATCGACAAGTCATTTGTAAGCATTTGCTCGTCAAAATTGTATTTTTTAAAACAGTTAAGTGTGTCTTTTAAACCAATAGATTGAACAAGCTTAATGGAGACAAGATTAAGCGACTGAATTAGAGCTTCTCTTAGCCTTATTGGGCCATAGAATTCTCCAGAGTTATTTCTTGGACGCCATATTCCTTCAAGCTTGCTGTCTTCAAAGATGATCGGACCATCAATAAAAATTGAAGATGGATTGAGTTCATTTTCAAACGCACACCCATAAATAAAAGGTTTTATACTTGATCCTGGCAATAAGCGCGAATTTGAGGCTCTATCAAACTTTGATTTGCTAAAATCAAAACCGCCAACATAGGCTTTCAGGTCACCAGTTAGGCCATCTATTGCAACAAAAGCTCCTTCAACACTTGGAAGTTGAGTGATTATGTTATCTTGCTGATTGTTGCTAATGTATACCAGGCTTCCTAATTCAATAAAGTCTAGAAAACCTTCTGGTTTTGGTGTTCTGGTTCCATCGGAATTTAAAGTTCTAGCCCATTCGTAGTCACCTTTGTTCCAATTTACTGTATGGATATTTAATTTAGCATCCAAAGCCGTGACACTGTTATTTGAGATTCCAATAACTAGGCTTGGAACATATCCATCTATTTCTACATTAGCGGAAAGTAGATTCTGCAATTTATTGATATTTTCATCTTTAGCATCCTCATAGTTAACACGTGCAGGGATTATAAATAAACCATCTTCTAAAAAAACACTTCTTAAGATTGAGAAGTTGAAATCCTTATAAACTTCTTCATTTTTCCACCCATACCTTCGATCGTATTTATATAAGTTTGATCTTACTGCTTCAACAGCATCTTGTTGCATTCTAGAATCAAGAGTTGTGTATATATTCATGCCATCTTCATAGGCTTTTAAGCCAAATCTATTGATAACTTCGATTCTTATTTTTTCTGCAAGGTATTCTGCTGCAATATTAATCTTTGGACCGAAACTTTCACCAGTAACTATTACTTCTCGTGCTGAATTGTATTCGGCATCTGTAATAAATTTATTTCTAAGCATTCTGCCAAGAATTACATCTCTCCTTTTTTTGGAAGCTAGTGGATTTCGAACGGGATTCACCCGTGATGGTGTTTGCAACACACCAGCAAGAAGTGCAGATTCTGCAATTGATGCTTCTGAAAAATCTTTCCCGAAATAATATTGATAGGCAGCTGCAAAACCATAATTTCGATTGCCTAAAAATGCTTTATTAAAATAGAGCTCAAATATTTCTTGTTTGGTAAGATGATCTTCTAACTGCCAAGCTAAAATAATTTCTCTTAATTTTCTGATGTATGTTCTTTCGAAAGATAAGACATAGTTTCTGACAACCTGCATTGTGATTGTGCCACCGCCCCCAAGTGATCTACCGGTAATCTCACCATAAAAGCCTCGCATCAAACTTGTAATTTCAACTCCTGAATGGTCATAAAAGCCGCCATCTTCAGCAGCAATAATTGCATTTTTTAGGTTTTTAGGAATATCAGCATATTTAACTATTTGTCTTTTTTCAGTCCCAAACAGACCAATTAATTGTTCATCAGCCGCATAAATTCTCATTGGGTTGGTAAGTTTTATCTCAGTAATTGTTTCTACTTTTGGCAAATCCTTCAATAAAAAGAAATAAATTGCCCCAATGATCAAAAAAGATGACTGGAGTAAAAGCAAGATTATTCTTAGTATGCTCATCATTTATATATTATTATTCACTTTCAATTTTTTTTAGAGAAAATGAAGATTTTTTTAATTGGCATGATGGGTAGCGGAAAATCCTCCGTCGGCCTCATTTTGTCTCAAAAACTAAATTATACATTTTATGATCTTGATAAAGAGATAGAGGGATATTTTGGCATGCCTGTTTCAGATATTTTCAATAAATTTGGTAAGGAAGATTTTAGGACAGCAGAAGAAAAAATGCTTATCAAAATTAATGAAATTGATAATGTGGTAATTTCTACCGGTGGAGGAATAATTGAAACTCCAGAAAATAGAGCAATATTAAAGAATTCAAGCACTTTCTATTTGAATGGAGATATGCAAAAAATTTACGAGCGTGCAGCAAAAAGAAGATCCGAGCGACCTTTGATGGAAAATATGGATTATGATGGCTTTTTAAAACTCTTTGAAGATAGAGATAGAATGTATAAAGAGTGCAGCAAACAAGAAATAACAATTGATAACAAAGACATAGCAGAACTTGCAAATGAAATTATAAATTATGAGAGAAATTGAGTTTAAAAATACAAAAGAAAAGGTGGTCTTGAAATTCTTTGATAGAACCTCTGATATTTTTAACGATCTTGAAGGGAAAAAGTGCTTTTTTATATGCGATGCTAATGTATTGAGCGCACATCCTGCTGTGACAAGCTGGTTGGATGAATCAAAGGCAATAAAAATATTACTCGATCACCCCGAAGCTCAAAAAAATTTAGAAAGCTATAAAAAAATTATAGAAGCACTAAAGGTAAATAGCTTTACTAGAAAAGATTACCTTATCGGCTTGGGTGGTGGTGCAACAACAGATTTAGCTGGCTTTGTTGCAGCTACTTATATGCGGGGTATGCGATTCATTCAAATACCAACGTCACTGTTGGGGCAAGTTGATGCATCAGTTGGTGGTAAAACAGCAATTAATTTTGATGGAATTAAAAATTTTGTTGGCTCCTTTTATAATCCAGAACAAATTTTCATCAATACAGAGTTTCTAAGTTCACTTAATGAACAGGAATTTCTAAACGGGCTTGCTGAGGTAATCAAACATGCGATTATTTCTTCTGAAGAATCTCTTAATGAAATATTCAATGAAAAGAGTGCCATTGTAGCCAAAGAACCTGAAACGTTAAGCAAAATTATTGATAATTCCATTGCTGTCAAAGAAAGTATCGTTTCTGAAGATTTTAATGAGGCTGGCAAAAGAAAATTTCTAAACTTTGGCCATACTTTTGCTCATGGAATTGAATATGCAAATAGAAAGCAACCAATCCTTCATGGCCATGCTGTGGTGATTGGAATGCTTATGGCCTCAACTTATTCCGAACATAAAGGAATGCTTGATGCTGTGGACTTAGAAAAAATCAAAAAAGTCATTGGCTCCTTTAACTATGACTTCAGTAATATAAATTTAGATGTGGAAACCATTGTCGAAGGAATGAAATCAGATAAAAAAAATCAATCCGAAAAGATTGCACTTATTCTGCTTCAGGGAATAGGCAACCCAGTGCTTCATGAAGAAGGAAATATTGAAAATCTAACTAATTTCATCAGGGACTTTGCAGAAAATTTTGAAAAATAGTAACTACCTTAAAGCATTACAGCAACAGAATGCCGATCACTATGTTCCTGTGTGGTTCTTGCGCCAAGCTGGGAGGTATCTACCCGAATACAAAGCTGTCAGAGCTCGTTTTAGTGATTTTTTTGAAATGATTAAGACACCGCAGGTCTGCTGTGAGCTAACGCTACAGCCCTTAAGGAGATTTCATCTTGATGCAGCTATCACATTTAGTGATATTCTTACTATTCCAGAAGCTTTAGGTAATGAGATAAGCTTTATTGAGGGAAGAGGGCCAGTTTTTAAGGGAGCAATTAAAAATGGAGACAATCCAAAACTTGATGTTGGTGGCTTTGCGAACCTTGATTATGTCTTCGAGGCAACACAACTAATTAAAAGCAAAATAGATGTACCACTTATTGGTTTTGCAGGTAGTCCATGGACAATTTTTATCTATAGCTTCTATGGTGAGTCGCCCAAAGATTTTAATTTAGTTAGAGATTTTGTTGCTAAAAATCCTGAACAGACAAAAGAGATCTTAGCAACTTATACTGATGTAACAATTAAATATTTAAAAGGGCAGGTTGATGCAGGTGCTGATTGTTTGCAGGTTTTTGACTCATGGGGTGGCATCTTAGATCAAGGTTATGAAGAATTTTCACTAAAATTTATTAATGATATAAGGGCAGCTATCGATCCTGAGATACCCCTAATTCTCTATGCCAGAGGTATGAAAATCATGTTGCACCTTAATGCTACAGAAATAAATTGTTTTAACCTTGATCAAAATGAAAATATTGATGAATACATCAATAAGCCAATTACAATACAAGGCAATATAGATCCAAACGATTTCAATCAGGATGAGGAGAAAGTTTTAGCATTGGCTGAAAATATATATGAAAAATATTCTCAGTGTGAAAATTATGTTTGTAATGTTGGGTCTGGAATCACACCTGACATCGATCCAAATAAAGTTGGTTTGTTTTTACAAAGATTAAGAGTCCTTAACTCTAAATAACCCTTCCTGTATTGTTGATGCAATTATTTCACCATCTCGTGTGAAGAAAGTACCACGTCCAAGTCCTCTTGAACCTCCTGTATGGGGGCTATCTGTTGAATACAATATCCAATCATCCCATTTAAAGTCTCTTTTTTGGAACCACATTGCATGATCTAAGCTTGCAATCATCTTAAGGTTAGGTGACATAAAACTAAGGCCATGCGGATACATGCAAGGCACCAATAAACCTGAATCGGAAACGTATGATAAAAAGGCATGATGGAAAATACTATCACCGGGAATCTTTCCATTCGGTTTTAACCAAATATTTCTTATGGGTGGCATTTTTTTTGGGTCAAAAACATCATTCCATTCAACCCACTTAATTGAATATTCGCGCTCCTTAAGAAAAATTTCTTGCAATTCTTTTGGAATATTATCGATATTGTTTTTGCGTAGTTCTTGTTCTGTCTTTAAATCTTCTGGTTGAGGCACATCAGGCATAGCTACAGTGTGAGTAATGCCCTCTTCAGCTTTCTGGAATGAAATGGTCATCGTGAAGATAACCTCATTATTTTGTATGGCTTTTACTGTTCTTGTGTGGAAACTTTTTCCATTTCTAATTGGGTCAACACTATAAAGCACAGGCTGTTTCAAAACACCGGGCCTAATAAAGTAGGCATGCAATGAGTGAGGAGCTGCGTCGTCGTCAACAGTGGCGCATGCAGCTATGTAGGCTTGTGCAATTACTTGGCCACCATAAATTCTAACTATGCCAGCATTATTGCCCTGCCACCTGTACAGATAGGTATCAATTTGCTCAAGCGATAATCTGCTCAGCACACTGTCAAATGAGTTTTGCATATTATTCATGCCGTGATTGATCATTGCGCTGATATACCACCATCAATCACAAGTTCAGTGCCAGTGATCATTTTTGATTCGTCTGAAGCTAAGAAAAGCAGAGCGTTTGCAATATCTTCAATTTCAGCAAGCTTTCGAACTGGTATCTGACGTTCAAGTTTTGAAAGCATGTCATTGGATGTGTCATTAAGCAATGCTTCAAGAATTTCTGTGCGCGCAAAAACAGGATGTACACTGTTGCATCTTACGAGGTTGGTTGTTCGTGCACAGTGAAGAGCTACTGACTTGGATAAATGCCTTACTGCAGCTTTTGCACTGTTATAAGCAGTAAAATTATGGCCTGCGATAATTCCTGATATGGATGAAATATTAATTATCGAACCATTGCCAGAGTCACGCATAAGTGGCAAAGCATATTTGCAGCCGTAAAAAACTGAGTCAAGATCAATCTTATGCACCATTTCCCAAGCTTCATTTGTTGTGCCCTCAACATCTCCCATATATCCAATACCTGCGTTATTAACAAGAATATTTAATTGGTTTTTTTGTGATTTTATTTCAGCTATAACTTCCTGCCATCGATCTGGATTTGTAACATCGTGTTCAAGGAATGTAACACCAAGATCTTCAGCAACCTTCTTGCCGCCTTCAACATTTATATCAGAGATATAAACCTTTGCTCCTTCTCGAGCAAATGTCTCAGCAGTTCCTTTTCCAAAACCTGCTGCTCCACCAGTGATTAACGCAACTTTTCCATCTAATCTTTTTGACATGTTTCCCTTATTTTGCAATTTGAGGATATGTTAAACTGTTTTAAGGTAAATAACATGAAAAACAGAATTGTAAACAATCAACCGCAAGAGGTTACAGACTATCTAAGCGAAGAGCCCATAGATCAAAATGCCATTGAATGCATCAATGAGATATTTAAATCTCCGTTAATTGCATCATACAACTGGGACTATACCGTTGTTGATGATCGAATTAAAAAATTATATGAGCTCGGTAAGCAGCTTAACTGGAATGTGACCGATGATCTTGACTGGTCACAAAACTTTCCAAAAGACGAGTTCATGATCAATTCTGAAATTTTTAAGGCCCCTGAAGTTGAGCTTGAAGGTTACGATGCCCTCTCACACGAAAAGAAAATTGAAATGGACAGACACAGGGTTGCATGGAATATAAGCCAGTTTCTGCATGGTGAACAAGGAGCCTTGTTAGTTGCCTCACAACTTGTATCATGCGCACCAACTTTTAACGCAAAAATGTATGCTGCTTCACAAACTTTTGATGAGGCCAGACATGTTGAGGGTTTTAATAGATATTTGAAGGAAAAAATAGGCTTCCAATACCCTGCCACAAAAGGACTCAAATCATTAATGGATAAAATTCTGACTGATGAGAGGTGGGATCTTAAATTTATTGGAATGCAAATAATTATTGAAGGGCTAGCTCTGGCAGCTTTCAATAACATGAAGTTCATATTGAATGATGGTTTGCTGAAGCAACTGCTGCACTATGTTATTCGTGATGAAGCTAGGCATGTGACCTTTGGTGTTAACTATTTAGAAGATTACTTAAAGACATTGAGCAAATCTGAGATAGAAGAAAGGGCTGAATTTGCTTTTGAAGCTTGCCTTGTAATGCGAGGTCGACTTATTTCTGGTGAGGTAGTGGCTAAGTTTTTAGATTACACACCTGAAGAAGCAGACAGAATTGCTTTTGAGTCTGATCAAGGACAAAACTTTAGAACTTTATTGTTTACAAAGATTGTACCAAACTTAAAACGTATTGGTCTTCTAACCGATAACGTAAAAGAAAAATATGAGCAGATTGGCGTCCTAAGTTACGCAGAGCTTGAAGATAACTTCAATATCGATTGGGCTGAAATGTCTAAACCATACGAGACCCAAGAAGAGATAGAGAAAGCAATTAGGCTTGTTTAGTCTAGTACTTCAGCGCTAATAATCTTAATTGTGTCTGTTGGTACGTCCTGATAACCCATAACTGCAGTCGTTTGAACTGCTGCAATTTTATCAACGACCTCAATACCTTCAGTGACCTTGCCAAAAACAGCGTAGCCCCAACCCTCATCAACTTGGTTAGTTCTAAAATTTAAAAAACCATTATCGACATGGTTTATAAAGAATTGGGAAGTAGCTGAATGTGGATTGGCTGTTCTTGCCATAGCTATTGTTCCCCTCTCGTTCTTTAAACCATTATTTGCTTCATTGAGAATTGGTTCCAATTTTTGATCCTTAGGTGACATGTCTTCCAGATGTCCGCCCCCTTGAATCATAAAGCCTGATATCACTCTATGAAAAATAGTTTCATTATAAAAACCACTTTCAACATAACTAATGAAGTTTTCTGTTGAAATTGGCGCGTTCTCTTTATCTAGTTCTAATACGATATCACCGTAGGTAGTTGTTAATTTTACTTGTGGCATTGGTTCTTCCTTATTGTAAAAGTAGATGCCCAGCACAGCGGCCAGAATTACTACTAAAAAAAATACATTTCTCATTTTATTAAATAAAAAATTAATTATACTTTTTACTGATGAACAAGATAATCAAATTGCTAATTATTTCATTGCTTTTTATTAGTCCAAATCTAAAACCACAAGCAATTACATCACCGCCTGAACAAGGTTTAACAGCTGATTTTAATTTGTATGATTATGAATCCAGTTTATTTTACTCAAAAAATGCACAAGGCTTCACATATAAAAAAGACGAGCTAAAGGAATACTTGGATGATGAATATATTCAGCTATTAACAGAAATCTTTCAAAAAAAGATTAAACCTCACCCTGAATGCATTATTCATGATGATTGTGATATACCTAAATTAATGTGGTTATCAAGACTTGTAGGTATTGGATATAAAGCGAAGTATAAAGAACAACCAGTTTACCCATCTTCCGCACTAGAATTTGGCTATTGGGGAGAAGTGATAGTCAGTTTTGATATTTTGGAAAATGGCAAAGTAGATAATGTTAAAAAGGTCTCCTCTGTTTGCTTTAATGAACAAGGCAATAGATTTGAGGATTGCAAGCGGTTTGATAATTCAACTTTAGCTGCTGCAAAAAAATTAGAATATTACCCATTAGTCATAAATGGAGAACCTATTCGTGTTAACAATGTTCCACATAAATTTACGTACGAGATTGATTTAGAAGGAAGAGCTTTTGCTGATTATCCCTCCAGAATTTTAAGAAAGATAGATCAGTTCACTAGAAAACAGCAATGGGTCTTATTGGAAGACTATGCAAGAGATTTACATGGTAGATATGAACTAAAATACTACTGGATTGGTGAGGCTCAATTTCATAAGCAAAATTATGCTGGAGCAAAGACAAACTTTAAACAACTACTTTCATTTGATTCGGTGCCATGGGAAATAAAAAATAGTGCCAGGGAGAGGCTGTTACAAATAACTTACGCAGAAAATTCTTTTGCAACCAACCAGAACTTATGCGAGTTTACTGGTAGCTCTGTAAAAAATTATCTGTGTGGAATCAATTTTTTAACAATAGGTGATTCACTTAGTGCTATTTATTTTTTTATTGAAGCTTTAAAAGAAAGGCCCAACGAAAATATAAAATCAAGGATTGAAAATCTTATTGAGAGTCAACGTATCTACTTAAAAGAAGATCTTTCAAAGCTCAATTGAGCCTCTTAAGTAAAGTTTAGCCTGTCCTGTTATTTCAACTGCTTTACCCTTCACTTCACAAATTAAAAAACCGCCTCTTTTGGATAGCTGTTTTGCATTCATTGTATTTTTGCCAAGTTTTTTGCCCCAATATGGAGCCAGCAAGGTGTGGGCAGACCCAGTTACTGGATCTTCATCAACTCCTGTTTGCGGGCCAAACCATCTTGAAACAAAATCAACATCTAATCCATCAGCTGTAACAATTAAACCACGCGAATCCAGCTTACTTATCTCACTAAAATCTGGTTTCATATCTTTAACATCATTTTCACTTCCAACTAAGACCATAAAGTCATCAATTCCTCTACATACCTCAAGCGCCTTGCAACCAAGCATGTTTGAAAATAAATCTATCTCTGCATAGGGCTCTGGGTTATCTTTGGGCAAGGTCAGCTTAATCCCTTTTTCTGCTCTATCTGCAATCAATTGGCCTCTCTTAGATGAGAAAGTAATTTGATCATGGGATTTATCAAGATAGTTAAAGAACACAAAGGCAGAAGCCAATGTTGCATGACCACATAAATCAACTTCCAGCTCTGGGGTAAAAAATCTTATTTGGTTGTCATTTTGAGTATTGATGAATGCTGTTTCTGATAAATTATTTTCAGCTGCAATTGCTTGCATTACGTTCTCATCAATTGGATCAGAATGAAAAATTACTCCTGCAGGATTACCGCCAAAAACTTTGTTGGTGAACGAATCGATAAAAAAGACTTCTAGATTCATCTTAAAAAAGTGGTGGAGCTAAGGAGATTCGAACTCCTGACCCCCTGCGTGCAAAGCAGGTGCTCTCCCAGCTGAGCTATAGCCCCACAAGAACAACAATAATAAATACCTATCTAACAAATTACAACTACTTATCTCTTGGATCGTCTGAAAAATATAGTCCCACTCTTTTTGATATAGGTGCAACAAAAAAAACAATAGGTGTTCCAATAGCCCAACCCACCATCCAAGCTCTTACCCAGTCCGAAATGTTAGGCGGCAATTGACCAGTATTAATTCCGGTGATAAAAAAACTCATTAGTCCTGTCATAAAAGTCGAAAGAACTAAGGTAGAAATTACAGTGGCGACGGTAAATGTGAAAGTTCTTTTTCTATTCATTTAAATAGAAAATACACCGACATTGCTAGAAGCATTAATTGCAGATGAATATCTGAGAAGGACTCATTTAAAACTGGGAAATGAAAACCCCAAATAATGACAGCCATTACAAAAGTGCCTAAGATACCGCCCAAGGTAGATAAAGCTTTAGCAGTTGGTCCAATAAATTTTAATCCCCCCAGAATAATGAACAATGGAATTAAAATTAGCTCGGAAATAGTAATCAACCAAGAGGAAACCACTGGAAAGTCCTCGAAAAATTCCATTTTTGTAATAAAGCTCAGTGGCACATCAGGTGATTCAAGAAGCTTATTGAATTTGGGTTGGCCATATTCAAGCATGACCCACGATAAACATAATCGAAGAGCCCATTCAGAAATAATCCCCATCTTAGTTTCTGCTATTGGTTCTGTGACCTTATTAAGCAAACTCATGGCTTAAATTATAGTCAAATTAGGTGGGTTATACGAATTTTAAGTAGCTGAGATTAATCGACGAAGTGCTTTTCTTTTTCTTCGTTGATTGTTTTCACTTCTGCACAATATTCTGCTGTTGGACGTGAAATTAATCTCTCTAGACCAATTGGTTCTCCTGTTTCAAGGCAAAAACCATAATCACCAGCTTTGATACGCATGATTGCTTTATCAATCTTTGGTAGAAGTTTAGATTCTCTTTCCACTATGCGTAAAAATAGCATTGAATCAATTTCGTGTTGTGCTCTGTCTACCTCATCGCTGCATGACGGAGGATTGCTTAATCTATCTTTTGCTTCTCTTATGTGCGTTAAAGTTTCTTGCTTTAAGTCATTCAGTAGAGATTGAAAAAAAACAAGCTGATCCTTGTTCATATAATTCTTCTTAGGAGCTTTTAAAATTTTTTCTTTTGTTAGCATAGTGAAGAGGTTATTTTATGTGCGAAAAAAAAATATTCAACTAAAAATTTCAAGAATTATTAAAAATTAACTAAGATTTAACGTCTTTGACACTTTTTGAAATATTTACGCCAAACCCCGAAAGAACAAAAGCTAAAGGCAAAATTGCCAGTGGCGCTATAGCTAAAGTAAGTCCCAAGGTTAAAAGAATATTAAACAATAAACCTCCAGAAGCATCGCCAAAACGGTTAATGAATGTATCAATGAACACAGTTGATCTATATTTTTCTGATTTTTTTAGGGTGGTATAAACTGTCTCTCGCGCTGGCTTATTGATGGCATATTCAAACGGTCGCATTAAAGCAGAGATGATTAAGAATAAAAGAACACCAGTACCTGTAAAGAGAAAATCTGCAAAGTGACCAGCCATCATTAAATAGGCAATCACGAACAAAACACCATAAATGCCAAGCACAAACTTCAAGCCAAAAAATCTACTTTCTAATAAGAAGCGTGTGATTAAGATCTGAGAAAAGAAAGTTATTGGTGTTACCAGACTGTCGGCATCAGCGAATATTGCGCGCTGCTCGACAATGTCGTTTGTGTATTTATTTATGATCTCGAGGCTAAAGAAATACAGTGCGGTTGAGCAACATGTCCAAATAAAAGCATAGGTTAGTAACTTTTGAACCAATGGATTATTTTTAACCTGATTTATTTGATCAACTAGATCTATAGATATCTCCTTCTTTTTGATCTTGGTAGTATTGGTAGGTTTTAGTTTTGATGAGAAAAAAATTGCCAACATCAAAGCAATCAATGAGAAAGTGATAGCCGTAACTGGAGCATCAGTTAAATATGATGCAACCGTTCGTGAACCAACAAACGCTCCGGCAGAACCAAAGGCACTTATGATCCCAAAAAGTTTATTACCTTCTGTTCTATCAAAACAGTTAACTATTTTTGCCCAAAAGATAGAAACAACAAAAAAGTTGAATATGTTGTACCAAACATAAAATGTTGCCCCAAGGGTATAGTTACTCTCGTAATAGAAATTTAAATAAGCAAAGACAACTAAGTTCAGGATAAAGAAACCATAAATATACAGAACTAGTCGTGATTCTTTGATTCTTGATACAACAGCTGAGTAAATAAAATTAGCAAATAACATCACTAGAACGACAAGAAAAAGAAAAAAGGTTAAGTCAGCAGTCCCAATTTGGGCAGCAACCGCACTTCTGAAAGGCCTCATCACAAAAAGAGAGAAGAGAACCATGAAGAAAAAAAGGCCGGAAAATAAAGCGTTTTTGTTTTGTCCTTTCATTGCAACCACAACTGAAATTTATACTAGATTAGCCTAAATGCCAAGCTAGTAGCATGTACCATCAGGCAGATCATTAATACCTATAGCTTCCTGCATAGCAAAGAATATATCTGTATTGTCCAGAATCCCTGTGAAGTTTTCTGAGCCAGGGCCATATGCGAAGATTGGTACCATTGCGCCTGTATGATCGCCTTTACCAATAGCAGTATTCCACGAAACTTTCATCTGATTGGTTTCTTTATATCTGAGAGTATCTTTTTCGATCAGCAGGCCTCCTGTTTCATGATCTGCCGTCACCAGAACGAGAGTATCTTCTCTATTCTTTGCAAAAGCTAATGCACTTGTAATCGCATTCTCAAATTCTTCTATTTCATCGTATTGTCCATAGAAATCATTATCATGACCTTCCCAATCAATCTGTGAACCCTCTGCCAAAATGAAAAATCCTTTGCACCCCTGCTCAAGCATTGAGTTTGAATTAACTAAAGCAAAATCAAGCATTTCTTTCAGTGAAGGTTCGTGTGCTTCTCTAATTAGTTCCTCTTTATTGAATAGCCCAAAAATTTTCTTACCCTTTTTAAATCTATGGTTAACTAAATCGTTTTTTGTTTCTAAAAGGATTTCATCAGTTTTAATTTTGCTCAAATAATCCTTTCCATCCTCTCTTAAACCGCCATCCTCTTTTATTTTAAAGAAGTCAGATCCACCACCCAATACAAAATAATTATTTGAATAAAATATTTGCTCGGCAATAGCGTCTGTGTTGTACCGAGATTCTGTGTGTGCAGCAAAAGCGGCTACCGTTGCATGAGTGATTTCAGATGTTGCAATTATGCTGTTTACATAAGCTTTTTTATGAAGCAATTCTGTAATATTGGTGACTGGATTTTTTTCATGATCCACTCCCACATATCGATTGATCGTTTTTGTGCCAGAGCTGTAAGCTGTAGCAGATGATGCTGAGTCGGTTACTAATGTGTTATAAGCATGCGTCTTAACAAGTCCTGATACAGGAAACACATCAAAAGCAGTTATGGCATTTGGCCCTTCTTTAGCTATCTTATAGGCAACAATTTGATTGCTCCCCAACCCATCACCAATTAGAAGTATTATATTTTTAGCTTTTCTTTCTACAGGGATAAGTTCTTTATTGGTGATTTTCTTTCCAAAATTAAAATCGATAAGCAATCTATCTTTTTTTGGCACATCGATAAGAACAGGTACATATTGATTAACTGCGATTAAAGTGACTACGATCGACAAAAGTGCTACAAAAAAATATTTTAGAAACTTCATCTTTGCTGATCTAAGGCCTTTAGCTTCATCTCAAGCTGTTTTGATCTTGGAATGCCATAATCAAAACCAATGAAAGCGCTTTCCCAATCACCATAAGTTGGGTTTGCAAGCATAAACCAGCTATGTCCCCACATTTCATTGTATGCTTTAGCTGCATCATTTCTTTGCTCTGTTGATGATCGATTCACATCTAAGCTAACAAAATCACCAAAATTATCGCCAATCATCATGACAATGCGATAATCATCAGCAATAAGCTGACGTCTTGATGTTTTATCGGAAGTCCATTCTGGCTTCTCGCCTTTCATAAGAAGCTGATCTAGTTTTGTTGAAAATGAAAATCCCAGTTTTTCTAAATTGTTCCTTGTTGCTTCTTCAAGGTTTGCTGTGCGATTAGTAACAAAGAACACTTCTACACCAAGGCTAATTGCAAGAGCAAGATACTGCTCTACACCGGGAATGTAATAAGCTTTTTCTTCCATACACCAAGCATCCCAACCATCAGGATAATATTTTCCATTTTCAATTAAACGAGCTTGATAGGCTATGTTGTCTAATACAGTCTGATCTATATCTAAAATTACAGCAGGTGGTTTCCCAGAAAACCCTGAAGTTTGTTCAAGGGCAGCTGTATAATTTTTATCCTCTACAAGTGCTGGTAGTTTATCCATAGCAGAGTTATAAATGCCAATAGAATTGCTGTAAAACTCGGCAGATTTTTGAACAAATAAAGTTGCCATTAATCCTTGATGTCCTTTTGTTTCAGGCAATGCTAGCAAGGAGATAAAAATCAGAACAAAAGCATTAGTTTTCATTATATATATTATAAATTAATTTGTTTTATTAACTGCTACTTTTCTGCAACAGAACTATGGCATGATGAGCACTCAAGCTTTCGACAAATTTGGAAGTTTTGATAGTGAGCATAAATCACTATCAAAGAGGCTATTACTGTGACAACTTGCTCTCCTGTTTCACCGGCGTAAACCTCGCCAAATAACACAGCCAAAACAAAGAGCACTAGCCCAGTAATGCCAAGGGCGAAAACTCCTTTTTTCTTATGATTTTTTAACCCAAGGTGCAGGGCATATAAGCTCACAGGAAGAGTAACAATTAATAGTAAGTAATGAATGATGTCATTATCGATAGTTAAAGCAGAAGTGCTTGAAACTGCAATAAAGAAAGAAGGCACAAACAAGCAATGCAACACACAAATCAGCGACATTGAGGCTGCTATTCTGTCAGACTTATATTGATCGTTATACATATGAAAAGTTTAAGCTTGAATTTTGCTTTATCTTTATGCACTTGTAAACACCTAACTAGGGCCAGCGAGGTGCAAAGACCCTAGTTAGATCGACTAAGAATTAGAAAGTAATTCTAAATTTGAAACCAACATTTCTGCCAGCTAGTGGAACCTCATTTTTTACAAATGAAGTATGGTTTCTAGCTGTTTCATCAAGAAGGTTTTTAATGAATACGGACGATCTGAATGTTACGCCATCGCCTAAGTCATAAGATTTAGAGGCATCAAGATCCAGCATTCTATACCCATCAGTTCCAGTTTCACCTTCTGCTACATTATCTTGTGGTTGAACTTCTTTATAAGAAACTCCAGCAGAGTAATCACCAGAAACATAATCAAGATTCATGAATCTTCTCTTAGGCATCATACGAGGCACAAACATTTGTGAATCTTTAAGCTTACCTTCAACAGCATCTAAGCCAACAGTTGCAGTAAGTGTGCCATTTTCTAATTGATAGCTATTACCCAATTCAAATTCATAACCTGTGAACTTTGCATCATTTTGCAGATACTCTGCTAATGTAAGCCCACTATGCTCTTCTTCATGCTCTTCATGATCTTCATCTGACTCATCCAACAAGTAGATAAAGTCATTCACGTTATTTACATAAACAGTGTATTTAGCAAAAATACCTCCATCGCTATAATTCAATGACATATCAAGGTTATTAGACTTTTCAGGATTAAGATTTACATTTCCAACTTCAAAACGTCTTGTAGCTAAATGTGGGCCATTCATGAATAATTCTTGTGCTCCAGGAGCTCTATCTGCACTTGTGCCACTTAAAACGAAAGATAATTTATCAGTTAAACTTTGGGTCAGTTGAAGGGAGTAATTTGTGGTTGAATAGTTAAAGCTATAATCCTCCACTTCTTCTTCACCTTCATGATCCTCATCATGATCCTCATCTTCATGGTGCATTTCAGCGACTGAACCATCTCTTGTAATGTCATCAAACCTGATTCCAAAATCAAGGTGAGCAGTACCAATATCTTGGCTCATAAAATAACCAATAGTAAACTCTTCACTCATTGTTGGTTGCATAAATGCTTCCTCGCCAGCTATTACCATTTCTTCTTCAGCAAAATTCATGGATATTTTTTGAGTACGCTTATCATTCGATAGATCAAAAATCATTCCAAATTCTGTCGCATCATTTGTGAATAATGCTGGCTCTTCACTATGGCCTTCATGCTCATCATGATCTTCGCCTTCATGCTCTTCACCTTGCTCTTCGGCATGCTGTTCCATCAATGAATATTCTGAAGTTGTTAAGAAGTAATCAACTTTGTTTACTAAACCATTACCTAAGTTCAATGAACCCTGCAAAGTGAAGATATCAGATTCAGTCATGGCAAATATTCTTTCGCCTTCATGCTCATCATGCTCTTCACCTTCGTGTTCATCATCCTCTTCACCATGAAAAGGGATACCATGAACTCTTTCCGCAGATGATAGTGACATGCCTATGTAGCCCCAATCTCCTGTCTTAGAAACTCCAAATTTACCTGTCTCAGCGGCTGAATCAGAATTCATTACGATGCTTTCATCAGCTTTCATTCCATCTTCAATAACAGAACCTCTTGGAGTTACGTAATTTTCAAAATCGGAATCTAACCCACTTAGATAAAAGTTAAGACCGGCAACATTATGCTGGAAGTTATAGGTTGAAACACTGCCATCATTGACTTCCTGCATTTCATAACCAAGACTTCCAGAAAAGCCATCAAAATCGCTTTTTGCAATTGAATTGTCGACAACATTTATAATTCCACCAATGGTTCCATTTGCATAAAGCAATGAAGATGGACCTCTAACTACTTCGACCTGTAAAGCATTGCTAAGATCTATGTCATTAGGATGATCAGCACCAATGCCTGCAACATCTCTAACAACTAACCCATTATTTAGTACTTTTATCCGTGCGCCAGATAGGCCTCTAATAATTGGCTGGCCAATAGCAGCACCATAGTCAGCAGAACCTACCCCTGCTAAATTATCTAAAGCTTCGCCTAAACTAGTGGTCGGCTCAGCCTCCAAATCAACACTTTTAACCAAATGGAGTGGATTTTCAATTTGCGACGGGTCTGCAAGAGCAGAAGTTACAACTTCTTCAACATCTTGAGCATGTGAAAAGCTCGAAATGCTTAGTATTAAAATTAAAATTTGATGTTTTTTCATTTTACCTCCTTAAAAAAAACTTAATCTAAAATATTGGGATTAAGATTCTCTTGGAGGTGCTCTTGAGTTAAAACTATAAACTTTAGAAGGGTATAAAAAAACTGATAGACCAGCTTCAATATCAAACGAAATAAAATTATTTACAGCTACTTCGAGTGTTTGTGGCTCTGGGTTTTCTAGAACACATGCAACGTGCTCAATATTCTCACTTTTGCCATGATCTTCAAGAACATGAGATGATTGATCAAGCGTGGTTAGACCAAAAAAGGAAAGACTTAATAGAAAAACAAGTCTACTGAGATTTTTCATATAAAAAGATACTACTCATTTAATGAGGATTTGTCTTTTTCTTTTTAATTTTTTCTCTTTTTAATTTTTGATAAAAGTTTAAAGTTCTTTCTTCAACGATGCGTTGGTTTTCGTGCCTTCTATTACGTGCTCTCTCTGACCTTTGCATCCTTTCATTTTTATCCATATTTCAGCCCCCTTATTATTTAGGAACGGAAAAATGGAAAAAGGTTCAAAAATTTTCTTGGTTTTAGAACAGCTCGATATCTTTAAGCTCTAGATCAACATTGAAATCACGGCCGTAGCCTGCAATGCTTATTTCTCTGATGTTTTTAGGCTTCATGGATGCAGCCATCATGCCGTTTTTCTTGAGGTCAGAAAATAGAATTTGGTATTCATTCCACTGATCATTTACATCAAATGATGTGCTCAGATATGACCAAGGTGGCATTTTCATGCCCTTTAATGTTACGTGAACTTCATAAGCTTCGTTGTTGCCTTTGGCTTTGAATTTGATGCCCTTGGCATTTTTATTTATTTCGTCAGGTCTGTGCGCTAACCTAACAAAGCCGCCATTATTTTTTGTTGTGACTTCACCATCAAGCTTTACAACACCTTCCGTAAAACTTGCACTTAATTTTGATTTGCCACCCATCACCTGGTCAGTGTAGACATACCAAGAGGCTTTATCGTCAGAGTTTTGAGCATATGTGAACATAGAAAATAAAAATACTAATAAGAATCTCATCTAGAGTATCTAAGTATTAGTATTTTTATTTCAAGAACTTAAGCAGCTAATGATTTAAGTGAGACGTTCTGGTTTAAATATGAAGCCACATCTAACATTCTGTTTGAAAAGCCCCACTCATTGTCATACCAGGCTAGAATTTTTGTTGAATTACCTACCTGACGGGTGTGAGATTTATCATAAATAGATGAATGTGGATCACCACCGAAATCTGTACTTACTAATGGAATGCTATTGATATCTAAAACACCACTTAGACCATTAGTGGCTGCTGCTTCTAAAGCTTCATTTAGCTCATCAATACTAAATGATTTTTCTGATGTGAAGGTAAAATCTAGAAGCGATACATTTGAAACTGGTACTCTGATAGCTAAGCCATCCAATTTCCCATTTAATTCTGGGAGGACAAGACCAACTGCACTTGCTGCACCTGTCTTAGTTGGAATCATAGAAACACCTGCAGCTCTTGCTCTCAGCAAATCTGAATGATAAACATCAAGTAAAGATTGATCATTGGTATAGGCATGTATTGTATTAGCTAAACCATCTGCAATACCAAACTTTTCGTTAATGACTTTAGCAAGAGGAGCTAAACAGTTAGTTGTGCATGATGCATTTGAAATTACGAGATCATCCTTAGTTAAAGATGTGTGGTTGACGCCGTAAACAATTGTTTTATCAACACCTTTTGCTGGAGCAGAGATTAATACTCTTTTAGCACCAGCATCAAGATGTTTCTGAGATCCGTCTTTGGATGCAAAGAAACCTGTGCATTCAAAAACTAAATCAACACCTAACTCTTTCCATGGAAGATTGCTAGGATCTCTTTCGCTGAAACAAGCAATCTCATTACCATCAATGGATATTGATTTATCTGTTGATGATACTTGGTTTGCCAGCTTTCCATGAACTGAATCATATTTCAATAAATGTGCATTGTGTTCTGGAGAACCTAAATCATTTATTGCCACAATCTCAATTTGATTGAATTTTTTCCAAATCTGATCTTTTGATAAGTAAGAACGAACGATATTTCTACCGATTCTGCCGAAGCCATTTATTGCAATTTTCATAGTTTTTTATGTTAATTAGTACTATTTGTAAATTTTTTTGTAAAAATTTAGATAAATATAAATATTTAATATGTAAAAAGCAAGGGATATGTAAATATATAAAACCTATCGAAGAAGTGTGGTTAACTCATCAAAACGCGTGGCGTATTTGGGGTTTTCTTGGCTAGATGTTGCAACAATCCATAAGTATTCGACGTACAAAGACATTTTTTTATATTCTTTTAATAAATCGTGATCAATATTATTTTCCTGATCGGCATAGATGCTTAAAAAGTTATATTCTTCATTGCTTGTCAAATTCATAGCATTAAAAAGTAGAGCGAGGTCAAAATAAGGATGATTGAAACCGGCATAATCCCAATCAATGAAAAAAATATCATCTGAATACATTATGTTGGATAAGTTCAAATCATTATGACAAAACACCTGATGTTTATCCCTTGCTGCTAACTTATAAATAAACATGAAAGCACTTCGATAGAATAAGTTTGACGTTTTTTGAGCAATGGCATGCTCATATTTCTTAATTTTACTCTTGAATGAACTACAATCGTCACAAACAATATTTGAGTTGTGAAGTTTCTTTAGTTGCTTTGCGCATTTAGAGATAATATTTGCTTTAGGAACTGTGCTCAGATCAGAACCAATCACTTTTTCGTATATCACTACTTTTTTTTGTGTATCAGCATGTAAAATTCGCGGTGTTAAATTAAGTTTGTGAAGTCGATTAACAATTATTTCTTCAATGCCAATGTCGTTTTCAAAGGTATAGTCTGTCTTAATTTTAAGAATGGCATCCTTACCATCCAACCTGCACTCATAAACCTCTGAAAATTTTGTTTTCTGAATAGTTTTTATCAAAGCAATATCTTTTTCAGCTGTGTTAAGAAAATTCTCAATATTACTCATGCGTATTCATTGATTTCAGCCAAGCCTTGTAGCCAAATACAATAATTATTAAATATATAACAAACAAAACAACAGTTGGATAAAGCTCTCTGCTTAAGAATAGGAACACTGATACAAAATCAACTACAAACCAATAGATCCAATTCTCAAGCACTTTTTTTGCAACCATATAGGTAGCCAAGATGGCTCCCCATGTTGTAAATGAGTCGATATATGGTGATACAGCATTTGTATTTGCTGTAAGAAGGTAACCAAAACAAACAACAGCTACAAAAAGCAGGCTCAGTGCAGAAAAATGTTGCCGCAAAGTCCATGTTTTGATATTTAAACTTTGAGATGATGCTTTTCGCTTCCATTGACTCCATCCATATAGCCCCATAATTAAATAAAAGATTTGCAGGGCAGCCTCCATTATCAGTCCAGCTGTAAGCATGACAAAGAAATACATAACTGAACTTATGATCCATGCTATCCAACACCTAATATCTTGCTGCATTGCTAAAACCAAATATGTTATGGCCAACAATGCTGCAAAGACTTCAAACCATATTGAATTTAATAGATCAGAAATCATATCTTACAGATAACCCAAAGTGTCTTGGATCCCCGTGCCTTCTATAAAGAGTATCTATAAAGTCAGGTGCTTCATTTCCAAAAAAGAACCCTCTTGTTGAGTAATATTCATCGAATAGATTTTGCACCCATAAATCAATCACCCAGTTATCAACACTATGACGAAGAGCTGCATTAGTTAAAACGTATGAGTCAGATTTATTGTTATGTGAATCTGAATAGTAGAAACCACTTTTCCCTATGAAGTTAATTTCAAATGAAGTATTTTCTTGGAAATAATATTCTGCTCCAGCAGAGAAACTATACTTTGGTGCGTGTGCTTGTTCTCTCCCCTCAATATCAGGCCTTGAAGCCCAATTTTTGATCTCGGTCTCCAGATACCCCAGATTTAGGAATAGAGACAATGCGTCATTTAATTGCGTATCGAATGATCCTTCAAACCCATAATTCAGGCCCTCTGCAGCATTTTGAGTTAAATAAACAAAAGTGTTGGGGTCATTTGGGTCAACTTGTGTTGAAATCAATACCTGTTGATCCTCTCTCTGGGAATAAAAAATATTAAAGCTCAAATCTGTAAAATCACTGATCTTTGAATTAATGCCTAGTTCATAATTTGTTAAATATTCAGGGTCATATTCAAGCTCATTTGGATCTACCTGTCCTAATAGTCCTAGACCTACGTTAAATCCCCCTTGTTTATAACCCTTCGCGTAACTTAAATATGCATTTCCAATGTTCTCCATCAAATAACTCACAGATACCTTGCCTCCGAACATATCATTGGAGAGATTAAAATTTTCATTATTAGTATCTGAATATTTGGCTTTCCATTCTTCTGCTCTTACACCCAATGAAATAACTAAATCTTTAGCTAGCTCATAATCAATGTTTCCAAAAAAAGATAAATTATTAGAACTGTAATCACTGCTTGATATGGTTAGGCTTTCATACGGCCCAAATGGATCAGAGGGATCTCCATATATTCCATCATCTTGCCTATCATTTGTTTCATCGAGCGATAGAAATGTCGTTCCCAATACCCAACTGAAGGGCACATTATTTGAATTAGAAACCAACCTAAACTCTTGATTAAATGATTGCCTATCTCGCAAGGTTTCTGAAAAATAGTCGTAAGTATAAGGAGCGTGAGATTCAGAATTTCCCCAATCTGCATCGTAACTAAATACTACAAATGTATCAGTGGTGCTTGTGAAGCTTTGCAATTCAAACTGATCAAATTTTTTAAAGTACTTGTAGCCGAGCGTATCAGTTTTTTGTGAGTCCATGCCTGGTCTGTCTGACAATGTATTGAGAGAATTGTCTATAGTCCATATATCTGCAGGATCATCCATATCGACAGAACTCAAAAGTAGTTTGCTGTTGCTTGTTTCTGATAGTTTAAAATCAATTTTTAATCTAAGGGTTAATTCATCTTTGCTAGATGTGTCTGATTTATTTAAAAACAAATTTTTACGAAATCCATCGGACTGATCCTGACGAACAACAAAACGGAATTTAACGTCTTTATTTTTTGTCACTGGTCCACTTAATGCTATGCCAGCACTTTGAGTGTTATAAGATCCAAGGTTTATTTCTGAACTAGCTTCAAATTCTTCCGTTGGTTCTTTTGTTTTAATATAAATTAGTCCAGCAAGAGCATTGGCTCCAATTCTTGATGCCTGAGGACCTCTAATGACTTCAACCTGATCGACGTCAAACAAAGTAGCGATACCACCTTGCCCTGAGTAGTCAACATCATCAATTAAAAAGCCAACAGAAGAGTTAGGTGTGCCAAGATAACCCGATCTTTCACCTATGCCTCTAATTTGAAAATACCTAGCTCTCGAATCACTTGCAGCAAAATTTAAATTTGGGACAAGATACGACAGGTTCTCGAAATGTTTTATTGGTTGTGCTTTGATTTCATTGCCACTTAACACAAAGGTACTTGTATCACCGTCTGTAATAGGTGCTTCGCGCCAGTCTGCTTTGATAATTATTTCTTCAACTTCTTCAGCACAAATGCTTAAAGACACTAGTAGAACGAGAATATATAGATAATTTATGATGTTATTCATGCAATTCCTCCGCCATCATTGTATGGTTCAGGTTCAAAGGGTTCCTAAAAAGATCTCAGGCATAGCCTCCCCTTTGCACTTAAGTTTAAGAATAGTTTTTTTTGGAATAGAAATCTACATTACTGGTGGGTCTGGGAGGACTTGAACCTCCGACCTCACCCTTATCAGGGGTGCGCTCTAACCAGCTGAGCTACAGACCCAAAGAACTTGATATTATATTTATTTAGTAGTGTTTTAATAGCTTTTTGCTACATTAATTTTTAAGTTTTTTAAGCCACAAACCTAAACTTAAAAACCAAAATGCTACTACAACTTCAAAAATCATTGCTGAGTTTTGGTTAGTTTCGTATAGGAATACTGCAACCAAATTAAAAAGAAAGGCGCAAGCCATCACTATAGAAACAGAAAAAAACCATGTTTGGTTTAAAGTTATAATACCAAGCAACATGAAGATTGATAAGCCAAGAAAAAATGCTGTCATATCTCTTATTAGAGTATTCTTGCCATAATCGCTTAATGATTCAAAATCAAAGCCAAATGATGATGCAGCTACAATTGGATCAAAAATCCAAGTAACTGATGATGAGCCTAACAAGATGAACGGTATAAATGCTAAAAACCTTATAATTAATGTCTCTGTAGTAGGTTTATTTATCATTTTATAGAAAACTAATCCTCCAAAATATCCTCCAACAAGATGAAAAAATGATCCAATAAGTGTTCTGTTACCAGCAATTGGATGAGTTTTAAACAATAGCTCTACCATTAGAAATAATGCTGTTCCGATTGCTATGGAGCCAGCCAGAGCATACATAAACTTGGGTGGCAATCTAAAGAGAATAATTAATAACCTCGCCACTGCAAATGCAATTGAAAAGCCAATAGCAAAGACTAGAAGCAATGGTATTCCTAAATTAAAAAAATCCTGAAAAATAATGCTCAGCCATGTCCACAAAGTTACTGGCATATCAGCTGAGATCAGCCAGAATAGATTCGATACTGATGTTATTGGAGTTATGCATATAGTTGCTACAGCAGCAGCGGTAAAAATTGCAATCGGGTGTCTTAGAAAGCCCATACTACTTTGAAATTTTCAGGATTCTACCATCTGGACCATCAAGCAATAATAAAATTTTTCCATCAGGTGCTTCGTAAATATTTCTGACTCTTGCGTTTAATTCTGAAAAAAGTACCTCTTCTGAGTTTTCACTAAAATCAGTACTTACTCGTCTAACATCACGCGAAGCCAATGCAGATAAAAATAGATCCCCTTGCCACTCAGGAAACTCTTTTCCTGCGTAAAGTATGAAACCTGATGGAGCAATTGATGGACGCCAATATTTAAGCGGTTGTTCCATCCCTTCTTTTTCAGTAAATGGTGTAATTTGTGCGCCAGAGTAATCTACACAATAACAAATAGCAGGCCAACCATAATTCAAACCAGGTTCTAAAATGTTGATCTCGTCACCGCCTTTTGGACCATGCTCATGTTCCCAAATCGTTCCATCTTTATCAACAAGCAATCCTTGCATATTTCGATGGCCATAAGAAAAAACTTCAGGCAATGCATTTTCATCGCCTACAAAAGGATTGTCCTCTGGCACAGAACCATCTTTATTAATCCTGATCATCTTTCCAAAATGATTATCAAGATATTGAGCGGCCTCACGGTAGTCATAACCATCTCCACTAGCTATCAATAAAGTGCCATCGGTCAAAATAACCATCTTTGCTCCTAGGTGCATAGGTATGCGTCTTGGGGCTTGGGCTTTAAAGATAACTTCGACATCTTGAAGAGCGTTTCCAACGAGTTTTGCTCGAGCTACAAATAAAGTTATCTGGTTGTTTTGATCAGCATCTCTAGCCGAATAACTTATGAAGATTTGTTGAGTAAAAGCAAATGCATCATCAATGATTACATCTGCCAAACCGCCTTGGCTTGCATACACTACCTCTGGAACATTTGAAACAAGTGCCTCAACTTCACCAGTTGTGTAATTTACAACTTTGAGCTCGCCACTTAGTTCTGCGAGAAGAAACTTATCTTCACTGATAAAGGCCAGACTCCATGGATCATCAAAACGCTTCCCTAATTGAGAAATATTGTAATCTGCTGCTACTACAGCAGATTGAATTGAAATTAAAAGTAAAATAAAAGCACGCAACTTCATATACTCATCATAACGATTTTTTTAAAAATATTAAGAATTGTTACTTTTTCATAAATGAAAAAATTAATATTCCCACCAATGCACCAATCAGCTGGTAAAGAATAAAATACATAGCACTGTAAGGTTCAATGCCTGTGAATGTATCTGAAAAAACTCTTCCAATGGTCACTGCTGGATTTGCAAAAGATGTGGAAGATGTAAACCAGTATGCGGCACCAATGTAAGAGGCCACCATAATTGCAGTTTTCTCTTTTGGAGAAAGCAAAATTATTAGAATTAAACCTGCAGTTGCGACTCCTTCACTAAGCCACAAGTTTGATCCTGTTCGTAATTTTTCTGATATTTGAAAAATGTCTAAATCAAACATTGCATTAGCCAATAGTGCTCCACATATTGCTCCCAAAGTTTGAAAAATAATGAAATATATAAAAGTTTTACTATCAAGATCCTTTTTTATAAAAAAGATTAAAGATACTGCGGGATTAAAATGAGCACTAAATTGACCTAGACAAGTAATTAAGAAATACAACCCCCAAAAAGTTGCCAGTGCGTTGGCCAATAATGCTAGAGCAATATTTCCTGATGCTAAATTCTCTGCCATTATCCCTGAGCCCACTACAACTCCAACCAATGCTGCTGTGCCTAAAAACTCTGAAAAAATCTTTTTACTTAAAGCTCTCATTTTATAAGATCTTCAACGATTTTCTTTTCTATCAGGTCTCTTATTTGATCAAATTCAAAATCATTCATATGTTTTGGATCTGGGATGTTCCAATCAATTTTAACCGAAGATAGAAATGTTGGGCAGGCGTCGCCACACCCCATGGTTACACAAAAATCAAAGTCATGACCTTCATATGCAAGGACATTTTTTGGTCTTTTATTTTTTAAAACAATGTCTATTCTGGCTAAAGAACTAACTGCTTTAGGATTAATTATTTTGGCAGGATTTGAGCCTGCTGAAAAAGCTTTTAAATAATCCCCAAATTTTGCATTAGCAATAGCCTCAGCAAGCTGACTTCTGCATGCGTTTTCAACACAAACAAACAAAACTGTATTCACGATTAATAACTGTACTTCAAGCCTATAGAAATTGAGGATGATGATGAATAAGTTTCATAAACTTGATTGCCTTGCAATGCTTCATAAGGCTCCTCAAGTAAATTTCTTAACTTTATTGTTAAATCTAAATTTCCATCAATGGCTTGAAATGTTTTTTTGTAAACTATATCCAAGGTTTCTGGAAGGTCTTCCATAACATTTGGTATTACATCTGATCCAAGCTCTCTTATTCTGTTACCAACGTCGTTATAAATTATGCTTAGCCTTGAATCATCCGATCCATAATAACCAATTTGGATATTTAAAATATCGTCTGGTTGCCCAACAAGCGGTCTATCATCGTAAGAAGATAAGGTAATAAATTCCGGATTAGTTACTGCATTTGAGTCTGTAACTGTGTAGTTTATCTTTCCAAAGAAATCAAAACCCTGGATTAATTCACCAAATTGTTTTTGATATTCAAATTCAGCTCCTTGAAGCTCAGCAGATAATGCGTTTCGATAACTTACATAAGAGCTTGTAGCTGCAGCTTCCAAAACTTGCTCAATTGGATTTACAAAATCTTTTTCAAAATAAGATATTGTTAGAAATTCATCAAAACCAAAATACCACTCATATCTGAGATCTAAATTTTCAATTTCTGATGAGACTATTCCAGAAAAACCACGTTCTAATCTGTCAGTTTCAAAGTTAACAAACAAGACAGGCGACATTTCCCTGAACATTGGTCTAGAGATTGTTTCACTCATTCCAAATCTTATCTGCATGCTGTCATTTAATTGGTATGTTGCCGTAAGGGCTGGAAGCAATTTATCTAATGCATCTACAGATTGAACATTGTCAGAACCACCAAAAAAAGTTCGAGTATTTGTTTCAAGCAGCGAATCTTCATTTCTAGCACCGATACTAACACTCAATGTTTCTGTGATGTCGCTCTCAACAGAAACGTACCAAGCATCAACAGACATATCACCTTCATAATTATCTGTATTGAGAGAAAGTTCTGTTAGCACAAGTCCGGTTCGGTCATATCTAAAGTTTTGAGGATCCATAATTATATCTATAGGTTGTCTTCTAAATTCACGATCAGCAAATAAAGCACCATTAGTGAAATCTGGTAAGAATGCATACCTTTTAACATCGGTATTTCTTTCTTTGTTTAGTGTCTTAAATCCAAACTTTAAATTTGCAATGATATTGTCAGTTTCAATTGGATACATAAAATCAATGGCAGTTTCAGTTGAATTATCATTTAACCAAGAGAAGTTTGTGTAATTGCTGTCCTGTCTACGTGAAAATTCATAGGCACCGTTTTGAAACTCATAAAAGTATTCTCTCTCAAATGGTGAATTTCTCTTTCCAGTTGCATAACTTGTTCTCCAATCAATTGATAATCCACTAGCCAAATCATGTTTTCCAGATATTGTTGAGGATGTAATTGATCTCTCAACCCATTCCATTTTTGTTCTTCTTTCATCAAAGTCAGCTTCTATATTTCTGCCCTCACTTATAGTGAGCCTGTTGTCTGTTTTACGAACAATCAAACCAGTAAACTGTAGATAATTGAAATTATCTATATCCCATCCAACCGTTGTTAAAACATTTGTATCGATCTGTTTATTGCTTTTCTTTACTTGATACTGATCCATTGCCACCAATGAATCGCCAGTACCTCTTGAAAAATTTTTCCTTTCAATATCTGGTTGATAATCATTCGAAGCATCGTAGCCTGCTGAAATAATTATACCTAGGTTTCCAAGCTCACCCATGTCATAAGAATTACCATAAGCAAAATCAAATCCATAATCTGGATTAAAGCTTTCTTTTTCAGGGAGCCATTGACCAGGAAACCCCTGAGCAGCAGATTGTATATCGTAATATGAAGCTATTGCTAAAGAGATAAAATCTCCCTGTTCATATAATGGTCCTAGTGATTTTGGAAGGTCTCTGTAGCCAGTATCAAACCCTGTCCAATCATCATCATAACCAGGCATTATATCTCCCTCTGTACCAGTTGCTAGTGAATCATATGTTGTTGAAATACCAAGCTCATAAAACTCCTCATTAGGTATAAGCTTAGTTCTCATATCTATTACACCCCCACCAAACTCGCCTGGATATTGAGCAGAGTATGTTTTTTGAACAAGAACATTTTCTAAAATAGAAGTAGGGAATATATCGAAGGGCACGACTCTTTTTAAAGGTTCAGGACTTGGTAAAAGAACCCCATTTAATAAAGCAGAGGAATATCTCTCACCTAAACCTCGAACATAAACATATTTGCCTTTAACCAAACTTAGGCCTGTTACTCTTTTTAATGCATCAGCAGCTTCACTATCTCCAGCTATGCTCATAGATTCTGATGATAGAGTGCTTGAAATTTCACTTGTATCTCTCTTTTCATCTGGGATAAAACTTACAGATACAAGAACTTCTTCAATGGACCCATTTTGGTTTTGTTCTTCTGAACTTTCTTGTCCAAGGATAAATGTTGTTAAAAATAGTGTATAAAAAATTGATCTTTTCATTTGCGTGACTCCTGAATGCCTCTAATGATTTTAAGAAGCATATGAATCTTTAATGTTACAAACCTGTGAAATTTAAAAAAAAAAGCCACCTCCGAAGAGGTGGCTAAAAGGGCTGAGTTAATTACTAACTGCGAGGTAAGCAATTACTCTGACTCAGGAAAGTAAGCCCATCCTGATGTCCAGTCTGACTCAGCTGATGCTACGGCACCAACATGATCAGTTGCTTCAAAGAAGCTATTTGATGAAGTGTCAGCTGGAGTTAATGCAGCCTCAACACTTCCATTGGTATACCCACTTAAGGAATCACCATTTTCACTTACAGTGCTGTTAGCTTCCATTAAAGCAAGTGTATCTGCTGCTGAAACATCATCTTCGCCAGTACCAGCATCTGCTGCTGTTGCACAAGCAAATAAACTACCAACATAATCATGTCCCTCACCGAGAGTACCGTCACCATTGAAATCAGCCGTAGTAACGTTATCGATATCTAAACATGTACTTTCGCCAGAATCATCTGCGATAACAGAGTTGTATAACCCTAAGCCGGTCCCTTCTCTAAGCAGAATTGCTTGACCATCATCACTGACAATAGTTAAGTTTGCAATTTGTGGATTAGACCTTGGCAATCTGTCCATATCTGAGCCATAGTTATCAGCTTCAATAGACCTGTCCTTCCCAAAGGTTTGACCTTGGTCTTGCCAGACAATAGCGTGCTGGATATTACCTCTCCAACCATCAGTCCAGTCAATAGAATCATCGGATGCACCCATCACTAGCAAATGCTTAGCGCTCACAGTTCCACCAAAGAATTCTACTCCGTCGTCGGAAGTATTAAATGTCTGAACATAATCAACTTCTGTACCACTTCCCACGGCTTGGAATGCAATACCATTAAGCTCATCTTCTGCATTAAACAATCTACCTGCGTATTTAAGAACTAAGTAGAAAAGGTTTCCACTGTTATCAGCATCATCTGTACCGCCATAACTTCCTGAATTACCTTCACCATCAGCTGTACATGCTGCTGTTCCTAGGTCAGCTTCATTACAATTGTTTTGCGTGGCTAAGCCATTAATTACAAGACCGCCCCAATCTGATGAGGTGTTTACTGAAACAGCATTATCACCACTTGGATATCTAACTTCACGTCCTGATGTCATTGTTACAGGAGCTCCTGGAGCACCGTTGGCCATAATTTTAGAGAATGTCGGAACAACGATAGCATCATACTCATCTGTGGCACCTTCACCAAAGACACTGTCACTATAAAGAGTTACACCAGGATCAATCTGTAGGTACTTAGCACCAACATTTGTTCCATCACCGACTTTCACTTGCTCTTTCATAAGATATGGTAAACCACCACCAACAAGTCTTATGTTCTTATCTTCTGATTGAGCAGCAACAAGTTCACACGCTGCACCAGCACCGTCTTTCATGTTGCCAAGTGTTGTACCATATGGACATTCAAACTCATCCATATGCAAACCAAATGTCCAGCCAACTGTCCAGTCATTTGCTTCGCTTTCAACACCACCAATAAATGAAGCAGTTTCAACTCTTGGATCGATAGAATTAGCGTCAGCTGCATCATAATATGAACCAACAAGTGGATGTGTTATGTAAGCAGCATTCCTCATTCTGCCATGAAGACCTGTTGCACCAACATTAGCGTTAGCTTCAATATACGCTGCTACATCAAAGGCAAATCCACCATCAGCAACATCGTTGTCATCTTCGAGGCCACCGCCTGCTTCAACATTACCATTACCATCATCAAAGTACCATGTACCACACTTAACAGAGTCAAATAATGTTCCAGCTAAACTTAGACCATTCTCTTCGCTCATGAATCTAAATGTTTCATCATCATCAACGTCAACACATCCGTCTGAATCTTCAGGATTACCAGAAACAATTGAATTCCATAAATTGATTCCTGTTCCTTCTCTGAGCTGAAGTTTATCGCCACCGTAATCTTGAACAAATGTTACATTAGCAAGTGACGGGAATGATCTTGGAGCTCTATCCATATCAGAACCTAAGTTGTCTGCCTCAATAGTATTATCCTTAGATCTTGATGCATCAGTTACAGGGAAGAGTGTCTGTACAACAACTCCGTATTGTGCATAACCTCTCCATCCATCTGTCCAATCAAGAGAATCATCTGATGCTCCTGTGACAACAAAATTCTTAATGCCGACTGTACCGCCAAACCATTCGATACCATCATCCGAACCATTATGAACCTGTACATAAGAAACATCAGTACCTGAACCAACAGCTTGGAAAGCAATACCATTTAACTCATCTTCATTTGTGAAAAGGTATCCAGCATATTTAACTTGGAAATAAGCCATTGTACCTGAGTTGTCTGCATCATCTGTGCCGCCATAGTATCCTGAGGCGCCTTCACCTTCTGCAGTACATGCAGCAGTACCAATATCATCGATATTACAGTTATTCTGAGTAGCTAAACCAGATATAACTAAACCGCCCCATTGTGACTGAGCACCATCATTAACTTCACCAGTTAAATCACTTGCACCTGTCATAACTACTGGCATTGTAGAAGAACCACTAATATTAAGTTGTGAGCCTGGGCTTACCACTAAGTAGTCAACGTCTGTATCAGAAACTTCTAAAGCAGAGTCAAAGGAGGCTACTAGAGCAGTTGCATCTTCGTAATTTGCACCTGCTGAACCTATGATTGTTGTACCTTCAGCGATATTTAGTATTCCATTTTCACCAGCACTTGAACCATCTGCATTAATTCCAGCACCCACAAAAACTGCACCATTCAGAGCATAAATAGCATCGTTGTTTATTGATACTTCTCCTGTGATTGGTAGTTCAGCTGGGAAACTTAGAACGCAAATGCTTTTAGTCTGACCATCAAAGTCTGCATAATCAACACCTGAATCATCACCTACTGCACAATCTGAAACCGGTGCAGGGGTTGGTTCTGGGGTTGGTTCTGGTGTTGGCTCCGGTGTAGGAGCTGGCGTTGGAGCCGGCGTTGGAGCCGGTGTAGGAGCTGGCGTTGGAGCAGGAGACGAACTCCCCCCACCACAAGCAGCAACGAAAAGAGTCGTTAAAACAACGACAATTGCATTATAAAATTTATTCATATTTCTTTCCTCGAAGAAAAATTAAAACTTAAAGAAATATTATTTGTTGTTTGTTACAGCAAATTGAATTTAAGTGGCCAGTATGAAAAGTTTTGTGACATTTATTTCAGAATTGTGACAAGGAGTAAAACTTAACTTTCTACTTTGAAAGACATAACTTCATTTTTTTCTAACCTCTTAATCAGCTTTGTTCCCATGGATGATGCTGTGGAATAGATGCCGCCTGGCAAATCATCGCAATCGTTGAGCAAGCACAATGCACTTTCTGTAATCATCTTAGAGGTTGATGAATAACCAGGGTCCCCTTGCCCGATAACAGATGCTGTCATTTCAACTTTTCCATCCACTACGCCATAAAAGGCCATGTCATAACTGCCATTATCTCGTGATTCTTTTGATGGACCCTCTCCTGGTTTAGGGACATTCTCACCCATCATTGGGTTGTAGGATGCTATCGCTTTAGCTGCTGCTTCTCCTTTTTCACCTTCACCGCAAGCAAACATCTCCTCATACAAAAAATCTTCACCGTAGGCAAAATTAAGTTGGTAATTTGATCGGTGAACATTTTTAGTGTTAATTGGCGCCATAAAAAATGGTGCTGACCATTCTTGAAGCACCTCATCATAATAAGGTTTGTTATCAACTGGTTGGTCTGGGCCTTTAAAACCCTCACACAAAGTAAATGGATCTACCAAAATATTAAACATTTCTGGGTTAGTTTTGAGTGAGCCAAGTGTTGCTCTTAATGATGCAGCAGTTCCGCCAGAAAACTCACCTTTCATTGATCTTACTCGGCACTTCACATTTGCATAAGGTCTGCCATGTTTGTTTTTTGCCTCATTTTGCAGAAAAAGCACCCCTAGATCAGATGGAATAGAATCAAACCCACAACTATGGACTATTTTTGCTCCGCTTTGCTGAGCTTGCACTTTATGCTCATTCATTAAGTGCATCCATCCTGGCTCGCCAGACAAATCAACATAATGAACTCCAAGTTCTGCACATTTTTTTATTATTTCATTCCCATAAAGCTGGTAGGGCCCTACTGTGGTTAGGATTAAGCGTGTCTGTTTTAAGACATTCACAATATGAGATTCATTATTGGAATCAAGCTCAATAGTCGGAACACTCAAACCCAACTCATTTGATACATTTTCAAGTTTATCTTTATTGCGGCCAGCAATAGCCCAGTTCAAACTATCACAATATTTTGAATTTATGTATTCGCAAACCAATTTGCCTGTAAACCCTGTGGCCCCAAACATCACTAGGTCATATTTATTTTCATTCGACATTTTTCCCCTTTGTTTATGACTTATTTACTAAGAGTGACATAAAGATACTTCTTTTTCCCAACTTGCAGAAGCGTTTTTTCGTTTAAGCCAAGAATAGTATCTTTGTCTTCAACTTTTTCCTGATTAATTTTAACTGCCCCTTGTTGAATCAGGCGAAGAGCATCAGATGTGCTTGTTACCATGCCGAGATCTTTCAGTAAATTTGGTAGCGCTGGCATATGGTCAATCTTATGAGCTTTCTCTTCAATATTTGAGGGCAATTCATTCTTTGCAAATTTTTTTGAAAAGTTTTCTTGTGCTTGCATTGCTTCATCTTTGTTTGTAAAACGTTCAGCTAACTCAAGAGCAAGCATAATTTTTGCATCCCTAGGATTTGCACCGTGATCAATCTCTTTTTTAAGTGATGAAATTTCTTCTGGGGAACGAAAACTTAATAAATCGAACCATTTGAACATTACGTCATCAGGAATGGACATAGTTTTCCCAAAAATTTGATCTGCACTTTCGTTTATGCCGATGTAGTTATCTTCACTTTTTGACATCTTCTTTACTCCATCTAAGCCTTCAAGCAGCGGAAGAGTCATTATTGTTTGTGGCTTGCTCCCAGCAGACTTTTGCAAATCCCTTCCAACCAATAAGTTAAATTTTTGGTCTGTGCCACCAAGCTCCATATCTGCTTCAAGCTCAACTGAGTCATACCCTTGCATGAGAGGATATAAAAACTCATGGATTGATATTGGTTGATTATTTTTGAATCTTTTTGAAAAGTCATCTCTTTCAATCATTCGCGCTACTGTTGATTGAGCTGCAAGTTTAATCATATCTGCGCCAGACATCTTATCACCCCATCTTGAATTGAAATCAACCACTGTCTTATCTTTATCAAGAACTTTGAAAACTTGATCTTGGTAGGTTTTTGCGTTTTCTTCAATTTCTTTGTCTGTAAGAGGAGGTCTTGTCTTATTTTTTCCAGTTGGATCACCAATTTTTCCAGTGAAATCACCAATTAAAAATATGACCTTATGCCCAAGGTCTTGAAGCTGCCTCATCTTTCTTAAAAGAACTGTATGTCCAAGGTGTAGATCTGGTGCAGTTGGATCAAATCCAACTTTAATTGTTAGTGTTTTATTGTCTTTAAGCTTTTGAACTAAATCATCCTCACCAATGATTTCCTCAATTCCTTGTTTTATAATTTCTAATTGTTTTTTTAAATCACTCATAAAGCTTTATATATAATATCAGAACATGTACACAGGCTCTCACTTAAGATTAATTCTAACCATTTTATTGGTACCGAGTGTATTTGTATTTTTAATTGCAGCTGATTATGAAAATAGAAACCTCCTGAGTGAGCAGGAAATTACTGTTTCAGAAATAAAAATTAAGGACAATGGTGATGATCTTCTGCTCACTGAAGAAAATAAAGTGATTATCAAAAGAGGAGATACCTTTTATTCTACTCTGGTTGGTTTTGGAGTGTCTCCAACCCTGATCAACACAATTGCGAAAGATAAAGACCTTAAGGAATTCATCAAATTGCGTATCAATGATGAAATGTATATTTCAAAAAGCGACAACAATCTATTGGTAAAAAGATTTGATGAAGATTTTTACATAGATGTTCTGACTATTACTGATGGCGAGTATGATTTTGATAAAAAAAGGGATAACCTCGAAAGAATTGTTCAATTCCGAGAATTTAATATCACAGAATCGCTTTATGCCTCTGGAAAAAAAGCACAAGTACCAAATTCTGTCTTGGGTGACTTAATTTACATTTTTGGATGGGATATTGATTATGCCTACGACATTAGAAATGGCGATGAAGTTAAAATCTTATATGAGGACATCTATTCAAATGGTAGATTGGTATCTCATGGCGATATTTTAGCTGCTGAATTTACAAATAAAGGCGAAGAGCTATTTGTTATTCGCTTCACACAAAGAGGAAGAAAAGATTACTACACTACAGACAGCAGCAATGTAAGGAAGGCTTTTCTTAGAACCCCAATAGAATTTGCTCGAATAAGCTCACACTACAACCCAAATCGCAAACATCCAATATTGAATACAATCAAAGCACACAAAGGCACCGATTATGCTGCCAGAACTGGAACTGCAGTTAAAGTAACAGGAGATGGGGTTATTAAAGAAGCAAAATTCTCAAATTCATATGGAAACTATATTGATGTTATGCATTACAACAAATATATGACGAGGTATGCTCACTTAAATGGGTTTGCAAAAGGCATTAGAAAAGGTGCAAAAGTTGAACAGGGGCAAACCATTGGTTACGTCGGCTCTACTGGACTAGCCACAGGACCACACCTCCACTATGAATTTCATATCAATGGCAAACATACTAATCCAGTGAAAGTGGAGCCTCCAAACGCTCAATCAATAAATTCCTACAACAAAAAATATTTTGATAAATTAGTAGAGGAGAGAACAAATACTATCAAAAATATTTCTAGCTTATGAGCACACTTTATCTGGGCGTGATGTCAGGCACAAGCCGTGATGCTCTCGATGGTTGTTTAGTTTCATTTGAACCTGAACTGCAGATACATCAAACGATTACGATCCCTTTTAGCCAGACCTATAAACATGAAGAAGAGCTCTCAAGAATTGATGCCGAAATTACCCAAAAAACAATTAATTTAGTTAACACTGTTTTATCTAGGGGCAATATTGATGAGTCTGAAATTGAGCTCATTGCCTTTTCAGGACAAACAATATCTCATACAAATACTAAAAGCATTCAAGCTGGTGATCCTCAAGAAATTGCAAATAAAACACACATAAAGGTTTCGTCTGATTTTAGAAACAAAGATATAGCTAATGGGGGGATGGGAGCTCCATTAATACCAATCTTTCATAAGTATCTCTTTGGTCAAAATGGAGCAGAGAGTGCTGTTATAAATATTGGTGGTATATCAAATGGTACTTGGTTGGTTAATGGTAATATTGAATGTGCCACAGATATTGGTCCTGGCAACTGCCTCATGGATATGGCAACAAGTTTTTATGGCCATGGTGACTTTGATAAAGATGGCAATCTAGCTTCTCAAGGCAAACTTATTATTAAACTGAAAGATTCCTTAATGGAGATTTTTTTAGAGTATGGCTACCCACGTGCTGACGATATTTCTGCATACACTTCAATTCTTAAAAGCAAGCTTGATAAAGAATACAAAGCGGAGGATGTGCTTTTTACTTTATCAGATATAACCGCAGAAATGATTGCAAATTTTCATAGCTTTTGCAACAAACCCAAAGAGCTTATTTTTCATGGTGGTGGTACTCGAAATACATTCTTAATGAAATCCATTAAAACAAAAACAGGTGCAAACATTACAAGCACAGATTCAGTGGTTGACTCAAGATATATGGAGGCTTGTGCTTTTGCTTATTTGGCCTATGCCAACAAAGGTGTAATTTTCAGATAGAGAAGGATGCCCCACAGCCGCAAGTTGTTTTAGCGTTGGGATTATCAATTACAAATTTAGCTCCCATAAGATTTTCAACATAATCAACTTTTGAACCCAGAATGTATGGGTAGGACAGTTCATCCAGAAGAATAGTGACATTTTGATCAAAATCTAATTTTGTATCTTCATCTTCATCGTATTCATCAAACTTAAAACCATATTGAAAGCCTGAACAACCACCACCTGTAACATAGACTCTAAAAAATTTAGCGCCCTCACTGGTTTTTAAATTAACAATCTTATTTAAAGCTTCGTTTGAAACTTCAAATGGTGTGGCTTTTTGTGCTGAAAAACTCATTTTTATTTATATATGTATCAATAATTCTATCAAAATATCTGAATGTCATATAATTCTAATGAAATGAAGAAAATCTTATTTATATTTTCCACAACTGATGGCCATACTCACAAAATAACTCAATCGATTGCAGCAGGCTTTGAGGATGAGTGTGATATCAATTTAAAAAAGGTTGATGATACTACTGCAGAGGATTTAAATCTTCATCATCATATTGTTATTGGTGCAAGCATAAGATATGGGAATCATCAGCCTAAATTAATGAAATTCATTAAAGATAATAGAGATGTTCTAGTGACTAAGAACGCAGCTTTCTTTAGTGTGAATGCTGTTGCTAGAAAAACTGAAAAGAACATGCCAAATACTAATCCCTACGTACAAAAATTTATAAAAAAAACAGGCTGGTCTCCAAAAGAAGTCGATGTGTTTGCTGGGGTAATTGATTATCCCAAGTACCATTTCATCGACAAACATATGATCAAATTTATTATGTGGATTACAGGAGGACCAACCGATACAAATGGCACATTTGAATTCACAGATTGGCAAAGAGTCAAAGAATTCACAAAAAAGCTCAAAGCAAGTTTCTCTGATGAATAAATGTTGCTATTAGCTAATTTATTCATATAAAACTATCATTAATTAAGATTTACAAACAATTAGTGGAAGACTGGTTTTCATAAAACTATAATGACAGACCAAATGATGATTCTAGAGGCCAAAAATATCAGATGAAGACAAAAAATTCAGAACAATTATTTGAAAAATCAAAACACCACATAGCTGGAGGCGTCAATTCACCAGTGCGAGCATTTAAAAGTGTTGGTGGATCACCAATTTTTTTTAAAAAATCACGAGGTTGCTATCTATACGATGAAGATGGCAATAAATATTTAGATTTTGTTGGGTCTTGGGGGCCAATGGTTTTAGGCCACTCTAATGAAAAAGTAATTTCAGCTATTAGAGCTCAGGCAGGCAAAGGAATAAGTTTTGGCGCTCCAACAAAAAATGAGCTTGAGATAGCAAAACTTATAAAATCATATATACCAAGTATTGAAAAACTTAGAATGGTGAATTCTGGTACCGAAGCAACCATGAGTTGCATAAGGCTCGCTAGAGGAACCACTGGCAAAAATAAAATAATTAAATTTATTGGCTGTTATCACGGTCATGTTGATTCGCTTCTCGTTAAGGCCGGATCAGGCCTGGCAACGTTGGGTGTTCCAGACTCCCCAGGTATTCCTGAAGAGCTATCCAAACTAACTCTCACCCTTCCTTACAATGATATTGATTCTGTTAAGAAGGCTTTCGAGAAATATGGAGATGATATTGCTGCAATTATTGTTGAACCAATTGCAGGAAATATGGGCTTTATTGAACCAGATCTAGAATTTCTACAATACCTTCGCGATATCACATCCCAAAATAATTCAATACTTATTTTTGATGAGGTCATGACAGGGTTCAGGGTTGCTCGTGGTGGTGTTCAAGAACTAACTGGCATTGAGGCTGATTTAACAGCTTTAGGCAAGATTGTTGGTGGTGGCTTGCCAGTTGGAGTGTATGGAGGAAAAGCGTCCATCATGGATAATATCTCTCCAGATGGTCCTGTTTATCAAGCTGGAACACTTTCAGGAAACCCAATTGCAGTTAGTGCAGGTACTGCATTGCTAAAACAATTAAAAGATAAAACGCTCTATGAGAAACTTGAAGCTAATGCATACCTATTCTTAACCATGATTGGTGAATATTGTAAAAAAGAAAATATTCCTTTCTCATATTCTGCTCGTGGTGGAATGTTTGGTTTCTTTTTTAGTGAGACGCTTCCAAAAAATTTTGATGATGTGAACAATAGCAATATCGAAATGTTTGGCTTATTTTTTAAGGGCATGCTTGAAAGAAATATTTATCTTCCTCCTTCAGCATATGAAAGTTGTTTTATTTCAAGCCAGCATGACGAAAATAAAATAAGAAAGGCTGCAAAAACTGCAATTGAGGTTTTAAAGGATATAAAGGATGCAGTTTGATGTATTAGGCTTGGGTAACGCTCTGGTGGACGAAACATTTTATGTAGAAAAAGAGTTTCTCGAAGGCACAGACTTATTTTTTAATCAATTTAAATCCATCTCATATGAAAAACAGGAAGCCATACTAGCAAAACTGCCAAGTGGGGAAACTCCTGATGTCATGTGTGGAGGCTCTACCACCAATAGTCTTGTGGCAACTTCAAATTTTGGAACAATTTGTGGGCATATCTGCCAACTTTCTGATGATGATAGAGGGAAGCTCTATGAGCAAAATTTAAAAGACAATGGCATTTACAGTTTGAATAATTTTTATCATCAAGATGTCAGGACAGGTAGATGCCTTGTATTTATCACGCCTGCCAGTGAAAGAACAATGGGGACATACTTAGGCGCATCTGAAAGGTTAGTTTTTGATGAAAGTTTTGTTACTCATGCCAACAATTCAAAAATTCTGTTTTCTGAAGGTTATCAATTTACCTCTGACGAAAACTTTGAAGCTTTCTTCAGAGTTCTAAGTGAGATGAATAAGGAAGTAAAATTTGCTCTGAGTTTATCTGATCCAGGTGTGGTTCAAGGTTTTAGAGATAGGTTTGAAAAAGTTATTGCTACAAGAAAGATAGATTATCTTTTCTGTAATAGAGAAGAGGCCATAGCTCTTGTTGAGGAAGATTTTGCTGACGAGCTAAAACAAATCGCTGTAAATTTTGCAGTAACTAATGGCGCAGAAAATTCCATTGTCTTTGATGGCACAGATATATCAAAAATCGATGCATTTAAAGTGGATGCAATTGATTCAAATGGTGCTGGCGATATTTTTGCCGGCGCAGCATTGCACAAGGTTATAGAGGGTGAAAATTTTGCTGAGGCTTGTAGATTTGGCAATTTTGCATCGTCAAGAATAGTTCAAGAGAAAAGTCCACGCCTCACTATAAAAGGATACAAAGACCTCCTTCAAAATTTTAAGGATACGTGAATCCCAGCATATATAACGACAAAAGATTTGGCATCAATCAAGCAGATATCTCAAAGAATGCCTTATCAATAATTTCAAGACTACATAAAAATGGTTTTGATGCATTCATTGTTGGTGGAGGAATTAGAGATTTAATAAAAGGATTAGGGCCAAAAGATTTTGATATTGTCACTAACTGCGAACCTGAGAAGATTAGAGGATTATTTAAAAACTCAAGAATTATTGGACGTCGTTTCAAACTTGTTCACATTGCATTTCCTAATGAAATAGTTGAAACAACAACATTTAGATCTGGCATCAATACTGATTCAGAATCAATTGAAGTAAATGATCAAGGCAGGATCATTAGCGATAACATTTATGGCACACAGGAAGAAGATGCCTATCGCAGAGATTTAACCATCAATTCAATTTACTACAATCCAATAACTAAAGAGATCATTGACTACACAGATGGAGTAAAGGACCTCAAAGAAAGACGAATAAGATTCATAGGTGATGCAGAAAAGCGCATTATTGAAGATCCTGTAAGGATTTTACGAGCCATCAGATTCGCAGCAAAATTAAACTTCACAATCGACAAAGCTATTGCTAAAGCCATTGAGAATCACAAACATCAGCTGCTTCAAGTGCCGCAGGCAAGACTTTATGAAGAGATAATAAAACTTTTTATGTCTGGCCATGCACTAAATTCTTACATATTGCTTCAAAAGCATGGCATTTTTGATTTAATTTTTCCTCACGTGAAGAATAGCGCAGATAATTTTGATGACTTTTATAAGAAGGCGTTTGCCCAGACTGATGAAAGAGTAAAAATTGGAAAAAAATTAAATGTTGGCTTCCTGTACGCTACTTTGCTATGGCCAGCAATTTTCATGAAATCAAATATTGGCCAAAAAATAAATTACAAGAAGTTCTACCAAATAATTGCTTCGTCTATCAGAAAACAACAAATCATCACTTCAATACCGAGAAGATTCACAAGTTTTATTAAAGATACTTGGATGCACCAAATAAGATTTGATCGGGTTGGAAAAAAATCAATTAGCTTCACACAAAATATTCGTTTTAGGGCTGCATATGATTTTTATCTCTTAAGAGAAACTTTAGAACCTTCACTTAGTCAAAAAATAAAATGGTGGACAGAATTTAAGGCTGCGAACTATGATAAAAAAGTTAGGTTAATAAATTCTTTTAAGAAATATGGAAAAAAATAGGATTCCAAAGTACATAGCTATTGAGGGCCCAATTGGTGTAGGTAAAACCTCGCTTGCAAAACAAATATCTCAGGAATTTGGGCATGAATTGTGCCTTGAAAAACCTGATGAAAACCCATTTTTAAACTCTTTTTATGAAAATACTCAAAAATACGCTTTTGCCACTCAAATGCATTTCGTCATGCAAAGATCGCAACAAATAAATATGTATTTTTCTGATGATTTAATAGAAAAACCCATAGTTTCAGATTTTATTTTTCAGAAGGAAGATTTATTTGCTGAATTGAACCTAAGCGCAGATGAATTAAATATTTTTAAAGAGATAAAAACAAAATTTTATGAAACCTTCCCTAAGCCTGATCTACTAATCTACCTACAAGCTTCACCAAAACAAATATTTGAACGCGTAAGAAAACGTGGGCGTACATATGAAGATAGTATCTCTTTAAATTATCTTGAGGATGTATGTGAAAAGTATGCAGAATTCTTCTTTAATTACTCTGAATCGCCTCTTTTAGTTCTCAATGTTGATAATGTTGACTTTATGGCTAATAAACTAGATTTAGCCAGAGTAATTGATTGTTTGAAAAAAGAGATTGTTGGAAAAGAGTTCATCAATTTGGCTCCTGGGTTTTTTTAATGGAAATTAACATTACAAAACTAGAGCAAACAGAAGCCTTAGGAAAAGCAATTGCAAGTTTTTTAGTTACATCTAATGATTTCAATATTATTTACTTAGATGGGAATCTTGGAGCAGGCAAAACAACCCTTGTCCGAAGTATATTGAAAGCGCTGGGATGGTCAGGGGCTGTTAAAAGTCCAACATTCAGTATTCTTGAGGAATATCACATTAATGGAATTGATATATTTCATACCGATCTATATAGACTTGATGGTCAAAATGATTTTGACATGTTGGGGCTTGAAATAAATCAGAATAAGAGAGGTGTATTATTTGTTGAGTGGCCTGAAAAAATTGAGAAGTTTGGAATCGGTAATGAAATTTATATAAAGCTTGAAGATAAAATTGAATGTAGATTAGCTAATATTTCTTCTGAAAATCAAGATTTCTTAGGCAGCATTGATAGGATCGAACTCAACAACCCAACCTGATATTTCTTTTTTGTTTTCATCAACTTTCTTAACAAAAGAGCCAAGTTCCATAAATAATTTATTTTTGTTTGCACTTTGAATAATGCAAAACATCTTAAATTTGTGACCAATTTTCTGTATAGGGCTTTCAAACGGACCATAAACCTCAATATCAGATACAGACAAGGTTTTTTTTGCTTCAACTAAAAATTTACGAAGTCTTGAAGGGTTGGAATCTTCAGCTTTTAAATAAGCTAGATTTATGAATGGTGATAATTGTAATTGCTTTCTTTCTCTAAGAATCTCATTTGAAATTGTTTCGAAGTCTCCGCTTTTGATTAACGCAAACATAGGATGATCAGCAACTCTAGATTGTAGGTATACATTACTTTCAATACCGGATCTGCCTGCTCTGCCTGCCACCTGAATTAATAATTGAATTGTTTGCTCTTGCAAGTGAATGTCTGCTCCAAATAAACCAAAATCTAAATTTAGAACTACTATCAAAGAAACCTTTTTGAAATCATGGCCTTTTGCGAGAAGCTGCGTGCCAACAAATACCTTAGGATCAGTGCTCTTGAGTAACTCAATATTATCTTCCCTTCTAGTCTTCCCAGATATTGAATCTCTATCGACACGAATAACATCTCTTTCAGGAATATATTTGTGCAATGCTTCTTCCACCTGTTGGGTGCCAACTCCTTTATAGTCAAAATCATTCTCGCCACAATCGGGACATGATGATGGAATGGCCCAGGCTGATTCACATCTATGGCATTTTAATCTCTTTACATTCTGGTGCAGGACTAAAGGAGAGTCACAACAATTGCTTTTAGCTATCCAACCACAAGAATTACATAAAAAAACTGGAGCATAGCCCCTTCGATTTAATAAAATTAGTGTTTGATTGCCGTCAGAGTAATTTTTACTGATTTTTTGCATTAATTTGGAGGAAATTCCTCCATCTAATTTCTCTTTATTTATGCTGACAACTTCAATTTGAGGCTTTTGTGTTTTAGATATTCGTTTTGTTAATTTACTAATGCCAATATCGCCAGCATAAGCTTTGTTCAAGGTACTCAATGATGGCGTAGCAGAGGCTAAATTAATTTGAGCTCTACCTTTATGCAAGAATTCAATTATTTTTCTTGCATCGTATCTAAAACCGTCTTGCTGTCGATAAGATTGATCATGCTCTTCATCAAAGAAAATAGTTTTTAAATTATTAATTGGCAAGAAAACTGCCGATCTGGTGCCAATGATGACTTTTGGCTTGTCTGACTTTGCAGCAAGCCAAACCTTATATCTTTGCAATTCAGTTAAGCCAGAATGAAAAATATAAACAGAATCACCGAAACTATTTTTAAAATTTTCATAAATTTGAGGAGTTAAAAATATTTCAGGGACAAGAATTAAAGCACTGCTTCCTGATTCAAGGACAGTTTTGACTTTATGTTTATAAACTTCGGTTTTGCCTGATGATGTAATCCCAAAAATTAAAGATTTACTTGTTTTTGGCTGATTTAACTGCTCTAAGCATTCATCTTGCTCTTTCGTAAGATGATGAAAACTAGAATCATTGATCACAAGATCACAAATCTCATTTTCATATTTTGTTAATTCTGACTGGAATTTCTTTTTTCTTAATAAAGTTGGTAAAAAAGCATCAACCACATCGCCAATTGGATGCAGATAGGCTTTAGCAATAGAGGTTATTTGATTTATTTCAGTTTTATTGAAGGTTGGTGTCATATCATCAAGGGTTTCTAAGACCTCTTTAAGCTTATATTTACTGTTATGATCAGCTTTTTCATCGATTACCACTCCAACTACTTTTCTTCTTCCAAATTCAACAAGAACCCTTTTCCCCAACAGGGTTTGAGATGTTTTGTTGATATAGGTAAATGTAGTTCTCAAAGGGGTAGGAATTGCGACATCAACAAAATTCATGAATTTATTGTAATAGATTATTTATTTGATATTATTTCACACTCTAAATATTAGTTATGAAGAAAAATTTACATCCAGAATATCGTCCAGTACTTTTCCATGATACTGCTGTAGATCAGTATTTTCTTATTAATTCAACTTTAGAAACAACTCAAACAAAAGAATGGGAAGATGGCAAAACATATCCATATTTCATTATCGAAACATCCTCTGCATCACACCCTTTTTACACTGGTCAGCAAAGAGTTATGGATACAGGTGGTAGAGTTCAAAGGTTTGAGAAGAAGTTTGGTAAAAAGGGTTAATCAACCCCGGTACTGCCAAAACCTTTATTACCCCGTTCAGTTTCTGTAAATTCATCTACAAGATCTAATTCAACTTGGTTCACCCTTATCACTACAAGCTGTGCAACACGTTCCCCCGGGTTGATGACAATTTCACTTTCTGATCTATTCCATAATGAGATGCTCAAAGGTCCTTGATAATCTGAATCAATAAGGCCAAGCAAATTACCACAAACTAGACCTTTTTTTGCCCCTAATCCAGACCTTGGTATTACTATCGCAGCAAAATTGTTATCTTCAATAAAAATAGAAATTCCAGATGGAATTATTGTTGATTCATTTGGGCTCAAAGTAATTGATTCATTGCAACATGCAATTAGGTCCATGCCTGCAGAACCCGTAGTTTGATATCTTGGAATATCAAATTCAGTGCCTATTCTATTGTCGAGGATTTTGTATTTAAGTTTCATAGTTGAAGCGATAATTATTGCATAAAATTCATTGTTATTTTATTATCTTCGTTCTTATGAGTAAGGTGTGCGACGTAACAGGCAAAAAAGCAATGGTGGGCAATCATGTTTCCCATGCTAAGAACCGTGTGAAACGACTTTTTAAACCAAATCTTCACAAACATAAATTCTGGGTGGAATCAGAAAATAAGTTCGTAACACTTACAGTTTCTACAAAAGGCATGAGAATCATTGATAAAAATGGTATTGATGCTGTTCTTAAAGACATAAGAGCCAAAGGTATTAAAGTATAGTGCTTTTTCTTGCTTCGGCTTCACAAAGACGGACTGAACTTCTCGATTTAATGCAAATCACGCACAAAGTAATTCCGCAAGATTTTGATGAGGGCTCTATACGATCACAAGATCCCATTGAGTGTTCACAGCAAATCGTTAAAGGCAAAAATTTTAGCGCACGCGAACTACTAAAAAATAATGATGAAGACACACCTATTATGACGGCTGACACACTGGTATTTACCCCTTCAAACAAAATTGTTGGAAAGCCTAAAGACCATGATCATTCAAGACAGATGTTAAAAGAGTTTTCAAATCAAACGCATAGCGTTTTTTCAACTGTAATGATTAGCAACTCAAAGAAGTCATTGATCACAACATGCAAAACACTTGTAACGTTTAAAGAACTTAGTGAGGATGAGATAGAAGAGTATGTATTGTCAGAAGAGGGCGTTGGTAAGGCTGGTGCTTATGGAATCCATGGTCCAGCTGGCAAATACATTACTTCAATATCTGGCAGTTATACAAATGTTGTAGGACTGCCCATGCATGAGACATACGAACTATTACGCCCATTTAATCTTGCCTAGTTTCTGTTAGCAAAATCAATTATCTTTTGCTTAACAACAGGCATCTTATCTAAAATTCCCATGCCGCTTTTTAGTAGCAAACTACCAAGTTCATTGGCATTTCCAAAAGCTCCATAAAGGCTTTGAATAATCCAGGTCATTTGCAAGTTTCGCATACTTCTTTCTTTACTATATCTGTCTAATGTGGCTTGTTTTAAATTTAAAAAGTCATCTAAATTATCATTTATGAATATGACATCACCAATACCAAGGTTTAGTCCTTGTCCCGCCATTGGATGAAAAGTATTTGCAGCATCACCACATAGAATCACATTATTTTCATATAATTTTGTTGCTCTGCTGTGCTTCAGCTCAAAACCATCACCGAAATTCACATCGGTTAGATCAAAACTTAACTTATACTTTTCATTAAGCTGCTCTAATTGTGTTTTTGGATCAGATGTAATGTTTGTGCAGAGAATGATGGAGTAATGCTCTTCATCCTCAATGTTCAATGGCAGCAATGCTAAAGTTCCAAAATTAGAAAAATATTGTCTTGCTTCATTATTGTGCTGACATTTGACTAAACATACGTGTGCTTTTTGCCCATAGAACCACTCCTCAACATTGCAGCCTGAAAGTTCTCTTATTTTTGAGCTCGTGCCGTCCGAAGCAATAATTATTTGCCCTGAATAGTTGCCATTTGATGTGCTAACTTCAATCAGCTTGTCATTGCTCATAGAATTAATTGCTGTGCCCCATGAGATATCATCATTCAAATCATTTAAAAGTTTTTCATGAAGGTCATCCAAGGTACAAATTGATGAAATTTTTTCTTGGTCTAAATCAAGAGTCAGAGCTTGAGATGCGTCTTGAAATAAATTCATACTGTTTACCGGTGTAGCCCATGCATTAAGATCTAATTTACTATCTACTATATTAAGAAAACGTATTGAATCTGACGTTAAGGCAACTGTTCTTGATGGGTTTTTAAAAGGTTGAGAGTTTTTCTCAAGAATCTTAAAAGAGATATTTTTTTTCTTAAGGACTTTGCCTAAAAGGCAGCCTATGACACCAGCACCAGCAATTAATACTTCTTTCTGCATTACTGCATTAGTCCCTCAATCTCATCTGCATTAGATGGAACAAGAGAAGTAAGGTTTTCATATCCAGTATCGGTAGCCAAGATGTCATTTTCAATTCTTATGCCAATTCCCTTCCACTTATCATCAACATTTGCAGTCTGATTTACGTATATCCCTGGCTCAATTGTCATAACCATATTTTTTTGAAAGGTTACTTCCTTTTCACCAATTGAGTACGGACAGTCATCATGCACATCAAGACCTAACCAATGGCCAATTTTGTGATAATAAAACTCTCTAAAGAGCTGTTTATCCATGATCTCATCCATGCTTTGTGTTAAAAAGCCTAGATCTTTTAACCCTTGGGATAATGATAGTTCTGAGGCTTTTTGTGGGTCTGTGCAATTTGCTCCAATTTGTATGGCTTCGCATGCTTTGATGTGTGCCTCTAAGACAACCTCGTAAACTGCTCTTTGTTCTGCACTAAACTTACCATTGATTGGGTATGTTCTTGTGATATCGGAAGCATAAAGGCCCCATTCACAACCTGCATCAACCAACACAAGCTCGCCATCAGCAATAGGTTGATTATTATCAATGTAATGCAGTATGCAAGCCCTCTCCCCGCCAGCAACTATTGGGGTATAAGAAATATCTTTAGATCCGTGTGATTTAAATTCGTTTAGGTACATTGTTTCTAAATCAAATTCCGACATTCCAACCTTAGCCTTACTGATGACAGCTTTGTGTGTCAAAGCTGCAATTTCGCATGACTTTCTCATCAAACTTAATTCTGAATCTTCTTTGACCAACCTCATCAACCCAAGCTGGTTGCTAAAGTTCTTTAAATCAATATTCCCTTGATGCCTTTCCATTGAATTGGCTGCTGTAATCCATTTAATGACTTGTTGGTCAAAATCTTTGTTTTTCCCAACCAAGGCATAAACTGTTGATGCGCCGTTCATAACCTGAGGGGCTAATTGGTCGATATCATTAATGTCAAAACCATCATCAAAATTAAATTCATCAGCTGCGGCTTGATATCCCCACATAAACCCGTCCCATTTTTCTAATTCAGGGTTTTTATTCCTACAAAAGATATAGGCTGTGCCATCACTTTTGAGCAGCATCACAGAATTTGGCTCGTTGAAACCAGTTAAGTAATAAAAGTTACTGTCTTGCCTAAATGGAAATGTAGTATCATTATTTCTTGGGACAATATTTGATGAGCAAAGCATCAAAATAGAGTTACTTTCCATCTGGCTAGCAACTTTTGCTCTGCGTTCTTTGAATATTGAAATGTTTAAATCAGTCATAGACAGATATTATGCACGAAAAAATTAAAAAATTATCAGGTCTTGTAGACAAACTTATAGAACAAAACTTTAAATTAAAGACCGAATCTAAGTCTTTGCGTAATTCAATAATGGAATTGAGAAATAAAATTGAACGTTTAGAGCAAGATAATCAAAGACTTATTATCAATTCCTCCCCTAAGAAAAATAATGAGTGATCAATTTTCCGGCACAAAAGATGTTGCCGATAATCTTGCATTTAGCTTAGATAATTTAAATTCTTATCTTGAATCAGCTTGTCCAGAAGTTGAAAGAATAAATTCTTACAAGCAATTCAAAGGTGGCCAATCAAACCCAACATATTTATTAACTGCAGAATCTCAAAAATATGTTTTAAGACGAAAGCCTCCTGGCAAACTTCTAAAAAGTGCTCATGCTGTAGACAGAGAATACAAGGTCATCACCGCATTGGAACATACACCAGTACCCACACCCAAAACCTATCACCTTTGTGAAAATCCGGAAATCATTGGAACTGATTTTTATATCATGGAGTACTGCGATGGGGTGATTTATTGGGATCCTGTTGCATCAGAGGCTCCAATTGAAAGAAGGAAGGGCATATTTCATCAACTTAATTTTGGCATTAGCGCCCTCCACGCACAAGATTACAAAAAGCTAGGGCTTGAAGATTTTGGGAAAGAGGGGAATTACATAGAAAGGCAAATATCGAGATGGTCTAAACAATATTTTGAGTCAGAAACTGAAGTTCTTGATTCAATGCATAAGCTTATTGACTGGCTGCCAGCCCGTACACCCGAACAGAAATACACTTCCATAGTTCATGGTGATTACCGACTTGATAATGTGGTAATGACCCATGCCGATAAGAATATGGCCATTCTTGACTGGGAGCTTTCGACCATAGGTGATCCGCTTGCTGATTTTGGATATCACTGTTTGCTTTGGCATATTGGAAACATTGATGATGAAGCATCAAAAAATTTAGGCATCCATACCGAAAAAGAATACCTAGATCTATATTTGTCGAGAACAAAAATGGAATTAGAGAGTGAGTGGGATTTTTACATCATATTTTCTCTTTTTAAAGTTGCTGGTATATGCCAAGGTATCTTGGGTAGAGTAAGGGATGGCACTGCTGCAAGTGATTTTGCCATACAGATGGGGAAACGCGCTAAAATGTTTGCTGATTTAGGTTGGGAGAAGGCCAAAAAAATATCATGAGCACCATCAACGCACTCCTAGATGAAATGTGGGAAAGCTATATTTCATATACTCCATCAGCAGCTAAAATTGCCAAGCTTTTTGATGAGGACATAGTAAACGATCACATTGCTTTTAGAACTTTGAATTTGGAGGCATGCAATATCTATAAACAGGCAAACTATTTATCTAAATTTGGTTATAGGATTGGTGGTGATTATTATTTTGAACAAAAAAAACTAAATGCCATCCACTTAGAGAACGAAAACAGCAACCTACCAAAAATATTCTTATCAGAACTTATGCTGGAGAAGTTTTCACCAAAGCTTAATGATTTTTTTATGAATATTGTTAATTCCATCGACATCTCAGAAAAAGATTTATTTATGGGTGGCCGATCATGGGACATAGACTTTGAGATTTACAAGAAACTTTCAGAAGAATCAGAATATGCTTCATGGCTTTATGTGTGGGGCTTTTGTCCAAATCATTTTACAGTTTCAATCAATCACCTGAGTGCTTATCAGGACATCACCGAGGTCAATGATATGCTTAAGATGAATGGCTTTACTCTCAACAGTGCTGGAGGTGAAGTCAAGGGCGCCCAAGAAGAACTATTAGAACAATCATCAATTATGGCTGACAAAATGACTGTTAAATTTGGTGCTAATGAAGAAAAGGTACCAAGTTGCTATTACGAGTTTGCCAAACGTTATCCTGATAGCTCAGGCAAAACCTACCAAGGCTTTGTAACAACTTCTGCTGACAAGATCTTTGAAAGCACAAATAAATAAAGGGTATTTTAAGCAACCAATAGATTTGAACTAATTATTTTGTTTACAATCTAAACATATATATGCGTTATTTTTGCACTTTTTTAATTATTTTCTTGTCAGCTTGTTCACCTGCTCCCGTCCAAAGAGCACCAGCTAATTCATTATCTGAAGCTGATGAGCTGGCTTACAGAGATGATTTAACACCAAAAGAAAAACGTCAGTTACTCCTTTCCACTCCATACATAATTGAACTTCTGCCAAGTTTTGAGGGAGCAATTTTTTCTCAAGAAAAATTTGGTATAGGCCTCGATATGAAAGAGTGCACTGATTTTGGTTTGACCTATGATGTGAATCACAGTGAATTTGTCCAGGAGTATATTGCACAAAAAGAAGAGGAATCAGGAGGGGCAGCAGAAGTAGTTGCAACTGGTGCAGCCGCTGTGGGCACAGGAGCATTAGCAGCAGGGATTTTAGCAATCGCATTACTAGGCCCTATTGCTGGATCACTAGGTGCATCGAGTGGCACCATAGCAGCACTGGGTACTTCAGCTGCTAGCGGAGTAGCTAGTTCATTGGCAGCCACAATAGGTCCAGCTGTGTTATTAGGTGCGATTATGGCTGAAAGTGAAAAATCATCAATCGGTGACAATGTGGCAGCTGATAACAGCATTAAAGCATTTGTACTAAAGTCAGGCATTATCAAATGTTTAACAGAAAAGGGTTATTCATTTGATATTTATGCTTCTTTGGTGCTCTCAGATGGAGCCAATGTTGAAACTATAGAAGAGGGTCAAGCAATTCAATTTTTTGAGATTTATGGTGATTTAGCAGTTGCTGAATATGAAACCATAATGAGTGACATTGATCCTTATATGACTATTGAAAGCGACTACTACTACACCATGAGCGACTACGAAAAAGCATCGCTAAAAGAGTATTTAAAGTATCTAAAAGATAAGAAACAGCCTTTAAGAGTCATGAATAAAGAGGTGGCTTTGGAGGCAAGTAAAGTTGCTCAACAAGAAGCCTTTGTCTTCTGGGACCCGTTAAGCCAAAGATTTGTTTTTACAGAGCAACAAAGAATTAGAGCAACTCTGGACTAATCCTGAAATATCTCGGCTAAAGGCACACTTATGTAGTCGTGTTTTTTTATATCAGGGTCAGGAAGTTTGTATCCTTCCATAATGCCATCAAAATCATTCCAATGAATAATGTCCAAGTCTAGTGTTCTAGGCGTAAATTTATTGTTTGGATCTCTTTCTCTGCCGCACGACGCTTCAATAGCTTTTAACAAAGATAATGTTTCTTTGAAGCTAAGGTCAGTTGTGCAACGCAGTGCTTGATTAAAGAAATCATCACCATCCATGCCCACTGCTTTTGAGGTATAGGGGGTGCTAGCAGCTTCAAGGTTAATTTCTGTAGATTCTTCAATTAAATTAAGGCCTTTTTTTACATTTATGTCTGGCTCAATATTTGAACCCACCAGAATATAGAATCTATTCATAATCAGATGCTGTGCGCTCGATTATGACCCCAACATCTTTAGAAAATCTTAAGGCTCCTGGTTTGGAAACTCTTAACTTAATCCAGTTAACATCAAAATCAGTAATCACCATTTCTGCAATTTTTTCAGCAAACGTTTCAACTAGCTCAAATTTATTAACTTCAATAAAAGCGATGATTTTTTTAGTGATGGTTTTGTAATCTGTGGTGGCTTCAATTTTATCTTCTTTAGAAGCTGACAAATTGTCATGATCAATTTCATAAGACAAGCTTATTTCTTGCTTGATCTTTTTTTCCCAGTCAAAGATGCCAATCGTGCCTTTAACTCTTAAATCTTCAACATATATGCGATCTTTCTTAATCATACAATTCTCCTAGCGGCCATCGTGGTCTGGCGTATGCTGTCGAGTACTTCTTTAGATTATATTTCTTTCTAATAAATCCTGCATATGCAATCATTGCTGCATTATCTGTACAAAATTCCATACTTGGATAACTTGCCTCTAAACTTGACTGATTGGCCATTTCGGTAAGACGCTCTCTTAATAATTTATTTGCAGCAACACCGCCTGAGCACACAAGTTTTTTAATGCCAGTCTGCTCTACAGCAAATGCTAATTTTTTTGTCAGCACATCGATTACGGCTTCTTGGAAAGATGCTGCTACGTCTGGATAGTCTTCTTCTTTTAGGGCATTCAATGCATACAAAACAGAAGTCTTCAGTCCGCTAAAACTAAAGCTTAAATTTTTCTCTTTCATCAAAGCTCTTGGAAAGTTAAATCTTTGTGGGTCTCCACTCTCTGCTAGTTTTGAAACTTTTGGCCCTCCAGGATATTCAAGATTAAGTAGTTTTCCTACTTTGTCGAAGGCCTCTCCACATGCATCATCAATAGTCTCGCCTAATATTTGATAATCCCCATAGTTCTTGCATTCAATGATTTGGGTGTGCCCTCCTGAAACCAATAAACATAGATATGGAGGCTCAATTATGTCCTCTTCCAAGCCAGGAGCAAGAATATGACCCTCAAGATGATTCATTGGCAGGATCTCAATATCTAAAAGAGTTGAGATTGTTTTTGCAACCGTTTCGCCAACCACCAAGGAACCAATTAAGCCCGGGCCTGCTGTATAGGCAATAAGATCGATATCATTTAAACCAATACCAGTATCTTCAATAAGCTCCTCAAGGATGCGTACAATCTTTACACTATGGTCTCTGGCTGCAATTTCTGGAATTACTCCGCCATATTCTGTGAATAAATCAATTTGTGAATTTACTAGATGCTTTATTAAGCCTTTTTCCTCTGAGTAGAGGGCAAGACCTGTTTCATCACATGAACTTTCTATTCCAAGCACTATCATTGTTGATTCTTTTGTAATTATCCTTAAAATACACACTACATTATGCCAAGTATAAAAATTAAAGAAACTGAATCTTTTGATGTAGGTTTAAGAAAATTCAGAAGAGCTTGTGAAAGAGCAGGTATCGTTACTGAAGTAAGAAAAAGAGAATTCTTTGAAAAACCTACAGAAGAAAGAAAGAGAAAAGCTGCAGCTGCAGTTAAAAGAAACTATAAAAGAGTCATGAAAGATTCTTTCGCTAAACTTAAGTAAGTTGTCTCTTAAAGATCAAATAAACTCTGAACTCAAACAAGCAATGTTTGATAAAAACGTTTTTTTACGTGATACCTTACGCCTTGTTACTGCTGAGATAAAAAGATTTGAAGTTGATAATCGTGTTGAGGCCACAGATGATGACCTCGTAAACATCTTAAAGAAAATGGCTAAGCAAAGAAAAGATTCTATTCAGCAATATGCTGACGGTGGAAGACCTGATCTTGAAGAAGTTGAAAGAAATGAACTTAAAGTTTTAGAGAAATATCTCCCTCAGGCACTATCTGGTGACGCTTTAAAAACAGCTATCCAAGAAATAATTTCTGCTGGTGGATTCTCAGGAATGCAGGATATGGGTAATGTTATGAAAGAACTCAGATCCAAACACCCCAATGCTGAGATGTCTGAAGCGAGTTCCTTCGTTAAAGAATTATTATCTTGATCTATAAGAGTTAGGCTTGTCCCTATCTTCGGTATAACGTTTTGTAAGCTCTTCGTACCTATTTGATAAATCTTCAACCTTGCCATCAATAAGAACAGTCTCAACATTTGACATAAGTTCAAGAGGGTCGCCATCCCATATAGCTAAATCAGCATCATACCCTGGAGCCACTGAACCAACATCAACAAGACCAAATATACTGGCTGGATTTGAGGTTATAGCTCGAATTGCTTCATTATAATCAAGACCCATTGCAACAGCATTACCAGCTGATTGATGAGCTAAATAAGCATTGTGCGATCCTGCACCTTGTGAGTAATAAAAAGCCATCTCAACTCCAGCATCATCAAGGCGAGTTACATTTTCATATGTAGCATTAAGTGAGTCGAATGAGCCTGGAATATTATCTAAAGGATCAAGAACAACTGAAACACCGGAACGAGCAATTTCATCTGCCACCATATGAGCTTCGTGAACACCCCAAAGTACTAAATCAATATTTTGAGTTTGACCAAACTTGAGCACAGTAAGAATATCAGTTGCTTTATTTACTCTGACTACTAAGGGCATCTCTTTATCAAGAACTTTCTTAATTGCTTTAAAGTCTCTGCTTGTAAATTTATTCTCATTAGTTGTACCAAGCATAAATTGGGTCATATCAGCATAGTTATCGTCATAATTTGTCCTTACATAGCTAAGCAAATCCTCCATATAGTGGAGCGTAGCGGCTCTAGAATCACTATATGATTGACCATAGCTTGTTACTAAACCTAACGGGCCTTGCTTTTTCTGCTTCAAACCACCATTGATCTTTGTGTAGCCAAGCAAGCCTGAAAAAACTCCTGTTGCCTGTGGAACGTGAACTGTTGAAGTCACTCCTTTTGACCTATTCAAACGGACAGCTTGAGAGAAGGGATTATACGCAGAAGTTGGATCAAAACCTGCATTATAAATATCAGAAGATGAGTCATTGGTTTCACTCAATGCACCAATTTCAAGAAGCCCTAATTGTGAAAAAACTATTAAACCAGGCATAACGTATTTACCTTGTGCATTGATAATGGTTGATGCCCCAACATTACCAATCATGTCTTCTACTAGAAGAATTTTGCCTTCATCGACCAGAATATCTTTTTTAACGAATCCTTCACCATCGACAAAAACGTTGCCATTTTTAATCACAATCATATCGTCAGCATCAGCGGCTACTAGAAAAGAAAAGAGTAATAAATATTTAATGTATTTCATTATTTGTCCTCCCATTCTTTAACACCGATATCAAAATCTGTATGTGGCATAAAGTTTGTTGCCTTATCAAAAGCAAGCGCTCCATCGATAAAGACTTTTTCTGCTTTAGAGTAAACGCTAAATGGGTTACCGCTCCATATGACAATATCAGCGTCTTTGCCTTGTTCTAAAGTTCCTGTCTGATCAAGAATCCCTAATGACTTGGCTGGATTCTTTGTAATCCATGTCATGGCTCGACCCTCAGATATCTCAAAACCAGCTTTTCTGCCGGCAGCTAATGCTTTAGCAGCTTCTTGATTTAATCTCTGTATGCCGCTAGCACTATCTGAATGGACAATGGCGCAACCTGTACCATCTCTAGCCTGATCAACAATAGCAATGTTAGCAATAGTCATATCATAAGCTTCATGCTTGAAGCCCCACCAGTCAGCCCATAAAGCTGCGCAGACACCTTCATCTGCTAAAAGGTCAGCTACTTTATAAGCCTCAACCCCATGATGAAAAGTTGAAACTTTATAGCCAAACTCTTCGCCAATGTTAATCATTGTTGCCATTTCATCTGCTCTATAACAATGGTTATGTACAAGAATTTCTCCATCTAGCACACCAACTAATGTTTCATTTTGCAAGTCTCTATGGCTTGGATCTCTTTCCAAACGTTCTCTATGATTTTCAGCACCGATCCATGCTTTTCTGTAGCCTGCAACATTTCCCATTCTTGTTGATGGGCCTCTTGAGCTATAAACTCTCTTTGGGTTTTCGCCACAAGCCATCTTTAATGAATGAGGAGCGCCAGGAAATTTCATTTCAGGAACAGTATTTGCTGAAATATTTTTTAACGTGACACCTCTACCACCAAATAAATTCGCGGAGCCAGGCAAAACATGAAAGGTTGTGATTCCGCCTGCCAAAGCAAGTTTATACTGTGGGTCTTGAACCCAAACACTATGCTCAGCCCATACTTCTGCGGTTACAGGGCTTGTTGCCTCATTACCATCACTGCTTGTTCTTACTCCTGGAGCAGGATAAACGCCCATATGAGAATGGTTATCAATTATGCCAGGTGTAACAAATTTACCTGTTCCATCAATTTCTGTAATGTCTCCAACGATTAAATCTCTGCCAACTTCTTTTATTTCTCCATTCGCAAAGTGAACATCGTAGTTTTGAAATTTATTTCCATTTCCATCGAAGATAGTCGCGTTTCTAATAACTGTTTCTTCTGATGGTAGCGGCTCATATGTTGAAGCATATGTCCCATGTGTATCATCACTAAATTTAGTAACAGACCCCTCTGGCTCTGGGGTGAAAATTCCTGATTGCTCTGTGCAACCAAAAAGAATAATAGCCAGCAATATTAAAATAGATTTTCTTATCATGTCTTTCTTCCTTGAATGTATAATAGTAAACAACAAAACTACCTATGCAAAGAACTGACAAACGTAAAAACGATCAACTAAGAGATGTGAGCATAACGCCAGATTTTAATATGCATGCAGAGGGCTCAGCATTAATTAAATTTGGTAACACACATGTGTTATGCAATGCGACCATTGAAAAGGCTATCCCCAGATGGATGCAAAATGATAAAAGAGGCTGGATAACAGCTGAATATGGCATGCTGCCAAGATCAACAAATGAAAGAATGAATAGAGAAGCCAATAGAGGGAAACAATCTGGCCGAACTATGGAAATACAAAGACTAATAGGAAGGTCATTGCGACAAGTTGTTGATTTAACAAAATTAACAGGCTACACAATAACAATTGATTGCGATGTCATTCAAGCTGATGGGGGCACTAGAACAGCATCCATAACAGGCGGAACAGTTGCATTATGTAAAGCATTAAAAAAGATAGGTAAAGAAGATGCCATCAATAATTTAGTGGCAGCAATAAGTGTTGGCATTCACAAAGGGGAGCTTGTTCTTGACCTGAATTATGAGGAAGACTCCAATGCTGAATGCGACGTGAATATTGTAATGAATGATGCTCTTGAGTTTATTGAGATTCAAGGCACTGGTGAAGAAAAATCATTTTCCAAGGAAGAGTTTAATGGGCTTTTGGATCTTGCCGAGGGCGGCATAAAAGATCTTTTTAAACTGCAAACTGAGATTATTAAAAACGGGTGAAAGATTACCAAAAAGAATTTCTTGAACTGGCCATAGAGTCAGGAGCTTTTAAGTTAGGGGACTTTACTCTTAAGTCAGGGCGACAAAGCCCTTACTTCTTTAATGCTTCTGCTCTTATCGAATATGGGGAACTAAATAAATTGGCTGATCTTTTTATTAAAAAGATTGAGGATGCGGGTATAAATTTTGACATGATCTATGGTCCTGCATATAAGGGGATATTTTTAGGGTCGTTGTTAGCTACAAAATTAAGCGAAACATCACCAATGCCAATATGCTTTAACAGAAAAGAGATAAAAGATCATGGCGAAGGCGGCAATTTAATTGGTGCAAAACCTGAAGGCAAAATTTTAGTTGTTGATGACGTTATTTCATCAGGCCTGGCTATCAGAGAGAGCTTAAAACTTCTTGAACCATTCGATGTTGAAATAGTTGGGGCTTTGGTGACTTTAAATCGTCAAGAAAGAGGACAAAATAGTGATCTCATGGCTTCTTCAGAATTAACAAATGATGGAATTAATGTGTTTGAAATAATCTCATTGGATGACTTGCTAACAGCAGAAGGGATAATATCATCATCTGATTTGCAGAAAATAGAAGAATATAGATCTCATTACAGAGGCACGGATGTTTAGTGGTATTGTGCAAAGCCTCGGAACTATTGTTTCAATTGATGAGGCAAGTGAGATAGTTACTCTTGAGGTACAAGCAACTGAAGATTTTATAAAAGATTTGAAGGTTGGAGATAGCGTTGCTTTAGATGGAGTATGCTTAACATTAACAAGGTCAGAATCAGACAGAATATTTTTTGATGCAGTACCAGAAACATTAAGCAAAACAATAATTAAATCTTACACAAAAGGAACAAAAGTAAATCTTGAACCTTCATTAAAGTTTAATGATTCAGTTGGTGGTCATATTGTGTCTGGGCACATTCACACGACAGGACATATTAACCAGGTTGAGATACATGGCAAAGCAAAAGATATTGTTATTGATGCAGGAGCAAATTGGAGTAAATTCCTTTTTGAAAAAGGCTATATAGGCATTAATGGGTGCAGCATAACTTTAGGAGAGATAACTGAGGGCAGGTTTATTGTTCACCTCATTCCAGAAACACTACGCGCAACAAATCTAGATAATTTAGTTTATGGAAACCAAGTAAATCTTGAATTTGATCAAAACACAATCACTATCGTGGAAACCACTGAGAGAATATTAAGAGATCAAGCTAAGTAAAGCAGCTCTTAGATACAAACCATTCTCAACTTGCTGAAGAACTAGAGACTTACCTGAATTAGCGACATTAGAGGTGATCTCTACACCAATATTCATTGGGCCCGGGTGCATTATGTGACCTTTGAAGCCAGACTTATCTAAGAAATTATCATTGACCTGAAAATTATCTATAAATGATGCCTCATCTAAACTATCAGACTCTTTAAACCTTTCTCTCTGAACTCTTAGCACATATAAAAAATCCCTTTCTAATAAGCAATTATCATTAATTTCTGTGTAGAGTGGGGCAAATTTTTGTGCGATAAGATTTTTTGGTCCTAAAAAACTAATGTCTGAGCATTCCAGCATTTTTAATAGCTCTAACTTAGATGGAATAACTCGTGAATGATCAACATCTCCCAAGATGGTTATTTTGGTGTTCTGAATATCTGCATGATTTTCTGAAATCGTGAATACATCAAGCAATGCTTGTGTGGGGTGGGCAAAATTTCCGTCTCCTGCATTGATATAAAAAACATCATCTGGAAGCATTTTTATAATTGTTTTTGATATTTCATCTTCAGGGTGTCTAATAACGAAGCCATCAACTTTTAATGCCAGCAAAGTCTTAATTGTGTCTTCAAAAGATTCACCCTTCACTATGGAAGATTGATCAGGAGCAAAATCTAAAACATTAAAACCCAAAGCTTTTGCTGCATGCTCAAATGATAGTTTTGTTCTTGTGCTTGGCTCCCAAAAAAGCAAGCAAATTGTCTTTTTCTTGCCAACTTGCTCTAAAGCAGGCCACTCAGATTTTATTTTTTTGGTCTCCTTAAAAAGACTATTAACAAAATCTTTATTTAGGTTTTCAATAGCTCCGATTTTGTTCATGTTAGCTGCCTATAAATGTTTGTTACTGTTTTATTTCTCTTTAGCTGGCTTTGAATTAGTGAAAGGTGGCTCAAATCTTTAACATTAATCTTTATTGCTAGCTCTATAAAATTCTCATCAAGTGTTTTTGTTTTGACATCTTGTATATTTGATTCATTTGACGAAATTATTTTTGAAATATCTGCTAGAACACCTGGTTCATTCTTAAGCACAAGGGTTAAAGAGCTTAAATACTCTGAATCATCTGATTTATCCCATACAACATTTGAAGATTTACCAGGCTTATTTAATAAGTTTTTTAAATTTGGACAACCGTGTCGATGAATGGTAATTCCTTTCTCGGTATTAACAGCCAAACAGGAATCACCATAGACAGGATAGCAACATTCAGGGAAATGTATGGCTCCATATTTCTTAGATGAACCAATTCTTAAGTCAGCACCAATATCTTTTGTTTGCTTACGACCTCTTAACCCCTCAGCAAAGCTTTGTGAGACAACATTACTTCTTCGTTTTCCTGAGCCAATATCAACCAGCAAATGATTAAGAGACCTTGCACCGAGAATATTAAATACACCTTTAAGCTGTTCGCTAGGATATTCTTTTAATTCAATACCTGCATCCTGCAAACTGTCTTCTAATAAATCTTTTCCCAAAATGCGTGCGTCACTTATTTTTATGTTCTTTAACTCTTTTTTAATCTCTGTGACTGCTTTTGAAGATATTGCATAATTCAACCAGTCAGGACTTACAGTTTTCTTTTTACTTTTAATAATTTCAACAGTCTGCCCACTTTTTAAAACTGTCGATAAAGGCGCTAATTTTTTATCAATTTCACATGACAATGCGTAATTACCAATTTTTGAATGAACAGCATATGCAAAATCTACAGCAGATGAGCCCTGTCTTAGTGAGAAAATTCTCCCGTTTGGTGCAAACACATAAACCTCTTTTCCTTTCAGATCAGTTTTGAGGCTCTCCATAAATTCAGTTGAAGATGAGCTTCTTTTACTCATGTCAGTCAATCTCTGAACAAGCTGTCTTGACTTAGCTTGCACTAGATCATCGTTGACTTTTGTTTTATAAAGACCGTGAGAAGCTATTCCATAGTTAGCAAAAGTTTCCATTGCAGATGTTTGGATCTGTACTTCCATTGGCACACCATCAAATGTCATCACCACAGTATGTAAAGCTTGATAACCATTGGTTTTTGGAACTGCTATATAGTCTTTAAACTTGCCAGTTATAGGTGTGAACATATTATGAATAATACCGAGGGCTCTATAAGTATCCTCTGCCTTATCAACTAAAACCCTGAATGCGAATACATCATATATATCTGAGAAAGATCTGTGTTTTGTTTTCATTTTCTGGTAGATGCTAAATATTCTTTTTTCTCTTCCAGTAATTTTTCCATCAACACCAGCCTGTTTAAATTTATTTGATAATGATTTTTTAACCTTAGCAATTAGAGTTTTTCTATTGAGATCATTTTTTTTAAGGGCATCTTTAATAAGGTTGTATCTGATAGGGTGAAGGGCTTTGAATGAACACTCCTCAAGCTCTGTTGCCATTTTATGCATTCCAATCTGATGGGCTAGAGGCGCATATAAATCTAATGTTTCTTTACTTTTTTTAATTTGTTTTTGCCTTGGCAGATGTTCAATAGTTTTAAGATTGTGCAATCTATCAGCAAGTTTAATTATTACAACTCTTACGTCTTCTGCAGTGGCCAAAGCCATCTTTTGAAAATATTCAGCTTGGCTTTGATCTTTTAGCTTTTCGTCGAGTTGCAACAGTTTGGTCATCCCATCAACGAGCTTACTGACATTTCTGCCAAACTCTTTTCGCACCTCAGATAATGAGATATCGCAATCTTCAACAACGTCATGTAACAATCCTGCGATGATTGTATCTGCGTCCATCTTTAATGAAGCAAGAATCATCCCAACATTGATTGGGTGAACAATAAAAGGTTCCCCACTTTTTCTGAATTGACCTTGATGAGCTTTATCAGCAAAGCTAACAGCTTTTTTAATTTTTTGACTTGATAATGGGTTTAAATAAAGGTTGGACAAATGATCTAGCTCAACCCCTAGTTGTGTTGTTTTCTTTTTTTTAAAAAAATTTAGCGAATCAAACAATTAATAACCTACTCTTCTTCAACATTATCAAGAAAAACTTCGTCGGTGTCACTAGGAGAGGTATAGTCCTCATCAAGTAATCCTTCCGCTATTTCTCGCAATGCGATGATAGTAGGCTTATCGTTTTCAGGCTCAACTAAAGGCTCAGCACTTGTGGATATTAAATCTCGTGCTCTGTGTGCTGCTTTTAATACAAGATCGAATCGACTTTCGACCTGTTCTAAGCAATCTTCTACTGTAACTCTAGCCATGGTTTTCTCTGAAGATGATATTTAAAAGGTTTTTGGTCGCTATGTCTAGTGAAATATTAGTTATTTGATGTCTAAATTGCGTAGCTTTTTCCATCTCCAATTTAGCTCCCTGCACTCTTTTTTCAATAACCTCTTGAGAATCAAGACCTCTATTTTCAAGTCTTGTCCTCAATTCTTCAATTGATGGTGGTGAAATAAAGATACTTGTAGCATTAGGGTATTGCTCCAAAACGCTTACCGCACCTTGCCAATCTATCTCTAAAAGAACTTTATAATCTTCAGCCAAATAATTATCTATTTGTGAGCGTGGGGTGCCATAAAGATTTCCGTGCACTACTGCATGTTCTATGTATTCATTAGCAGAAATATTGTCATTAAATTCTTTTTCATCCATAAAATAATAATCTTTACCGTGCTCCTCACCTGCTCTAGGTTGGCGTGTGGTATGCGATATTGATAAAAAGACCTTTTGATCCTGACTGTTAGCATGGTCTAAGATATTTTTTATAAGAGTGGTTTTTCCAGCACCTGAAGGAGCTGTAATAATTACTAAATTTTCATGTTTATTATTCAATGTTTTGTGCATGTTCCTTCATTCTTTCAATAGAACTCTTCATATCAACAGCTTCATTTTTTATTTCTGATATTAATGCTTTTGAGCTCATTGTATTCGCCTCACGAAGCATTTCCTGTGTATAAAAATCTAATTTTTTTCCAATATTATTTTTTGATTTAATTAGATTAGTTACCAAACCTAAATGTGAATCAAATCTAACAACTTCTTCGTTAATATCTGATTTGCCTAGTGTGGTGAAAATTTCTGTCATATTGAGATCTTTACCCTTTATATCAAGCTCTTTCTTATATCTCTGAAAACGTTTTTTCATCTGCAGTGAATTTTTCTTTTCTAGTTTATTAATTGCTGACATTGATTTCTGCATCTTATTTATAAGCTTTAAAATATCTTTTTTTGTCGCAGCACCATCCGAAATTCTATTTTTCTTTAATTTGCTGAGAGTATTATTAACAAGTGTCTTAAGTTTTGCTGGTTTAATGACTGTGTCTTTCTGTAAAACATCTCGTATCTTTAAAATTTCTGAATAAGATACTTTCTCTAAATCCAAGCCTCTAGATTTAATACTCTCTTCATTCTTTTTAATAGCTTTAATTAAGTCGTCTGATATGGCTAGTTGATTTTGTTGAGGTGCTGAATAAAAAATCTCTAAATCAATCTTGCCTCTGGAAAAGTTCTTTTGGATGCTATCTCTGATCCAACCCTCATTACTTTTTAGACCTGATGGCAATTTAATAGATATTTCTAAGAATCTACTGTTTAGAGATTTTGAGATGCACTTGAACTCAATTCCCTTCTCAAGAATCATGGATTCACTGAAGCCCGTCATGCTTTTCATAAAAGGTCCTTTGGTGATTTATATTGGAAGCAATCCATACTGTTGTAGTGTAAAGATTTTACTCCAGCGTTAGTAGGATTTTTAGCAGAATCACCAATATTAATTTGCGAATAAGCCATTAGCTCAGGCATTACCCCATTAATGAGTGGTTGCACTTTGCCATCTTCAATAATGGTAAGCAGTAAGGAGACGACATCTTCAACATGAATTGCATTGATGTACTTATTATCTTGTTCTCCACTAGAAAATTTGATCAAGCCACTCTTGATGTAGTTAGACTCCTCAGAAATTATGCCGCCAAGCCTCAGAACAGTGGAATTGCTTTTTGACAAAATAATATCTTCATATTTTTTTATAATTTCGCCCTGTTCATCTGCTGGTTTAGGCATTGTTTCTTCATCAACTTGCCCTGTTTGCCCGCCATAAACTCTTGTAGATGATATAAACACCTTTTTTGCTCCAGGAAAAAGATCATATATATTCATAATCTGAGTTAAATATCCTTGATAGTAATCAATGGCAGTGGTGCCATTTGTTTTTGGAAAAAAAATAATCAAATCTGGATCATAATCTTTAGCTTCTTCTGGGATGGCTTCAGAATAATCGCATATCACTTGTTTGGCATTGCTAGGAAGACTAGTTTCTGTTCTTTTTAAAACTAAATAGTCGCTTTTCAGTTGTGTGATTAGCCTATCACCTATCTTGCCATGTCCAAAAATTAAAGTTTTCATTTTTTGCCTTAAAACATAATAATAAATACATATGTCTTCAGATCAAAAAATTGATGCAGCATCATTACCAGTAACTTTTATTAAAGGAGTAGGGGAAAGTCTTGCTTCTACTCTCAAGAAGCTTGGAATTGTTACTATTGAAGATCTTTTATTTCATTTTCCTATAGGTTATCAAGATAGAACTGAGCTTAATAAAATAGCTGAACTTACACCAGATAAAGAATTTGTCATTAGAGGGAGTGTTGAAAAGGTTTCTCAGACCTTCGTTCCCAGAAAAATGATGTTGGTAAAAGTAAAAGACAATACAGGACATATTTTTTTACGATTTTTTTATTATTTTCCAGGTCTCAGGAATATTTTTAAAGAGGGTGCTAATCTTCAAATATCTGGTACTTCAAGGTTGGGTCGATATGGTCTAGAAACCATTCATCCAGAATATGAGGTCATAAGTTCTGATGAGTTTGTGCCGCAAATTCTTCCAAAATATAGACTTACTAAGGGGATCACTCATCAGAAACTAAGGAAAATTGTCTCTGCAGCAACCGATATGATTGCGAACCATAAAGTTAGTGTTCGTGACTATTTACCAGCAAATAATCTTGAAAATTTATCGGAATCAATTATTAATATTCACTCTCCAAGCCCAACTGACAGAATTGAAGATTACTTAATTGGAGGACAATCTCCATACCGAAAACGTATTGGGCTTGAAGAAGTTGTCGCAAATAAAATTAGTTACTTATCCATTAAGCATCAAAATAAAAACAAACCCGCTGAAATTTTCAATGAAATAAGTCTCGCGAATAAAATTGAATCTTCACTACCTTTCAGTCTTACCACTGACCAAACATCAGCTTATGAAGAAATTCATAAGGATATTGCTTCTGGTTCGCCTATGTTAAGACTCTTGCAAGGAGATGTTGGTTCAGGAAAAACTATCGTAGCTGCTTTGATTGCTTCAAGCATTGTAAGTAATGGCAAACAAGTGGCTGTCCTTGCCCCAACAACAATATTAGCTAAACAACACTTTAATAATTTTTCTGAATGGTTTGGGGACAGTTGTAATATTGATTTGCTCACATCTAAACTTCCTGCAAAAGAAAGAAGAACTAAACTTGAGAACATTAAAGAGGGAAAAACTAAAATAATCATTGGAACTCATGCTGTTTTTCAGAAAGACGTTGAATATAGCTCCTTGTCTCTTGTTATATATGACGAACAACATCGATTTGGAGTGACACAAAGACTAAAGCTTAAAGAAAAGGCTGAAGAGTACCCTCATCAATTACTATTATCAGCCACACCAATTCCAAGGACTATGGCAATGAGCGTATTATCTGGTTTAGATATATCAACTATCAAGTCATTACCTCCAAACAGAAAGCCCATTGTTACCACAGAACTAAGCAACCAAAGAAGAGATGCGCTTATTAATAGAATTAAGAGTGCTATCAGTTCGGGCTCCCAGGTTTATTGGGTATGTCCATTAATTGAGGAAAGTGAGAGTGCATTGATTGGTATTGAAGATTTAGAAAAGATTCTAAAAGATGAGTTTGTTGCCGATGATTACAAAATACTGCACGGCAAAATGCCTGATAAAGAGAAGGGGGAGATTCTTGAGAGTTTTAAAAATAAGGAAACAAAAATATTATTAGCAACCACTGTCATTGAAGTGGGCATTGATGTGCCTGATGCAAACATTATTGTAATAGAGAATTCTGAACGGTTTGGTTTAGCTCAATTACACCAACTTCGTGGTCGTGTGGGTCGTGGCTCAAAAGAGAGTTATTGCATTTTGATGCATGATGACAGTTTGTCTGAACTCTCACAAAAACGACTAGAAATTATATGCGAATCTAATGACGGTTTTCATATTGCTGAAGAGGATTTAAAGCTTAGGGGACCGGGAGATATTCTTGGTTTATCTCAAACTGGCTTACCCAGCTTTACTTTCTATGACCTTATATCAAATGATGAAGTGCAAAACGAAGCAGATAGAATCGCAGATGAGATCATTCAGCTACCAATTGAAGAACAACGTAAGATTATTGAGCGCTGGTTTCCAGCTCATCTTGAACTTTCGGATGTCTGACCTACATATAATGCCATGGGTAAATTAATAGATGGCGAGTGGATTGTAAAATCCATTATAACCACCGATGATTCAGGAGCTTATGATCGTCTCCCTAGAACATTTTTAGACACGATTGAAGATGGTCATCCAATATTTCAACCAGAACTAGGACGCTATCATTTATATGTGAGTTATGCCTGCCCATGGGCTACCAGGACTTTGATATATAGACAGCTTAAAGATCTAACTGATCACATCAGTGTAAGTGTTGTGCATCCAGATATGCTGGAAGATGGATGGGTTTTTGATTCTAGTTTTCCTGGTGCATCTGAAGACCATTTGTTCGGGAAAAAATTTCTAAGAGAAATATATCAGAAAGCTGACCCTTCAATTACCACAAGTGTCACTGTGCCAATTCTGTGGGATAAAAAAACTGAAACTATTGTTAACAATGAATCTTCACAAATTATTCGAATTCTTAATACAGCATTCAATGGCCTAACTGGCAATCAAATTGATTTTTATCCTCAAGAAAAAAGAACAGAAATAGATGGGCTTAATGACATGATCTATAACAATGTGAATAACGGAGTTTATAAATCAGGCTTTGCGTTAACCCAAAGCGCATACGATGACGCGGTAACCAAATTATTTGAGACATTGGATTATCTTGATGAACAACTAAGTCATTCCAAGTTTTTAGTTGGTGATGAAATTACTGAAGCTGATCTAAGACTTATCCCGACTTTGCTACGATTTGATGCTGTTTATATTACGCATTTTAAATGCAATATCAGGCGTATAGTTGATTACAAAAACCTACATAGATACATGGAAGATATGTTAGAAGTTCCAGCGATTAAAGATACTTTCAATATTGATCACATTAAACGTCATTACTATTACAGTCATGAGCAAATAAATCCATATAGAATTATTCCTAAAGGTCCTAGCAATATCTAGCCCAACAAATAATCCCAACTAAATATCGCAGCATATAAGGTTGGCCATATTAACAAGAACATAAAAGCACTTTTCCATTCAAGTTTAAAAATTCTTCTTACTGCCTCAGCTAAAATTCCCCAAATACCAAATATTACTATTAAATTTAATGCCATTGAGGCTACTGATAAAAGCGTTTCGTTAACCATGAGCCATTGAGTAGACTGTCATAAATAATATGCCTGTGCCGAGCGTACCTGCTACCAGAACAAGATAATCAACAACACCAACCAAGGCTAATTTTGACCAGGTTTCATTGGCTTTGGTTTTGCGAAAAGCAGAAACTTTAAAAAGAATGAATGAGACTAAAAAAACAGCGCCTCCGAGAGTGAAAATCTCCATGAATTTAATATATAAAAAAAGGGCCACCTTTTACAGTAGCCCTTAAACTAATTTATCTTCTTTTATAAAAGTGGGGCTATTACCAAACTAACGATAGCCATCACATTGATCAAAATATTCATTGCTGGTCCTGAAGTATCTTTGAATGGATCGCCGACAGTATCACCTACGACAGTTGCTGCGTGTGCTTCTGTACCTTTACCTCCAAAATTACCTTTCTCAACAAATTTCTTAGCGTTATCCCATGCTCCACCAGCATTAGCCATCATTAATGCCATTAGCACACACCCTAGCAACGCTCCTGCTAGCATGCCTCCTAAATGAACCGGGCCTAAGATAAAACCAACTGCTACTGGTGAACCAATAGCTATTGCTCCAGGAAGAAGCATTTTCTTGAGAGCTGCATTAGTTGCGATATCAACACATTTAGCTGTATCAGGCTCAGCTTTGCCTTCTAATAACCCTGGGATCTCTCTGAATTGTCTTCTAATCTCTTCAATCATTTCAAAAGCTGCATCACCTACTGCTGTCATAGTAATGGATGAAACTAGGAACGGTATTGAGCCGCCAATGAACATGCCCATCAAAACTCTTGGATCATTCAACGAAAGGTTCTCAATGCCTGTTGCCAGCATGTAAGCAGCAATAATTGCCAAAGCTGCTAGAGCCGCAGCACCAATTGCAAAACCTTTGCCAATTGCAGCTGTTGTGTTGCCCAGCTCATCTAATGAATCTGTAATCTCTCTAACTTCTGGTTTCATGCCACTCATTTCTGCAATACCACCAGCATTATCAGCAACTGGACCATAAGCATCAATTGCCATAGTAATGCCAACAGTAGCTAACATGCCCACCGCTGCTATACCGACACCATATAGGCCTGAGAAGTAAGTTGAAATACCAATGATTCCTGCAATCACAAATAACGGCAATACGACTGACTGCATACCAACACTCAATCCGGTAATCATCACAGTAGCTGGTCCTGTTTCACCAGATTTAGCAATTTTGCCTACTGGAGAATCTTCTGTTTCTCCGCCTGTGTAATACTCAGTGATTAAGCCAATTAGTATTCCACCAATAGCGCCTGTTAACACTGAATAGAAGACTGACATCTCAATGCTGGGGGAATAATAAATACTTACTCCAGCAAAAATTAAAAATATAATCGGTGAGAAAAATGTTCCAAATCTTAATGCAACAGCAGGAGATTGTGATACTTGTGTTCTAACAATAAGAATGCCCAACAAAGAACAAAACAAGCCTGATGCTGCCAACCATAAAGGCAAGAACATGAGTTCATAGTTACCAACTGTTGCTGCAATAGCTATTGAAGCAATCATTGCGCCACAATATGACTCAAAAATATCTGAGCCCATCCCAGCAATATCACCCACATTGTCTCCAACGTTATCAGCAATAACACCTGGGTTTCTAGGATCATCTTCTGGTATCCCTGCTTCAATTTTTCCTACTAAGTCTGCGCCTACATCAGCACTCTTAGTGAATATACCGCCGCCCACTCTTGAGAATAAAGCAACTGCAGATGCTCCCACTCCAAAACCTTCAAGAGATTTTGCAATCTTATCTGGATCATCCATTGCGCCTGTAAAGTAGAAATATAAACCACCTAGTCCAACTAATCCCATTGAAGCAACACACAGACCCATAATTGAGCCACCAAAAAACGAAATTGATAGTGCTTGTGCTTGTCCTGATTCCTCTGCGGCTGTAGCTGTTCTAACATTAGCTTGAGTTGCTGCATACATGCCTATAAAACCAGCGATTGCTGAAGATAATGCTCCTACTGCTATTGCAGCAGCTGTATACCACCCAAGAGGTGAAAAGCCACAAGCCACTACAAGTGCCACAACTACTGGAGCAAGGATCTTATACTCTGTAAGCATAAAGACTTTTGCCCCTAAATGTATTTGATCACCAATTTTTACAACAGAATCTTTACCTGCAGGGTATTTCATAATTAACCCATACAAGACAAAGGCAAAAAATAGGCCAACAAAGCCTGTTACAAAAGGACCCCATGGGGTCATTGGACCAATAATAAAGTTCTCCATAATTTTTATCCCAACCTATTATTAAATGTTTGTTCGTCTAATTCGTTTTCGGATTTAGCTACTATACAAGAAACTGCAGCATCTCCGCAAACATTTACCGAAGTTCTTACCATATCTAAGATCCTATCTACAGCGAGTATTAGCCCGATTGCATCAAGAGGTAAGCCCACAGAACCTAAAATTAATGCCAAGGTGACAGTTCCAGCAGATGGAACGGCCGCTGTCCCGATGGAAGTAATAATTGCAAGAAGAACAATCTGTGCATATTGTGCAAAAGTCAGATCTATGCCCACTGTGGATGCTATAAACATTGTTGCTAAGCCTTGCATGATCGCTGTTCCATCCATATTGATAGTAGCTCCAACTGGCACAACAAAAGATGAAACATCTTTTTTTACCCCCAAATCATCGGTAACTGTTTTCAATGTGACTGGAATTGTTGCAGCAGATGAAGATGTTGAGAAAGCAAATAGAGCTACGTTCCTCATTTTTCTAAAGAATATTAGTGGGTTTAAATTGGCAAAAAGCTTGAGTAACAAAGAGTAGGTCACAGTAAGATGAAATAGCAGCACGAAGATTAATAAGATTACGTACTGTGCTAAATCACCAAAAATATTTAGACCTTTGGACATCACATAACTTCCCATCAAGCAAAAAACCCCAACAGGTGCAAAACTCATAATTAGTAAAACTATTTTCAAAAATACTGTATTAAAGCGTTCAAATGATTTTGATAGACCGTCAGTAAGCTCGTCAGTTAGATTTAAAGCTATTCCAAATAAAATACTTATAAATACGATGCCGAGCATATTATTCTCAACAAAAGCACCGAACATGTTATTTGGAAATATTCTAAGGACTGTGTCATACAAACTTGCATCGCCGGCAACAGGGGCAAAACTGGCAACCTCACCCTCATAACCTGATAGATTAAATACCCATCCAAAGATTAATGCTGTTGTAACTGCCAAACCTGTTGTGAACAGATATAAGCCAACCGTTTTAGTTGCTATTGAACCTAGTTTCACCATGTTTGAAAGCGATGAAATCCCCGATACTAATGAGAAGAAAACTAATGGTACTACCACCAACATAAGTAAGTTTTTAAATATTTGGCCGCCAAGGTTAAAAACATACTTTTCAACAAAGTCAAAAAGCATAGCTGGTATTGCAGCTTGCTGATAATGAAAAATTGCTGCAATGAGCACACCAAGGCCCATTCCAATAAGTACATTTCTTGTTAAATTCTTGGGTGCTGAGAGGATACTCATATCTCAATCATATCAAAATCTTCTTTACCAACACCACATTCAGGGCAAACCCAATCTTGCGGGACATCTTCCCAGCGTGTGCCTGGCTCTATCCCTTCTTCAGGATGGCCTTTTTCTTCATCGTAAATCCATCCACAAACGATGCATTCCCATTTTTTAAATTCCATAATTTATGTGTTTTTAGTAAGGGTAGTATTATAATCACCTGACTGAATTATGACACCAAAAATAAAAACAAATTGGCATCTTTATACCCCTGATCTGGAAATTTCATTTCCAAGTATGAAATCCTGGGTAGAAGAAAATAATTCATTGATGAATAGGTTGAGATTGCTTGAGACAAAAATTGATCTCATAGTGCTTGATGAGCAAATCTGTAAACATCATGATGAGCAAACTTCAGTAGAACCTGTGCTTGGCAATCTCAGAAAAATTCTTTTGAAGTCAGACCATAATCTTGTTTTTGCAGAAAGTTTTTTTAGTGAGGATGTTATCAAGGAATTTGCAAAATTTGGTCGCTTAGAAGATGAGCCTCTTGGTAAATATCTCTTTTCAGATAGCAACATCAAAAAACATGAAACTTATATAGCAGATTATGAGCTGGATGACCAAACCTTTTTGGGTCGTAAGTGTATTTATGGTTACAACGATAAAAGATTCTCGGTAATTGAAGTATTCTTATTCAATGAATAAGGTTAACTCCTATCTGTCATTAATTAGGTTCTATAATCCAATTGGTTTTTGGCTTCTGCTGTGGCCTGGGCTTTGGGGGCTATTTTTAACGAATAGTTTTGAGATTGATCACTTTACAATTGTAGTTTTAGGCTCATTTCTAACGAGATCACTTGGCTGTGCAATTAATGATCTTCTCGACCATAAATATGATCGAGAGGTTGATAGGACTAAAGACAGGCCGTTAGCTAATGGGGAGTTGTCATTTGCTGAGGGGATTATCTTTACAGCCTTATTGGGCATAGGTTGCCTTTATCTTTTGTCATTAACCAATGTTTTTGTTATTTGTTTTGCTGCAATCATCGCGATTCCAATGATTCTTCTGTATCCGCTAATGAAAAGATTTCTTGGAATCCCTCAATTGTTCCTAGGACTGACATTTGGACTGTCACTACCAATATCTTTTGCTATTGTGAATGAAAGCATATCTATGGATGCATGGTTGCTTTATTTGGCTTGTGTCTTTTGGATAGTAGCGTATGACAGCTACTATGCATTGTGCGATATTGATGATGATCGGAAATTGAAACTTAACTCATTGCCCATATTTTTTGGAGACGATACAAGAAAAGTAATCGTTTTATTATTTACCTGTTTCATTCTTTTGATAATCTGTTTTGCAAAGGTTAATAACCTTCAAATGATGTCTATAGGTGTGTTGTTTTTGATATACCAAGCATATTTTCAAAACAAACTATCGAAGGAAGGCAAAAATTTAGACGCATTTAAGTCAAACAGTCATGTTGGATTAGTTATTGCTGTTATATTGTTTTTAGAGAATCAAAGTGGGCTATACAATTAAGAAAAATTCCAAAAACTTATCCGATTTATTCATAAAGGATCAATCTGATCCATTCTTTTCTTATGAATTTCTCAATTCTTTAGAAAAAAATAATTGCCTTGATGAAGATTCTGGTTGGTCAGCTAATTATTTCCACCATAAAAATAATTCATTCATTCCTTTTTATGAAAAAAATAATAGCCAAGGGGAGTTTGTTTTTGATTATTCATGGGCCAATGCTTTTCACAATCATGGCCGCCATTATTATCCAAAACTAGTTATGAGTATTCCTTTCACCCCTGTTGAAGGTAATAGAATTTATGCCGATGACGATGATAAAGCGATAGAGGCACTTCAGGATTTAAGAAAATTTTCTGATGAAAATAATTATTCTTCTTTGCACGCACTTTTTGTTGGACAAGAGCAAAGAAATATTTTCAAAAAATTAGATTTTATTGAGAGACTTGATTGCAACTTTGTTTGGCAGAATAGAAATTACCTTTCTTTTGATGATTTTCTTAATTCCCTTACATCTAGGCACAGAAAAAATATTAAAAAAGAGCGTGACTATATCAAAAAACTAAATATTGAGTTTCAAATGATTGAGAATATTACAAATGAGGACTGGAATGACTTCTATTTGTTCTATTCAATCACTTATGCAGTTAGAGGGCAAAGACCTTACCTTACAAGTGCCTTTTTTAAAGACCTAAAAAATCTGAAACCGATTATCCTCTTTGCTCATAAAGGTGGTCAAAGAATTGCGGCTGCCCTTTTTTTTCAGAAAAATACTAAGCTATATGGCAGGTATTGGGGTGCACGAGAAAATATTAATTTCCTTCACTTTGAAGCCTGCTATTACCAAGGAATTGAGCTTGCTTTAAAGAGAGAGTGTCTGACTTTTGATCCTGGTATCCAAGGTCACCACAAATTAAAAAGGGGTTTTGAGCCAGTTATTAATACGTCGTATCATTGGATCGCAGAAAAAGCCTTTAGAGATGCAATAGGTGATTTTTGTGCCAAAGAATCCCAACATATTCACTCATATTTTGAAGGTTCAAAAAAATATTTACCCTACAAACATGAATGAATATAAAAAAAATAACCATCAACTAGCAATTAGTTCTGCAAATTATGTCCGGATAAAAAAAATTTTCCGTGAGTTTATTACTTCTCAACTGGTGCTCAAATCTACCAGCAAAGAAACAACCTTCAATGCAGAATTTGAGTATATTGCGCTATCAAAACATACTGGAAATATGATGTTAAGGTTTTCTAATCTTGATACTACTCTTCTAAATTCATTAATTTTCGAAGCGAATGTTTATCATGATGTTGAGTTATGTGAAGTGTCACGATTCAATGGCTATTCACCAAATCAATTTCCTTTCGAGTTTGAAAAATTTCCAAAATCAGTCGATGAAAAATCTCAACAGAATCGGTTTTTTACCGAAGTTCTTGATATGATTCTCACTAATGACTTCTATGAAAAAACCTAACCTCATTATTTATGTGCACGGATGGAATTCACATGCGAAAGCTCGAAAGGCAGAGCTGCTGATTAGTGAATTAAAAGATAATAATGACTATGAGGTATTATCTGTGACTTTAAAATCTCATCCAAGAGAAGCTATAGAGCAACTAAGCCAAATCATTGATAAAGAATTACAAGAACGAAGTGTTCATTTAATTGGCAGCTCACTGGGTGGCTACTTTTCATGCTTTCTCGCAGAAAAACATAGTATCAAAGCTGCAATGATCAACCCAGCGGTGTGGGCTTATAAGATCTTTGAAAATGATAGAGGTGAAAATACAAACCCAAACACAAATGAAACATATGTTATTGATCAAGAATGGGTAGATAGTCTTGAAGAAATATTTATTCAAAACCCTGATCCAGCGAAATATCTTGTTCTTCTTCAAACTGGCGATGAAACCTTAGATTATCATTATGGAGCGAAATATTTTGAGGGTGCCGACATTGAAATTGATGAAGGAGGCTCTCACAGTTTTGATGATCTTGAGTCAAAAATTCCAATTATTCTTAAGCATTTCTCATAAAACCAGCTTTAAGTTGCAAAGACAATTTAAAACAGTTTAAAATTAAATAGCATTTATAACTTGCACCATACTCCATGGTTAAAAAGGGGCCCTATTGGGTAATAAAGTTAAAATCGTTCATCTTCTACTAGAAGACGGAAGTAAGTGAAAGCTGAAGGAACGCGTGCGTTAAACACGACCGAGTTTAACTTCAAAAAATCCTGCAGAACAGAATGCATAAATTTTTATTAACTTTTATTAAGGAGCCATAATGGGTGATTTGAATAAATATGAATACATCTGGTTAGATGGTTATCAACCAGAGCCTTCCATGAGAAGTAAAATCAAGGTTGCTGATGAAGAGTCAGCACCTGGTTGGTCTTTTGATGGGTCGTCAACACAACAAGCAGAGGGTGGAAGCTCTGATTGTCTTTTACTTCCAGTGCAAACTTATGAGAGCCCTGTATATTCTGACTATTTAGTTATGTGTCAGGTTCAGTCAGCTGATCATACGACACATCCATCAAATACAAGAGCTGCTGCTGCAGATGTAGTTACTGATGAGTGGTGGTTTGGATTTGAGCAAGAATACTTCTTCACTAACCCTGATGGTTCACCATTAGGTTGGGAAAAGGGAGAGCCTAGACCACAAGGAGACTATTACTGTGGTGTTGGTGCAGACAACGTTTCTGGTAGAGAAATCTCTGAAGCGCATCTTGATGCATGTTTAGCTGCTGGTATTCATCTAACAGGAACCAATGCTGAAGTAGCTTTGGGCCAATGGGAATATCAGTGTTTTGGAAAAGGCATCAAAGCTGCCGATGACTTATGGGTAAGTCGTTACCTCCTTTATAAAATTGCAGAAGAGTTTGGCGTTGGTGTTAACATCCATCCAAAACCAAAATCTGGGGACTGGAATGGTTCTGGAATGCACACAAACTTCTCAAATGAAGAGATGAGAACCAATGGTTCAGAAGAGCTTTTCTCAGCAATGTGTGACAAGCTTGGTGAAGTCCATGCAGAGGGAATTGCTGCGTATGGTTCAGACAATGACCAAAGACTAACTGGCTTGCATGAAACACAAAGCATTGAGAAATTCTCCTATGGCATAAGTGATAGAGGTGCAAGCATCAGAATTCCTATCGCCAATGTGGAGAATAATTGGAAAAATGGATACCTTGAAGACAGAAGACCTGCTTCAAATGCAGATCCATACAAAATTATTGCTCACATCGTGGGAACACTTACCAAATAATAATTTTTTTGAGCCTTCTACTTGATTAGTGGAAGGCTTTCTTCATACCAAGAAATTAACCCATTTCTTAATAAAAAAACTTCCTCTACACCAATTTTTTTTAATTCAACGCCTGCTGAGCCAGCATCGAGACCATTCTCAGAAACCACAATCACTGCTTTGCCTTTTTTAAGCAAATGTTCTTGTTTTTCAAAACTATCTTTTTGGATATTAATTGAGCCATGAATATGGCCTGTTTCAAATGAGTCTTTGTCTCTAATATCTAGAAACATTGCTTGATCGGCATTTACCATAGCCACAGCAGCTGAAGGGTCAATCTTTTTGCCGCCCTTATTGCTTTCATAGACATACCAAAAAATAAGAATTATCAAAAGTGGTAGCGAGGCGTACCAATTATTTGTTAAGAAATCGAAGAAATTCATATATCAATTTTGTTGTTAGCTTATACAATATAGAATTTATTTTAAAGGACAAATGAAAGTTAATTATCTAGTACTTGTACGACACGGACAAAGCGATTGGAATAGAAAAAACTTATTCACTGGCTGGAAGAATCCAGGTTTGACTGATCAAGGAGTCTCCGAAGCTGAGAATACCGGTGAAAAGCTTAAAGAGCAGGGTTTTAATTTCGATGTCATGTTCACTTCTGAATTAAAAAGAGCTCAAAACACAGGCGAGATAATCCTTGAGAAGCTAAATGAACTAAACCTCACAACTATTAAGTCAGTTAGTCTTAATGAAAGGGACTATGGTGACCTCACTGGCATGAATAAAGACGAAGCTCGTGCTGAATTTGGCGAGGAGCAAGTACATATTTGGAGAAGGTCATATGATGTGCCCCCACCGGGCGGTGAGAGCCTTAAAGATACTTATGATCGAGTTATTCCTTATTTTGAATCCGACATAATGCCAGAAATTAATGACAGCAAAAATGTTTTAATTGCTGCTCATGGTAACTCTTTAAGATCTTTAGTTAAATTTATTGAAGACTTAAACGATTCTGACATTTTGAAACTAGAAATTGCAACTGGTGAGCCCATCATTTATAAATTTATAGATGGACGATTCACAAGAGCATAATCTAGGTGCCTTAGTAACTCAGTGGTACAAAAAAAATGGCAGACAAAATTTGCCATGGCGAAAATCAATTACACCATATAAGGTTTGGATCTCTGAAATGATGTTGCAACAAACACAAGTTGTAACTGCTCAAAGCTATTACAGCAAATTTTTAAAGAAATATCCGAGCCTTTCATCAATGAAAATGGCAACTGAAGATGACATATTGAGTTTATGGAGTGGTCTTGGTTATTACAGAAGAGCTTCCTTCATATACCAAGCAAAAGAAAAGATATTTTTAGATTACAATGGCAGATTTCCAGCCACATATGATGAGCTTATAACATTACCAGGCATAGGACGCTCGACTGCTGGAGCTATATTATCAATTGCTTATCAAAAACCCTTCCCCATACTTGATGCGAATGTAAAAAGGGTACTAGCACGGCTGTTTTTACAGCAGGAGTTTAAAGAAGGCTTGTTTTGGAACTTATCTGCCCAATGCTTAGATGAGGACGACCCATATTCTTATCAACAAGGAATAATGGATATTGGGGCAACTTTATGCACGCCAAAAGCACCACTATGTCATGAGTGCCCACTTAACAAAAACTGTCTTGCTTTCAAAGAAAATGATTTTCAGTTGCCTAGTTCAAAAAAACCCATCAAGAAAGATGTATATCTCGAGTTTTCTTTATACAAAGATGGTCCAAGATATTTTCTTGCACAAACAGAGGCTTTAGGTTTCTGGAAAAAGCTATGGATGCCCCCTGTAAAAATAGTTAATAAGTTTAATGCGGCTAACAAGCATGCTCTTTCTCACAGACATATCCATTTTCGTTTTAAACAAATAGCAAACCTACCAACAGGCATGAAGGGCGAGTGGTTTTCAAAGAAAGACTTAGCTAATATTGCCCTTCCAAAACCAATTTCTGATAAATTATTACAAGATGGCTAAAGTTTTTTGTAAAAAGTATAAGAAAGAGCTAGATGCTCTGCCTTTTCCTCCAATACCAGGTGAAAAGGGTATGAATATTATGCAAAATTTTTCTAAGGAAGCGTGGGATGCATGGGTTGACCTACAAACCATGCTAATAAATGAGAAACACCTTGATCTCTCTATTAAAGAAAATAGGAAATGGTTAAATCAACAGATGTCATTATTCCTTAATAATGAAAACTACGAAAAACCAAGCGGTTTCGTAAAACCAGATTAATCCTCTTCTTTACTCAACCTAATGCTAGTTGATGAAATGTCTTTTCTGAAAATTTCTTCATCAAAACCTTTAAACCTAGCACTAATATCATCAGGCAATTGAACATCGGATAAGGTCGTAAATTTTCCTTGATATTCTCTACCAAAAACTAAAAAGTAGTTATTATTTTCATTGAAGATCTCAAGTTCTTTAAGCATCTCTTTTCTGCTTTCGTAGAACCTTTCATCCATAATCCTAACTAAAGTGTCAGCTCCTATAATAAATGTAGAGTTTGGGAACATTTTTGATTTTTCTGAAAATTTTCCTGCTTTAGTTAGCACCCAATTTTCAGAATTGTTAAACTGCATGACTGTTTTTTTTATTTGGTGGTAACTAATAGGTGGCTTATCTACATTTTGAATGCAAATTTCAAAAAATATTTTTTTACCTGTTTCTTGCTCTGCTAAGTCTTTCATGGCTTTGTGCCCATCATGATACGGATAGAAAGCACCTGGAAAAATTAATTCTGGAGAGGCATCTTCTGATAAAACATAATTAATTTTGTTGCTCATTAGTTCTGCCCATCCTTTTTCGGCTTTTACTTCATCAAACACCACCTCTTCAGGTATTTGGGGATAGTCGTACTCAAGCTCACTACACTCAGCAAGCAAGTTAACTACAAAAGCGGTGACAAGTTCTTCCTCCTCCTCTCTTGTTCTTTGACCTTTTTCCAACTTACAGGAGATGCTTTTAGAAAAATCTCGAGTCTGTAATGCAATATGAAATTTATGATCGCCTCTTTTTTCATAGGTTGTGCTTAATGAAGCAGTTATTGAGACTCCAAGCAGATGGTTGAGCGATGATTCTTGGTCAATTTTTTTTGCAGCACTATATGCACGAGCAGCCATCCTTAATGAGGTATCCTTTGAAGCATAAAAATCAGGCTTCTTCATTAAATAAAAATCCAATGATTCTTTTGCATAGGGTATATATGCTTCTAGTACTGTATTGCTTGCGCCTGGCACCTTTAGCAAAGATGCTATGGCATTACTTCCCCCACCACTTGAAACAATAACAAACTTATATTTTGAAGCATGCAATTCTTTTATTTTTTCAGCTAAATTCATTAATATGGATTACCGGTTTAAAAATAGAAAATACTGCATTTATGAAGTTTCTTCAATGCAGCTAAGGAGACAAATATGAGATATTTACTAATAGTTTTTTTGCTTGCTTCATGTTCAGCTGATTTTGATTACCCAAATCCAAAAAAAGAACGATCAAATTACAACTTACATGGTACTACAGTTATTGATCCCTACAAATACATGGAAGATTTTGAGTCGCCTTATGTTGTCGAATGGTCTGATCAACAAAATGCTTTAGTTGAGTCCTATTTAGCTGAATCAGAAATAGAGAATATACAAAAAATTCTAACTGAGGCTTATAGCTCTGAATACTACTCTTTGGCCTATTTTAATCCTGAAAGCGAGTACTATTTTTACAACTCTGGTGCTGAAGAACATCATTTGTATATGAAAAAGGGCGAGGAAGACACAGTCATTCTTGATCCAAACAAATGGTCAGATGACCAAACACTTAATCTTGATAAGGTCTCAATTTCACCAAATAAAAAATATTTAGCGTACTCAGTTACAGATGGCGGCGTTGATTGGCGAACAATAAAAATTTTGAACCTAGAAACCAATGAGAAGCTAGATCTTGAGATTACCGAAGTAAAATTTTCAGATATAACTTGGAAAGAGGATTCATCTGGCTTCTACTACAATAAATATCCAAAACCATTACCAGAAAATAGGCTAAGCCAGCAAAGTTATGATGCTGCCATATATTTTGCTGATATAAGAACGGGAGAGGAAAAACTCTTCTACGGGCAAATCAATCCAGAACAAAATTACACCGTATCGTTTATTGGTGAAGACAAAAAAATATTAATTAAAGTGATAACCGGATCAGAAGAAGAAAATTTTTATCTTTTTGGAAACTCCTTAGAAACTCTTGAGCCCATAACACCTATTAATCAAGCAAGTTTTAATTACGTACATGCGGACGATGACGGTTTATTTTTTATAACCAACCTAGAAGCTGATAACTACAGATTAGTAAAAATATTATTTGCTGATTTCCAGATGGTTGAAGTAGTTTCACAAGATAACTTTGCATTAAAGGGCGTTTCTTTTGTAAATGATTATTTAATTGCCGATTATATTGATCATGCTGACATGCGCTCCGCAATTGTATTTTTCAATCACTCAGGTGAGCAGCTTGATGTAACTTTGCCAGATAATTTGAGCGGCACTATTAGTGGATTCCAGAGCGTTGGTGATGACGCAATAATGTTTATCGTAACAAGCTATACTCAACCCGTTCAGTATTTCTCTTTTGATTTCATCAACAATTCACTAGAACTATTGTGGGAGGAGGCCATTCCGAGATTTAATCCTAATGATTACACGGAAGTTAGCACTAATTATGAGAGCAAAGATGGCACTATGGTGCCAATTACTTACTCATATAAAAGCTCTACTAAGCTGAATAAAGATACTCCAATATTTTTATATGCTTATGGTGGTTACAACATTTCTATTCGACCATCATTTACGCCAAAATACGTAGCTTGGCTTGAGATGGGTGGAGTGTTAGCGGTCGCGAATATTCGTGGAGGTGGAGAATTTGGTAAAGCTTGGCACAATGCTGGAAGATTGGGTACGAAGCAAAATGTGTTTGATGATTTTTTATATGCCTCAAAATTTCTTGAGAGCAATGATATTGGCAATAGAAAGTCGACAGTTATTAGCGGAAGATCAAACGGCGGTTTATTGGTCGGTGCTACCCTAATCCAAAATCCAAACTACTTTGGCGCAGCACTGCCAGCAGTTGGTGTGATGGATATGATTAGGTTTACAGAATTTACTGAGGGTTGGGGTTGGAGAGGCGATTATGGCTACCCAATTCTTAGCCAAGAAGACTTCCATAGAAACATAGAAATATCACCGTATCACCAAACAAAAATTGGAGTTTGTTATTCGCCAACTTTAACTACAACAGCTCGTCGAGATGACCGTGTAGTACCATCACACTCATACAAATTTACTGCAAGACAGCAAGAATATCAGGGCTGCAATAATCCAGTAATGCTTTATGATGCTTTGAGAGCAGGACATGGTTCTGGCAATGGTGTGGCCATGCCAAAATGGAAGAGAATTGAGCTGTTTTCTGTCGAACAATCCTTTGCTTTGAAAAATATTAAGCAGTAATATATTCACTCTTGTGCCCAGATAGCTCAGTTGGTAGAGCAAAGGACTGAAAATCCTTGTGTCGGTGGTTCGATTCCACCTCTGGGCACCATTTTAGGGCAATGCAAAATTTAAAAATTCACCTCGCCACCTACGCATCAAAAATGATGGTCTTTCTTCTCAATATTTATATGAAATCTCAAGCTAGAAAGAAACTGAAAAGCTAACTATGAATTACGTAAATACAAAATTTTTATTGAACGAAAGGCCACAAGGCATGCCAAGCGATAGCTGCTGGGTATTAGAAACAGAGAACATAACTGATTTAAAGAATAATGAGATCTTAATTGAGGCTGAGTACTTGTCTATTGACCCTTACATGCGAGGGCGCATGAATTCTGGGCTTTCATATGCAGCACCCCTAAATCTAGGAGATGTAATGGTTGGTGAAAGCGTGGGACGGGTAGTTGAATCTAAATCCAAAAATTATAATGTTGGCGATTTAGTAACTGTTCATAAGGGTTGGCAAACTTATATAAAAGCTAAAGACTCTGATCCTACAATAATTAAGGTTCCTAAAAGCAATTTACCAAGTAGTGTTTTTTTAGGGACATTAGGCATGCCAGGAAGGACAGCTTATTTTGGTCTTAAGCATGTAGGCAAACCAAAAGCAGGTGAAACATTAGTTGTTTCTGCTGCCTCAGGTGCAGTAGGCAGTGTGGTTGGTCAACTAGGCAAACTTATGAACTGCAAAGTGATTGGTATTGCTGGGGGGCAGGAAAAATCACAATATGTTGCCAATGAGCTTGGGTTTTATCAGTGCATTGACTATAAAAATGAAAATGTTGCTGACAAACTCCAAAAATACTGCCCAAATGGCATTGATATTTATTTTGAGAATGTCGGAGGAGATATTACAAGAAGTGTAGCTAAGCACTTAAATAAAGGTGCCAGGGTGCCAGTGTGTGGATTTATTTCAAAATATAATTCTACAAACATAACTTCTGAAGAAACTCCCTTTCATGTGCTGGGCGCTTTAAACCCCAAGCCAGAACATAGGTTTTTTGTTGTTACAGAGTGGATGAATAAATTTGTTGAAGCCACATCGGTGCTTCATGATCATCTTAAAAACGGGGACATTAAATATCGTGAGACTATTACAGATGGTTTTGAAAATGCTCCGCAAGCTTTAAGAGATGTCTTGAGTGGCAAAAACTTTGGAAAGCAAATAATCAAAATATAGATGATAGTTATTTGTTGTCGACTCTAAAAAACAATAAAACACCTGTTATTGAACTAATTAAGGCAAGTATTGAGAAAACCTTGAGAAGGATATTGTCAATATTATCGCGCTCTTGCCAATCCATGATATGAAAGCCCCACATTAAATCCCAAATACGCCATGCTGCCGAGCGGATTGCCAAAACTTCTCCTGAGTAGACATTAATGTAAACATTAATTTCATGACCTTTATCATTATCAGTAATCACTTTATAGATAGGTAATGCTCTGCCTCTGTATTCTGAGCCAGCTTTTTCTTCATCTATAATTTCTGCAGACTTTGGCATTAAATTTGTATTGGCCTTCACGATTTGTAAGGCTTGATCATCTGTTAGCATGCTAACATCAGCACCTTTCTTATCTAGATATCTAGTGCCAAGACCAGTTGATACAATCATTATGGTTTCCCCATTTCTATTGAAAAACTTTGTAGCTGCCGAAGCAGGCAGGGGAAAATTAAATTCTGCTAAATCAACAAAAATATTTTCTTGATCACGATATTGCTCGCCTCTGATCTGCTCAATCTTATTAAAAGCAAAATAAATGCCAGAAACTGTCCATAACAACAGCTGAATAGAAATAAAAAAACTTAAGTATTTATGAATCTTACGAACTGCAAATTTCATTTCTTTGGGTTTTAATAAAAATTAGCTGCACCTAGTCTTCTTCTTTAAATTCTTTCTTCTTAACTTTGACTTCAACCTTAACGTTTTCACTAACTTCTTTCAAAGCTTCTGTCACCGAGCCGACGGCAGCCTGAACAATCTCATCGATATTTTCAAGATCAATCTCAATATTATCTAAGCTTTCTAAGTCTTCAAGTACATCTAGATCTGATAAATCTGATAAATCACCATCAAAAGCAATGTTAATATCCAATTCATCGCCATCGTCATTTAGTTTTAATATTTTGATGTTGCCTTTTTGTTCCATCACAATTGCTTGCTCGTCTACAGGCATCTTCTTGACCATGACATGAACATTACCATCTGCATCATTCCATGACATTTCTTTATTTTGGGCAATCACCATTGCTTTTCCAGGCATTGGCGGAAGTTTTGGTTTATTAAGATGGCCATTTAACAGGATTGCTCCACCTATTAGGCTCCCTACTATTAGTGCTTGTACATATTTTTCATTCATATCAATTTTCCCCTTTATTTAAGATAAAGAAATTATGAATAAGTTCAATTAAAAATTTGAATTAAACCAGTCATCAATTAGCTTATTTGTTTCAAGAGGTTTTTCCATGGCCATCCAGTGACCAGTTGGCAAACTTTTTTCAGTTAGGTTAGTGCAGGCCATCGCATTGTGTGAATTAGTTTCCGGGGTAAGCACAGAATCATTTTCGCCTGCAATGAAAAGCACAGGTTTAGTTATTGCGGTAAATCCCCCAAGCTCTTTTGCATAATCGTCATTCTTTGAGCCATTCATATACCATGAGTTTGGGCCTCGCAATCCGTTGTTTTTAAATGTGTCTATATAAAATTGTGCTTTCTCATCCGATAAGATTTGTCTATCAAATGCAATCTCTGGCATGGAGTTTAATCCCTGATAACCATCTTGCCTAAACCAGCCACCATTTTTTGTAATTAAGGCTGTTGGCGATTTATAGCCTTCAGCTGTGTTGAACATGCTAATGGTTTCGTCTGATGGTCTTCTAAATGTGATTGCTAAAAATTTTTCTAAGTCTTCCTCCATTTGTTCAAGCACCAGTTCAAAATTATCTAAGTAGAAAAACATGTAATCCCATTGGCCGTAGGGGTATTCATCTATAGGATATGTAGCTCTATTAACTGTTGATAAGTAGCTGTTTGGGTGACCTCCCCAGCCAAAAGAAACGCATAAACTTACTAAGCCTTTAACTACTTCTGGATGGTGAAGCGCAATATTCCAGACGACAGGAGAGCCCCAATCATGCCCTACCCAGATTGCCTCTTTGTGCCCTAAGGAGGAAAGCAGTTCGATCATATCTTCAACTATCTCTCTCATACAATAGTCACTGTGATTTTCTGGGATTGATGATGAACCGTAGCCCCTCATATCAGGCGCAATAGCATGATAACCTTGAGCGCCAAAAAATTTTAGTTGCTCTTCCCACCCAATCGATAAATCTGGCCAGCCATGAAGCATTATGATGGGTTGAGCATCGACAGGCCCACATGACAAGTATGAGGTTTTGTGTCTCTCAGAGATGTGCTCAAATCTTTTTATTTCCATCTTTGGCAGTTTTACAAATAATCTAAAAACTTTACCATACTAAGATGAGATTGTTTCTATTAGCAGCGCTTTTGCTTGCTATGGGGATTCATGGGGAAAGCAAAAAACCAAATATTGTTTTGATTCTGATAGACGACCTTGGTCTCACAGATCTACAAGCATTTGGTGGTGAAATAGACACTCCCAATATGGATGCCTTAGCAAATGGGGGGATGATGTTTACCAATTATCACACCACATCTGAGTGTGCGCCGTCTAGAGCTATGTTGTTGACTGGTATGGACAATCACAATACCGGGCTGCCAATGATTCCAGAAGTTTTGCCTTGGAAATATCATGACACACCTGGATATGAAGGTTATTTGCGGGATGATGCTCTGACTATTGCTGAGATGTTAAAGCCTGCTGGCTACAAGACCTATATGACTGGTAAATGGCATTTAGCCTTTGGTGGGCGTGAAACAGCAGCGTTACCGCACAATCGTGGTTTTGATAAAACATTCATTTTGGATGCTACTGGTGGCAATAATTTTAATCACCACTCATATTTGCCTTATTATTCAGAATCGCCTTGGTTCAAAAACGGACAAGAAACAGAATTGCCCGAAGATTTCTATTCCAGTGAATTCTTTGTTGATCAAATGATTGAATTCATTGATGAAGATATAACGGATGATGCTCCTTTCTTTTCATATGTATCTTTTCAAGCTCAGCACATTCCTTTGCAAGCTCCCCAAGAATTTATTAATAAGTACTTAGACACATACAAATCTGGATGGCACGATTTAAGGGAAAAGAGAAAGAAGCAAGCTGTAGAGAATGGTATTTTCCCATCAGATAAAGAGATAGTTGATTCTTTATCATCCTTTGATAGCTGGTCTGAGATTAGCGATGAAGATAAAAAGATTTTAGTCAAAAGCATGGCAGTTTTTGCAGGCATGCTCGATGCCATGGATTTTCATATTGGCAGGCTTATAGCTTATTTGAAAGAACAAGGGCTCTATGAAAATACTATCTTCATTGTCACTGCTGATAATGGTCCAGAAGGTAACGACCCAAGTGAACATGAAGCTTGGCGCAACTGGCTTAAAACTACAAGCTATAATCGCGATTATGAAACTTTGGGTGGTGAAGATAGTTATGTGTTTATTGGAACCGAATTTGCCCAAGCCATGGCAAGCCCAAGCCATCTTTTTAAGTTCCATATGTCAGAGGGTGGATTAAGAGTACCTCTAATTATTAGTGGCCCAGGTGTAAAAAGCGGTCTTAATGAAAATTTCACTTTTGTTACTGACATCGCAGCAACTCTTAACGATATAGTCTTTGGAACTGTAGACGAGCGAATAATTGGAAAGTCACTTCGTGATGCTCTTGCCGGATCAACTAAGAAGATTTACTCAGATTCTGAAGCAGTCGGTCTTGAAGTGACTGGTAATTCTGCACTTTTTAAAGGAGACTTTAAGATTGTCAGAAATCGACCACCAAATGGCACAAACAAGTGGGAACTATTTAATATTTCAGATGATCCTGGAGAAACAAATAATCTGGCCCATGATATGCCAGAAAAACTAATGGAACTCATAACTGCATATGATAAATATGTTGAAACCAATGGTGTTATTGAGCTGCCACCAGATTATAACTGGGCAGATGAAATGCTAACTAATACCCTTAAAAGAAATGCTGGTGCAATTTATCGACTGGCCTTTTTAATATTTTTAATACTGACAGTTATTGCTGTTATTATTTTTAGAAGACGATGAAAAAAATACTAATAGTTGCTTTGGCTTTTCTTGGGCTAGGTCTTATCTTCTGGAAAGACATGCTTTTTTGGTTATTAGTTCAAACAGCAGCTCCAAAGGATAATGTTGGCCCTAACCAAGAAATTGTTTGGCAACAAGGACCAGATACAAGATCAGATGATAGGCCCAATGTTATTGTGATTGTGGCTGATGATTTGGGGATCAATGATATGACTGATTATGATGACCTTGATCCATCAGGCACAATGCATACGCCGAATATAGATTTTATTGCAAATTCAGGAATCAAATTTAAGAATGCCTATTCTGGCAGTGCAACTTGTGCCCCATCAAGAGGGATGATTGTGACTGGCAGATATGCAACATCAACTGGATATGAGTTCACTCCTGTGCCCGATGGCATGGCGAGAGCTATTAACCTTTTTAACCCAGAAGAGACAAGATATATGGCTGAAAGCGTTGAGAGCAATCCTCTATTTGATAATCAGGGCTTGCCTGCAGAGGAAATTACATTTGCGGAAACGCTAAAAGATGCAGGGTACTATACCGCTCATATAGGCAAATGGCATCTTGGACGGGGCCCAAATTTTGCGCCACTTTCGCAAGGCTTCGATGAAAGCTTAATGATGGCAAGTGGTTTATTTCTTCCAGAAGATGACCCTAATGTGGTAAATGCTTATCTGCCATGGGATCCGATTGATAAATTTTTATGGGCTATTTTAGATTACGCAGCTTCATTTAACGAAAGCTCTGAGAGAGATAATTGGTTTGAGCCTAAAGGCTATTTAACAGATTACTATACTGATGAAGCACTCAAGGTTATTGAGGCAAACAAAAACAGACCATTTTTCTTGTACCTTGCGCATTGGGGAGTACACACTCCTCTTCAAGCACTAAAATCTGACTATGACAAACTGACACATATTGATAACCACATTGAAAGAGTTTACGCAGCAATGATCATGTCACTAGACAGAAGCGTAGGCCGCATTGTTGAATCGTTAGAAGCCAATGGGTTAAGCAAGAATACTTGGATTATATTTACAAGCGATAATGGTGGTGCTAACTATATTGGTCTTAGATACATTAATTCTCCTTATCGTGGTTGGAAGCTGACATTATTTGAAGGTGGAATCAAAGTGCCACTTATATTTTGGAAGGATGGCATTGCATCACAAGAAGTTGCTCAAAGAGCAATGCATATTGATATTATGCCAACAATCCATGGGCTAATTAATCAAGAGTTAACACATAGTGTTGATGGGATTGATCTGTTTGCCGATGAGTATGATCTTAATCAAAGGCCAATTTTTTGGAAAACTGGACATAACAAAGTGGCAATCAAAGATAACTGGAAACTTCAAGTAGAAGAATACTCACAGAAAAAATGGTTATTCAACTTGGCAGATGACCCCACTGAACAACTTGAACTTTCTGATAAACATCCTGAAAAAGTATACGAGCTAATGGCGCTCATAAACCAACACTCTGAAGGAGCTAAAAACTTCATTTATAAACCGCCTTTACTTGCCAATGTTGATGTAGATAGAAATTTAAAAGAAGCAGTAGAAGAAGGCTATAGCGAAGACGAAGAATCAGTTTGGGTTACAAATTAAGCTTATGAGGGTAGATTTTTATTTTTCTTATAGGAGTCCATATTCTTATCTTATTTTGCCTCGGGTTATAGATTTGAAGCAAAACCATAATATTGATATTGAGTTTAAACTTGTTTATCCACTGGCAATTCGTCAACCAGAGTTTTTTAAAGGAAAAAATTTCTTAACATTTTTTAGTCATAAAATGATTGACATGCGAAGAGTAGCAAAGAGACTTGAAATGCCATTCTATACGCCAAAACCAGACCCCATACAACAAAGCTACCTAACAGGTAAAATTTATGCTCATCAACCTTATATTTTTGATTTATGTCACTTAGGCCAGCAGGCACATAATATGGGTGTGGGACTAGAGCTTGCATATGAGCTATCACGTTTAGTTTTTGGGACCAAAAAAGGCTGGAATGAAACTTCAAACTTAGAAAAAGCATGCAGCAATATTGGTTTAGATTATCATTCGCTTAAAGCAGAGACTGAATCTAATACAAATGAGCTAATAAAGCAGATTGAAAATAATCAGGAGGATCAAAAATTGGCAGGCCATCATGGTGTTCCGCTACTTGTTTATAAAAACCAAACTTTTTTTGGCCAAGATAGATTCGATGATTTCAAAAAATTGCTTATTCAAGATGGTTTGCTTAAAGGATGAATCAAAATATCTTCCAGGATGGTATAAAACATCTTTTAACAGTTGAGCCAGAATTTAAAAGGTTTGTTCCCGATCATGACATTGACTTTTTTTTGAGGCCAGATGGTTTTGCAGGCATATGTGCTTTAATTATTGAACAACAAATATCCGTTGCAGCTGCCAATTCAATCAAAACAAAGGTTTTTTTGTTAATGAATGAGGTTTGCGCAAAAGATTTCCTTAATCTCTCTGACAATGATTTAAGAAAAGCTGGTTTGAGCAGACCAAAGATTAATTATCTTAAAGGTGTAGCAGATCAAGAATTGTCGGGAAAATTTGATTTTAAAGATTTGGAGAAAATGGAAGATGTCGTAGCACAAAAATATATGTGCCAGTTAAAAGGCATTGGAGCTTGGACAGCAGATTGTTATTTAATGGCATGTCTAGGTAGGCAAGATATTTGGCCGGTTGGCGATATAGGTTTGCAAGAAGGGGTTAGGCGATTAAAAAACCTGAAAGAACGTCCAAGCATTGAGGATATGACTTTCTTAGCAAGAGACTGGCGTCCTTTCAGGTCAGTGGCCGCTAATCTGTTATGGGCAGATTACGACGACTAAAAACTAGTACTTACGTCTTTTATTCTTTAAAACTCTGTCCTCCCTAAGTTCGCGTTGACGCATCCATCTTTTTTGTCTTTCTCGGTCCATGCCGTTTCTCATCTGAGCTTTATTTTTCATCATCTGTTTAACTCTTTTAATACGAGTTTGATGACGTTCATTCAGCATTTCTTGTGTTGGAAGCTCCATGCTCATTAATCTTTCTCGAGCACCTTCAAGTCTTGTAAGTTGTTCTGCTTTGTATTTCCCAGAGTTAATTAACAAATCTAGATCAGCAAGTCTGTTTTCTCGCATCTCTTTTACCTCTGCAACAGAGCGTGGTCCCTTCATTTCTGCTAGATCAAGCTTAATTTTTGCCATCCACATTTTCTGTTTCATCTCAGGCCCCATCCTGTGGTCATCTGCGAAGATTGCAAATGTAGCAGCAAATAAAAGAATATAAAGTAAGTTTTTCATCATACTTACTTTGATATGGTCAAAGAAAATTAGTTCAAATATTTAACAACTTTTGAGAAGATTTGCATGCATCTTTCAAGAGATTGTAAATCAGGGAAGGTAGGCGCTATCCGTATTGTTCTATTAGCGCTGTCTATTCCATTTGGGTGGCATGAGCCTAGAGGTAGAAGTTTCAAACCTAGCTGGTCACAATGATCAATAATTTCTTCTGCTTTCCCAGAAGTAGAATCAAAGGTGAAGAAATATCCGCCTGTCGGGCTTTTGTATTCACAAAGCCCTTCTTGCTGAAGCTCGCTAAGGTATTGCTCAGTAAGTTCAAATTTAGGCAAAATAACTTCTTTAAGCTTATTCATCTGCTCTTCAATACTGATAGTTTTGAAATATTCGACATGCAGGCCTTGATTCATTTTATTTGGTCCGGGAGTCACAGAGTTTCTATAATCAATGAATTGATTTATATTTGGAGAAGACATTGATAAAAATGCAATGCCAGAACCAGCAAGGGTTATCTTTGAAGTTGAGCTTAAATGAAACAAGTTATCCCAGACTCCACAGTTTTTTGCAATCTCATTAGCGCTGCTCTGTTTGATTGTAGGTTTTAGGTCATGACATGCGTACGCATTGTCCCAAAGAATCATAAAATTATCTTTCTTTTGTGAAATCAGATTGAACATTTCAGTTACATTGGCATCGGAATATGAGTGCCCTGTAGGATTTGAATGTCTAGGCACACAAACTATGCCGGCAGCATTAGCTTCTTGCTCAAGAACCTGAGCTAACGCTTGTAGATCAGGACCATCATCCGCAAAAGGTATGGATATCATTTCAAAACCAAAATTTTCTAACAGCTTAAAATGCCTATCATAGCCTGGCACAGGACAAATAAATTTGCTGCTTTGGTCAAGTTTTGCTTTATCGAACCCCAGGAAATAACCGCATGACAAAATCTGCTGCATTAATGATAAAGACGAATTATCCAATGCCAGCGTCTCTTCTGCTAAAGTGCCCATTATATCTGCACCCAAAGCTTTTGCCGATGGCAACCCTTCAGGCAGGCCATAATTTCGTATATCCACTCCATCCATCTGATAAGGCTGATTTATTTCCTCTAAATATTGCTGTGAAATATCTAATTGATCGCTTGATGGTTTTCCTCTGGTCAGATCATATGAGACTTTATCTTCAAGCCAGGGGAGTTCTTTACTAATTTGTTCTAAAATATTCATCTATGGATCTAGTAGTCACAATTTTAACAATATTTTTGCTCATTGCTTTAGGAACAATTGTTTTTTTAATCAATGATGCCAAGAAAAAATCAGATTCTTCAGTTTTGTCTGTGCAACTAGAAGAAAAAATTTCAAACTCAATAGAATCTGTTTATGCAAAAAGGGAAGAAGATTTCAAAAAATCTTCAAAAGAAAATATTGAAAATATTATTGAGCCCTTTAAGAAAAGAATAAAAGAATTTGAAGAAGAAGTTAGAAAGAACACTAGTCAACAACATGAGTTTCATGCCAAGACTAAGCTCACAATCGATAACCTTATTGAACAAACCAACCAGATTACCTCAGATGCCAATAAATTAACTAAAGCATTATCAGGAGACAGCAAAACTCAAGGTGATTATGGCGAGCTGAAGTTAGAAATGCTTCTTGAGAGTTCTGGACTTGAAGAAAATACTCACTATCTTTTACAAAAAGGGTTCACAGTTAAATCTGATGGTGATGTCAGCAGGGAGATACCTGATGCTGTTATCTATTTGCCACAAAATAGAAATATTATTATTGATTCAAAGTTCTCATTCACTGTATATAACCAATATTGCAATACTGATTCTGCTGAAGAAAAGCAAAAACTTGGTAAATTACTAACTAAAAACATCAGAGACAGGATCAATGATCTTAGCAATACCAAATATCATCAAATTGAAGAATTAAACACACCGGATTTAATTTTCATGTTTCTTGGAATAGATGATTCTTTAAGTGTAGCTTTAAAGTTTGACCCAGATTTAGTTGCTTATGCTGACAAGAAACGCATCGCTTTAATCAGCCCCTCCATACTTCATATATCTATTAAAATGGTTGAAAACCTGTGGAGGCTTGATGGTCAAAGAGAGAGTGTTATTAAGGTTTATGATGAAGCTCAAAAATTAGTTGATAAGCTTGGTGGATTCACAGAAGTTATGGATAGTTTAGGCAATTCCATAGCACAGTCGCAAAAAAAATATGACGATGCGCGAAATAAATTAATAGATGGCAAGGGCTCAGTATCATCAAGAATACAAGGACTTGTATCACTAGGCTCAAAGGAGGCAAAAAAATTATCAGATGATTGAGCTGCTCATTTATCCTCTAGTAGGCATTCTTTCAGGTTTTTTAGCAGGTTTCTTTGGAGTAGGCGGAGGGATTGTATTAGTACCAGCACTTCATTTCTTGTATACACAGATGGGGTATTCTGATGAGATTAGCATCCCTATAGCTCTTGGAACTGCTCTAGCGTGTATCGTGATTAATTCGTTGTCAGCAATACCAGTGCATCATAGAAATAAAAATATATCCTGGACAAATTTCTATAAGCTTTTTGCTGGCATTGCATTTGGAGCTATTTTGGGTGCATTTATTTCTGTTGGTGCAGAAAAAGAATTGTTCAAGAAAATTTTTGCTATTTTTATATTACTGGTATCACTGCGTATGTTTTTTAAAATGCAGAACAAAGATAGCTTTGTGGATATCCCCATAATTCAGGCCGTACCATTTGGTGGGCTAGTTGGTACAGTTTCCACAACCTTTGGCCTTGGAGGGGGAATTTTTATAGGTCCTTTCCTAAAATTTATGGGTGAGAATATGAGAAGAGCTGCTGGAACCTCTGTTACATGCACTCTTCCAGTAGGATTAATTGGTGCTGGAACTTATATTTTTTTAGGTTTGAATACTCAAGGCCTACCTGACTACTCAATTGGATATGTAAACTATCTTTCATTATTATGTATAGTGATCTTTAGTTCATTTTCTTCAAGATTTGGGGCATACATGACACAAAAAGTTAACGAGAAAGTTTTTCAGACGCTGTACGCTCTTCAATTGGTACCAATCTTTTTGTATTGGTTTTTTGCATAATGATTGAATATCCAAATATAGACCCAGTAGCAATTTCAATTCCTATTTCTGGTTTTTGGGGTGAATCAATAAATATCTATTGGTATGGGCTGGCATATGTAGTTGGGGCTTATCTGATTTACCTACGAATGCTGCAAACAAGAAGCAAATTTAATATTCAAATGGAAAAAAATGATGCTGAGGATCTGGTGATTGTATATGGATTGCTTTGTGCTGTTATTGGTGGAAGATTAGGCAGCGTGCTTTTTTACGATTTTCATCTACAACTTCAAGATCCTTTATATTTTTTAAAAATATATGAGGGCGGCATGGCCTTTCATGGTGGTGTCATCGGTGTAATGGTCGGTGTCTGGATTTTTGCCTATAGAAAAGGTTATAAGTTTTTCCAACTGACAGATTGGCTTGTCCCGCAAGTGCCTATCGCTTTGTTTCTTGGCAGAATAGCCAACTTTATCAATGCTGAACTATATGGTCGTCCAACTGATGTCTCTTGGGGTATGATTTTTCCTACTGATCCTGAGGGCTTGGTGCGACACCCATCACAATTATATGAGGCTTTTTTAGAGGGAGTGGTTTTGTATGTTTTATTAAATTATTTTTTTAAGCCTTCTGGCAATGCAGGAAAACTTACCGCTATTTTTCTTATAGGTTACGGTGTTACACGTTCAATAGCTGAAATATTCAGAACACCTGATCTGGTGTGGGGAAATGACTTTTTATTGTTTAGTTTTTTAACTCAGGGACAGATATTGTCTATACCTATGATAATATTAGGAGTAATCATTCTTAACCGAAAATAATGCAAGAATACCTAGATTTACTTCAAAGAGTTAGAGACACTGGCAAGCAAAAAGGAGACCGAACAGGAACAGGAACCTTATCTGTTTTTGGCCACCAAATGCGCTTCAATTTAGAAGCGTCTTTTCCATTAGTCACAACTAAAAAAATTCATTTTAAATCTGTTGCGTATGAACTTTTATGGTTTCTAAAAGGGGATACCAATATTAAGTACTTGAAAGAGAATGGAGTGTCCATTTGGGATGAGTGGGCGGACGATAACGGTGACCTTGGCCCAGTTTATGGTAAACAGTGGCGCAAATGGGAAGGGGCCAATGGCATCCATGATCAGGTTACAGGTGTCATAGATCAGATTAAAAATAACCCTGATAGCAGAAGACATATTGTAAGCGCTTGGAATGTAGCTGATATACCGAGCATGGCCTTAGCTCCATGTCATATACTGTTTCAATTTTATGTTGTGGATGGCAAACTTTCATGCCAGCTTTATCAAAGAAGTGCTGACATCTTCTTAGGTGTGCCTTTTAATATTGCTTCGTATGCTTTGCTAACACACATGATAGCTAAAGTGTGTGATTTAGAGGTTGGAGACTTTGTTCATACATTAGGTGATGCCCATTTATATTTAAACCATCTTGAGCAAGCGGAAGAACAGCTAAGCAGAAAACCACTTGAACCACCACAAATAATAGTACAGCCTAAAAAATCAATTGATGAGTTTGAATTTGAAGACTTTGAGCTTGTTAATTATCAATTTCATCCACATATCCCTGCTAAAGTAGCAGTATGATCATCTCATCTTTAGTCGCAATGAATGCCGATAATCTTATTGGTGTTAATAATGACCTGCCTTGGAAGTTAAAAGACGACCTCCAGCATTTCAAAAACTACTCAATGAATAAAGCCATCATAATGGGAAGAAATACTTATGACTCAATAGGCAGGCCTTTGCCTAATCGATTCAACATTGTCGTTTCAAGCACAATGGCTGAAGCTGAAGGCTTAACAATAGCTCGAAATCTTACTGATGCCATAGAATTAGCAACCAATTACTCTATCTCAGCAGACCAAGATGAGCTTGTACTCATAGGTGGCGCTAGAATTTTTGACGAAGGCATGAAGTACGTCAACAAACTAGTTATTTCTTGGGTAGATGCTCCAAACATTAAGGGTGATGTTTATTTTCCTAGCTTTAATCTTTCAGAATGGGATCAAGACAAATCAGAGCATTTTGCAAAATCTGATGTAAATGAATTTTCTTTTGAAGTGGTTGAGTATCTTAAGAAATAGATTCTCTTCTTAGGTTAAGATTTTTAACTCTTTCTTGTTCGCTGTCTGTATATTTCAACCAAGACCTTGCTGTTTTCTTAACAGAATCACTCTTGCTTTGAGTTGCCTTATTAAATACTTCTCTAGCTTCATCAAATCTCTCTTTTTCAAAGAGGGCTTGACCTAATGTTAGTTGTGCAAAACCTGGATTCTTAAGATTGCCTTTTTTTAGCCCTTTATCTATGGCCGCAATAGCTTGATCAATTTCATCTTCTTGATAATAAAGATTGCCTATAGCTATATAAGCTTCTCCGTCATCGGTAACTTTTGCTAATTTTTGAAATATTTCGATAGCAGCTTCTCTTTCTTTGGCTGCTCTTAATGATTCAGCAAGAATGGTGAGATTTCTCTTATCTTCCTCTAATATTGGCTCTGCATCTGCCTCTAAGGCTTGCGGGGAACCAGGTGTGACAAATGCAGGCCCATATACATCTGTACAAACAAGCTCTTCAACAACACCGTCACGGTCAGTTTTGAGATTGCCGTCCTCATCTAATACTTTACTCATTTCACACATTTGATCAACAACAACCAAGCCTGGGACTCTGGACATGCCTGTTAGCATAACTTCTGCTGCCCAATATGGATTGCCAGATGCTAGTAGCATTTGTGATAATGATTGAAACTCACTTGGCTTGTCGAGTAATTGTTTGGTGTATGCTGTTTTAAGCAGGCCTGTATAGTCTCGTGGCCTTTCTAGCTCACTGTAAAGTCCTGCTAAGTTAACAAAGTATTTCTTCTTAGGAAATTTTTCTAGAACTTCTTCATAAACTGGTACCTGTTCATTTTTCAGATCTAGCTCATCCATGCAGCCCAATAGAAGAGAGTACCAATTTTCTCTGAATGAAAGACCTCTCTCATCTGATAAATTCTTTGCTTCTACAATATTGTTAAATGCCTTGGTATATTCATTGAGAAGATAATATGCTTGACCAAGCAAGACATAGGCTTGTGGAGTTACCTCTGGTGTCTTTTTAAACCATAGAAGAAGGTATTTAACACCATTATTAAAATCTTCTTCTGATAAATAAAGCTGTGACAATGTGTAATAAGCTGCTAGCTTGATTTGTGGTGTTGCATCCTCTTCATTAATAAGTCTCAAATAGTTATCTCTTGCTCCTTTAATATTGTCTGCATAGGCAAGATTTATATATGCTTGATAGTACCAAACCATAGATCTGTCATAACTTTTAATACTATCTAATCGTCCTTTAAGATCATTAAGCTCTTTTTGGCCTTTTGCTATAACTCTTTTTATTTCAATGTCTTTTGCTGCTGCTTCCTCAGGTTTTTTTGCTTTGATAAGAAGAGTCTTTTCATCTTCTATTAAACCAGCTTCATCTAAGGCCTCAACAATGGTTTGAACTTTTCTTGCAACCGATTGGGTTAATACTTTTGAACGTCTTCTCTCTGACAGTCTTTGGTCTTCTTCAGAAATTAACTCAGGCAGTCCTTCCGTCCCTATGGCAACAACCCCAGTTGTCGGGATAGCTTCGAAAGAAAGCACTAATGTTATTAACAAAAATAAAAATCTCATTATGACTCCAACTCAAAAGTATATTTATGCGGCACATCCTCAACAGCGACTGTCTTACCATCTCGAACAGTCGGTTTGTACTTAAGCTTCAGTGCTGCTCTCATAGTTGCTGAATTAAACATAGTACAATCATTATAATCGCTATCTCTGTTATTTTGCGACCTGCACTTACCCTCAATTACATATGGATCTTCAATAGTGCCTGATTCTGTAATTGTGAATGCAACAATGACATAGCCCTCGATGCCTCTTTCTTGTGCTCTACGTGGGTAGACTGGCTGCACTTTAAATAAAGGAATGTAATCCCCATCTCTAAAAAGAGATCCAGAGCCTTGATTAAAACTTATATCAGGCTTTGCTCCTGATGCAGAAACAGCAATTGGAGTGACATCTAGCTGAGGAGGAGCTATATCTGGCGGAGCTACTTCTGGCTCTTCAGGCGGCTCAACTTCTTCATTTAGAATAGTTTCAATTTCTCTATCTGGCATGATGACATCACCAATCTTTCGACCTTTAACAACATCGCCTTGGTCTCCTGTACTGACCAACAAAACCATAAACACAAATAGCAGAAAGGCCACCAGAGGGGCCATCGCTACAAATGTATAACGTTTTGTATCAGTAGTCATAAATTAATCTGGTTCAGCAGCTAAAGAAATATCAAAAACTCCTGCATCTCTAGCACCATCCATTACCTGAATAATGGCATCAGCACTTGCAGTCTCATCAGCCTGAATAACCACAGTGCCTTGTGGATTATCAGCTAAAAGTTTCAGCACATTAGCTTTTACTTGTCTCACATCAATTCTTCTTCCATCCATGTAAATTTCATCATTTCCACCAATGGCTATCAAAATTGCAGCATTTTCTTGTATTTCAGATGTATCAGAATCTGGTCTATTTACTTCTAAGCCAGGTTCTTTAATGAAGTTAGCTGTAACAATGAAGAAAATAAGCATGATGAAAACAACATCAAGCATAGGTGTTAAATTAATTTCACTTTCTTCTTCTCGAGCAGCTGCACTTATTGCATTTCTTCTCATTATTTTGCTCCTTGTTTGCTTGATCCAGTTACGTAATCAACCATCATCAATTCATTTGATTCAACTTGGTTTTTTACCCAAATCATAGCTAATACTCCTGATAATGATGATACCATACCAGCCATTGTTGGAAGAGTTGCTTTTGACACACCTCCAGCCATAGACCTTGCGTCACCACCACCAGTAAAAGCCATAACTTGGAAAACTTCGATCATACCAGTAACTGTACCCATCAATCCAAAAAGTGGACATAATGCAATACATACCTGTATGAGTTGAACGTTTCTGTTAATTGATATTTTTCCTTCAGATATAAATCTGGTTTTGGTTTGGTTTTTGTGCCATGGGGATTTAAATTTCATTGAAAGATATTTACTTTTTATGTTTTGGGCAAAATCGTCATGAACGAAAAGGAAGTAGTAAACTCTTTCAAAAATTAAAGCCCACATGAATGTAACTAGAAATGCTATATACCATAATACTGGCCCACCCTGTTCCATAAAGTCTCTAAGAGAAATATAAAGCTCAGTAAGCCAGTACATTGTTATTTAGCTTTCTCAGCAACAATACCAGTTGCTTGTTCTTCTAAAACATCCACAACAGACCTTGCAGAAGACTGCAAGAATGAGTGTGCAAGTGTTGTTGGAATAGCGACCACAAGACCAAGAACTGTAGTAACAAGTGCTTGTGATATACCACCAGCCATGATTTTTGGATCACCTGTACCAAACAATGTAATTTGTTGGAATGTGATAATCATACCTGTAACTGTTCCTAATAGACCAGCTAATGGTGCAACAACTGAGACAATCTTCACAAAACTAATACCTCTTTCAATTGCAGGCCTTTCACCCATAATTGCTTCAGCAAGTTTTAACTCAAGCCTGTCTATCTCGTCTTTCATATGTGTTTTACCAACATTGAGAACTCTTCCAAGAGGATTTGAATCATCTGGTTTGTCATTAGCTAGTTGTTCTTGAACAGCTCTGCTTGTCATCCATAGCATTGTGTACTTATAAATTGCGAAAAGCATAGTTATCGCACCAATGGCTAGAATGATGTAACCAATTAATCCACCTTGGTTTATTCTCTCAATCAAAGATGGGTTTTGTACTAAGTTAGCAAGTAATGCTCCACCTGATGGGCCACTTGGATCCACTGAGAAACCTACATAACCGCTTGACGCATCAGCATCAGAAACTCTTCCTGCTGAGCTTGTGTATCTGCCCGCAGGCTGTCTTGCTAAGAACTGATATTGGCCTTTTGATGGAACATACTCTAAGTATTTGTTACCACAAACTGCGTTATACACACCTATTCTTACAACGTCACAATTCGTTTGTGTGCCATCAACATTAATGACTTGAGCACTAAATCTGCTAACTTCCCCTGTAGCTTTCATTTCACGCATGATCTCGTACCAAACACGCTCAATTTCTACTATAGTTGGAAGCTCTGTAGATTCGCCCATTTTTTGAGTTAGGTTTTTAAGGAAGTCTTCCCTGTCTTTACCAAACTCAGCAGCAGTAAGAGATGACTCAAAAGTTACTCTTGAATCAGTACTAATACTTTGCATATGTCCAAATAGCTCGTTTAGAGAACCTAGTTGTTTCAAGTATGCTTCTTCAGCAACTCTTAATTTTTCTTGGTTCTTTCTAAACTCTTCTTCTAATTGATCAGCAATTCTTTCTTGTCTTGCAAGCTCTCTTTGCTCAGCTTTTAAAATTTCGTTTTGCTTGTCTCTTGAAGCTTTAAATTCAGCTTCTCGCTTATCATTATCAGACTGTTCTTGGGTTCTACCTTCCTTTACAAGCTCAAGCAACTTATCCAAGTTAGTTGGTGCAGGTGCTGTTTCAGCTTCTTGTGCAAAAAGATTTGCAGAGAATAATAGTGAGGAGATTAATAGGATCTTAATAGCTCTCATTATTCACCTCCTTCAAATTTAACAGGCACAGAAAGCAGATCTAAAGGAGCAACTTTATTTGCCATTCTAATACCGTCTCTGACAGGAATTCTGTACCCATCAACTTTTACCCACTGGTTTGTTTCTGTATCCCAGATTCCAGCTTCGCTTTGATCTTTTAATTGATACAAAAGTGCAAGCCTTCCGATTCTTAGAATGTTTACAACCTTTTCTTCGCCGTCAAGGACAATAGCATCTTCATATGTTTCAATTGTTCTGCCGTATTCTCTTTCGATGTTATAAGCTTCTAGAACTTGTCTAACTTGCTCAGATGCTGTCACCTTAGGGTCAGATAATGTATTTCTAACCTGGTTAACTCTCTTAACTCTTTCGTTAAGTGAGAATGGAGCATCTAGATTAACAAACTGTTCAAGACTATCTGCCATTCTTTGCATTAGTGGCGGAATCTGTCTTTGAATAACGACAACTTGTCTTGTTTGTTCAGCTAGGGTTACAAGCCTTTCTTCCTGGGCTTTGATCTGTTGTCTCTTTTGAGCATTATAGATTTTTAATCCTTCGACTTGTTTTACCACAACCTTCCATTCGGCTAGGAGTGAATCTTTTTCGTCGGCAAGGTTATCAACCTTTTCTTGAGATGATTCTGATTGAATAATATTGCTATCATTCACTTCCAGAATCTGGTCAATATCAGCGCCATCACTTAATGCAAAAAACGCCAATAGGGATAATAAATATACGTACGATTTCATGATTTTTTTACCCTTTTTTTTAAACTTGGTGCTTAAATATATCAAATTCTTTAGATTTTACACCCTTTTTGCGGCTTTTTTTAGATGTATAAAATACACGTTTTTAAAGTTTGGGTACGAAGATGGGTACATTCTTTTTGTAGTCTTGGTATTCTGCTGAATTTCCCCACTTTTTGTCCGACCTAGCTTCAAGCATTCTTACACCACTGACATAGTAAATGAGCATAAAACTAAAGACAGGCGATATTAATGAAACGTACTGCATTCCAGACATTACTGAAACAGACATTACTGATATGCCAAGCCAAAGAACAATCTCTCCAAAATAATTTGGGTGTCGTGATTTGGTCCATAGCCCTTCGTTTATGAATTTGCCTTCGTTTGCAGGGTTAGCCTTAAACTGTGTTTTCTGATGATCAGCCAACACTTCAAACAGAAAGCCAAAGATCCATAAAGCTAGCCCAATATAACCTAAAACACCAAACTCAACGCGAGTCAGTGCAGTAATCGCAACTAGGGCTGAAAGAGATTGTATGAACACCCAGGCTGCTGAAAGCGCCCAGGTCATTAAAAGCTGTGTAAAACTTGGCAGAATAGATCTAAACCTTTTGTCCTCCCCATCTTTTAATACTCTCCAAAAAAGAAAACTTCCTAACCTTAATGTCCAAATCATTATGCAGGCTGCGATAACTAAGGTTCTTATATCTAGGCCTCCAGTGAGTTGATAAGCCTCATAGACAACGTAGCCAAGAGTAGTAACGTAGGTCACAGACCCTGTGAGGTCATAAAATTTTTCTGATTGAAAAAGGTATGAAGGTATAAAAAGAACTCCATGAATTAGAAAAGAGATGCACATAGCTTTCATAATTAAAGAAGTGCCATTTATCGATAATGTATTTTCGCTGACAGTTGCCCCAAGCAACCAACAGATTAAAAATGTAAAAACCGTAATAGAAAGAAACGTTAAAGGTTGTAAAATAGATTTTGCCATAATTTTTTCCTAAAGAAATTATGAGACAATAATCAGCAAAAATGAAGTATTCAACCAACCAGTTCAAACAAGGCATGAAGCTACTTATTGAAGGAGAGCCATGTTCTGTTCTTTCATATGAGTTCCATAAGCCAGGAAAGGGGCAAGCAGTTATGAGAACCAAGCTTTATAACCTGCGTACCCAAAAGGTTTGGGAGAGAACTTTCAAGTCTGGGGAGAGCGTTGAAAGCGCTGATATTATTGAAAAAGATTTTCAATTTCTTTACAGCGAAGGTGAAAATTACGTGTTCATGGATCAATCAACTTACGAACAAGTTGAGGTTAACAGTGAGCAACTTGGTGAAATTAAGCATTGGCTTGATGGGGAGGAGGAGTGCAAAATTCTTTTTTGGGATGGCGCTGTCTTAAATATTGAGCCTCCGACTTTTGTTGAAAAAAAAGTTGTGAGCACCGAACCCGGCCTTAAAGGTGACACTGTTTCTAATGCCCTTAAACCAGCAAAACTATCATCTGGTATCGAGGTTCAGGTCCCTTTATTTATTAATGAGAAGGATACCGTCAAAATAGATACCCGAGACGGTTCATATGTAGGCAGAGTGAAGGAATGATACTAGGTAGTCTTGATGCTGATCTAAAAAATATAGTTGCTGGACTTGCAAAAAAAGTAAACCTATCCCTTAGCAAAGAAATAGATGGATTGGTTTTTTTTGATATTAGCACTGAGAAAGATCATGGGGACTATGCGACAAGTTGCGCATTAAAACTATCAAAACAATTTAAATTATCCCCTCGGGAATTAGCAGATCAAATAGTTCAACAACTCAACAATGCATCAATTGAAAAAATAAGCATTGAAGGACCAGGGTTCATTAATGTGTTTATAAAGACTGAGGACAAGGTAAATGCTTTGCAAAATATTCTTGCCCAAGGACTAGATTGGGGCAAGCTTGATACACATAAAGGCAGTGTTCTTGTCGAATTTGTTTCTTCAAATCCTACTGGCCCACTTCATGTTGGGCATGGTAGAGGTGCTATTTTGGGCATGGTGCTCTCTAACTTGTTAGAAAATTCTGGCTACCAAGTAACAAAAGAATATTATGTTAATGATGCTGGCAGACAAATAGCTATCCTAACAAACAGCCTGGTCCTAAATGCTTATTGCGATGATTTTGATGCCGATGGAACCTACGAAGGTGAATATATACATGCATTAGCACAGCAATTTAAAAAAACTCAAACAGATAATGATTTAACCTTAAGCTTTAGCAGTCTTTCTGATGATAAAGATGAAAGGCTTGATCAAATCTCAGCCCATTTAAAAAATACTTCACCTGAATTATGGAATGCAGCAAGAGAGTTTGCAGTGACCAATATTCTGCAGATCATAAAAGAGGAGCTTGAGCAGTTTGGCATTAACCATGACACATGGTTTCATGAGAGCTCATTGGGCTCAATCAATGAAAGCGAATCTGATTTAGCTAAATCTTTCATCGACATAGAAAACAAAGGACACACATATAAAAAAGATGGTGCTAGTTGGTTTAAATCAACAGATTTTGCTGACGATAAAGACAGAGTGCTAGTCAGAGAGAATGGTGAGCCGACTTACTACATGACAGATGTTGGCTACCATAAAAATAAAATTGATCGTGAGTATGATTTATGCATCAATGTCTTTGGTGCCGATCATCATGGTTATATACCAAGGCTTACAGCTGCTTTTGATGTCATGAAAAATGAAAAACAAGATATCGAGTTTATGCTTTATCAGCTTGTTAATTTATTTGAGGATGGCAATAAGCGAAGTATGTCAACTCGACGAGGTGAGTTCTATTCATTAGAAGACCTGAGAAAAGAATTGGGGCCTGATGTAATAAAATTCTTTTTCCTAGAAAAAAAATCTGACCACACAATGGATTTTGATATCAACCTGGCAAAAGAGGAAAGCAAAAATAACCCATACTTCTACAGCCAGTATGCTTATGTTCGCTGCAATTCAATTCTTCGTAAAAAAAGATTTAATTCACAAGAAAGAATATCTGATCAAGAAATTGATGCAAACTTTGACTTGCTAGTTAAGGTGCTAAATTTTCCGAAACACCTCAAAGAGTACACCGAGGAAAGATCGCCTCACTCATTAGTGCATTTTGTTAAAGAGCTTGCTGCTTCTTTTCATTCATTTTACGAAACAAGCCCAGTTATTTGTGATGATGAGGCTGTCTCCAATGCAAGATTATTGATTACTGAAACTACTAAACTAGTTATTGAGAAAAGCTTCAGGCTGCTTAATGTAAAGCCGCTAGAAAAGATGTGATATGGCTGATATTTCCTATAAGAACAAAAAATTTCCTCTTAAAGCTGTCCCAACAATATCACTAGCTTTCATAGTCGCAGCAATTTCTTCCATTTCAGTGATGTATTTTCTTGACGACGATGAGAATTTTTTAGATTTGAGTGAATTTGAGGTGCAAGAAATTGAATACGAGTTCCAAACAATTCTTGAAGAGGACTCTTTTAATAATTTAGATATCGTTGAGGTTGTGCTAGAAGAGGAGTGTAGGTATTTTGCTCAATCAGGTAGTTTTCGGTCCTATGAAGCTGCCATGAGCCAAGTCAAACAACTGCAAAATATTGATTACATTGCTGAAGTTGAAAATGTTAGTAGTGCAAATGGGTTCAACTACAAAGTTATAGTGGGTCCTTTTGAAAATAGATCCCAAACCAATAACGCACGAGAAGTATTGCGTCGCTTTAACATGGACTCTCTTGAGATCAGGTCTTGCATCAAGATAAACAATGAATCTTGAAATCTACAAATCCATAAGGAGTAATCTCAACGGCACCTGTTTGGTTGCTGTTTCAAAAAAACATAGTGTCGAAAAAATTATGGCTCTCTACAATGAGGGGCACAGAGATTTTGGCGAGAACTTTATTCAAGAACTAGTTGAAAAGAGGAAACAACTGCCCAAAGATATTAATTGGCATTTTTTAGGCAATATTCAAACAAACAAAATAAAACTCATTGCCCAACATTCATCATTAATTCAATCTGTTGGGCGCACAAAAGTTTATAACCATTTGCTTAAAACAGGATTAGAAAAAGAGATTAGCATTCTGCTGCAATTAAAATTAGGGCAAGAGGATACAAAAAGTGGTCTTACAGAAAAAGAAATAATTAACATCATTGAACACCACGCTGAAGATTCAAATGTAAAAGTATGCGGTTTAATGGGGATCACTGAAAACAATATCTCTGAAACAGAACGAGCAGAGCAGTTTGACCGATGCAATAATTTATATAACCAAATTCGTGTGATGAATAAAAATATTGAAATTTTGTCTTTGGGCATGTCTAATGATTGGGAAGACGCTGTTAAGCATGGGTCAACAATGATTAGAATTGGCACAAAAATTTTTGGAGAAAGAAAATAATGAATTTTTTAGAAGTAACCACTTTTTTAGCTCTTTTACTCAATATAAAAACTATTGTGGTCTACCTAATATTGCTGTTATTTTTGATAGATCTGGCAAAAGCTGACTCTTACAACAAAATAGCTCGCATATTAAAGATAATTCTGTATCCCATTTTGCTAATAATGAATATTTATTACAAAAAATTTAATATTGGCCTGCTTTTTGCCGCCCTGCTTATCAATGGTGTGACTTTTTATTTTATATTGCCGGGCCTGAGTCTTGGTACCATCGTTAATTTCACTTTTTTTGAAACTGCTCGAGTGCTTATTGGGATATTGAAGTTTGTAATTATCGCTGGCGTGATTTTAAGCTGGCTATATAGCTTTGGGGCAAGCTTCTACAACTCTTTTACCACGCTATTGCAAGAACTTTATGAGTCAACCGTCTCTATTTTTAGGAATATTATTCCGCCAACTGGAGGTTTTGATTTGAGTCCACTTGTTGCCTTTTTTGTTTTGCAATTAACCGAAAGGATTTTAACTATTCTGATGTTTGATTACATGGGGTAATCAGTTTCAAATTATATTCTTTTATTGTGTGGCCTTTGTTTAGGCCCTTTTTGTGAAAAGTGGAAACTTGGTATGAAATTGGGAAAGAGTTTGTGGCTTCAAATAATTGTTGATACTCAAGCACTTCATCGATATGCATCTGATAAATCTTTGAATCAGTCACTATTTGTACCAAACCATCTGAGCAAAGTATTCTGCTAAGTGTATTTAAAAATTGCTTAGAAATCAGCCTTCTTTTCGTGTGTCTCTTCTTTGGCCATGGATCAGGGAAGTGGATCCGAATAAAGTTTACTGAAAAATTCATGAGCTCAATGAACTCACGAGCGTCACCATTAAAGAGATATAGGTTTGTAGGCTCTGTTTCCTCAAAGAATTCTACCGCACGAGCAAAACCCTTCTTATAGGGCTCAATGCCAATAAAAGTCACAGTTTCGTTTGCAGCAACATCTTCTGAAAATGATTGAGCATCCCCAAACCCTATGTCTAATGCAATTGGGTTTTGAGTGATTGGTTTTTCTCCAGCATTTAATAAGCACTCTGATTCTGTTGACAGAAATTTCTTGTTTTTTGGAGATAGTCGGCCAGCCCGTGAACTAAAAGTCTTAATCATTGAAGTGATTATATGGTATTCGAAGTTTGGAGAATATTTATTTAAATATTCACTAATGAAGTTTTAAGCTTTTTGAATGCAGTAGCCTCAATCTGCCTAATTCTTTCTGCTGATACGGAATACTTTTCAGCTAACTCATTAAGTGTGAGCTTAACGTCATCTAACCACCTCGCTCTGATGATGTCTTGTGATCTTTTGTCTAAGGCCGCGATGTTTTTTAGTAAAGCACCATGATTAACTTCTTCCCAGTTATCTTTTTCAGCAATATGTTCTGGGTTGAATGAGTGGTCTTCCAAGTATTGGCTTGGGGAGAATGCTTTTTCATCATCCTCTTCATCCGATGGCAAATCAAAAGGCGTATCAGTTGAATTAAGTCTGTTCTCCATGTGCATCACTTCTTTGTAAGAGACATCTAGATCTTCAGCTATTTTTCTTGCTTCTTTATCAGTGAGCCAGCCTGTGCTTTTTTTCTTACTTCTTAGATTAAAAAACAGTTTTCGTTGTGCTTTTGTTGTCGCAATCTTGACTACTCTCCAATTCTTCAGAATAAATTCATGTATTTCAGCTTTAATCCAATGCACTGCGAAAGATACAAGTCTTACACCTTTTTCAGGATCAAATTTTTTCACTGCTTTTAAGAGTCCTAAGTTTCCTTCCTGAATAATATCTGCCAATGGCAAACCATAACCTGCATATGACTTTGCAATGTGTACAACAAAGCGTAAATGGGAGATTACAAGCTTGTGGGCGATCTGAACATCTTCAGTTTTAAAGAATTCTTGGGTGAGCTCAAGCTCCTCTTCTCTAGTGAGAACAGGTATTGAATATACCTGAGACAAATATCTATCAAGATCTGACCCAGGATTTGCTAGCGCTAAAGCATAACTCATAATAGATTTTTATAATATAATATAAATATTGTTTATTATCAAATCAGTGGAAGAGTATAGTACCACTATTTTTTCACCTTTTTCAACAAATTTTGACATTGCTTTGCCTTGAAAGTTCATTAGAATATCAGCAATATGTCTAACCAAGAACAACTTAAAAAACTTAAAGACGGTCTACATTTACTAAGTAGAGATAGAGAAGTAGTGTTCTCTTTTCATGAAACATTTCAGTTAGTTGATGAGCTTATGGAAATTGTTGACGATTTAATTGAAAAAGAAGCTAAGAGCTAATAAAGGTAAAGCAGTTCTTTTCAAAGTCTTTGAACTTAAAACCTAATTCAGAGAAATTGCTTATAGATTCTGTGTCTTTGACGCGGTTTGTAATCAAAAATCTTGCCATTGCTCCACGTGCACGTTTTGCAATAACACCAACAACTCTTTCTTTACCAGCTACATTTGATAAAAACTTAAAGTTTATTACTTTATCGCTATCTATGTATTTTTTAACTGAGGAAAAGTACTCTTCAGAAGCCAAATTAAATAACAATCCATCGCCAATATCTGTATTTAGCGCATCGGCAATTTTTGCTCCCCAAAACTCATATAAGCTATGATCATTTCCAAACTGATGTCTTGTTCCCATTTCTAATCTGTAGGGGTTCATTGCATCCGATGGTTTAAGAACGCCATATATGCCAGATAAAATTCTTAAATTATCATTCATATAGTTTTCGTCATCAGCAGTTAACTCTCTGGCATTTAGATTTTTAAAAACATCGCCTTCAAATTGAAATATTGCTCTTGTCTCAGGGCTTTGTGCTTTGCCCCAGTTTTTATATCTCTCCACATTAAGCTCTGCAATAGCCTCGCTCACCCCCATGAGCTCTCCCAACTGGTTTGAGTTTAGTTTGGATAATTCAGAGGCTAGTGTTTTAGCCTCATTCTTAAAAATTGGTTCTGTTACTGACAGGCTAGAATCTGCTTTTTTATTATCTAGTCGTTTTGCTGGTGAAATAACAATCATTTTTATAATCCTGCATTATTAAAATCAAGTGCCCTCTCTGCCCTATAGCTAGACCTTACCATAGGTCCTGAGATAACTTCAAGGAAGTTATGCTTTAAGCCTTCGAGACGATACTGCTCAAATTCTTCAGGCGTTACCCATCGATCAATTGGATGGTGATTTAGTGTTGGTCTTAGGTATTGTCCAAGGGTAACAATATCAACATCATGTGCTCTTAGATCTTCATATGTCTGATATATTTCTACATCTGTTTCGCCCAAACCAAGAATAATGCTTGTCTTAGTAATTATGTTTGGGTTTATTTCTTTTGCAGCTTTCAAAACCTCAAGTGTTTTTTTGTAGCCTGCTCTTGGGTCCCTGATTGGATGTGTTAGCCGTTCAACTGTTTCAACGTTTTGTGCAAATACTTTAATTGGCGATTCAACAACGGTGCGGATAGCATCTCGTGAACCATTAAAATCAGAGGTTAAAACTTCAACTTCTGTTTTAGGGCTTTTATTTTTGATTGCATTAACAGTGTCGGCAAAATGTCGAGCCCCTCCATCCGCAATATCATCTCTGTTCACACAAGTGAGAACAATGTATTTCAGGTCCATCTGGGTTATTGTATTCGCCACCTTATTAGGCTCTTCCTTGTCTAGCCAACCTTTCGGGTTCCCAGTATTCACTGAGCAAAATTGGCACGCTCTGGTGCATGTATCGCCCATCAACATGAAAGTGGCTGTACCCCTAGACCAACACTCGGATAAGTTAGGGCATTTTGCTTCCTCACATACTGTGCTCAATTGCAAATCCTTCACTTTGTCTTTTATGAGTGTGTAATTTCTATTTGCCTGATTTGCTGTCATTCTTATCCAACTTGGTTTCTTCTCTCTTTCAACAAGTGAGTACGCATTGGCCTTCATGCCATCTTTAACTGACTGGACACCAGCATGGTTAATGATCTTTACTGTTGGAATAATATCTTTCATGTTTGTGTGAGCTCTACATATCTTGTTTTTAGTTTATTAATAAGCTCTTTTTTATCTATATTTATGTAATCTACCAAATTACAAGCCTTAACATCTAGGCCGCATGGGTTGAAAGTGTTAAATGTTGCTGTATCTGTTTCAAAGTTAATGCTAATTCCATGGTATGAGTAGTTTTTCTTAATTCTCATGCCAATAGATGCTGCCTTTTCACCATTTACGTAAATTCCGGGGTCTTTTTCATTTATGGTTGAATCCAAACCAATATCATGAAAGCACTGATTGGTGGTTTCTAGGATTTTTTTTGTTAGCTCAGATGGTTTAAAAGGCAATTGTTTCAAATTAAAAATAAAGTAAAAAACTTGCTGGCCAGGACCATGGTAAGTGATCTTTCCGCCTCTATCCGTCTTGACGATCGGAGGACTGTGATCGAGATTTTCCTGTATTTCTTTTTCACTGATACCCAGGGTAAAGACTGGCTCATGCTCCAGAACCCAAATAGAATGAAATTTTGGACTTTCATTAATGAGCTCAATCATCTGGTTGTAGCAAGCTTGATATTTAATAGTTCCAAGCTCACGTAATTCTACTTTGATCATATTTTTTCCAAGTTAGCATATGATGCAACCAGCCATTTTGTTCCAACCTGAGAAAAGCTTACCTGTATCCTTGCTGCATCACCATTGCCTTCAACGCTCAAAACAACACCATCGCCAAACACTTTGTGATGCACAGATTCACCAAGATTATAAGGTGCACTTTCATCGTTTGGGGTAACAGATGAAGCTGTTGCAAAGTAGCTGTTTTTGTATGTTTGTTTTGGTCTTAGAAACTCAATATGTTCATTAGGGATCTCATTGATAAAGCGGGAGGGAGGGTTGTATGATTCATGACCATAAAGTCTCCTAAATTCAGTGTAAGTTAAAAATAACTTGAAACGAGCACGAGTTATGCCAACGTAGCACAATCGTCTCTCTTCCTCGAGTTCATTAAGATTATCCATTGATCTGGAATGAGGAAATAATGATTCCTCCATGCCAACCAGAAAGACATATTTAAATTCCAGTCCTTTAGCGGAATGTATGGTCATTAGTTGCACAGCGTCATCAGACTTTGAGGCTTGTGTTTCACCCATATCTAAAGAAACAGAACTAAGAAACGCGGCAATGAAGCTATCATAATCCGACATGTCTTCGTCTTTATTAGCGGACTCAAAGGACTTAACTGCTGATATTAATTCATTAATATTCTCAACTCTAATTCTTCCCTTTTCTCCAGCTTCTTTCATGTGGTGGTCAATTAGCCCACTTTTTGAAATCACCATCTCCACAAATTCTTCAGAACTAAACTCATTAATTTGTTCTGCAGATGTTTCAATAAAATTAGTAAACTGCTCCATTGAAGCTGAAGCTTTTCCCTTCAAAGAGCCGTCTTTCAACATGTTTTTGGATGCCTGGAACAATGATATTTCTTGTTCTTGAGAGCTTGCCCTGATATTGCCAATAGTTTTCTCACCGATGCCTCGTGGTGGAACGCTGATGGCTCTTTCAAAAGCGGTATTGTCATTTCTATTTACTATCAGTCTTAAGTAGCTAACGACATTTTTAATCTCCATTCTTTCGTAGAACCTTACCCCACCATATATGACATAAGGTATGTCTTGTCTTAGAAGAAATTCTTCTATGGTTCTGGACTGCGCATTGGATCTGTATAAAACAGCTGTATCTTTGTATTGATCGCCTCCATCAAATATTTTATGGATATTTTCAGCAACAAAGTTGGCTTCTTCTTGCTCATTATATGCCTCATAAATATCGATCTTGTCGCCGTCGTTGCCCTCTGTCCAGAGCTTTTTGCCTAATCGGTTAGAGTTTTTGCCAATAACAGCATTGGCTGCATTAAGAATATTCCCAGTTGATCGATAATTCTGTTCTAGTCTTACAATTTCTGTTTCTTTTTCTTTGGCAAACTTATTAATATTTTCAATCTTTGCTCCCCGCCACCCATAAATAGATTGATCATCATCTCCAACAGCGGTTAGTGTTGATTTTTCTCCTACAAGATTTTTAATCCATTTAAATTGAATGGCATTTGTGTCTTGAAACTCATCGATCAACACATTTCTAAACTTATTTTGATAAAGCTTTCTTATGTCAGCATTGTCCCTTATTAGCTCATAAGACCTTAGGATAAGTTCTGCAAAATCTAATAGGTTTTCTCTCTTCATATAGGCTTCATAGTGGGTATATATGCGTTTTAACATTTCAAGATTAAAATCACCCTTGTCATCAATGTCTTTAGGTCGAAGCGCATCATCTTTCCAATTATTAATTTGCCATCTAACCTTCTCAGGCTGCCATTGGTCATCATCTAACTCTAGCTCTTTTAGAATTCTTTTAATCACTCTTAACTGATCATCGCTATCTAAAATGCTGAAGTCTTTTTCAAGACCAGCCTCAGCATAGTGACGTCTCAGTAGCTTGTTTGAGATTGAATGAAAGGTGCCGCACCACATTTCAGGGATTGGTTGATTGAGAATAGATTCAATTCTACCTGTCATTTCACTTGCTGCTTTATTAGTAAAAGTAACTGCAAGAATGCTGTGTGTTGAATTAGATAATGCCTCAATGAGCCAAGCTATCCTGTGAACAAGTACTTTAGTTTTGCCAGAGCCAGCTCCAGCCAGAACAAGAAGTTTTTGAGATTCAGATGTAACTGCTTGACGCTGAGCGTCATTAAGATCATTTAAGATATTGGATACGTCCATTGACTAGACGAACTTATTCTCTCTGAACCAAAGATTGAATGCATACTTTTCACCGCCTGTAACAGGTCTGCCTGCATGCAGTGAAAGCGGGTGAACTTTTGTTGTTCCGGGAAGGACATTTTTCCAAACCAATATTGATCCTTTCTTTGGTTTGACAGATATATTTAGGTCTCTAAATTCTGTGGCGCCGCCTTCTTCAACATCATTTAGATAAGCAATTGCTGTATATATTCTTTGGCCGCCTCTTTTAAGATGCTTTCTGCCTTCATCAGTTTCATCATTGAATGCATCATGGTGATCGTTGTATTGTGTGCCACCAGTGTAATAAACAATTTGATATGATTCGGCATTGCGTAGAGGGAAGCCAATAAGATCAGCAATTCTCTGACCCACTTCTCTTGTAGTATTGGAATGGCTGTGCGGTATCCAACAATTACTTCCTGTTCTATTTTCATGATAGATGCCATCTTTGCCTCCGATAGTTTTAGCTCTTTCTAATTTAGAATCTGACGCCTCAACAAAGTGATCGCACTCATCAGATGAAATAAAATCTTCGATGACATAAATCAAAGGATCTTCGTTATAGATAATTTTATCTCCCTCGACTCTTAGTGGTTTTTTAAATTCTTTTTTAATTTTTACAGCTGCTTGGGTTGGGTTGGGTTTTTCTTCAAACTGTTTATCTAAACCAGCATTCACACCCAGTATATATAAAGCTCGCATAGCTAAACCCATGCCGATAAGGGCAAAAACTAAAGCAAAGATAGAAATGACAAATGCAGCTACTTCCACAGAGTTATTATACTTGAATCTTATTACTAATAAATTGGCTCAACTTGTATTTTTAATAGTTGTCCGCTTTATTTTTGAATTCCTGGTTAGCTGAACGAAATTCACCCGTGATTTGCTCAACAAGATCAACCACTTTTGGCGAACTTTTGATTGAATTGATGCCTTGGCCAGAACCTTTGATATCTTTCCAAACTTTCTTTTCAGCATTCCCCCCAGAATTAAAATTCATTTTTGATTTGTCAGCATCTGGCAGGTTTAATGGATCCATGCCTGCTTTTTCAACAGATGGTGATAGGTAGTTGCCATGCACGCCACTGAAATAGTTTGTATAAACAACATCCTTTGCAGCTGAGTCGATAAGCATTTTTTTATAATCATCATCGGCTTCTGATTCTTCGGTTGCAATAAACCTTGTGCCCATATATGCAAGGTCTGCTCCCATAGCTAGAGCACTAGCAACAGAGTAGCCATCTGAAATTGCGCCAGATAAAAGTATTGTTCCATCGTACCATTCTCGTGTTTCTCTTAAGAGCGCAAATGGTGATAAAGCTCCAGCATGTCCACCAGCTCCCGCACAAACTAAGATTAATCCATCAACGCCTTGTTCAACTGCCTTTTGGGCATGGCGAGTGCTTATAACATCATGAAAGACTAGTCCTCCATAACTGTGAATTGCTTTAACCAGATCTTCAGGCGGCCTAAGAGATGTAATAATTATTGGTGCTTCATGCTTTACACAAGTTTCAACATCCTGAAAGAGCCTATCGTTGCTCAAGTGGCATATTTGATTAACTGCAAATGGTGCTACAGGTTTTTCAGGATTGTCTTCTTTGTATTGACCCAGTTCATCTTTGATTTCCTTTATCCAGTCTGAAAGAACCTCCTGAGGCCTAGCATTCAAGGCTGGAAAGGAGCCAACAACGCCAGCTTTACACTGTGCAATAACAAGACCTGGTCTTGAAATGATAAATAAAGGCGCACCTACAACAGGAACAGAGAGATTATTTTTTAAAATTTCTGGAAGCATAAATTATTATTTTGAAATGTGGTCAACAACCCAACTGATTGACCAGTTATGACCTAGTCTATTGTTTTTATATTTATCAGGCAAGCGTGTAACTATGCTCCCCTCAATTTCTACTATCTGAGGGTCGAAAGGCATCAACTTATAAATAGCATCTAGTTTTTTTTGGGTTCGCCATTCATATAAGACAACATTATCTTTGAGATTTTCTATTGGTGAGTAACCACAAAGCTCATTGAGTGGCTTAGTGCCTTTCAGTGGTGAAGCAATAATATGCGCTTCTATCTTTCGGTCTGTTTCGATTGAATCAAGTATGCTTGAAACAAGAAAACCACCTGCGCTATGGCCTATTAGTTTAATTTTAGAATATTGATTGAAATCATTATTAATAGCTTTGATTAACTCTTCTGCCTCGTCTGTAGAACAAGATGTAGAAACTGGAGCCCATCGGTAAAAAGCAACTATATTTGTTTCTGTATCGAGCTTACTAAGAGGATACACCCACTCATAGCCAAGTGTTGCAACACCATGTATTGCTATAACAGCTTCATCTTTCTCTGCTGGATGGTCTTCTAGCAAGTGAAGACCCTTCTCAAGACCAACTAGCTTAAGGCCTGCTTTAAATACATCTTCTTCTGCTGTCAGTTCATCCATCAACTCACTTTGTACAAAGGAACAGATTAAAAATAATAGAAAGGTAGCACTTCTCATTGAAACTATGTTTTAAATTTTCCTAATAACCAAAAGCCCAAATAATAATTAACGACAGTTTTAAGGGTGCTCATTACAACAGCTGGGAATTGATAAAAAAAATCAAGGAAAGCATTCCAAAACCATGAGTAAATCCAGTCATGAAGAAATTTAAGATTATCAACCAAGAACTCTTTGGTGGACATGTTTAAAAAAGTGTAATCAGTTGTAAAGATGATAAATAATTGCCAGATGATAAAACCAACCTGAATTGGGGTCGTATAAATGCACAAATAAGCAAAACCTAAACCTAAACTTCTCATCTTTATATGATACTACCTCAATTTTGTTGTTCTAAAGAAAAAGAAAAATGAGAATGTTGCGCACGCAGATAGTAAATGCCACATTGCATGTGGCTGAAAAATTGAATCAGGATTGCAAAGTGGTTGCTCTGGGTAGCCTTGCAGCCAAATAATAAATGCGGATACATAAAAGAAAACACCTAGCCAAAACCAAGGGGTATATCTTTTTGAATAATCGCTTTTTTTATTAATAAAAATTGCAGGTATCCAAAAAAGAGCAATCCACCAATATTGATCTAGATTTGTAAAGATCTCATTTGGAAAGACACCAAATACTGACATAACACCTATGCCGACAAAACCCGATAAAATTCTTAAGATTGGGGTGTAGAGACTTTGCAGAACTTCTGTGATGATCCACAAAGCTATGGATAAAAACCAGAAGTTAAAATTTATTCCCAAACCTGTTCCTAGGTGCCAACTAAGAAAACCATAGAGCCCAACTATGATCAAGTAAGTCTTAATGAACAAGCTTTCTCTCCAGTTTTTAGTTGTGAATAAATTTACTAGCCAGGGAATAGAAATATACATAATCATACTTAACCAATCTGCCCATTGGCCCCATGTTGTATGTGTCCCATGCATTAAAAGTGATCCTGGACCTAAAAACCATGCTGTTGCTGCATAAAGAATGGCTGTGGGGGCGCTACCATGAAATCTACTTCCACTAATTCTTGTTTCACGTGCTAGTATCCAGAACATGATTAATCCAGTAGTCATAAAGCCTATATTGCTTAATGCGTTTGACTGTTCTCTAAAATAGCTATCACTAATTCTTTCACACCACCTAGAGACCTCGCCAATTGCGTATCCAGCCTCAACAGAGATGAAGTTGGTATTCGCAGCTAGCAATATATAGACAATGAAAAATAAAAATGACAAGCCCAATGGTGCATAAAATAAAAGTCTATTCATGATTCAAGTGCTTCTTTTACAGCAGGGTTAACAACTTCACCATTTTTAATATTTAACCCATTAAATAGGTGGCTATCATTTTTAAGAGCCTCATCAACACCTTGAGTGGCCAATGCTTTTACATAGGGTAGTGTTGCGTTATTTAAAGCAAGGGTTGCTGTGAGTGGTACTGCGCCGGGCATATTGGTTACACAATAGTGCACAACACCATGTTTATTAAAGACAGGAGCGTCGTGCGTAGTCGGCTTGCTGCTCTCAATACACCCCCCTTGATCAATTGAAATATCAACCAACACGCTGCCTGATTTCATCTTTTTAATCATTTCTTCGGTAATAACTTTAGGCGCTTCTTTGCCCAGAACGTACACAGAGCCAATCACTAAATCTGATGCCTCCAGAGCAGAAGATATTGAGCTGCTATCCGATAAAATATACTCAATGTTGTTGGTGCCGAATTGTTCTTTGAGTTCGTCCAATCTTTTTGGTGAGAGATCTAATATTTTTAAGTGTGCGTCATTTGCAATTGCTTTTTTAATTGCTTCCATGCCAGCAACGCCTGCCCCAATCACAGTAACAACTCGTCGCTCAATGCTGTCAACTGAACCAAGAATAGTTCCAATACCTCCATTGGGTTTGAGTAGGAAATATTGTCCAACCACAACACTAATTTGGCCTGCTATTTTGCTCATTGGAGCCAAAAGTGGCAATGATCCGTCTGAAGAAGTGACGGTTTCATAAGCGATACCTGTTACTCCGGTATTCATTAGTTCCACTGCTTGTGATTTGTTGCCAGCTAAGTGTAGGTATGTAAAAAGCGTTTTGTCTGGTGATAAAAACTTAAATTCTTCTGGCAGAGGTTCCTTTACTTTAACGATTAGATCTGATGACTCATAAACATCTGATGCAGAGAATAAGATTGTTGCTCCAGACTGTTGATAATCCTGATCTGTGAAACCAATAGCGCTACCAGCCTGTGACTGAATGTTGACTTCGAGACCCACAGAACAAAGCTCATGCACTGATTCAGGCGTTAACCCAACTCTGTATTCATTATTTTTTATTTCGGCAGGAACCCCAATTCTCATCACATGCTTAATTTACCACATAGCGGATTGTTAAGCACTCATAAAAAGCTGTAGATATGTGCAATAAATGATCATATAATGTGTTTTTAATATTTACATAAAATGTTCGAGCTGCTCAGATTTAATTTAGGCATAGGGGTCACAAAAGAAGACGAGATTTTGGTACATGATTTTTTTTCCAAAGCCAGCATAAAGCGGGACTGTGAAAGAAGATTAGCGAAATATGCTAATGAACCAAATTACAAATATCGCATCGATGTAAAAAGACTCAAACAGAACGTATGGCAAGCTTCTGCCACCCTCAAATGGGACAACGATACAAGACAAACAGAAAAATTTTTGTATAAAGAACAGGCGGAATCTATTGAGTGTTATAGGCTGACCTAATAAAACCTTTTTTTCTTAATTAACTCTTCTTCCTCTTCTGGCTTCTCAACTTTTTTTGGTTTTTTTGCTGAGTGCTTGCCTATAGTCTCGCAATTGGTATCTGTTACTTCAAGATACACTCTAATGTCTGTTGGCACTTCTTCCCCATGATGGGAATAGTGATGGTTAATGATGCATGCGTATTCAGGTGTAAGGTTTGAGACAACTGTTCTTTGCATATTGTCTGTATTTCCAAGAGATACCGCGCAGGAAGAAATTAAAAAACTTAGTGCTATAGTTATGAATTTTTTCATAGGTCAATCATAAACTATTTTTAAAAAATATCCGTTTGATTCCATAAGTGAACCAAACAACAACGCAACCCCACCACAGAACAAAGAACCAATCATTCTTGTCAGTGCCATTCCATGCAAGCCACTCAAACACAAATGCCTCAACAAAGAGATCAAATGATAATAGCGCGAAGAAACCAAAGACCCAAACTAAAAGAAAATTAAATTTTGACACTACTCTTTTCCCAACTTTGAATTCAATGGCACGGCTACATCCATGAGCTTAGGCGTTGGCAGGTTCAGATTATTCATTATGTCAATAAATTGACCTTTGGATTTGTTGGCCAATCTTGGGTTGTTCTTTTTTTGGTCTGCAATTGTCGTGCTTGTTGCATTGTTGTAGTCATGCCCTGGGAAAACAATGGTATCAGCGTCTAATGAAAATAGTTTCTGCGTGATAGAGTCATAAAGCTGTTCAGGATTCCCATTCTGAAAGTCTGTTCTCCCGCAGCCATTAATAAGCAGGGTGTCACCAGAAAACAAATAAGTGTTTTCAGAAGACTTGAGCAGGTATGAATAAGAATCATCGGTGTGGCCAGGTGTGTATATGGCCTGGATGTTTAAATCATCTAACCATATTTCCTGGCCATCATGAAGTGTTTCAATGTTGGTGTTATTAGAGACCATGCCACAAAAAGTTTTGCAGCCAAACATATCAATTAGTGCACCTGAGCCGGTGACATGATCAGCGTGAGTGTGGGTTTCTAGAATGAAGTTGAGCTTGAGTTGGTGTTGGGCAAGATATTGAATGTAGATCTCGTTATTTTCTTTAACAGGATCAATGATGCAAGCATTGTGCTTGCTGGAAGACACCAAATAAGTAAACGAAGAGCTGGTTTGATCAAAAAACTGTTCAATCATAATATCCCAAATAAGATTTTATACGTACCACGGTTTAATTTTATTGCGAAATAGCTTGCGTGCCAATATATTAATGTAAGGTATACTTTACATTCATTACATGTAAGGTATACTTTACACATTCTTATAAGGAGTTGAGATGAATCTAAAAAAACAAATAGAAGAAATCAAAGAGTTTATTGTAAATTTCAGCATAGACATCAACACCGATGATGGTTTAGCTGTTGAAATTGAAAGCAGCATAAATCAAGCACACGCAGGTGACTCGCTCATAAGCATTTTAGGAGTTGGTATTCCGTATATGGGCATGCTTCTGCCAATAATTATTGTTTTCATAGCTTTATACTTCTCAGCAAAGGAAAAGAAAGACAGATACGATGCCATGATTGAAGTTAGCAAGAATGTTGAGGACCCTGCTGCTGTTGAAGATTTATTGGCTAGCTTTAAAGAGGGTAAAAAGAGCCCTCGTGATTATAGAAAAGATGGTGTGACCACAGCATTTACAGGAATAGGCTTGTTTCTCTTTGGAATATTTTTTCTTGGTGATATCTTAATGGGTGTTGGTGCCCTTGTTTTCACTATAGGTGTAGGACTTCTTGTTGCAGGTTATCTTTACCCAAGAGAAAGTGAAGAGATTAACAAAGCAGTCGAAGATTTTGAGAAAGGATAAGAAGGTATTCTTTGGGTAAAGATCACAGGAAGCTGCTTAATAATTTAGAAACTATCCGTATGTCTGCTGGTTTAACCCAGCAGGCACTCTCCGAAAAAGCTGGGGTTTCTAGGGTAAGCATTAACTCAATTGAAAATGGTGTTTATGTGCCATCAACGGTTTTGGCATTAAAGATTGCCAAGACGCTTAAATGCTCTGTTGAAGACTTGTTTGTTCTGCCAGAATAGCACTCATTAGATCCACTGATCGTTTTCAGCTGTTAGCTCATTAATCTCATTGCCGGTATTAACAACTCCTTTTGGCTCAACTAGCATGATTTTAGCTTCTTCGGGAGCGAAAGGTTTATGGCGCTTGCCTGCCGGCACGACATACATTTCACCCTTATTAAGCACAATAGTTTCATCTTCAAACTCTATCTGCATACTCCCCTCAATGACAATAAATACCTCATCTGTGTCTTCATGTGCATGCCATGTAAAATCATTTTTAATTTTAACGAGCTTGAATTGATAATCATTCATCTCAGCAATAACTTTTGGTGACCAGAGGTCGTTAAACTTGGAAAATTTAGATTTAAGGTTAATTTTTTTCAATCGAAACTCTAAAAGCTTTTTTGGTACCCAACAATTACTTGGTAGTCTGTTTTCATTTGCAGGTTATTTTTGTCTTGTATCATCGGCGTTAAGATTTCAATACCCAGCACATCATTGCCGCCTGGAAAAATATTGAATTTGAAGTTTGCCCCAAAACCCAGATGCAGTTCTTCTCCACCATAGTTTGCTGGGTTTGCTGTTTGGACGGGAGCGCTAATTAATGGGCTATTACCAGAAATTGCATCTTGGCTTACAAACTTAAGCCTTGAAGACAGGCTGACTGTCTCGTTAAGAGGATATTGAAGCCATGAGTTCAGCTCTGTACGATTTCCATACGACCAGTCTTTTTCGCTCAATACAGCATTTCTTTTTAACTGATTGCCCCAGCTAAGTTTTTTATTTATTTTTCTTGTGTTGGTTATACCAAGAATTAATCTAGAGGAACCATCACCGCTTTGCATGCCATACGGCAACACCATTTCCATCATCATATTCATAGGTGTTAAGACGGTATCTTTTTGGTCATTTGCTCCCACTGATTTTTGATAAGCAACTTCACCGTGCCATTGTGATGACCCATGCTGTGCAATTCTAAACAGAGTGCTAAATGTTAATTCAGATAAGTCTGAAGATGATGTGTTGAATTGACCAAGCAGATCTCTATTCATCATCGGTGCATATGTATTAAGCGTCATATCTTTCGACATAAATGTACCCATCAACATAAAGGTAATATTCTTAGAAAAAGCATACATACCCTCAACCATAGTCATGCTCATATCCATGGACTCAGGAACCACTGAGAGATTTGCTGGCATGCTCCCCAATGGGTTTGGCATTTGCAAAATATCTGCGGTGGATATGTTGTCACCATCAAATATATTGCCCTCCATAGTCATGCGCCCATGCTTAATAGAAAACATAAACCCTTCATGGTGTAAGCTGCCCATAACACCAACTGGGTATGGGTCATGCATCATCATATGATCAGCATGATCCATGCCGTGCTCTTCGGGCATCATATGCTCGTCATGCTGCATATTTTCCATTGAGTCATGAGTCTCAGATTGCGGATTACTGAATGCCAAAATTGATGTTGTTAAAAAAAATAGTAAGGAAATTGTGTTTTTCATAAGCCCATAATAATCAAAAATATTGTACGCCAATATCTAGAAGTTTAGTTAATTATAGTTGTCAAAATAATATGCTTCTCTTTCTTCTTTTTTCATCCCTACTGTTTCATCAAGAAAATCATTTCTGTCTTCTCGGTATCTGAAAACTCAAATACACACAGTGTCTTATGAGTGATAGATTGCTTTCAACTCATCATCTATGTCGCATATTTCTTTTGGTATTTGTGTTTTGATGCAAATCATTATTTCTTATTAAACCGAAATCTCTCTACAAAATTATTCCATAGGTCTTTGCTTTTTTGGATTATTTCTGGGCCTAGTAATGCAAGACCAGGGTACCAGGTCACTTGGCTGGCCACATAGATGCCGCCCCCATAAAGAAACTCGCCCATGGATGCAACTACAATACTTACAAAAGTTAAAATAATTGAGATTATTAATAAGGACCACCCTAAAATTTTTCTCATTCTTGTAAAAATTGGCGCCTAGAAAAATGTTGATTTAATTAATGCCACCTGAATAAAGCTTCAAGACTGGATTCATGGCTTGGAGTTTCTCTTTAAGATTATCCGTAGCTTCACCGAGCACTGTCATTTTTTCGATTTTGAATAATTGGCCAAATTTAATGTTAACTGGAGTGCCAATTACTTTATTAGCAAGCTCTTCCCAAGCTTCTGCGTTAGAAAATACCTCTAGCAGAGTGGCTGTATTTGTTGCCTCATCAAAAAACCATTCAAATTTTATGAGGCCTTGATCTGTTTGGCTCTCAATGAATGGGCATTGTTCGTTCAGGATGAAATCTTTTACCTCATCAATTGGATCTGAATAAGAAACATCTATTACTACTGTGACTTCGCCACTGTCTTGATGTAATTTCATTTTAATTTGCCCTCTTAAGATTGATTGATGAGACTGTTGCTAACAAAACAAGCAATGAAACAATAAATTGTTTCTCCTCGACGATTGCAACAATAAGCATTGCAGCTGCCCACATAAAAGATTGAAAAACTATAAGTTTTTTATTCATTTTTTTCTCCAAATTTAATATTCATTACTGTATTAAATCTCTTACTCTTTGTCAGCTTCTTTAGTTTGAGCACCAACCTCTTCAGCTATTTCATTTGGTACTAGCATAGTCAAAGCGTAGTGCAGTATTTTCCACTCGTTATTAATTTTCTTCACAACACCAGTTCCCCGACAATGTCCAAGTCGTTCATTGAAAAGGATTTCATCAAACCAACGGATATCTCCTTTTCCCTCCCAGTTCCTTTCAACAACTGAGTAGGTCCAGCCATTGCCATCCGCAAATGCAGGCTGAGCATAAGCTTTAAATTCTTCAATAGTCCAGCGCTCTGTCTTATCTGTGCCAAGAAAAATGGCATCCGAAGTGTAACGAGCAAAGTAAGTCTTAAAATTAGCATCGTGTGCATCCTGGTGAAGACCATCAAGCAAAGCATCTATTTCTGTTTGTTGATCATCAGCAATTATGGAGGGCACTATTAAAAGAAGAAGTAGTGTTATAAGTTTATTGTTCATTTTTTTATGTCCTTTTATATTAAGTTATCAGCTTAGGTATTATTTCTAGTTGAGCAAGAATACCAAGGATCATTAACAAAATAATGCTAGCGATTATTTTAAGATTCTTCTTTTGAACCCATTCAAATAAGCTTTCTACAAATTTTCTTATCCATATATCAGCTTTATCCATTAATTTAAGAGCTTTTCTTGTCCACTTATCAGTCACATCAATTAATGACAGGCCAAGTACTGCGATGATAAGCCACACAAAGCCATTAAGCAGCATGTCGATTAGCCAGCCTAAAATAACCCAATTTATTTCCATTAATAAGTCCTAAGACTAATTTTTACATTTGCAGAGTATCTATAGCAATGTTTCTATTTTGATTTCTTGTTTGGATTCCAAATAACAAAGTTTTTGGCTTTTAGTCTATTGGCCACCAGCTTATATCTTGATTGTTCTTCTTTCCATTCCTTAAGCCATTGGGCACCATCTCTTTCTGCATCTACAAAGACTGCATTGGTAAATGCAAGTGGCACTAATATGCCAATATGTATGATTAGACTAGCAAGTGTATTGTACCCAAACCACCCTAGGTAATTTGCTGCTAGAAAACCAAAGAATACGCTCCACATAACAAACAACACCAACATGAAATAAGCTTGTAAACTTGGATCTGGCACGTACTTTAATGGATTATATTTAACATCCATCACCCTTCTCCATGCACTTACAATTGTCATCACTGTCCTTCTGAATAGGCTGGGTTTTTTCATATCAATTTTGATTATCTTCTCTATTAGCAAACCTGACAAATTCTTTTGCTACATGCATGCCGACGGCCATCCATGTTACCGCCATTAAGCTCCAGAACAACAATTCAATCATTTCTTGTACCATTATTATTTACTTCTGCTTTGAGGATTACTTTATCCTTTATATATCTAAAGGTAGATTCAACTATATCAATATCAGGTTGTCATAAGGTATCATTTTTTTGAAGTTCTCTACACATTGGCATTCAGATTTATTCAACAGTAACCGAGTATCAGTAGCAACATTAATCATTTAATTTTGCTTAAAAGTTTTTTCCTTAAGAAAAAATAATATGTTCCCCATATTATTAAAAACACCCATGGTAGTGTTTGTTTTGTTGTTTGGTCTTGAAAAAAAAGTGGAACTATAAAAACTAAAAATAAAAAAAGAAGGTAGTTAAGTTCACTGTCCAAGGGAATGACCGAGACACCAAATAATCATTTTTAATAAACTTTTTTATTGCTTCTATCATTGTTTATTCGACAGTTACAGAGTGTATTTGAACAGAGAATAAGATTTTCGTCATTTTTATACTTTTTATGAAAAGTTTTGTAAAACTTAATGTATTTTTGTTCCATCTAATTTTTCAATAATTGGTGCTTGAGCGCGAGAAATAAGATAACAGTAATTAGAACTGCAAAACCAATAAAAATCGAAGTTAGTGTAGTACCAAATAACAGCAAACCATAGATAAGACTTAATGCTAATTGAGTTCCAGACTCAGAATTCGTGAAAAAGACCAACCCCCACTTCTTATCTTTATCAAAAGCAAAATATGAAGAAAACCCCGTGTTGTTTCCACTATGAGCATACAGTTCGCCTACACCAAAAGCAGAAAGTTTAGCAAAACCTAATGTATATTCTTCCTTTAAAAATCCGTCCGTAACCAAAGAGTGTGATTTAAATAGTTCATTGAATAAATTTTCTGATAATCCTCTATTACTCATCATTGCTAACATCCACTTCGAAAAATCAATTGCTTCTGAATGAATGGTTGTTGGAGCAACAAATACGGACTCTCGACTTTTCCACCATTGCATCTCATCCTTATTAATCCAGTTTCCCTCATTATCATAAGGTTGAACTTTGTGACTCCTCATATAGTCATCTTGAATAAATTTCGTATTTTTCATAGCAAAAGGTATAGCAACTCTCTTCTGAAACTCCTCTTCTAAACCCAACCAATTAGTACCTAGAATTTCCTTCAATACTTCTGCTAAGTATTGGTATGCCTCTCCTGAATAGTGGTACTCAGTACCTGGTTCAAACTGGATAAACAACTTTTTCTCAGGATAATCATCACGCCAATTTGGAAATCCAGATCGATGCGAAAGAACCATTCTTGCCGTTATTTTTTCATACCTTTTATCGTACTCAATATCAGGATTAGGCAAATACTCATAAAGCGGTTTGTCTAATTCAATCAGACCATCTTCAACAAAAGTCATCACAAAGAATCCAAAGACAGATTTAGAAATAGATGCGCCTTCAAATATTGACTTATTATCAACAGGAACTTCTTTCTCTACATCAGAAAAACCTTTCACTCTGTGATAAACAATTTCATTATCATTAATAATGGCAATAGATAATCCTGGTATTTTTAAAGTGGTCATTTCTTTATCAAGGAACTGATCGATTTGGTCAGGTGTAAGACTCAAACCAAGAAGAGAATTTATCTTGGAATTCTTGTCGCCATAAAAAATACTGATCAAGAAAATAACCGTTAACGGTATGATAAATAACTTAAAATTCATTGACGCTGGCAATCTAATTCTTTGTTCAAATCTACTCTACAGTAACGGAGTGTCCGTAGCAAGGTTTCTCATTGTTCATTGTTTTTAATATAAAGTTTGCAAAAAAAGGCAAACAAAACATACAGTCCGAATAACCACCATTTATAGTCACCCGTTGTTAACAAAATTACTGTTAATATTCCTGCTGCCCAAAATGGCGAGTTAATAATTTGTATTAATTTATTCATTCTACGGTAACAGAGTGTTCTTATCCCAACCTATATTCATATTAACCTAGTAATTAAATCCTTCATCATTTCTCCGTCAAAGTAGTAACCCTGCCATCCTGCTCTTTTTGCAGAACTAGACAATGGTTTTCTTTTAATGAACATTTCCTCTGTTTGTAGGTCTGATGAAAGATAAAAAACTGAATATTTTTTTTCGCTCTTTAAAACAACATAAAGAGGGAAATAAATACCAGCATCCATTCTCTCCTTTTGTGGTCCCCATGCTGCTCCAAGAATCATTTTAGGGAATTTATTTATGTCTTTTACGTTGTGAGTTTTAACTTGTGCTAAGTAACCACAAAAATCACATACAAGGTCAGCACACTTAAAGTTTGGTGGAAGTTTTTTTAAAGTTTTCGCTCTTTTGCATTTAGGACAATTAAATTTTTTTCTAATTAACTCTTCCCCAAAGTCTCCAAGTTGTTGTTTAGCAGTTCTCATTCAACAGTCACACTTTTCGCCAGGTTGCGAGGTTTATCCACATCGGTGCCTTTCAATAGGGCTGTATAATAAGAAATTAACTGCAGCGGCACCACACAAATAATTGGATTCAATAAATCAAGTGTTTTTGGGATCTTTATATGCCCACCATCTTTATTTAGGGTTGTTTTCTTTAAAGGGCCAATAGTGATGACTTTGCCTTTTCTTGCTGCCACTTCTGCAATGTTTGATGTGATCTTATCAAGGTGCTCATTGTCGGGAACCAGAGCAATGACTGGCATGTTTTTATCGATTAATGCCAAGGGGCCATGCTTAAGCTCACCGCCTGGATAGGCCTCAGCATGAATGTAAGAAATTTCTTTGAGCTTCAGCGCACCTTCTCGAGCAATTGGAAAATATAGGCCCCTGCCCAAGAACAACGTGCTATGCCTTTTGAATAATAATTTGGCAGCTTCTTTGTATGTATCTGTCATTTTTAGGGTTTTTTCTAATTGGCTAGGCAGCTCAAGCAATGCCGCAGCAATATTTTTTCTGCCTCTTGGTTTTGCTTCTTTAGCTCCCATTAGTGTTAACAGCAAGAGGTTTAAGCATGCTAGCTGGGTGACAAATGCTTTGGTTGATGCAACGCCTATCTCTGGTCCAGCATTGGTTAATAGCGTATATTCTGATTCTCGGCAAAGAGAGCTATTGGCTACATTGCAGATAGTAAGGGTTAGGGGATCATCAGTTTTTTTGGCAAATTTTAATGAAGCCAAGGTATCTGCTGTTTCACCTGATTGTGAGATTGTTACTAGTAATGTTTTTTTTGTTTTAACAGGTACTTGATACTGATATTCACTACCATAATCGACCCGGCAGTTAATGCCCAAAAATTTGTGTGACCAATATTCAAAGATTCTGCCTGCGTGATAACTGGTGCCACAAGCTACGATTTGAATATTTTCAATATTTTTTAATTTCTTTTCAAAACCTGCACCGAAAATGCCTTCTCTTGTGCCGTCTTTTGTTACTCTACCTTCTAAAGCTTTTTGGACAGACTCTGGTTGCTCAAATATTTCTTTTTCCATAAAATGGCTATAGCCATTCAGGTCATTGGTATAAGCAGTGGAGTCAACTTCTTTTGTGGGGACTTTAGCAGCTCTGCCGTCTTTGCTGCTAATACTTATTTTGTTTTTTGTAACGAAAACAACCTGACCATCATCTAAGAATTTGAATTTATTTGTAACTGGGGATAGCGCCATAATGTCGGATGCCAGAAAGTTCTCATCAAAACCCTCACCAATAACCAAAGGACTGCTTTGGCGAACGCCTATAAGTGTCTCAGGCTCGTTTTTATCTATGACAGCGAGAGCATAAGCTCCTTTTAGCCGAGAGATTGCTCTCATAACGCTTGAATCAAAATCCATACCACGTTGTTTGTAGAACTCTATAAGGTGGCCAATCACTTCTGTGTCGGTTTGTGAGTAGAGTTTAAATCCTTCACTTTTCAACTCAGATTTTAAATCTTCATGATTTTCAATAATGCCGTTGTGCGCAACATAAATGTTTTTGTTCGATACGTGTGGGTGTGCATTTTTTTCTGACGGTATGCCATGTGTTGCCCATCTAGTATGAGCAATTCCAATATTGCTTGTAGCTTTTTTGTCGAGTTTCTTTTCTAGGTCGTGAACTCTGCCAAGACTTTTTACCAATGAAACGTTTTCTTCTGCTCTGTATGCTATGCCTGCAGAATCATAACCACGATACTCAAGCCTATGAAGACCTTCTAAGAGAATGGGCACTATGTTTCTTTCTGTAACGCCGCCAACTATGCCACACATTATTTTTTCTTCCAGTTGATTTTATTTTTTTGCTTTGCGCGCCCAAAAGCTAACGACCCAGCAGGCACATCAGAAGTAACAACCGAGCCGGCTGCCACATATGACTTCTTGCCTACTTTTAGTGGTGCAACCAATGATGAGTTTGAGCCAATAAAGACTGAGTCACCAATTTTAGTTTTGTGTTTATTCTCGCCGTCATAGTTGCAAGTGATAGTGCCGGCTCCAATGTTGCTCTTTTTACCTATGTCAGCGTCTCCTATATAAGCATGATGGTTGGCTTTTGCATTTTGTCCTATACGCGACTTTTTCACTTCAACAAAATTTCCAATCTTTGCTGAATTATCAAGCACTGCACCATTTCTAAGTCTGGCAAATGGTCCAACCTCAACATTTTCAGATATTTTTGAGTCTTCAATTGAGCAAAATTCTTTGATGGTAGAGTTAGATCCAATCTTTGTGTTGGAGAGAATTACATTTGAGCCAATTGAGACATCATTGCCAAGCACCACATTGCCCTTAATTGTGACATTGTTGCCAATTGAGACATCCTTTCCAACTTTTAGGTTGCCTTCCACATAACAGGTCGATGTATCTTTAAAAAATGTTCCTTTTTTCTTTGCTGCATCTATATTCAATGCAACCATAGCGCTGTAAAGACCTTCAAGTTCTTTTTTATTATTTGCTCCAAATACCTCAAGTTCTTTTGCTTCTGTTGAGCTAATTGGAAGCTTTCGTTTACTGGCATACTCTACTAGATCAGTAAGATAGTATTCTCCTGCTTTGTTATTTCTAACCAACCCTTTCAAACCATTCTTTAAAAATTCATTTTCAGCAATCATGATGCCAGTGAAAATTTCATTGATTGTTTTTTCTTGCGTTGATGCATCAGCTTCCTCTCTGATATTTGTTGGGTTCATTTTTTCGTCTCTAATGATCCTGCCGTAGCCTTTTGGTTTAGTTATTTTTGATGTAAGAATTGAGATTTTCTTGCGCTGTGCTGATTTAATAAGCTTGTTAAGACTGGCAGTAGTAATTAAAGGCACATCTGCATACAGGACTAGAGTTTTCCCGGTATCGGGCAAATAGGGTGCTGCTTGTTTAACAGCATGTCCAGTACCAAGCCTTTCTTTTTGTTCGCAAAAAATAAAATCACCTGCATTGTTTTCAAGCACATATTTTTTTACTTCATCTTTTTTATAACCTGTTACTAGCACTATGCGTTCTGGTTTGAGCGCTTTTGCTGTATTTAGTGGGTATTGTACAAGCGGGAGGTCAGCTAAATTGACCAAAGGTTTTGGTTTGTCTGTTTTCATTCTTCTGCCTTCGCCGGCAGCAAGAATTACGATACTTAATCCCATTAAGAGATTTTAATGTTTTTTTCTTGGACTTAAACTATTTTTTACGCTTAATGTTCTTTTTCAGCGCTTCTATAGCCCGGAGTTGCGAGAGTGATTGTGTTAATTGTGAAGAGGCTTCAGCAAAATCCTTTTGGTCTTTTTTGTCAGAAAGCAGCTTTTCAGCTTCCTCTTTAACCTTTAATATTTTTGCCTCATCAAGATCATCTGCTCTTTGTGCTGAATCCACAAGAATGGTGATGCTATCAGGTTGAACTTCAGCAAATCCCCCTTCTGTAAAGAAGACTTCTTCTTTATCATCAGTAATCATTCTTACTGGACCAGGTTTTAAGATGGCCAGCAAAGGCGAGTGGCCTTTAACAATCCCAAGTTGTCCCTCTTTTCCATCCATTACAACCATTTCGGCCTGGCCTTCAAAGAGGGTCTTTTCTTGTGAAATGAAACTTATATTAATCACTCTTAATTGTTTTTGCTTTCTCTAACGCTTCGTCTATGGAACCAACCATATAAAAAGCTTGTTCTGGCACATCATCATGCACACCATCGAGTATTTCCTTAAAGCCTTGTATGGTGTCCTTAACAGAAACATACTTTCCAGGAGATCCTGTAAAAACTTCAGCAACAAAGAAAGGTTGAGAAAGGAATTTTTCTACCTTTCGAGCTCTAGATACTGTGTTTTTGTCATCATCCGACAACTCATCCATACCAAGAATGGCAATAATATCTTTCAGCTCTTTATATCTTTGCAGCACACCTTGAACTCTTTGAGCTACCTCGTAGTGTTCTTGCCCAACAACATTTGGGTCAAGTTGTCGTGATGTTGAATCAAGTGGGTCAACAGCTGGATAAATACCAAGTTCTGCGATTCTTCGTGAAAGCACAACTGTCGCATCTAAGTGTGCAAATGTTGTCGCAGGCGATGGGTCTGTTAGGTCATCAGCTGGCACATAAACGGCCTGAATAGATGTAATTGAACCTGTTTTTGTTGATGTAATTCTTTCTTGAAGCACACCCATTTCTTCTGCAAGTGTCGGTTGATAACCCACTGCAGATGGCATACGTCCAAGCAAGGCTGACACTTCAACACCAGCTAGTGTGTATCGATAAATATTGTCGACAAAGAGCAAGACATCTCTTCCCTCATCTCTAAACTTTTCTGCCATAGTTAAGCCTGTAAGCGCAACTCTTAGTCTGTTTCCAGGAGGCTCATTCATCTGGCCATAAACTAGTGATACTTTGTCTAACACATTGGAGTCTGTCATTTCGTGGTAAAAGTCGTTACCTTCTCTGGTTCTTTCACCTACACCAGCAAACACAGAATATCCTGAGTGCTCGATAGCGATGTTTCTAATTAACTCCATCATGTTAACTGTCTTACCAACACCGGCACCACCAAATAATCCGACCTTACCACCTTTCGCAAATGGACAAACAAGGTCGATAACTTTAATTCCTGTCTCTAGAATTTCATTTGAATCTGACAGCTCAACATAGGCAGGAGGTTTTCTATGTATAGGCATCCTTTCTTTTGTTTGAACGTCCCCTTTCATATCGATAGGGTCACCCAAAACATTCATAATTCTGCCAAGTGTTGCTTCACCAACAGGCACACTAATTGGAGCTTTTGTGTTCTCAACATCGAGCCCTCTTTTTAAACCTTCTGTTGTTCCCATAGCAACAGCTCTTACAACACCATCACCAAGCTGTTGTTGTGTCTCAAGCACTAGGTTGTTTTCATTAACAACCAATGCATCATAGATATTTGGAATTTGATCTTTATCGAATTCGACATCGATCACAGCTCCAATTATTTGTTTAATTACGCCTTTATCACTCATTATTTCTCCTTTTAAATTGCCGCAGCACCTCCAACTATCTCTGATAGCTCTTGTGTAATAGATGCTTGTCTTGCGTTGTTATATAGCAGTTGTAAGTCTTTAATTATTTCTTCAGCATTTTCTGAAGCATTTTTCATAGCAAGCATTTTAGCTGCTTGTTCGCAGGCATTGTTTTCAATTACTGCCTGATAGATTTGTGTTTCAATATATCTTTTTAAGAGCAGGTCTAAGATTTCTTTAGAACCAGGCTCATATATATAATCCCAAACTTTCTTAGATTCAGTTTCTGAAGTGATATTGGAAATAGGCAACAGTTTTCTTTCAAATGGTTTTTGACTCATTGTGTTCACAAATTCATTGCCATATAAATAAACGTCCCCGATATTGCCTTGTTCAAACTCTGATATAGCAATCTGAGCTGCACCAATCACATCTTCTGCTGTTGGAATATCTCCTAACCTTGATGCACTACCAAGCACTTCTGCATTTTTTAGTCTTGAGAAAACTTCTGTAGCCTTTTTCCCAAACAATACAGCTTTAACATCTCTGCCATTCTTTTCTCTTTCGGCCATATTTTTTAAAGCTAGTTTAAAGAGGTTGGAGTTCAAACCCCCACAAAGACCCTTATCAGTACCGACTACAATATAAATATCGGTTTTATTGCCAGTAGCTTTAAAGAAGGGGTGTTTGTATTCTGAACTTGCTCCTGCCAAATTATCAATTAGCTCAATAATTTTTTTGGAATATGGTTTGCCTTTGCTCATAGCATCTTGAGTTTTTTTCATTTTGCTTGAAGCAACCAGTTCCATTGCAGAAGTGATTTTCATAGTGTTTTGTACACTACCTATCTTTTTCCTAATCTCTTTAGTTTGTGCCATCTACCAAGAACCTTCCTTCATGAATGTGTCTAATATTTCTTTGTATTTTTTATCAAGATCATCATTCCAGTCGCCTGTTTTGTTTACTTCTTCCCAAACATCTCCGTAATTGGATTTTAGGTGGGTTCTTAAGTTTTCTTCAAATGACTGCATTTTTTCTTTCTCAACGTTTGATAGGTACTTGTTTTCAATGGCATAAAGAACAATTGAAATACAAGCAACAGATCTCGGTGAGAATTGTGTCTGTTTAAATAGCTCTGTAATGCGCTGACCATTTTCTAGCTGCTCTTTTGTTGCATCATCAAGATCAGAGGCAAATTGTGAGAATGACTCAAGCTCTCTAAACTGGGCCAGTGCTAACTTAACACCACCACCAAGTTTTTTGATTATTTTGGTCTGAGCTGCACCACCAACCCTTGATACCGAAATACCTACGTTAATAGCTGGTCTAATGCCTGAGTTGAACAAATCAGTTTCAAGGAAGATTTGGCCATCTGTAATTGAAATAACATTTGTTGGAATGAAGGCAGAAACATCACTTGCCTGAGTTTCAATTATAGGTAGAGCTGTAAGTGAGCCTGTTTTGCCTTTTACTTTGCCGTTTGTAAACCTTTCAACATAATCAGGGTTGACCCTAGCTGCTCGCTCAAGCAATCTTGAGTGCAGATAGAAAATATCTCCCGGAAAAGCCTCTCGTCCTGGAGGTCTTTTTAGAAGTAATGAAATTTGTCTATAAGCCACCGCATGTTTAGAGAGATCATCATAGATGATTAGAGCATCTTCTCCTCTATCTCTAAAATACTCGCCCATTGTGCAACCAGAATATGGTGCAATAAATTGTAGCGACGCGCTTTCAGCGGCACTTGCTGAAACAACTATTGTGTTCTTTAAAGCATCAGCTTCTTCAAGCTGCCTAACAACAGTTGCAACAGTAGATTGTTTTTGACCAATTGCCACATAAACACAAGTTATGCCTGAGTCTTTCTGCCTGATAATTGCATCGACTGCAATAGCGGTTTTACCTGTTTGGCGGTCTCCAATAATCAGCTCCCTTTGACCTCTACCAATAGGCACCATAACGTCAATTGATTTGATACCAGTTTGAACTGGCTGATCAACTGATTGTCTATCAATAACACCAGGAGCAACAACCTCAATCGGAGAATTCATCTCAGCTACTACCTCGCCCTTGCCATCAATAGGCCTGCCCAAAGCGTCAATTACTCGACCCTTTAAACCCTCACCAACAGGAACTTCAAGAATTCTTCCTGTTGTTTTGACTTTCTGGCCCTCTTTGATGTGTGCAGCATCCCCAAGAACCACAGCTCCAACCGAGTCGGTCTCAAGGTTAAGAGCCATACCTAAAGTTCCTTCGCCAAAATCGAGAAGCTCGCCGTACATTGCATCTTCTAGCCCATAAATCTGCACAATACCATCAGCAGTTGAGAGAACTTCTCCCACATTTGCTTCTGTAGCAGCTCCTTTATATCCATCAATTTTTTTCTTTACGATGCTGGATATTTCTGAAGGGTTAATTTTTGTTGTCATTTTTTCTCCTTTAATTTACTAAAACTGAATTCAATCCGTTTAATTTGTTATCGACACTTAGGTCTATTTCATTATCTTTGTACTTTAAAACAACCCCACCCATCATGGATTTGTTTATTTCGTACTTGATTGGTGTAGAACCGCTTATGTTTGTTGCCACAAAGGATGACACCCTTTGTTTTACTTCTTCAGATGGTTCTTCATTTACTGTTACTTTCACTGGCACATTGTTTTGTCTTCTTGAGGCATAGTCTACAAAAAACCCAAAAACTTCTGGGATAAGGTCTAACCTGCCATTGGTTGCGAGTGTTTTTATAAATGCTTGTAAGTTCGTGTCCTCACCAACAAGCTCTAAAGCTGCGGCAATTTTGTCATCTTTTTTTATAGTTCTATTTTTAAACATCTCTCCCAGTTCCTTTTTTGAGTCTGAAAGAGTTATGTTTTGAAAAAGATCTACAACATCACCAACCTGCTCATTTGTTAGTGAGTTAAACAAACCTTTAGAGTAAACCTCAAGCAATTTATTCATTTCCTAAAATCGTCCAAACTTTTATCGACTGTATCTTGGTGATTGCTAAGAGATACTTCTTTAGCAACGATTTTCTTAACTGCTGCCATAACGCTTGTAGCAAAGTCTATTTCAAGGTTTTTCTTGGCATTAACAACCTCTTTTTCAATCTCAGATTGTGCAGAACCAACAATTCTTTCTTTTTCGTCGCTGGCTTTGGTTTTTGCCTCTTCAACCATTTTTTCAGACTGACTTTTTGCGTTATCCATTATTTTCTTTGCTTCGTTTTTAGCCTTGATAAGCATTTTTTTGCTTTCTTCTTCAGCTTCTAGAATTTTTTTTGCACTATCTTCAGAGTCTTTTAGGCCCTGTTCAATTTTTTGTGCTCTTTCTTCCATAGCAGCCAAAAGAGGTGGCCATACAAACTTCCAACAAAACCAAACAAATAGCCCGAAAGCTATCATTTGTCCTAGTAAAGTAGCATTTAAATTCATTAGTTACGCAACAAACAATACATAGAACGCTAAACCAACAGAAATCATTGGTACCGCGTCGACAAGACCAATACCCAAAAAGTACGTAGGCCTAAGTTGATCTTCAAGTTCTGGTTGTCTAGCAATTGATTCAATAAGCTTTGAACTGAGTACTCCTGCACCCACACCAGCACCAATTGCAGCCAGACCAAACATTAATCCTGCTCCGATAAATTTTGCAGCTTCTACTTCCATATTCACAACCTCCTTAATGTTGTTCGAATTTTTCGTGTGCCATATTCATATAAACGACTGTAAGCATCATAAAGATAAATGCTTGCAGCACAACTATAAGAATATGAAATATTGCCCAAATTAAACTTAGCGTTATCCCCGCTAGATTTAAACCTATGCCTGTAAATGTTAATTCTGCAAGATTAATTGAAACCATTCCAGCAATTAACAAGAATATCATCTCTCCCGCATATAAGTTTCCATATAGCCGAAGTGCCAATGAAAGCGGTTTGGCAATTAGGTCTATTATTTCGATAAACAAATTTGCAGGCAACATCCATGGCCCAAACGGATGTAGAGATATAGATTTTATAAACCCTACAAACCCTTTTGATTTGATGCTGAAGATTAAATATAAAATAAAGACTGATAGTGCTAGTGCTGCTGTTAGATTAAGGTCTGTTGTTGGCACTACTTTTAAATAAGGTATGCCAAGCATTTCAGCTGGATATGGTATTAGGTCAACAGGAACCAGATCCATAACATTCATTAACAGTACCCAGAAAAATATTGTTAGAGCCATTGGTGCGATAAGGGTATTTGTTGCTGCTTTAAAGGTTCCTTTTACAACCCCATTAATAAAATCAATCATCATCTCGATGAATAGTTGTAATTTGCCTGGTTTGTATAGTGAAAAGTTTTTGGCAGCTCCGGCAAATATAAATAGAAAAATTCCACCCAAAAGAACTGAGAAGAAGAGTGTGTCAATGTGGAACGCCCAAAAACCCATTGCTTCAATGTCTGTTTTGTTGTTGGCTAAGTACCAACCATCTTGTGATAGTGTCTCTTTGCAGTACTTTTCACCGTCATAATCCATATTTTTATCTTGACAGTAAATTTCTTTTTCAGAAGCAGTTTCACCTTTGGAATAAAACTTTCTTTCATGCCCTTCAGGCAGGGGCCCAAACACCAAATTTTGTAAGTGGTGTTCTAAATATTCTTGAAATGTACGTCCTGAACTCTCAGATGCCATAGGTGCGGGTATTTTAATTTAATTTTAGCTTTCTTTGTAGTCTTAGTTGGAAAATTTCTCAATGATTCCATCCAACTCATCATAAGAATAATATTTGATGACCATTTTACCTTTGCCTTCCTGGTCTTCAATTGTAACTTTTGATCCCAATTTTGAGCTCAATGCTGATTCTAAATTAAGCTCGTCTCGTGTTTTTTGGGTTTTGTTATAAGTGGTTTTGGTGGGTTGGGACAGTTTCTCTAAATCCCTTACAGAAAGCTTTTCAGCAAGTATTCTTTGAAGTAGCGCTTCTGCTTTGGCTGGATCGGTTCCTAGAAGAACTTTTGCATGTCCCTCAGAAATTGTTCCCCTTTCAAGTTCCGTTTGAGCTTTTGGTGATAAAGAAAGTAGTCTTAATGAGTTGGCAATAGAGCTTCTTGGTTTTCCAACGCTTTTTGCAACCTGTTCTTGGGTGTAACCAAACTCATTCTTTAGCCTTTGGTAGCCTTTTGAAACTTCTAATGGGTTTAGGTCTTCTCTTTGTACGTTTTCTAAAATTGCTATTTCAAGAGACTGGGTGTTTGAAACTTTTGCAATAACTGCTGGTATTTTTTTTAGGCCTGCAAGCTTAGACGCTCTCATTCTTCTTTCACCAGCTATTAGTTCGTATCCTTTATCGGCCTCCCTAACCAATATAGGTTGTACCACGCCGTGTTTTTTTATAGATTCTGCAAGCTCTTGCAGCTTTTTCTCATCAAACGAAAGCCGTGGTTGGTATTGGTTTGTTTTAATTTGGTTGAGGGCAATTTCGTTTTTGTCTTTTGCTTCTGTTGTTGGCTTTTTTGTTGTTGTTTTTGTTTTTGTTTTTGTTGTTTTTGGAGAAGCAACGTCACCCAAAAGTGCTTGAAGACCTTTATTTAGAGATGTTTTTTTTGGCATTTTCAAATTTCCTTATAAATTCACCTGAGAGACTTAGGAATGCTTCTGCTCCAATAGACTTTATATCATAATCAACTATAGATTGGCCATAACTTGGTGCTTCGGCAAGCCTTACGTTTCTTGGAATAATTGTATTTAAAACTTCTTTTTTAAAGTGTATTTCAAGTTGGTCTGATACCTCTCTAGTAAGCCTGTTTCTCCAATCAGCCATTGTTCTGAGAATGGCAACTATTTTGATGTTTAGTTTGAGGGCGTGGTTGAGCTCTTTAATTGTTTGTTTTAAGGTCACCAGTCCTTCGAGGGCGTAATACTCACACTGAACAGGAACCATTACGTTTTTACAATACTCCATAGCATTAATTGTTAGCAGGTTTAAGGCTGGCGGACAATCAATGATTATATAATCAAACCCTTTCTCAATTTTTTTTAAATTATTAGAGAAGAATTTTTCTCTGTTTGGGGTTTTTTCAATAATTTTTTCTGTTGCAACTAGGTTGGTGTTGGATGGAATTATTTTATAATCTCCTGTGGCTTCCAGAATGTATTCTTTAATATCGTCTTTATTTTCGAAATACTCATATAAAGATGCTTCGGAGTGTTTGTCAGCTCCGGCTGCAGATGTTGCGTTACCTTGTGGATCTATATCAATAAGCAGAACTTTTCTTTTTGCTTTTGCGAGAGAGGCAGCAAGATTAACTGCTGTTGTGGTTTTTCCAACACCTCCTTTTTGGTTTGTAATGGCAATTTTAACTGTCATAAATTTCTAAGACCACCATACTTTCTTTGTTGTGAGAATAGGTGTGTCTCTTGTAATCATATATCAAAGGGGCTGCGTCCAATAACTCTTGGTGTGTTTTTTCGTTGTCCTTTTTAATTAACATTAGGTTTTTTTTGTTTTTTTTGTTTTTGTTGGCCTCTATTGTTTTTTTAACTGAGCTAAATGCTTTGGTCACGATGGTGTGTTTCTTTTGCTCTGAGTGATCTTCGGTTCTAGTATGAATTGGTTTTATGTTGTTTAGTTGTAGGGTTTTTATTGCTTTTTTTTGGAAATTTATTTTTTTAAGGTTGTTATCAATGGTCACTATGTTTAGAGAACTATCCAACACCCCCCACACCAACCCTGGAAGGCCTGCACCCGAGCCGCAATCAACCACTGTTTTTTCTAGCCCTGTTTTGCAAGCATGAAGCGCTTTGACGCAGTCGACGATCTGTTCTTTGTATAGCTTCTCTATATTTTTATATCCAGTAAGGTTGTGTTGGGTATTGCGGTCGATTATTTGTTGCGCGAGCGCTTTAAGGTTTTTTTCTTGTGTTTTAGTTAGCTCTAATTGCATCGATTTTTTTCAAATGGATTGTTAAAACATTCAGGGCCGCTGGTGTTATGCCCTCAAGCAATGATGCTTCGTGTAAGTTTTTGGGTTTGTTTTTGTTTAGCTTTTCTTGAAGCTCTCCAGATAAGCCCACCACCTCTTTATAATCAAATATTAACCCTAACTCAAACTCTTCTAGGTTTTTCATTTTTTCAAGCTCCCTTTGTTGTTTTACAACATATCCTGAATACCTTATGTCGTAATATGTTTCGAGAAACTTTTGGCCGGAAAGTTTTACAATCTCTCCGACATCTTTTTCGCTATAGTCGTTTCTTTTGCAAAGATCTGTTGCTGTTTTAGTTTTGTCTCCAATTTTTATCTTGGTGGTGTCTAGTGTTTTCTTTATTTTTTTCTTTTGTGCTTCTTTTTCTAAAAATATTTCTTTCCTTTCCTCAGATATGATGTTGTATTTAGTCGCTGTCTCGAACATTCTTTGGTCAGCGTTGTCTTGGCGCAATATTAATCGGTGCTCTGCTCTTGATGTGAACATTCTATAGGGCTCGCTAACACCAAACCTGGTGAGATCATCTACCAACACACCTAAGTAGCTTGTTTGTCTTTGGGGAATCCACGGGGCTTCGTGCTTTGTAAAAAGGGCTGCATTAATCCCCGCAACAATGCCCTGAGCTCCTGCCTCCTCATAGCCTGTGGTGCCGTTTATTTGCCCCGCCAAAAAAAGGTTTTTTGTGTTTTTTAGTAGCAGGGTTTTGTCTAAATTTCTTGGGTCGATGTAGTCGTACTCCACGGCGTATCCGTATTGATGAATTTTCGCCTGCTCAAAACCTATTATTGATCTTATGTATTCTTCCTGTGTATCTTTTGGCAGGCTTGTGGATATCCCGTTTGGGTATACCCAGTCTGTGTTAAGGCCTTCAGGTTCAACAAATATTTGGTGGCTCTCTTTGCCGGAAAACCTGGTTATTTTATCCTCTATTGAGGGGCAATATCTGGGCCCAACTCCGCTGATCAGGCCTGAATACATGGCTGATCTTTTTATGTTGTTTTCAATAATTTTGTGTGTTGTTGGGTTTGTTTTTGTGATGTGACATGAGACTTGTCTTGGGTGTTGGTTTTTTTGCCCCAAATACGACATGTAGGTTTCTTTTTCATCCCCTGGTTGAATTTCAAGTTTGTCATAATTGATTGTTTTGCTCGAAAGTCTTGGAGGGGTGCCTGTTTTGAGCCTACCAGTAGTGATGTTTAGGTTTGTAAAAAACTTTTCCAGTCCTGCTGATTTGTCTTCATCAATTCTGCCACCTTCCTGTTTATTGTCACCTATTAAGATCGAGCCATTTAAAAAGGTGCCTGTTGTTAACACGTATGCTTTTGCTTTGTACTCTTCTTTAGCTCCAACCGCTGAAAGGATTTGGCCTTTTTCAAATAAAAAATCTTTAATTTCATCCTCTATTACAGTAATTCCTTCTTTTGTCAGTTTGCTTTGTACCGTTTTTTCGTATATTTCTTTGTCAGTTTGTGCTCTGGTTGCTTGAACAGCGGGCCCTTTTTTCTTATTGAGTGTTTTGAACTGTATGCCTGCTAAATCTGTTGCTTCTGCCATATACCCACCCAAAGCATCAATCTCTTTAGCTAAGTGCGTTTTCCCAATCCCTCCAATGGCCGGGTTGCAAGACATCCTTCCTGATTTGTCTTTGTCTAAAGTAATTAAGGCAACATCTAAACCAAAGCGTTTTCCAACCAAAGTTGCTTCAACACCTGCATGCCCACCCCCTATTACTATTAAATCATATATATATGTCATCTTTTTTTTATTGTTTTTATTAAGTGTTTAGTTTTCTGTTAATAAGTCGTGATTATAGCGTTTTATAAGGGCCTCAGCCAAACAAAACCATGAGTAATCATTGTTGGTATCCTTTTGATTTACAATGTTTTTAATGTTCACAAGATGTTAATAAATATTTATCAACACTTAATAAACAGCAAAACTATTTCCCTATACAGAACTTATTAAATATTTGGTCCAAAACATCCTCATTATCAAAAGTACCGTTAATCTCTTCCAATAAAACAAGGCTATCTCTAAGGTTTTGTGATGTTTGTTCGTAATAATCTGATGCAACTCCAGAGTTTTTAAGCAAAACCACAACACCCGATAAACCCCTATAAATCCTTTCAGATATAAGAGCACTGTCAAAATCATCTCTAACCGCTTTTCCAATAGCGTTTGAAAGATCTTCAATGCCTTCACCTGTTTTGGCAGACACACAATAAACACCCTTTAATTTACTTTTATGTCTGTCTGTCTTGTTTAAAACAACCACCCCGTCAGTCTTGTTGCTAACCTTTTCGGGGTTATCAAAAACATAAACAACCAGATCTGCATCTCTAACCGCACTCTTTGCCATTTCAATCCCCATATCTTCTATATCAGAAGATGTTTGAGATCTTAAGCCGGCGGTATCTTCCAGTTCAATATCTATACCATCAATAAACACCCTTTTTCTAACCACATCTCTTGTTGTTCCTGGTGTTGATGAAACAATTGCCACACCCTCACCCAAAAGAGCATTAAAAAGAGACGACTTTCCTACATTGGGTTCACCGTACAAAACAACAGTTTTCTTTTTAGATTCAGCGCTATAAGGATGGTAGTTTTTCAACAAACTTTCAACGGAAGCACTTAAAGATCCAACCATTTTCTTAGATTTATCAATTGAAAGGTCGCTCACATCTTCTTCATCTGAAAAATCTAACTGGGACTCTATCGTTGCAAGAACCTCTGTAATTTTTTCTGTTAAGTCAGACAGCTTTTTGCCCAGAAGACCGCTTCTAAAATCTTCAAGAGCAGCAAGCTCCTGAACGGATCCAGCCTGAATACCAGTCATAACAGACTCAGCATCTGTCAACGACATTTTATTATTAACAAATGCTCTTCTTGTGAACTCTCCTTTTTCAGCCTCCCTAAGACCCAACTTATTTAAAACCAACAACAACCGAGACACTATTAATGGATTTCCGTGACAATGAATTTCTACAACATGTTCGCCTGTGTATGAATTTGAACCAGGAAAGTTTAAAACTAGACAATGATCAGAAAAATCACCAAGATCTAAAGACCGCAACCAAGACCCCTTTTTCCCAACAGGGATGTTTAAAAATTTTATAAAATCTTTTGAAAAACCACTGCCAGAGACCCTTATTACAGCTACAGCAGAACGGCCAATAGGGGTTCCTAGAGCGTATATTGAATCAGCCACTTGTATTTTCTGCGCGCCCAAGTATTAAGACTTGGGGAATGATTGATAGCGCCATATTTATAACAGAATAAATCACCACACCAGCCGGCATAAACAAAAATATAAGTGTGATCATAGGCGGGAAAACCACCATCATTTGTTGTGCAATTTGCGCCTGCATCCCTTGAGAAGACTGTGGGGGTTTCGGCATCATTTTCTGTGACAAATACATCATCACACCCATTAAAATAGGGGTGATAAGGAAAGGGTCTGACTCTGCAAGATCAGGGATCCATAAAAACGATTCACCCCTAAACTCAAAAGCCTCCCTTGTTACCCAAAACATAGCTAAAAAGATTGGTATTTGGGGGATCATTGGAAAACACCCAGCAAATGGATTAAATTTTTCTTTCGAATAGAGCTGCATCATTTCCATACTAAGTTTCTGTCTATCGTTTTTGTGTCTTTCTTGAATTTCTTGTAGTTTTGGTTGCAGCCTTCTCATCTTAACCATTGAGTTTATTTGCATGATTTGAAGAGGAGACAAAACAGCCTTAAAAAGAACGGTTAATAAAATTATCGCTACACCCCAATTGCCAACCCAACCATAAAAGAAGTTTAAAAGAACAATAAACCACTCTCCAATACCATAAACAAAACCCAAATCTAAGTTATATTTAAAATGAGGAGCTACCACCTCTAAAATATCTTTTTGTTTTGGTCCGATGTAAATTTTTGTTTGAGAAACTAGTTGCCCGTTTTCAATTACAGGGTCTTCTGTAAGCCCAAACCGATACAACCCATTTCTATCCACTGGGTAGAGGGATAATTTTTGTTGCTCCTCATCATTAAAAACAGCAACTACAAAATGTTTCTGAGAATATCCAACCCAATGACCAAGATAATCCTCTCTTTTGCTTACAGACGATAGTTGTTCATCATTAAACACATCCTCTGATGTGCTGTATGCAAGGTGGTCTCTTGAAAATGACACCCCATAATCGATTGATTTTTTATTTTCTCTATAAAAGGTTTTAAAAAAAGGCACAGTGCCAAAAGTGGCAGTGCTTAAATCAAGCCTATCTTCCACAAACAAGATGTGCTTGTCTTCAAAATAATAGGTTTTTGTAAGCGTGTTTCCAGATGCGTCATCTGCTGAGATTTTTAAATAGTCATCTGAAAAATTTTCTACAACAAAAGGTGAGTTATTGGCAAAACCCGACACAGAGCTTTTAAAATAAAACCTTAAAGATTCGTCATCTGACATCAACCTTGTTTTAAAAAGACCACCTCTTTCTTGTTTTTCTAAAACATACGCCTTTCTTAGAGAACCATCATTAAGGTCAATATAGAGATCAAGGTTCTTGTTTTTAATGTTTACCGTGTCAGTGGGTATAAAGTCTGATTGAAGCTCAACAGATCTCTCCAGTTTTTGTTTTTTGTCTTCGGTATTCCACTCAAATATTAAAAACAACAACAACAACAAAGTGCTGCCTGCAAAAAATAGTCTCGGATTAAACATTTTTAAAATATTTCTCCAACTCAACATCAAAAGAAGCTGGAACGCTGTTAAATTTTACCAAAAAATTACCACCATGAGGCCGAGAAATATTTTTTCTAAACATTTCTTTTACTCTTCTTCTTAAATTATTTCTCTCTACAGCAAGCCCCACAACCCTCTTGGGCACCAAGACTATTATTTTAGATATAGAACCATCATTTTTTTGAAAATGGACATCCAGCCCCTTAACAATGGAAGTTTTTGACCACAAAAACATATCCTTTCGGATTTTTTTCATACGGTTTTCTTTTGAGAGTGTGAGTTTGTTTTTTTCCAAAACTAGACAGCTAAAGACTTTCTGCCCTTCGCTCTTCGATTAGACAGAACAGATCTACCAGCTTTTGTAGACATTCTTTCTCTAAAGCCATGTGTTCTCTTTCTCTTTATATTTGTAACTTTTAGTGTTCTCTTCATTTTTTATCCACAGTTTTTTCACAAAAAAACAATGTATTTATTACATGTTTTTAAAAGCTTAAGTATTATAAACTTATCGGCATGTCTAACAAGGTTTCATCAATAAATATTTTCAACAAAAGCGTTAAGCAGATTGAAAGGGAAATTAACACCACAGAGTTTAACTCATGGATTAAACCACTTCAGTTTGATTTAAAAGAAAACAACTTCACAATTTATGCACCAAATAGTTTTGTTGAAGATTTCTTCAAAGACAAATATCTTCCACAGATCACCAAGTTCTTAGAAACACACCTTGGAAGAAACAAATTTATTTTAAATGTTTCTGTTAAACAGTCCACACAAACAAAACCAACAACAACAGGGCTAAACAAAAACTATACTTTTGAAACTTTTGTATCAGGCAAGTCAAACCAAATAGCTTTTGCTGCAGCTCAACAAGTTGCAGAACAAGCAGCACAAACTCAATACAATCCGTTGTTTGTTTACGGGGGTGTTGGTTTGGGGAAAACACACCTTATGCATGCAATAGGTAACAAACTCTTAGAAGATAGACCAAATGCAAAAATTTGCTATGTACACTCTGAGAGATTTGTGAGCGATATGGTAAAAGCCCTTCAGCTTGGAGCAATAAATGAGTTTAAGAAGTTTTATAGAGGTCTTAATGCCCTGCTAATTGATGACATACAGTTTTTTGCAGGCAAAGAGCAATCACAAGAGGAGCTATTCCACACCTTTAATAGTTTAATTGAGAGTGGAAACATGATGATTTTTTCATGCGACAGGTACCCTAAAGAAATTGAGGGGCTAGAAGACAGGCTAAAATCACGTTTTGGGTGGGGACTCTCTGTTGTTATAGATCCGCCAGCCCTAGAAACCAGAACAGCTATTCTTCTACAAAAAGCTGAAGAAATGGAAATCAATTTACCAGAAGACTGTGCCTTTTTTATCGCACAACAAGTTAAGTCAAATGTGAGAGAGCTAGAGGGTGCCTTAAAAAGAGTTGCTGCTAATGCGAAATTTGCCAAAACCGATATAGATATAAATTTAATTAAAGATTCTTTAAGAGATATTTTGGCTATCCAGGCAAAAATGGTAACCATAGGCAACATCCAAAGAGTTGTGTCTGATTATTACAACATCAAGCTTAGTGATTTACTATCTAAAAGAAGAAACAGGTCCATCACAAGACCTCGTCAAATTGCAATGTCACTTGCCAAAGAGCTTACAAACCACAGCCTTCCTGAGATAGGGGAAGCTTTTGGTGGCAGGGACCACACAACCGTTATTCATGCTTGTGAAAAAACAAAAGAACTTAAAAAAGAAAACTTAGAGATAGATGAAGATTACAAGAAGCTAAGAAGAAGTTTATCCGCTTAAAATGAAGTTTACAGCCAATAAAGAACAAATAATAAACGAGCTTCAATCTCTTGCTGCTGTTGCAGACAAAAAACAAACACTTCCAATTTTAAGCAACATACTTGTTAGGTGTGAGGGCTCAACAGTTAAACTTCAAAGCACAGATCTTGAAGTTGAGCTTGAGGTGGAAATCTTCGATGTAAATGTTGAAAGACCGGGCGAAATAACTATTCCTGCAAAAAAAACAGCCGACATAGTGAGAGAACTTCCAGATGGAGATGTTAGTTTTGAGTTAGATGAAGGCAGCAGCAAACTTACAGTTAAATCTAAATCTGGAAGATATAGTCTTTCTACAATTCCTGGAGCAGACTTTCCTGAATTCGATAGTGTAAAAAGCGAGAGCATTTTTTCTATAAAATCATCTCAGTTATTAGAGCTCTTCCAAAAAACGTCATTTGCAATGGCTAATCAGGATTGGAGGCACTATTTAAACGGATGTTTGTTTGAAAAGTCTTTAAATGCCCTAAACATGGTTGCTACAGACGCACATCGACTAGCAATCTATAAGTCTGAGTTAGCAGGGGAAGGAGATTTTAGTGGTATTATTCCAAGAAAAACAACCATAGAGCTGATGAAAATCCTTCCGAAAGAAGATGTTGAGATCCAGTTTTATATCAATGCAAACAACATAGTATTTATGTCTAAAAAATTTACATTCAAATCAAAATTAATTGATGGAAACTACCCTAACTATAACCAAGTTATTCCAACTGGAGATGGTGTATCAATTTCACTGAAAAGAAAAGATCTTATTAACACTCTTTCACGAGTTTCAGTACTGTCTAGTGAAAAATTTAAAGGAGTGAAGCTTAGAATCGAAGAAGGTAAGTTAGAAGTATCAGCACACAACCCCGACCAAGAGTCTGCGGAAGAAAAGCTTGATTTTCACGGGGATTCAGGCATTTTTGACATAGCATTTAATGTGAATTATTTGAGAGAAGTGCTCGCCACTATTGAAGATGAAGAAATCACAATGACAAGTTTTGGTAAAGATAGTAGTGCACTTATTAAAAGCAGCGATCCAAGCCAAACATTAGTTCTAATGCCGTTGCTTTTATAGTGATCATACAAGACCTAAAAATAGAAAACTTCAGATGTTATAATTTTGCTGAAATAACATTTGATAAAGGTGTTAATCTAATTCATGGTCAAAATGGGTGTGGTAAAAGTTCATTAATAGAAGCAATACAACTTAATTTATCTGGGAAATCATTCAGAACAACAGAAATAGACACTATTATTCGAAAAAACAACTCATTTCTACAGTCTTTAGTAACTTTCGAAGGCAACAAAGGAATAAAAATTACCAAAGAAAGAGATAAAAGAGCAAAAATAACTGATATCGAATCTAGAAAAAGCAAAAATTATAAATTTTTAGTAGAAAATTACCCCTTGTGTTTAGTTGAAAACAATGAATTCTTCTTTACAGATGCTAATCCAGAGACAAAAAGGGTATTTTTAAACAAAACACTGTTCTACGTGGAACAAAATTTCAATTTAACAGAAAATGTTCTAAAAAAAATCATTAAAAGTCGTTCAAACTGCCTAAAATTTCAAAAATTTGATGAAATTAACTACTGGAATGAAAAATTAATTGAGATTGAACCACAAATTACTGAATCATGTATAAAAATTATAGATAGATTTAATCATGAAATAAAAAATAATGCCTATATAGAGATATTTTCAGAAAAAAACTCTTGGATTAAAGATATAAGCCTAAGTTTTAGCCCAGGATTTAACAAAAACACTTCTTTTAAAGATGTTTTACTGGAGAATTTATCAAAAGATAAGGTGTTATGCAGAACAACAAGCGGGCCCCATAAAAGATTTTTTAAAATAAATGTTAATGATATAGACGCAAGTTTAATACTTTCTAGAGGCCAACAAAAGATAGCCTCTATAATTTTACACCTGGTTCAAAGAGAAATAATCAAAAATGATACAGGCATCAGCCCTATACTCTTAATGGATGATATTTCTTCTGAATTAGATAAAGATAATGCTAATTTAATGTTAAAATACCTTATAAATAACAGCATACAAACAATCATGACATCCATTGAAAACAATCATTTCTCTAGTACAGATGTGGTTTGTATGTTCCACGTAGAACAAAAAGGAGATCTCTCAAATGTCAGATAATACGTACACTTCAGACAGTATTAAAGTTTTAAAAGGGCTTGAAGCAGTGAAAAAAAGACCAGGCATGTATATTGGTGATACTGATGATGGTACCGGGCTACATCATATGGTTTTTGAAGTGCTTGATAACTCAATTGATGAGGGTCTTGCTGGTTACTGTAACCAAATAGACGTTGTTATTGGCAAGGATGGTTCTGTGTCTGTAGCAGACAATGGAAGAGGAATACCAGTTGATAAACATGAGGAAGGCGCATCTGCTGCTGAAGTGATTATGACTGTTCTTCATGCTGGAGGTAAGTTTGATGAAAACAGCTATAAAGTATCAGGGGGCTTGCATGGTGTCGGTGTTTCTGTGGTAAATGCCTTAAGCAGCAAGCTTATTTTAGAAATCGAGAGACAGGGATCTAAATATAGACAAGAATATTCTGATGGCTTTCCTAAAACCGAGCTAGAAACTGTCGGCAAAAGCGATAAAACCGGTACAAAAGTTACTTTTACCCCATCAAAAGAAATATTTTCACAAACCACTTTTGATGTAGACATACTTATTAAAAGGATTAGAGAGCTCTCTTATTTAAACCAAGGAATAGGCATAAGCATTCTAGATGACAGAACTGGCAAAAGTTATGACTTTAAATCTAATGGTGGATTATTAGAATTTGTAAATTACTTAACAGGGAAAAAAGAAACTGTTGGAACACCATTCTATGCACAAGCCAATATGAAGGGCATAGGTGTAGAAATAGCTGTGCAATGGACTAATACCTATAGAGAACACGTTCAATGTTTTACAAATAACATTCCCCAAGTAGATGGTGGAACACACCTAGCCGGCTTTAGAGGAGGGCTAACAAGAGTTATTAAAAACTTCATAAAGAAAGAAGATCTAATGAAAAAGAAAGAGGTAGAGATAACTGGTGAAGATGTAAGGGAGGGGATGATTGCGGTGATATCTCTAAAAATGCCTGATCCGAAATTCTCATCTCAAACCAAAGACAAACTTGTTTCTTCAGAAGCACGTCCAGCTGTTGAGGCACTAATTAACGACTATTTTATGGACTTCCTGCTAGCTAACAAAGCTCAAGCAAAAGAAATTCTTGCAAAGGTATTAGAAGCCGCTTATGCGCGTGAGGCTGCAAGGAAGGCAAAAGAGATGACTAGAAGAAAAGGCTTGCTTGATATTGGGGGTTTGCCAGGTAAGTTAGCTGATTGCCAAGAGAAAGACCCAACCATGTCAGAGCTATTTTTAGTTGAGGGAGATTCTGCAGGTGGATCTGCTAAACAAGGTAGAGACAGAAGCTTCCAGGCGATCCTACCACTAAAAGGTAAGATAATTAATGTTCAAAAAGCAAGACTTGATAAGGTTTTATCATCCAACGAAATTGGAACACTGATTACAGCTCTTGGAACAGGGATTGGGGTTGATGAATTTTCATTAGAGAAATTAAGATATCACAGAATCATAATAATGACTGACGCAGATGTCGACGGATCCCACATTCGAACTCTGTTACTAACATTTTTTTACAACCAAATGTATGACCTGCTAGAAAATGGACACATTTATCTTGCTTTACCACCTTTATATAAAATTAAAAAAGGCGGTAAGACACATTATGCTAAAGATGATGAAGAAAAAGATGAAATTTTAAAAGCCATTAGAGAAGATGGTTCTGAAAGCTCAAGAGCCCCAGAAATACAGAGATACAAGGGTCTTGGTGAAATGAACCCAGAACAATTATGGGAAACAACATTTGATCCTAAGCACAGAAGGCTCGTTCAAATTACACTAGATGATGCAAGAGAAATGGTTGATGAGATTTTTGAAACATTAATGGGTGACCAAGTTGCTCCAAGAAGAGAATTTATTGATGACAATGCTCTGAGAGCAAAGAATGTTGATATTTAAAACGTCTCTTTGAAATAATTAACTACTTCATCGACTGACATTCTTTTTTGTTCCATGCTGTCTCTGTCCCGAACAGTTATTGTTTCATTCTCTAAAGACTCAAAGTCAACAGTTATACATATAGGCGTGCCTACTTCGTCATGTCTTCTATAATTTTTCCCTATATTTCCACTGTTCTCTAACAATACCCGCCCCATACCAAGCTTTTGTAAGGTATTTTTAATATTTTTAGCCATTGTGACGAGGTTTTTATCATTCTTCTTAAGAGGTATCACAGCAGCTTTTATGGGTGAAAGGTGTGGCTTTAACTTCAACACAACTCTTTCTTTACCATCTATATCTTCAACAAAATAAGATTCATTTAAGATGGCAAGAAAAGCTCTATCAACCCCTGCTGAAGGCTCAATTACAAAAGGGACAAACCATTTATTATTCTCATCTTGTAGTGCTAGTTTTGAATTAGAGTCTTTATTTTCTGCTACTTTGGCTGTTAAGTTTAATTGATCTTGGTCTTTTGAATGTGATCCGAGATCAAAATCCGTTCTGTTCGCTATTCCTTCAAGTTCTTCAAGACCATGTGGAAATTTATACATTATATCTACTGTTGCTTTTGAATAATGAGCCAATTCATCTGACGGAACATCATATAACTCGAGACTATCTTTTGACACTCCTTGTTCTGTCCACCACTCTAATCTATTTTCAACCCAATCTTTGTGGTTCTTTTCATCTTCCCCGGGTTTTACAAAATATTCCAGCTCCATTTGTTCAAACTCTCGAACCCTAAAAATAAAACTTTTCAAAGTTATCTCATTTCTAAAAGCTTTCCCCATTTGGGCAATTCCAAAAGGCACCGTTCTTGATGTTGAATCAACAACATTTTTAAAATTCGTAAAAATTTGCTGAGCTGTTTCTGGCCTTAAGTAAGCAAATGAAGCTCCATCATCAATAGGCCCCATATTTGTCTTAAACATTAGATTAAATGGTCTTGCTTCTGTAAGGTCGGTAGAACCGCATGAGGGACAAACCTTTTCTTCTAAATGGTCTTCCCTAAACCTTGCTTTACATTTTTTACAATCCACAAGTGGGTCTGTGAATGTTTCTTCGTGTCCTGAGTGCCTCAATACAACTGGTTTTGTAAGGATTGAAGCATCTAAACCCTCTATATCATCCCTTTCATAAACTATTGACTTCCACCAGGAGCTTTTGATGTTATTTTTAAGCTCCACACCTAAAGGGCCATAATCATACAAGCCTTGGGTTCCGCCATAAATCTCGCTTGATTGAAAAATAAACCCTCGTCTTTTGCAGAGAGCTATGAGTTCATCGATATTTTTTGCTGGCAATTGTCGTTCCTATTGTATGCTAATTAGGTATTTTATTATTTTAAGTATGATTCGGATACTTTTTAAGTCAATTTCAATAATTCCGTGGCCAATACTTAGGTTTCTTTCATGGGTTTTGGGCCACTTAGCTATATTGTTAAATGTCAGCGCGTACAAAGTGACCAAAAAAAACTTAATCTACTGTGGTTTTAATGATGAAAAACTTATCAAGCAAAGTTTTTTATACACCATGGAGCTTTTGTTTGAATACCCTTATATTTGGGGGAACCCAAACAACTACAAAAAACTTGTAGAAAACCCTGAAGACATAATTCAGGATGAAAATCCAAAAATTTTTATGACTATACACATGGGCTGTGTGGATGTAATGTTATTTTTGATATCAGAAAAAAACAAAGGCATAAATATTTTATATACGCCAGCCAAAAACAAGAATATTGAAAAAGCTACAAAAGAAAGCAGATCTGAAAAGGGCGCAAAACTTATTCCTGCTAATATGTCCGGAATTAAATCATTGCTTTCTAAATTTAAACAAAAAGAAGACTTTGTGATTGCTCCAGATTTAGTCCCTCACACCAATAAAGAAACTTACAGCTATTTCTTTAACCAAGAGTGCTTAACTGTCGATATTATAGAAAAACTCTCATATAAAGAGTCTCATAATTTATATTTTATTTACTTTACGAAAGGTGAAAATAAAAAATATAAGCTTAATTGCAAAAAGATCTCGCAAAAGATAAATATGTTAGAAATGAACCAGTTATTTGAGCATGCAATTAAGAAATCAACTTCACTTTATGGCTGGGAGTACAAAAAGTTTAGGAAATTAAGAGGCGAGCAAAAAAATATTTATTGATTAGCTGCGCCAGTATGCTGGTACTAGTAAAATTAAAACACCAAATAACTCCAACCTCCCCACAATCATTGCAGAAGCAAGTGTAATTTTTGAGAAATTACTTAATGATGAGTAGTTTTCTGATAGCTCTCCTAACCCAGGACCAAGATTATTGATTGCGGCTGCAGTTCCTGCGAATGATGAGTAAAAATCAACGTCTTGAAAAATTAATACAAACATAAAAATCAGGAAAAATATTATGTAAATGGCTATAAATGAAAATACAGCTTCAATTTGAGAGGGCTGTATTTTTTCATTATTCATTTTTGCATGAGCAACTGCATTTGGATGCATTAATTTTGTAATATTTGTAAAACCAACACGCAATAACATTAAAATTCTCCAGGCTTTCATGCCTCCACCAACAGAACCTGAGCATGCTCCAATAAAAGCTATGATAAAAATAAATAATGGAACTACAGTTCCTAAATTATTAAGGGGCTCAAGGGTAAACCCAGTAGTTGTAACAATTGAAACGGTTTGAAAGATTCCAAAACGCAAAGAATCAGAGAAGCTCATACCTTCCTTTGCATTTAAGGTAATTACAGAGACAAGCACAGCAAATAAAACAACCACTAAGAAAAACTTAAACTCATCATTTTGTAAATAATATTTAATTGTTCCTTTTGAAAGCGATAAAAAATGAAGACCGAAGTTCATTGCAGAGAGCAACATGAATATAGTTGCAATACTTTCTATTGCTTGGTTATTAAAATGACCAAAATTATCGGTATATATTGAAAAACCACCAATTGATACAGTACTAAATGAATGAGTAGCTGCTTCAAACAGACTCATTCCAGCTGCCCAGTAAGCAAAAACACAAACTATAGTAAGAAGCAAATAGAACCCTAACAATGATCTTGCTGTTTCTCTTAGCCTTGGTGAAAAGCTTTTATCAGCAAACCCAGAAGTTTCTGCCTGTAGCACTTTCATACCCCCTGATACAGCAGGAATAATTGCCAAAACAACAATTACTAACCCGACACCGCCAGCCCATTGAAGTAACTGCCTATAGAGCAACAAGTAATCTGGATAGGACTCTATGTTTTGTAAAACTGTAGAACCGGTTGTTGTTAAACCAGACACC